>NZ_JAHCDK010000008.1 GCF_018413465.1 Flavobacterium sp. CYK-55
TCACATTTCCTGAGAAATTCGGAATCAAATCTACAATCGGACTTCCAACGGTAAACACATTCGGAGATGTATAACTCAAAGTTGAAGGCGCGATATCATTCACCGTTATCGAAACTCCAAACGAAGTTGATCCACCGGAATTGAAGGCTGTCACTGTATAAATTGCTGTCGATGAAACTACATTAGGCGTTCCTTCAATTTCACCATTTGCGGTATTAAAAGTCAATCCGCTTGGTAAACTAGGCGAAATACTGTAGTTGACTACTGCTCCGCCTGAAATCGATGGATGAAGATGAGTAATCGGAACTCCTACAGTATAAATATTTGGTGAATTATAACTGAGATTAGTCGGCGCAATATCTTTAACGGTAATGCTCACATCAAAAGATATGGAACCTCCTGAATTAGTTGCCGTAACTGTATATACCGTTAATGGCTGAATAGCCGAAGGTGTTCCAGAAATACGTCCGGTACTGGTGTTGAAATTCAAGCCCGCCGACAAACTCGGGCTAATGCTGTATGCGGTTATTGGTCCGCCTGAAATAGTTGGATTCAAGTTGGCAATAGCCGTTCCGCGCGTGTAGACATTAGGTGTGTTGTAGCTCAAATTGCTCGGCGGAATATCATTCACCGTAATACTCACATCAAATGAAGTTGAACCGCCAGAATTAGTTGCTGTTATGGTATAGATGGTTGTAGCGCGAATCGCCGACGGTGTTCCCGAAATACGTCCGGTAGAGGTGTTAAATACCAAACCGGCCGACAAACTTGGACTAATGCTGTACGAGCTTACCGCGCCGCCTGAAACGCTCGGATTTAAAGCGGTAATGGCCGTGCCCCGGGTAAAAATATTGGGTGTGTTGTAGCTCAAATTTGTTGGTGGAGTTTCATTTACAGTTATGTTTACAATAAAACTCGTTGAGCCACCGGTATTGGTTGCAGTTACGGTATAATTGGTTGCAGTTCTTAAAGCCGTGGGTGTTCCTGAAATCACGCCGGTAGCAGTATTCAAACTCAAACCTGAAGACAAAGATGGACTGATGCTAAAACTAACCACAGTTCCTCCCGATACCGTTGGTGTCAAAGGAGTAATAGTTGTATTTCTGACAAATACATTGGGTGTTGGATAGCTTAAAGCTGTAGGGGCCACATCGCGCACGGTAATAACTACGCCAAATGAAGCTGAGCCTCCGCTATTGCTAGCCGTAACAGTATAAGTAGCTGAAGATGTAATATTCGTTGGTGTTCCTGAAATGATTCCGGTTGTTGCATCAATAGATAATCCAGCCGGAAGCGCCGGGCTTACAACATATTGAACTACCGCTCCGCCTGAAACCGTTGGGTTCAGATTGCCGATGGTTACGTCTTTGGTAAAAATATTCGGAGAGTTATAGCTCAAGGCAGAAGGCGCGATATCTTTTACGGTAATTTGCAGATCAAATGTTGTCGATCCGAAAGCATTGGCCGCTGTAATTGTATAGGTTGTAATGCTGCTGATTTGTGCCGGAGTTCCTGAAATGACACCCGTAGAAATATTCAAATTCAAACCATTCGGAAGCGCCGGCGCAATGCTGTATGATGTAACGCTGCCCCCCGAAACAGTTGGCGTTAGGTTGCTAATGGCGGTGTTTTTGGTAAAGATATTCGGTGTTGGATAGCTTAAATTTGAAGGAGCAACATCATTGACTGAAATCACGATGCCAAATGAAGCAGAACCGCCTGAATTGGTAGCGGTAACTGTATAAGTTGATGCGCCTTGTTCGGCTGTTGGCGTTCCTGAAATCACTCCAGTGAGCACATTCATGCTCAAACCATTCGGCAGCGCAGGTAAAACACTATAGCTCAAAACTGCTCCGCCTGATACCGATGGGTTTAAATTAGGAATCGCTGAATTTACCGTAAAGACATTCGGTGACGGATAACTCAAATTGCTCGGAGCGGCCTCATTCACGTTGATGACCACACCAAAGGTAACGCTTCCACTAGCTTTGGTTCCGGTGATGGTATAGGTTGTGGTTGGGCTCACCACAGTTGGCGTTCCTGAGATGACACCGGTTGATGTGTTAAGTGTTAATCCAGCCGGTAAAGCTGGTGACACACTATAAGAAAGAATCGTTTCAGAAGTGGTGGGCGATAAAGCGGTAATAGCAGTTCCGACGGTGTATGAATTAGGTGAAGGATACGACAATTTAAGTTGAACCGCATCGACTGCAATGTTGTTAAAAGTAACGCGCGCGCCATTATCAGCGGTCATATTTGAGCCGGTAAAACGGAATCTGATTTTAAAATTCGGATTGTTGTCGGCCGAGGCAATCGTTGAAAAATCAACCGTAAATAATTGATAAGTTGATGTTAATGCTAACGAAGTTGATGTCAAACCAGTAGTAATCCAAATCGGTGTTCCGGCATTGACCGAATAATCTACCGATATTCCGCTGGCCGCGCCTTCATCAACCGCAGCAAAAGTAAATTTAGGTTTTTTGTATCCGGCGGTTGAAAACTGAAAAACCATGGTGTTTTCTAGGCCGTTGCTTTGAAAAGGTTGTTTGATTTGCAGACCGCGCATATTGCTCGAGGCATAAGCGATGTTTCCGTTGACCGATTGACGATAGTTGATGCTTGTCGGGTTGTTGCGACGCTCCATAGACGCTTTTCCGAAGTTCGGATTTCCTGAAGGGTACGGATAACCGGACAAACACGATTGGTATTGAATTACACCATCGGCAGCGAGTTCATATGTAGTATTCAAACTGGTGAGTTGCGCTCCGTTGACGATGTTGCCGTCCATCATCCAAAAATAAATCGGAACAAAAACATCAGTATTTGTGTCGGCCACAAAGTGCGCAGTAATTGAAAAATTCGCTGACGGAGTTAAGGTAATTTCTGCATTGGTACTGTTTGATGCGCCTGACCAATGTGAGAAAATATAACCCGGTTTGGCTTCGGCTTTTAGTTTTACAGGAATGTTTTTGAAATAAATCCCCGTCCACGGATACGGATTGGCCGCTGTGATACCCGGTGTTCCCTGAACTATATTAATCGTATTCATTTTGATGTAGCCTTGAGCCACATCATTAACATTGAGTGATGCTGTGATGTTTGAATCTATCGAAAAAACGGATCGAATGTGGTCTCTTTGTATTTCTGGTCGATGCGATAAAAACTCTTCTTCATATTCAACATTACTCTCAAATGAACTTAAACTCGAAGGCGCTTTCCATCGGGCTGAATGAGCGGTAATTTCTGGTCGAACCACTGCGGCCATTTCGTTCAAACGAGCCGTGGTTCTGCTGCTTAAAAATGAAGTATTGAGTAAATCAGCAAATCGGTTGATAAAATCATTTTTAAAACCGATATTGGTAAGTAATTTACGCAAAACCAAAGTTGAATAAGCCGGATTTAGATAGTAGGGAGGTGTATCAACAGAGGTAGCTACAGCCAATGTATTTGAGGTGTAATCACCAAAAACAAACGACATAGAGTTGTCCATATCGTGAAACATATAGCGCCATCTTCCGTCAAGTCCATAAGGCGCTGCCGGATTGTAAGCCGCTATTTTGTTGCGCCAAAAGAACATATTGTTGTTGGGCCAATCTTCGTTTTGAAAAAAGATGTTGGCAATGAAATAATCGGCTACATTTTCAGGATCGACCTGTGTTTTGATGTAATCGTAATTAGCTTGTGAGGCCAGAGAATTATTATTGAGATAATTGACCATGGCCGTGTAATGTGCTGTATCACCTTCTTTAACAACACTGTCATTTTCTAGAAAATCTACTGCCGAAGTATTGTAAACGCGTTTAAAATAGTTGTCGTCAAAGCGCTCACGTAAATTAAGAATACCCCAATATTCGCCGTTAACAAAGGCAATAGCGGGCTGATAAGCTTCTTTTTCCGGGTAGAGTTCTTTACACAAATCATGTAAAAAAGCATCGCGGAACATGGTGCTGGTAAAATCACCACCTGAGTTTGAAAGGGTCAAACGTTCATAAGCGGTATAGGGTAAATTGCTAAAGAAATTATAGTCCAAATCGTCATCACCGTAATCAGAACGAGCATAAACCGAAAGAGATTTACTTTGAAAACGACGCGAAACACCACCGCGGATTTTATATCCGACTTCTTGGTTAACCACTTCGTTACCGTTGACAAAATAACTAAAGTTACCACTGCGCTCGTCATCTACTTCTAGATAATAATTCCCGCGTTTGCTTGACTTAGCACTTCCGTTCGGGTTAGCCGCTCGCCAAAGATCAAAATCTTTTCCGGCCACAAAAATTCCGGTATTGTAATCAAAAAATCGGTCTTCGTTTAAGTTAATAGACACTACCGGGAAGGTATATTTACTGCTGCCTAACGGAGTGATGAAATAGTTTTTGGTCACAATCGGACTCGGTAAATATCCTGGTTTAACCACCCGAGCTCGAACCGTTGTGCTTTTAAAAACATTAAACGACGGAATGTAAGTTGGATTAAAGCTGAAAGTTGACGACATAGCTGCCAAATCATTGGCCTGTGAAGTTCGATCTGTGATGCTCAGCGGAGCCGAATACTGAAAAGTACGGTAGCTGTTGTTGAGGAAAGGTCCGCTGGATTGCCCAGGCGTTTCAATGTATTGGTTTTTGTAGGTGTAAGTGGTTCCGGAAAGATTGTTTTCATCAGGTTCAGAGCCATCTAAGGTATACAAAATGGTGGTTCCTGGTTCTGTGGTAGATAAGTTCAACGTGAATCCGGAGGTATAAAAACCTGCATTCTGTGAAAAATTCGGCGTGTTCAATGTACCCGAATAACCTGTACTTGCGTTAACTGTATTGGGTGTAGGTGTTCCGAAAAACACAAAAGGGCCGGTTCCGTTCGGAAGACGCCCATAAGAAACATTCGCAGGCAAATTAGCCGCCGGCGCACTATCTATTGTAGTTCCGGAAGGATTTGTCAGGTATAAAGCTTCACCACTACCGCTGATTTTAAAATTGGTGTGTAACGGCTGACCGGCAACTGCTCGGTTTTTGTCAGAAGCCCAGATGATTAAATACTGACCCGCTGCAACAGTTACATTTGGGAAAGTCCATTTCAGAGGCAAAGCCGGATCGTCGCTAAGGCCATAGCCCGAAAGATTCACCGAAACTGAACTGTTGTTGTATAATTCGATCCAATCTTCTCGGCTTGAATCTTCATCCTGAATTGAGGCGGTATTTGAGGCTAGAAGCTCATTGATGACAATGTTTTGTGCTTGAACTTCTGAGATAGTCGCCCATAGAAATAAGGCGATCAATGATCGTGTAAAAATCTTCATGGTTTGTTTGCTCTTTGGGATGTAAAAATATTGATAATGAAACCATGAGCGTTTTTTTTTCGGCACAAAGCCCAGATAGTCGATGAACAGCATTTTTATAATAAGCACTTGAGTTTCATCGATAAAAAAAGAGGAGAACACTTTAAATGTCTCCTCTTTTCACCTTGAAATAATTTAAGTTTAGAATTTACTTTTTGATGATTTTTTTAGTTTCAGATTTACCTTCGCTGTGCAATTGAAGTAGATATATTCCGCTAGGAATATCTGCTAAATTAGCTTGTGCGTTATCGAGTTTTCCGGCTTTAATCATTCGACCGTCTAAACCGTAAACTTCGTATGTAACTTCTTGGTTTTGGCCAACGCCAATGATGTTAATCTCATCCGTAAATGGGTTCGGGAAAACCGAAAACGCATCTTCAACAACTTGATTTACAGCAAGAGGTAAAGCAATTCCCTCAACGGCGATATTGTTGAAGGTGATGCGCGCTCCGGTATCAGCAGTCATGTTGGTTCCGGCAAAACGCAAACGAACTTTAAAATTCGGATTGTTATCTGCTGCAGCAATCGAACTAAAATCAACATGGTACAAGGCATATCCGCTTCCGAGCGCCAATGTACTAGAGCTCAATCCGGCAGTTGACCAAGCAGGTGATCCTGCTACAGTAGAATAGTCTACTATAATTGAAGTTGCGTTGGTTAACTCGTTGATGGCAGCAAAAGAAAACGCAATATCTCTGTATCCGCTGGTTGAGAAATTAAAAACCATCGTGTTTTCAAGACTTCCGCTTTGTAATGGTTCTTTGATTTGTAATCCTTTCATATCACTGGTCAAGAAAGGTAAATTATTGTTAAGCTCCGGAAGATAGTTAATATCTGTTGGGCTGTTTCTTCTTTCCATTGAAGCTTTTCTCCAATTTGGATCAAGTGATGTAAACGGATAACCCACCAAGCAAGATTGATATTCAATAACACCATCGGTTGTTCCGGCTTTGTATGTTGTATTTAATGTTTGTAACGGAAGGTTATTGGCAATAGCCGAATTCATCATCCAATAGTAAATAGGGTGGCTTGAAGCAGTTGTTTCAGGAATAAATACTGCTGTTACACTAAAGTTAGTTGCTGAAGTAATAGTGATTTCATCGGCGGTGCTTGATGAGGCACCCGTCCAGTGGCTAAACACATAACCAGGCAAAGCAATTGCTTTTAATTTTACCGGAATGTTTGAGAAGTAAACTCCGGTCCACGGATATGGATTGGCCGAAATTCCATCTGTACCTTCTTTGATGTCGATGGTGTTGATTTTCACATAACCATACGCTGTATTAGACACATTGAGTGTTGCGTTGATGTTGTTGGCAATTCCAAATTTCCCGCGGATGTGATCTCTTTGAATGGCCGGACGTTGGTTGATGAACGTGGTTTGTTTTCCTAAGAAATAGTTCCAGTCACCATTGTTTTCTGGTACACCCCAACGTGTAAATTGTCCGGGCGCTTCAGGGTCTAAAGTTGATTTCATTTCGGCCATTTTTGACAACATTCTTGAAGTTAAGAAAGTAGTGTTGAGCAAATCGGCAAATCGGTTGATGAAATCAGTTTTGAATCCAGGATTCTCAAGCATTCTTCTCAAGAATAAAGTTGACCAAGGAGCATTTGGCCAGCCTGGACCATTTTCGGCTGTTGCATCTGCCAAACTATTTAAGGTGATATCGCTGTTTGAAATGGCAAAGGTGTCATCCATATCATGAGCCATCCAGCGCCATCTTCCGTCATGTCCGTAGGGTGCATCAGGAATGTATGATGCGGTTTTCTTTCTCCAGTAATAAATATTGTTTACCGGCCAATCGGCATTTTCTAAGAAAATATTCGAAATGTAATAATCTTTAAAGCTCTCTGGATCCAATTGTGTTGTTATATAATCGTAGTTGGCCTGATCGCTCAAAGTGTGCCCTTCCATATAGTCAACAAGCGTGTAGTAATCATCTTGAGCCGTTTGTCCGCCTTCAACAATCCAATATTCGTTTTCTAAAACTTGGATGTCAGTTGAGGCAATGTTGTATACGCGATTGAAGAATTTGTCGTCAATTTTATCACGGAAACTCAATATTCCCCAATATTCACCGTTGAGAAAAGTAACCGTGGGCTGCCATCCTTTGGTGGTGATGTGCAAGTTTTTGAGCAATTGATGACAAAGAGCATCACGAAACATGGTTTGGTTGTAGTCGTTTCCGGAATTGTGCAACACAATGCTTTGGAAGCTGTCAAAACTTCTGTCATTAAAAAACTGATGACTCATTGTATCGTCACCATAATCTGAGCGAGAATAGAACACGAATGATTTGTTCTGAGCTACGCGCGATGAGCCTCCGTGGATGCGCAGTCCGATGTTCTGATTAAGCACAGGAATCCCATTTTCAAAATAAGTAAAGTTGGTGTTTCTTTCAGTTTCACTACCACGGCGGAAGAAGTTGGCCACCTCGCCAATGGTTGGTGCTTCATCATTCGGATTGGCCACACGCCAGTTGTCAAAATCAACACCGGCCACCAAAATTCCTTGGTTGTAATCAAAAAGCAAGTTTTCATCTACACTTAATGAGACCACAGGTAAAGAAAATCTGGAAGCCCCTTGAGGAGATATGTAATATGATTTAGTTGTTGTTTGGCTGTCAAGCGCACCTGCTTTTACTACTTTAGCACGAACTACAGTTCCTTTAAAAATTGGACTTGCCGGAATATAGGTCGGATTAAAATCATAAGTAGTTGAGATGGCTGAAATTTTATTGGGTTGTGATGAACGATCTACGATGCTAATGGGCGCACTGTATTGTAAAGTTCTGAAACTTTGGTTAAGCAATGGTCCGGTAACTTGACCAGGTGCAAATGGATATTGATTTTTATAGCTGTAGGTGGTTCCTCCTAAATTCGAGAGTTTAGGCTCTGAACCATCTAAAGTATACAAAATGGTGGCTCCGGGAACGGTCGTTGTAATACTGAGGTTGAAACCATTGACATAAAAACCGGCTTCTTGTGAGAACGTTGGAGGTGTTAATGCTTCATCATAACCTGTTGTTGCGTTGACAGCTTCTGGAGTTACTTCGGCAAAGAATTTAAATGGCCCCGTTCCGTTGGGAAGCCTTCCATAAGAAATGTTTTGTAATGAAGCTGTTGCCGGAACCATATCAACAGTCACCCCCGAAGTATTGGTCAAAACCACATTATCACCAGCAGAACTTAGCTTGAAGTTGGTGTGTAAGGGCTGAGCCGCATCAATGCGATTTTTGTCAGAACACCAAACCAATAGATAGCCGCCCGGGGCTAGGGTAACATTTGGAAAAACCCATTTGTACGGAAGAGCAGTGTCATCACTGAGGCCATAACCGGTAAGATTCACAGCGGTTGCTCCGTTATTGAAGAGTTCTACCCAGTCTTGATGGGTGCCGTCTTCATCGACATTTACGGTGGTGTTGGCTTCGAGAATTTCGTTGATGACCACACCTTGAGCATAGGTCGAAAAAGCGAAGGTTAATAAAAGCAATGTGATAAAAATTGGGGAAAATTTTTTCATGACTTTTTTAAAGTATTGATTAATAGGCCGTAAAACTATAATAATTGTTAACAAACGGCTTTATTTTATCGATACAAAGCGAAAATAGTCTGTGAAGTGCAGGAAAAACAGAAAACGCATTTAAAACGAGCATGAATATTAAAGGAATTGAGAAGGTATTCAAACCTAATGGGTAATTGTTGATAATCATAACTTTCGGAAATAAAAAATTCAGAATACGCAAAACTTTAACAGTAAATACTTTTTAAATTCTGGAAGAGGATAACATAGATTTTAATTAAAATAAATAGTTTTGCATGTTTTGAAATTCATTAGTTCCGATTATTATACATTCTTTTTAAGAAAAATGTAATAGGATGATTCTTTTTTGCGATCTCTTTTTTTTTCAATATTTATATATCGCTGAAAAGATAATGACTGAGCAATTGTGATGATTGTAAAGTATTTAGAAGGAGAACAATATTTCAAGAGTTTTTCTTTAAAAGAATATTAACAATTATAAGATAAATCAAAAGTCACTTTTGTTAGGTCAAAACAATTGGGTTTTAATAAATTAATTTAATTCAGAAAATTGTGAAAAAAATTATATTAAGATTGCTGCTTTTGTGTGTGATAGGTTCTGTAGGCATAGCTTGTAGTTCTGATGAAAAAGAAAGTGATTTTGCTCCAATTTTCCCATTTGTAAACTCAAATGTTGCTAAATTCAACAACGTTCATCGAGATGAAAACGGAATACCCATGTTATTATATAACAACAAATATGAGTATTATCCAATTCAATATACACAAATAGCATTGCATTACTATGCTAATTATGTTACTACAAAAAGTGAATTCAGCAAGAAAACCTTCTTAGATATTGTAAATTTTGCTAAAGACCACATGGTTTATATAGACGATTTTGCTGTTCTTCAGTATGACTTTATAGTTACACCATACAATTTAAATCCACCTTGCCAATCCTCAATGGCACAGAGTTTTTGTATAGGCATGATGATAGAGGCATATTCAATCACGAATGACAAATCGTATTTGCAAATTGCAAAAAAAATGATCAAATCATTTGATGTTTTAATCGAAGACGGAGGTGTAAAGAGCATGTGGGACGGAACACCTTTTTACGAAGAATATCCTGACCCTAACTCTCACGTTCTCAACGGATATATGTTTTCTTTGTCGGGCTTGTATTATGCTTATAAAACAACAGAGGACCTTGAAGCTAAGAGATTGTTTGATATTGGAATTAACAGTTTGAAAGTAAAAATAAACCAATATGACGCAGCCTTCACTTCATACTACAGCAAATTGGTTGGTGAATTACCGGTCTTTGCTTCTGCCATTAATGAAGACCCGGATCATTATCACGAACTGGTGATTTATCAGCTACTAACACTTTATATTTGGACAAATGAAAGTATATTCAAAGAATATGCGCTCAAATTTTTAAAGTATGATACAGGAAAAGTTACAGATTTTTATAATATAGATAAATTTTCACAAATTATTGCTTCAAGTACAATTGAGCCAATAAATTTTGGGGTCAACAAACTCAATGATGAGTTGTGGAGCTGGGGAAATTATTGGAGTACAAATCAGTTTCCGACTGATTTACAAATTAATTTTTCACCTGTAGGAAATGAGAGTATTAAAACTAACATCCGAGCGATAACTTTTTATGCAATTTCTGAAAACACGCTACCTAGAAATTTTGAAGTATACGTTTATCAAAACAACGATTGGAATAAGGTCTGTGATGCCTATCAAATGACCATTAGAAATAGAAATTATTACAAAACTGATAATTTTGAAACCTATATCGAAACCTATTACTTACCAACACCAAAAAACGGAAGCGCTGTAAAAATAAAATTTTTAGATTCTCGCGATGGAGGATTTATTGCACTTCGAGAAATAAATATTCATTATGACCGTTTTCAGGAGATAGAAATCATTGAGAATCTTGCTAGACAAAGCGATCCGTTTAAATGACAAAATATTACTTAAAAAACATTTTATTAAATAATTTATCTCAGGGACTTCAGTTTGGCTCCCGATGGATATTGACAATCGTACTTTTGAAGGTGTTGAGTATTCAAATGTTTGCTGTGTTTTCTTTTGTTTTTTCAATCTCAAATTTTTTGGTTTCTGTGCTTCCGTTTGGGAGCTCAGTTTATTTAATAAATAAGGCTGAAGATTCAAAAAATGGAATCAAAGAATTAGCGGTTTCTATTGAGATCATATTTTTTATATTCACAGCTATAATGTCTTTTTATGGAGTATACTTTTTGATTAGTCCACATTTTGAAAATGCTTCTTTGATTCCTCTCGGAATTCTTTTGAGTCTTATATTTAGTTTAAATACAGTTGTTTTTTCATTTTTAAAAGGTGTTGGTAATTTCACTTTTGAATTGAAAATTTACAGTATTTTTTCAATTCTGATTTTTCTATTAGCGTCAGAGCTTTATTTTGTTGGACAAATACCTGTTTTTTTATTGTTTTTGTTGCTCATATTAATCAACGGGTTAATGCTTGTTTTTGCATTTAAATATTCAATAATATTAAAAGACAATGACATCTTTCAATTTAAAAACTACACATTAACCTCTTTCAAAGAAGGATGCGCTAATAGATTTTTTTTCGGTTTACAAGAAATAGTTACAGCTTCATATGCTCAAGGAGGGATGCTTATTTTGTTTTATGTTATCAACAAAGCAACTTATGGAGAATACAGAGCATTGTTAATCTTGACAGCTCCATTTGCATTGGTTAACGTTGCCGTATCGCAAGTTTTGTTAGCTCAGCTAAAAAAAACACCAACTAACCGGATTGGAGCGACTTTCAAATGGCTTCATTGGCCCTTTTCTGCTTTGCTTGCAGGTGTCTTATGTATTGTATATTATTTTGGAGAAGTAATTGTTAAACTCATTACTGATTTAGAATATACCGAAACGGTTCATCAGTCTTTTATATGTGTGCTAGTAATCATTTTTATTAGTTTCGTGTATTCAGGTTATGAGATGCTATTAGTGGTTATTGATAAACAAAAACATCGTTTTGTAATTATGCTTTTGGGCGCAATTACTAATATTGCTTCAATCATTATTTTGTTGCCAAAATGTGGAACTTTAGGTGCTATTTCAACAAACCTATTATCTAATCTGGCCGTTTTTATAGGTATTGTTTTTTTGTCAGAATGGTTTTTATCTAAAGTTAAATGAAAATAGCAATACTGACCTCAAGATATCCTAAACCAGAACAGCCATATAATCATATGTTTGTTCACATTCGATCATTATATTTTAAAAGTCAGAATCAAGATGTGACTGTTTTGGTTCCATCAAGTGAAAAAACTGAATATATTATTGATGATATTCGGGTTTTGTGTGATTCAACTAGTAACATTGCTAATCAACTCGATCAATACGATGTTACTTATTTACATCTTTTACAGTTATACCCATTTAGTGCAGCTGACGGAAGTATTGTTTATGACCGTTTAAAGAAAAACAATAAAGCGTTTGCAATTTATTTGCATGGATCAGAAGTTCAGAGGTACCAACAATACGGCTTTGATTTTGACTGGTCCATAAAGCAGATGATCAAGTTCTTTTATAAAAACGTATATGTTATTCCAAAGATGAGACGTTTTCTCATACAAACACAGTCAAGACCAAACACGATTATTATTTTTCCGTCGCTTTGGATGAAACAAAATGCAGAAGAAAATCTTCGCATGAAGATTAACAACTATACAATTATTCCCAACGGAATTGATACAGATTTTTTTGGAACTCCAAAAACGATTGCAACTAATCCAAGGAGACTAGTTAGTATTAGGTCTTTTTCCAGTAAAGTATATAATATTTTAGACTCTATTATGGTTCTAGAAAAACTACCTAAAGATTATACATTAACAATTTATGGAGAGGGTTTTTTAATTCCATATTATCTTAGAGTAATCAAACAAAAGAATCTTGAGGAAAGAGTTACTATTATTCCAAAATTTCTAGATCGTGAGGCCATGAAACAAGTGTTTTTATCCTACGATCTTTTTATTTCAACCACCCTTTTTGATTCACAAGGCGTAACTATGCTTGAAGCAATGTCTTCAGGACTTTTGGTAGCTGCATACGATAATTCTTCACGCAAAGAATTTATCAAAGACAATGTTACAGGTATTTTAGGTAGAGATGTAATAGATTTGGCTAATAAAATAGTTCATATAACACAACAACAAGAAGTTTTTAATGCGATTATTTCTAATGGTCAGGAATATATAAAACAGATAAACGTTCCCGTAGTAGGTAATCTAGAACTAAAGCAATTAAAAAAAATCGTAAACCAATAATGAAATGTGCGGGATTTTAGGAGCAATAAACATTAATTTTAACAATGCTGTTTTAGATAGCATAAAGCACAGAGGTCCAGATTATGGAGAAATTCAACAGTATGAATTTCATAATAATACAATTTGTTTCGGACACAGAAGACTCTCTATTGTAGATTTATCGCCATCAGGAAACCAGCCCATGAATACTCCTGACAATCAGTTTAGTATTATCTTCAATGGAGAAATTTACAATCATTTAGATTTACAAAAAAAAATACAGAATGTTGATTTTGCTGGACATTCTGATACAGAAACCATTATCAATTATATTGCACAGCATGGTATTAAAGGCGTTTCTGATTTTAATGGAATTTTTGCTATTGGTCTCTTAGATAGGAATAAAGGAAAAATATATCTAGCACGCGATCCTTTTGGTGTTAAACCACTGTATTATTATTTGTCAGGAAACAAACTTATTTTTTCTTCAGAGATAAGGCCGATAAAAAAAATGGTTACACACAACTTAGACGAAGACAGCCTTTCCGAATTACTCAAGCTAAGGTACAATCCTTCACCTGATACGCTTTATTCTAACATTTTAAAGTTGAGACCTGGACATGTTTTGGAATTTGATCTCAACACACATGAGGCTTCAATTTCTTCATATATTAAAACAGTTTCAATAAATACCAACACGACTTTTAGCAAGGCAATAGATCAGTACGGAATATTGTTTGAAAAGGCAATTAAGCGTCAGTTGATGGCCGATGTTGAGATTGGGACTTTACTTAGCGGAGGTGTTGATTCGGCTTTGGTAACTTATTTTGTTCAGCAAAATTCAAAAAACCCTGTAAAAACCTATACCGTAGGTTTTGAAGACAATGATGCGGTAAACGAACTTGAACATGCGCGTGAAACCTCATTGATACTTGGTACTAATCACCATCAAATTACCATTACCAAAGATGATTTTAGGAAAGGTCTAGAAAAGATAAGCCAAATTGTTGAAGAGCCGATAGGCACTACTTCAATCGTGCCAATGTATTATTTAAATCAAGAGGTTGCAAAGACATTGAAAGTTGTGCTTACGGGTCAGGGTGCCGATGAGCCGTTAGGCGGGTATACCCGATATAAAGGAGAAATATATCGAAAACATGTACCCAACATAATGTTTGATTTAGCAATGCCCTTTTCTAAGAAAATAAGAAACGAGCAATTAGCCCGATCGCTATATGCCTTAGGAGAGAATGATATTATTAAAAGATTTGAAAAAATATATACACTATTTGGAGATGATGAAATCTTTAAGATTTTGCGTCGTTCAGATAAAAGAAGTTATGAGAGGATAGCCTATTTTTATGAGTTGTTGGATTGCAAATCAAAGAATGGAGTAGAAGCAATGATGAGCATAGATACAAGAATGAATTTAGCAGATGACTTATTATTATATACCGATAAAGTTTCGATGAATTTTGGACTTGAAACACGTGTTCCTTTGCTAGATACAGAATTGATTGCATTTATTGAGTCGCTCCCATATTCATACAGAATTAAAAATGGTGTCGGAAAATATATTCATAAGGAATTTGCAAAAACAATATTACCTGAGAGTATTGTTAATCGCAAGAAGTTAGGGTTTCAATCTCCAACTCGCGAATGGTTTAAAGGAGACATGGGCGCAGATTATTATAATGAATTAAAAAGCAGTAACAGTCTTTTTTTTGAAATCTTTGATAAGCAAGAGGTTCTTAATTTTTTTAAAATTCATCAATCAGGAATCAATAAAGAGAAGCAGATTTTTCTACTTTTATCTTTATACTATTGGTTTAAAAACGCATAAAAATAGTTAGTAACATGATTTTGACCCATAATAAAATTAACCATTTTATATTGTTCTTACTTCTTTTGGTATTGCCTATTGATATGATTAATGGAATTCTGTTAGAAAATCATGTAAATTTGCCGATTTCGATTAGTCAAATACATAAAATTATCATACTAGGGCTGATGCTTTTTAAATTGTCCTTTGAACCCAATAAGCTAGATGTTATTTTTTTCGCTTTTGCTGCTTTATTTATTGGCTCTTTAATAGAATCCTTTAGGTCTTTAAAGTTTGGTTTTTTATTTAGTGATTTCATTAAGGTTACAAAATATTTAAATATACCAATTGCCTTTTTTTATTTTAAAGGTGTAATTAAAACTAATGATGAAGCCTTACTGAAGGATATTTTTCGTTTTGTAAGGTTTTCCTATTGGGTACTAGCCATAAATATTTCATTGAAGGTTTTTAATTTGGGTTACCCCATGTATGATTATGGAAATATAGGAACACGTGGTTTTTTCTATGCTGGCAATGAAATCTCGTCACTTTTATTGGTTACATCTTCAATTATTGGTTATCAATATTGGGAAATCGAAAAGAACCGAGTCAAATTTTTCCGCTTTTTCTTTTTGAATTTATTTCTCGCAATTTTGGTGAGCTCCAAAACAGTATTTTTAGGAGTTTTTATTGTTTTCTTATTGATTACAACTAATATAAGAACTTTCAAAATTAAGATTAATACACTTAAGCGTATATTATTTTTCTTGCTGGTTATATTTCCAACAATTATTTATTCTGTATTTAAATTGATGGCTAAGTCAGCAATTATGGTTCGTGTTCAATATTTCTGGGAAAAATTGGACTTTATAACCTTTGTATTCTCGAGTAGGAATCTTTTTACTCTTCAGATGTTTCAGATTTATGATTCAACTTACACTTTAACGCAAAAAATATTAGGAGGTGGCCAAAATTATTACGAATCAAAACTTAAACATATTATTGAGATTGACCTCATGGATATTTTCTTCGGTTATGGATATCTAGGCGCTACGATGTTTGTTTTGATGATTTGCTTTTTAGTTGCACAAAGTTCAATGTTAAAAAAGCATTTGATTTTTCCGTATGCTAGACTGACTTATTTTATGGTCATTTTACTATTTGTAATCTCATCAATTGCAGGTCATATATTTAACTCAGGAATAGCCGGAAATTTTATAGGTTTGTTGTTCGCTTTGATGTATTTAAGGAAAAATGAAGAACAACATACTCTATAGTAGTGCTTTTGCTTTTGGTATAGCAGTTCCTTTATCCACAAGATTAGGGAATGTAACTTTAGGCTTTTTTTTGGTTAGCCTACTATTTTTTTTCAATGGTAATAAGTTTAAAGAAAACACAAAAAAACTCTGGTTTTCAACTATTCATTTGTTTGCCCTACTCGTCTTTGGATTTGTCTTTTCTGAAAACATTGAAGACGGAATTAATCTATTGGGACGATATGCTTCTTACCTTTTAATCCCGGTTTTTTTACTTTTTTTAGATAAAGATCAAATAGCAACTATTAAGATAAAATCTTTATACGGTTTAATAATTGGCGTAACCCTAGCCTCACTTATTTTATTAGTTAATAATTTTGTTAGATATTATTCAACTCGACCTTTTTTTACTTTTGATAAAGATCTTTTTAATTATTATTACACCTACCATAATTTTACAAAAAGACTAGGTTTTTATCCTACCTATTTTGGTTTATACGCTTTGTTGTCTCTTGGGACCTCATTAGATATATTGTTTAAAAAAAAATCGTTAATTCAGAAAACCTTACTTAGCCTATCAGTGGTAATTTTGCTTTTTACGATTTTATTTCTCAACGCACGCACAATAACAGGAGTTACTGCAGCCGTGGTTTTATATTATTCTATTATTTTTTTAAAAATTGTATTTAATAAAAATAAAACATGTTTCTTCATAATAATTCTGATGATGTTTTCGGTCTTGATTGGGTTGTTTTTCAGTGTCAGAAAAACCTATATGTTTTCGCGGTTCTCTCAGGAACTAATTTGGGATTTAACTCCGAATGTTAATACGGCATACAACGGAAAGTACAAAGCAGATTCAAGAATCGTTCGATGGGAAACTGCAATATCATTAATTAAAGAGCGGCCAATTTTAGGTTATGGATGCGCTATGGAAAAGAAAGTGCTACATCAAAAATTTGAGCAAAACGGATTAAATTTTGCCGCCAAGAACAATTATGATGCACATAATCAATATCTTTCAATAACTATTGAGTTTGGTCTTATTGGTCTTAGCTTATTTTTGTTTTATTTATTCTCTAATCTTTATTTTTCAATTCAAGAAAAAGATAAAACAGTAATAGTTTTTTTTATTTCATTATTGTCAATAGCTGTTTTTGAGAATATATTCAAAAATAATGCGGGGATAATTTTTATTGCATTTTTCTCTAATCTTTTTTTATTTACTCATCAAAAAAAATGAAGTATACCTTAAAGGCAAAATCGGTTTTACTTTACTTCATCCTTTTTTTTGCGCTAGATTTTTTTAATAAAGATCAGCTCAATGTTCCTGAGAATGTTTTATGGGTTGTAAAATCAATAAAAATGATTTTTTTAACCTTATTTTCTTTTATTCTCATATCTGAGAAGAATATAAATTTCTTAAAGAAGATCGGTTTTTTAGTTGCTTTAATTGTAATTCATCAAGGCTTATTGCTGCAACACCACTCTGACTTGGTTATTCAGAGCCTATTTCAAACCATCAGGGAAATGTTACTTTATTGTTTTCCAATTGTTTTTGCGACTTATATCAACACAGTCAATCAAAACCAAGACAAGGTTGTTCTTAGCATTTTATTTGAAATAATTATTTTGATTGTAGCAACAACTACGATTGTTGGGTTTTTCTTTTCAATTCCATATTTTAAGACTTATTATGCTCGATTCGGATATCTTGGCGTGTTGCCAAAATCGATAACAGCAACCTATTTTTACATTTCAGCTATTCTTTATACATATCAATACAGAGAAAAAAACTTCTATTTAAAGGCGCTCTTTTTTTTAACAGTGTTTGCTAGTCTACTAGTTGGCACAAAAGGCATTTATTTGTTTTTGGTAATATTTACCTCTTATTTGTTTTACATACTCAGGTGGTATAAAGAAAAATTGTTTTACAGTGTCGCTTTGTTCTTTATGTTGTTTTTTTGGTTTTACAAAGAAACATTAATTTTGACTCTAAGGAAGGTTTTTCATACCATTGAAGTTTTATACCACGAAAAAGGACTTTTATCGGCCTTGAGTTCATACCGAAGTGACATTTTTTGTGATTTATCAAAAAAATATCAGCCAACTTGGGAATGGTATAATTATTTAGTCGGAGGAAGAATTTCAAACTATCCAATTTATGAAATGACAATTGTAGATCTTGTGGTGAGTTTTGGTATTATAGGAATGATTTACTACCTCTACACAGTGTATTTATTAATGTCGGTAAGCAACTCACACCAATCTCGTTTTCTAAATTTTTCTTTGTGCTCTGTGTTTATTATTTCTATATTTGCCGGGCAATTTTTTATTAATATCTCAGCGATTTCTTATGTAACGCTTGCTTTGTTTCTAATTAATTGTCCAACAAATAGGAATCAAATAAATGAATCAAAATAGAGTCAGTATTTTAGGCACGCACATTGACAATTTAACGATGGAAGAAACTATCAAAGAGATAGAAATCGCCATCAATGATAAAAAGCAAATTCATCATGTTGTTGTTAATGCAGGAAAAATTGTGTCAATGCAAGCAGACCCTGATTTAAAAGAGAGCGTCAATAGCGCTGACATAATTAATGCTGATGGACAAGCAGTAGTGTGGGCTTCAAGATTACTCAAAAAGCCATTAAAAGAGCGTGTTGCCGGAATTGATTTATTTATCAACCTAATCAAAAAAGCCCATGAAAAAAACCACAAGATTTTTCTACTTGGGGCTAAGCAAGAAATTGTTGAAAAAGTCCAAAAAAGAATAGCATCTGAATTTTCAATAAATGTAGTTGCAGGATATGCGAATGGCTATTTTGAAAAAGAGGACGAGGAGAAGATTATAAAGCAAATTGTTGATAGTGCCCCACAAATGCTTTTTGTAGCAATGACTTCACCCCATAAAGAAATGTTTTTATACAGAAACAGAGAGGCTTTAAAACAAGTTAACTTTATAATGGGTGTTGGAGGTAGTTTTGACGTTTATTCGGGTAAAATTAAAAGAGCGCCTATTTTACTACAAAAAATAGGTATGGAATGGTTTTTTAGGCTAATTCAAGATCCGGCCAGAATGTGGAAAAGGTATCTAGTTGGAAACTCCAAGTTTATAACCTTAGTTTTTAAAGAAAGATTTTTGGGAAACATTTAAATTTGCCAATTCTTCAATAAGTCCTATATTATTTTCATGGCAAGTATTTACAGATTTTTAAGTATAGTTAGGTTGTTCAGAGAATTAAAACCAACTGATTATCTCATTGTATTTATATTCATTTCTTTACCGTTAAAAAATATAGACATAAGTATTTCAACCATTTTATTTATAATTTGGAGTTATTTTTTTAGTAAAAAAAGGTTCAATTTTAGAAAAACATTTTTCATCCCGATTTCGTTTTTTGTTTTAATGGCAAGTTCACTTTTATGGTCATACAATTTTGACAGAACTTTATTGGGTATTCAAAAACAACTTCCATTTCTGTTTATACCAATTGCCTTTTTAATCACTGAAAAAGTCACCCAAGAAAGACTTCTTAAAATTTTTAGAATATATAGTTTTAGCATAACTTTTTTTGCGGTTTTACTGGTAATTAATGCATTTCTTCAATATTTTAAAACAAACGATACAGGCGTTTTTTTTTACAATAAGTTAGTTCCAAGTGACCCGGGAGTTGTGTATCTTTCAGTTTTTGCATCTTTTGCGGTCTTTTACTTTATTCAAATTCATTTCAAGAATAGTATTGAAAAGCTTTCAATTTTGATTTTAGCGATTGTAATTTTCTTGCTTTCTTCTAAAAGCATCATTACGATTGATTTTATTATTATTGTTTGTTATTATACATTTTTTGCTAGGATTCCATCAAGCATTAAAACAATTACCGTTTTAACGGTTTCTGTGTTTTTGTTTGTATCGTTATATTTTGTAAAGGAAGTTCGTGAGCGTTTTTTAATGGAATATGAAACGGCTTTTATTGATAATACAGTAAACACCAAACTTTCTACAAATAGGCAGAGTCTAAAACAAGTTAGCTTAAAAGAAGCGTGGAATAAAAGTGAGTTTCAATATAATGATTTTTTCCCTGGTACGGCATTACGAACATATCAAATAAGGGTTTTTTGTGAAATTGTTTCACAAAATCCACAAATTATTTTAAGCGGATTCGGCTTAGAGGCATCACAAGAAGCAATAGCTATTAAGTCCGAAGAACATAATATCAACCCGGTGTATGCACAACATAATTTCCATAATCAATATATCCAATGTCTAGCTGAATTTGGTATTATTGGTTTAATTATTCTTATAGCCATGTTGTTTATTAGCCTCCAAAATGCGATCAACAATAAAGATTTTCTTCATATTGCTTTTGCAATAACAATGTTAATGTTATTTTTGTCTGAATCGTTTTTTTGTAGGCAGAGAGGAATTACTTTTTTTATAATTCTTTTTTGTTTGTTTAATTCGAATCAGACAAAAGAAATTCAAAAGTAAACCTCAATATGAAAAGAATTCTTATCACTGGAGCTGCGGGTTTTTTAGGCTCTCATCTTTGTGATCGATTTATCTCAGAAGGTTATTATGTTATCGGCATGGATAACTTGATTACAGGCGATTTAAAAAACATCGAGCATTTATTCAAAAACCCAAATTTTGAGTTTTATCACCATGATGTTACTAAGTTTGTTCACATTCAGGGACAATTAGATTATATTCTTCATTTTGCCTCTCCCGCCAGCCCAATAGATTACTTAAAAATCCCTATTCAAACACTCAAAGTAGGCTCTCTAGGCACACACAACTTATTGGGCTTGGCTAGGGAAAAAAAAGCTAGAATTCTTATTGCATCAACTTCTGAAGTATACGGTGATCCTTTGGTTCATCCACAAACCGAAGATTACTACGGCAATGTAAATACCATTGGCCCACGAGGCGTTTATGATGAAGCCAAACGTTTTCAAGAGTCTATCACGATGGCTTACCACACCTTTCACGGGGTTGAGACGAGAATCGTTAGAATTTTTAATACATACGGCCCCAGAATGCGTCTGAATGACGGCCGTGTAATTCCAGCGTTTATTGGTCAAGCGCTTAGAGGTGAAGATTTAACCATTTTCGGAGACGGTTCACAAACCCGTTCATTTTGTTATGTAGATGATCAAGTTGAAGGTATTTTTAGATTGCTTTTTTCAGATTATGTTTATCCGGTCAATATTGGTAACCCTGATGAGATTACCATTAAAGATTTTGCAGAAGAAATCATTAAACTCACCGGAACCAATCAAAAAGTGGTATATCATCCACTCCCAATGAACGATCCATTACAACGCAAGCCTGACACAACGCGTGCTAGAGAAATTCTTGGCTGGGAAGCCAAAGTATCCAGATCTGAAGGCATGAAAAAGACTTATGAATACTTTAAGTCTCTATCAACGCATGAGTTATTAAAAGAAGAGCACAAAGACTTCACTAAGTACATCAACTAGAGAATGAGGCATAAAATAGGAAGATATTCCAGCTATATCAGACCGTTTTCTTACATATTAGATTTGATTATCATTAATTTGTTTTCTTATTTAATATTACCCGGTTTTTTTTCGGAGTATTTTATTTTGTTTGCTTCGATTTCATGGATGGTTATCGCAATTAATGTTGAGTTTTATGAAGTATATCGCTTTACAAAGGTTTTGTCAATAATCAACAAGCTTTTTAAACAATTTACTTTTTTTACAATACTTTGTTTTGCTTACTCAGGATTTTATGTTAATTCAAATAATTGGAAAAGTATTCTAATCTACGGTGCGTTTTCGTTTATTACAGTCTTTACGTTAAAATTGTCTATATTCTTTTTTCTGAGAAAATACCGTGTTCTTTTTGGCGGTAATTTCAGGAGAGTTGTCATTGTAGGAAGTGGGAAAAATGTCAGTCAGCTGACCAATTTTTTTAATGATAATCCAGATTATGGATACCAATTAGTCGGGTCTTTTTCGTTAGAAGAAGGTAAAAAAGATCAGATTCAAGAATCATTTACATTTGTTTTAAACGAAAACATTGATGAAATTTATTGTTCTTTAGCAAATCTTACAAACGAACAGATTGATAGTTATATAGATTTTTCAGACAATAATTTAAAAAAGCTTAAATTTCTTCCGGACGACAATGAAGTATTTTCGAGAAACTTAAAGATAGACTATTACGGGTACATTCCTGTAGCATCTTTAAGGAATATTCCATTAGATGATATTATAAATCAGTTTGTTAAACGAGTTTTTGACATCATTTTTTCGTCGGTTATTATTCTTGGAATACTTTCTTGGTTGACGCCAATTTTGGCCCTGCTTATAAAAATTGAGTCAAGAGGTCCTATTTTTTTCAAACAAAAAAGAAATGGACTCAATTACCACGAGTTCAATTGTTACAAATTCAGATCAATGAATTTAAACGAGATTGCTGATTTAGAACAGGTATCTAAAAATGATCCTAGAATAACAAAAATTGGAAAGTTCATCAGAAAAACAAGTATTGATGAATTGCCGCAATTTTTTAATGTTCTCTTAGGCGATATGTCTGTTGTTGGCCCAAGACCACATATGGTGAGTCATACAGAAATGTATGCAAGAAAGGTAGATAAGTTTATGGTTCGGCATTTTATAAAACCCGGAATCACTGGTTTAGCCCAAACCAATGGATATAGGGGTGAAGTTGAAACAGATAAAGACATCATTAATCGTGTTAAATACGATATTTTCTACATTGAGAATTGGTCACTTTTGCTCGACTTAAAAATCATTTTTATGACGGTTTACAACGCTGTCCGCGGCGAAGAAAAAGCCTATTAAAATGCAAGGCTTGGTCAGCATCATAACACCCTCATTCAATTCTGAAAAATTTATTGCAGACACCATTCGTTCGGTTCAATCGCAAACGTATGTTGATTGGGAAATGATTATTGTTGACGATTGTTCTTCTGATGCAACATCTCAAATCGTTCAACAAATTGCTTCAACCGATACCCGAATCAAATTCTATCAGCTTCAAAAAAATGCCGGAGCTGGTGTGGCGCGACAACAAGCGATTGAAATGGCACAAGGCCGATGGATTGCTTTTTTAGATTCAGATGATTTGTGGAAGCCCGAAAAACTCCAAAAGCAAATCGAGTTCATGCAAAGCCGGAATTTACCGTTTACTTTTTCGTTTTACGATTGTATTGACGAGGCCGGAAAAGCGCTCAACAAACAAGTAAGAGCACCTCAAAAACTCAAGTATTATCAGTTATTTTTCTGCAATTTTGTGGGCAACCTCACAGGCATTTACGACACCCAATTCTTCGGCAAAATTCCCATTTCAAGCATCCGCAAAAGACAAGATTGGATGGTTTGGCTCACGGTTTTAAAAAAAATCAGAACAGCGCAGACCGTTGCAGAAAGTTTGGCTTTTTACCGAATTCGTCAAGATTCCATTTCAGCTTCAAAAATCAAATTACTCGAGCACAACTTCAATGTTTATAGACAGTTTCACGGTTATAATGTGTTTGTTTCGATGCTTTGTATGTTGGGTTTTTTATTTGTACAACTCATCATCAAGCCGCGCTACATCAAAAAGCTAAACGAGTGAACGGAATTGTTTGAGCTTCCCGCTTTTGGTTCGGTCAATGGTGTCTTTTCGGTTAAAAACATACACCAAATTAGGTTCTAAAAACTGATCAAAAACGCGGCTGATTTCTTGTTTTTCATTTTCAGAAAGTTCGCGCTCACTGGTATATTGAATTTCAAAAGTATTTTTCTGGGTCTGAATAATCACAAATTCTTTGACATTGCCTTGGTCATCAAACAATTGTTTGGTGATGGAATAAAACGTCATGCCCGGCGTTTTTTTTCCACTGGGCAATAACGCGACATCGTTGGTGCGGCCCGTGAGGCTTTTGAGCAGCGGTTTTTGCGGCGTACTTTTTTCATCCAAAACGCCGCGATCGCCCACTTCATAGCGAATCATCGGATGCGCTTTGTTATACAATGAAGTCACCACAATTTTTCCTTCTTGGCCATAAGGCAAAATGCAGTCGTTGTCATCGAGAATTTCAACAAAAAGCGTTTCTGAATTGATCAACCATTCGCCTTGCGGGTTTTCTAAAGCAATAATATCGAGTTCTGCGCTTCCGTATTCATTAATTATCGGAACTCTGAAGCGCTCTTCTAACAGCAACCGATCAGACTCAAAAAGCATTTCAGAAGTTACAATACACACTTTGAGCGAGGGGCAAATATCATTCAGAAATAGATTTTTTCGTTCGAGATATTTGGCCAAAAGCACAATCGAGCTCGTGTATCCGTTGATGTAATCAAAACGTGTTTTGCTGAATTTACTCAGCATTCGCTGAATAGCGGCGTCTGAAAAATCAAAAATATTAAACCGATAACGATGGCTTAAAAAATCTTTGAGGCGCAGTTGTTTGTTGGCCCAAAAATCTAAAGGCATTCCATAAAAACGCGCTTGCCATGAATGATTAAAATCGATTCCATACCAATCAAAACGGCGCATGATGTTGGCCCAAATTAATGCATGACAAAACTTGTCTTTGGCAAATACAAACGGATCGCCACTCGAGCCCGAAGTTTTGTTGATGTATACATTTTTGGGCGTAAAACCTTCAGATAAGCGCTCTGACAACGGGCTTTGAAAATGAACCTTTCGCATCACCGGAACATCGCTCCATTGTTCTATTTTTTGCTCACCAATCAGTTTTTTATAGTGCGCGTTGTGCGTTAAGTGATGTTCGAGAATTTCTTGTTTTTTGGCTTCTAAAAAGGTTTCGTATTCGGTTGAATTCAGCGCTAAAATCTGGCTGAGTTCTTCCTGCGCTGCTTTGAGCGGAAAACCGTTGAGTTGTAAACTAAGATCAAATAATCGCAACACGCCTGAGAAATTTCTCCAAAAATACGAGTTCAAAACTACTTGCGCGGCATGAATTTATTTTTTTGAAAATTAATTGCAACCAACCGTCAAAAGCCCCTATTTTTGCAGCACACAACTAACTACTACTTCATGACTATTTTACTTTTAGGATCGGGCGGACGTGAACATGCATTGGCCTGGAAAATGCTTCAATCACCGCTTTGTACCCAACTTTTAGTTGCACCCGGAAATGCCGGAACCGCGCAAATAGCCACCAATTTATCCATTAACCCCACAGATTTTAAAGCCGTCAAAAATGCGGTTTTAGAGCATCGGGTCAACATGGTCGTGGTGGGCCCTGAAGATCCGCTGGTGGCCGGTATCGTTGACTTTTTTCAAAGCGATGAACAGCTGCAAAACATTCCCGTAATTGGCCCGTCTGCGTATGGAGCTCAACTGGAAGGCAGTAAAGAGTTTGCCAAAGAATTCATGGTTCGACATCAAATTCCAACGGCAGCCTATCAAAGTTTTCATGCTGATACGGTAGAACAAGGTTGCCGGTTTTTAGAAACGCTCACGCCGCCTTATGTGCTCAAAGCCGACGGACTTGCTGCCGGAAAAGGCGTTTTGATTATGCATGATTTGGAGGAGGCTCAAAATGAATTGCGCCAAATGCTCGTGCATGCTAAATTTGGTCAAGCCAGTAGTAAAGTGGTTATTGAGGAATTTCTAGACGGAATTGAACTCAGTTGTTTTGTGCTCACCGACGGAAAAAACTACCAACTTTTGCCCACCGCCAAAGATTACAAACGCATTGGCGAAGGCGATACAGGGCTCAACACCGGAGGCATGGGCGCAATATCACCGGTGCCGTTTGCCGATGCTGCTTTTATGCAAAAAGTAGAACAACAAATCGTTATTCCAACGGTGAACGGATTGTATGCCGAAAAAATAAACTACAAAGGCTTCATCTTTATCGGACTCATCAATGTGGACGGAAATCCAAAGGTAATTGAGTATAATGTCCGCATGGGCGACCCCGAAACTGAAGTTGTGATTCCGCGTCTTGAGAACGATTTGGTTGCCTTATTTCAAGCAATCGCCGAGCAAAAATTAAACGAGATTTCAATTCATACAAACCCGCAAACGGCTGCCACTGTGGTTGTGGTTTCAGGCGGTTACCCCGAAGATTATCAAAAAGGAAAAGAAATTACCGGTTTTGATAAAGTAGAAGATTCGATGGTTTTTCATGCCGGAACCAAAGAACAAAACGGACAAATTCTCAGCAACGGCGGACGCGTATTGGCCGTGACGTCTTTTGGAGATTCAATACAAGAAGCCATAAAAAAATCGTATCAAAACATAGCAAAACTACATTTTGACACGATGTATTTTAGAAAAGATATCGGCCTAGATTTACTTATCTAAGAAAGAATGCGCCGTGGTGTCTTGAAAATCTTCGTTGCTTTGTTTGTGCAAGTTGAGTTGTTTACACCAATAAACGATGTAATACGAACAAACGATGACACCAACCCAATTGATTAAGTTTGCGCCCCACCAGTTAGACAATTCCCATGATCTCAACCAATCAAGCGGTTTGAAAAGAAAGTCTACGAAAAGTGTTTGTATTGCTTCAAAAAATGCTCTCATTTTTAAACAAGTATTATATTTACAGTCACAAAAGTATAAAATATCCGCATGTTTACAAGTCTTTTTAGAAAATCTACACCGCTAAATTACTCGCTGGTTATTCTCGGGCTTGTTTTTACTTTTTTTCTGTACTTTTTAAAGCATATAACGCCCGAAAAATCAGATGGTAATCTGCTCATTCGATTGGTGAGCTTTGGGCTGGTCTTTGGATTCGTTTTTTTGGCCAATTTTATTGTCAAGAAGAACGGCATCAGCAAAGACAGCGCCTATACAGTTTTGTTTTTCTGGTTGTTTTTGATGGCTTTTCCATCAGTATTGAGTCAGCCTCAGCTCTTGATTTCTAACTTTTTTATCTTGTTGGCCACCCGAAGAATCGTCTCTCTGCACTCACTCAAAGACCCAAAAGAGAAAGTTTTTGATGCTTCGCTCTGGGTTTTTATCGCTACATTGTTTCATTTTTGGAGCATCCTTTTTATTCTGCTGATTTTTATCTCGATTCTTTTTCACGTGGCGCGTGATTACCGCAACTGGTTTTTACCTCCGATTGCTTTTGTGAGTGTAGCTGTGGTTTTTGTTTTTATCTCGTTGTTTTTTAATACCGGTTGGATTCAAATGCTCTTGTCGCAATCAGTTTACGATTTCAAAATTGATTATTTCACCGGTGCATATCAAAACATCACACTGTCGGTTTATGCAACGGTTGCTTTGTTTTTTGTGGCTTCGTTGCTGTTTTCGCTATCCAATCGTCCTTTGATTTTACATCCGACCTACAAAAAAATCATGTCGGCCTTTTTAATTGGTTTAGCCGTTTATTTTATTTCACCCAACAAATCCAATGATTTACTCGTGTTTTCATTCGCGCCACTGGCTATGATTGCTACAGCGCACATTGAAATCGGTCAAGCACAATGGAAAAAAGAAGTCGTTTTGGGTTTGCTGATTTTGTTCAGCTTTATCGCTTTTTTTAGCCAGCTATAATTTATTCCCGTAGGCTAAATCTCCGGCATCGCCCAATCCGGGCACAATGTAGTTTTTCTCGTTCAGTTGCTCGTCTAAAGTAGCTACCCATAAATGACAACTGTCGGGCAAAAGCGCCTCTAAATGTGCTACACCTTCAGGAGCAGCAATGATTACGGCTATATGCACTTCGGCCGGAACACCTTTGGTCATGAGTTGATTGTATACCGCCACAATAGATTGTCCGGTGGCCAACATCGGATCAATAAGCAACAAGGTTTTGTCTTGCAAATTCGGAACCGCCTGATATTCTACTTTAATGTCAAATGCATCGTCGTTGTTCGGGTGATGACGATAAGCCGATACAAATCCGTTTTCGGCCGCATCAAAATAATTTAAAAACCCCAAATGCAACGGAAGCCCGGCGCGCAAAATCGAGCACAACACTAATCGATTGTCAATTTCAGTGGTTTTTTTTATGCCCAGCGGCGTTTGAATTTCAAGATTTCGGTAACGCAAATCTTTACTGAGTTCGTAGGCCATGACCTCACCAATGCGCTCAATATTTCTGCGAAAACGCATGCTGTCATGTTGTACGTTGACGTTGCGTATTTGCCCCAAGAAATGGTTCAACACGCTGTTGTCATCAGATAAATAGTGAATTTGCATAAACCGAACATTTTATTTTTAGGTTATAAATGTATAAAAAGTATCTTTGTGTTTTCAAAATCAAAAAAGATATGTTTTCAGAATTTGCGTTTCCTATTTTTGAGCAAAGCATCCGCGATTATCACATCCTAGACGATGTTTATCAACCGGTCAAAAATCCCTACCAAAACGGAACCATCGAGTATTTGCTCTATGCCAAAAACTGGGTCGATACCGTTCAATGGCATTATGAAGACATCATCCGCGACCCGCAAATTGATCCAGTCGCCGCGCTTGATTTAAAACGCAAAATCGATGCGTCCAACCAAGTCCGCACCGATATGGTTGAGTATATTGACAGCTATTTTCTGCAGAAATATCAAGACGTTCCAGTAAAACCGAATGCCAAAATCAACACCGAAAGTCCGGCTTGGGCCATTGACCGTTTGTCTATTTTGGCACTCAAAATTTACCACATGAGCGAAGAGGCCAACCGCGCCGAAGCTTCGGCCGAGCACCGCGCCAAATGCCAAGAAAAACTCAACGTATTGCTCGATCAAAAAAGCGATATGTTTGCCTCAATTAATGATTTGCTCACCGATATTGAAAACGGCGACAAATTCATGAAGGTCTACAAACAAATGAAAATGTACAACGACGAATCACTCAATCCGGTGTTGTATCAAAATAAAAAGTAAATTTTTCAGGAGCTATTTCCCGTTATTCGCTCATATCTTTTGTGCCGAACCCCGGCCCAAAAGGATATCCGCTGCTACCGGGGCTAGGGCCTGACATTTCCCTGAACGTTTGGCAAAAACCATCCAACATATCGCGGTTATGAGGCTTTCGGCCATGGGCGATGTCGCTATGACGGTTCCTGTATTGCGCGCTTTGTTGGCCCAACATCCCGAGGTTCGATTAACGGTGATTTCAAGACCATTTTTTGCTCCGTTTTTCAAAGATCTTCCACGCACAGATTTCTTTGCTTTTGATGCGCACAAGAGGCACAAAGGCGTGCTTGGATTATTGCAATTGTATTGGGATTTAAAACCGTTGCAAATTGATTATTTTGCCGATTTGCACAATGTATTACGCTCGAAATTTATCCGCAGTCGGTTTGCTATTCGAGGCACCAAAACCGCTGCCACCGATAAAGGTCGCGCCGAGAAAAAAGCCTTGACACGAGCCCAAAACAAGGTTTTTAAACCGCTCAAAACCATGTATGAGCGTCACGCGCAAACCTTTGCCCAATTGGGTTTTGAGATTGATTTAAGCCATCCGGTTTTTCCAAAACAAACACTCAGCCCAGAAACCATAGTGGTTACCGGAATCAAAACTCAAAAATGGGTTGGTATTGCGCCTTTTGCTCAATATGCCGGCAAAGTATATCCTCAAGATTTAATGCGTGAAGTAGTGGCCGGATTGGCGCAAGAAAACAGCTGTAAAATATTCTTATTCGGTTCGCGCGATGAGGTTGCACAGTTAAAAAATCTAGCCGGAAGTTTTCAGAACGTTCAAATCATCGCCGGAAAATTATCATTAGCACACGAACTTGAACTCATTGCAAATCTAGACGTGATGCTTTCTATGGATTCAGGCAATGCACATTTGGCGGCCATGTATGGCGTGCAAGTTGTAACGCTTTGGGGCGCCACGCATCCGTATGCCGGGTTTTTGCCGTTTGGCCAGCCGATCGAAAATGCCTTAACTGCCGACAGAAATCAATATCCGCTTTTACCAACTTCGGTTTATGGCAACAAAGTGGTTCCGGGCTATGAAGATGTGATGCGAACGATTCGTCCAGAAAAAGTGATTCAAAAAATAAAAAGCCTGTTGTTGTAACAGGCTTTCTTTTTATACATCGTCGTAATCAACGTAGAGTGTGTCAGAGGTTGGATGCGCTTGACATGTTAGAATCAAACCTTCGGCAATTTCTGAATCAGTCAAAATAGAATTCTTTTTCATCACCGCAGAACCTGATGTCACGCGGCCCAAACAACTGCTGCAAATTCCACCTTGGCATGAATACGGAGCATCTACGCCGTGTTTGAGCGCCGCTTCAAGCACCGTTTGTTTTTGCGACATTTCAAAAGTGGTTTCTTCGTCGTCAACCAAAACGGTAATTTTTGTATGACCGTCTGTGCTGATTTGGGCCGTATTATCTGAAGAAGAATCCGTTGAAAACAATTCAAACTTAATGGCTGATTCTTTAATGTTGCGCTCTTTTAACGCGGCCGAAACGGTGTTGATCATCGCTTCGGGTCCGCACAAATAGAATTTTTCAAACTCCATTTCTTTGTGTTTGTTGCCGAGCATAAAGTTGACCGTTGATTTGTCAATTCGGCCAAAAAACTCTCCGTTTACATTGGCTTGACTGTATACAAAATGCACAAAAAATCGCCCTACATATTGGCGCTGCAAATCAAGTAATTGTTGGTGAAAAATAGTCTGCTCAGGAGTTTTGTTACCATAAACCAAAACCATCGTGCTTTTGGGTTCGCTGAGCAAAATGCTTTGTGCAATAGACATTACCGGCGTGATTCCACTGCCGGCAACAAAAGCCATATAGTTTTTTTGACGTGCAGCATCGGGCTGAAAAGTGAATTTTCCTTCGGGCGTTCCGACTTCTAAAACATCACCTGCTTTGAGTTCTTTGTTGGCAAAAACAGAGAAATTTCCGCCAGCAACTGATTTAATCGCAATGCGCAAATCACTGCTTTCAGGTGCGCTGCACAACGAATACGCGCGTCTGATTTCTTGACCGTTGAGCGTGAGTTTTAAGTTGATGTATTGACCGGCGGTAAAACGGTAAAAATCTTTGAATTCTATAGGAACATTGAATAAAACCGATATTGCTTCTGGGCTTTCTCGGCGAACTTCTTTTATACTTAATTTATAAAATGACGACATGAGATATTTTTTGACAAAAGTAAGCATCCTGTGATAAAAAATTCTGAAGCACGACTAAGTTTTTTCAGTCTCATTTAAAAGCAAGACTTCCCCTACGGACAAAGTTTTAAGTGATAATTTTCGCCATATCAAAAAGAAACGTATTTTTACCCGTTGTTATAATAAAGCCGACTTTTAATAGTTTTCTAAAAAATCGTTTTTACATTGAAAACCAACTTGCTCAGGTATTTTTTTATTGTTGGATTGCTGTTTTTGATGGCTTGTTCCACCAAGAGAAATACATTTATTTCTAGAAATTCTCATGCGCTCAGTACGCGCGACAATATCTTATACAACGGAGGATTGGCGCTTGATAAAGGAATTGTTGAGCTCAAAACTCAGTACAAAGACAATTTCTGGAAAATCCTTCCGGTTGAACGCATGACCGTGAAAGACCAACAAGATTTGACCCAAGCAGAAAACCAATCCAATCCAAACTTTACCCGAGCAGAAACCAAGGCGACCAAAGCCATTCAAAAACATTCTATGAATATTGGCGGTTCTGAAAAGAACCCACAAATGGATGAAGCACATTTGTTACTCGGAAAAGCGCGTTACTATGACCAGCGATTTGTTCCGGCTTTAGAAGCATTTAATTATGTTTTGTATAAACACGCCAACAGCAGTAAGATTAATGAGGTTAAAATTTGGCGCGAAAAAACCAATATGCGTCTAGAGAATGACGCTATTGCCGTAGAAAACATGAGAAATCTGCTGCAGGAAATTAAATTTAAAGATCAAATTTTTGCTGACGCCAATGCTACTCTAGCACAAGCCTTTTTGAATTTGGGTGAGAAAGACAGCGCGATGGCCAGACTTAAATTGGCGCGTGATTTTACCAAATCTAAAGAAGAAAAAGCCCGTTATCGATACATTCTCGGCCAGTTGTTTGAAGATTTGAAGCAACCCGACAGCGCTTATATTTGTTACCAAGAAGTAATTGACATGAAACGTCGTTCGCCCAAACCGTATGTGATTCATGCGCATATGCGTCAGGCGTTTATCAATGATTTTGAAAAAGGAGACAGCATTGCTTTTCTTGAAAAGTACAATAAGCTGCTCAAAGATCGAGAGAACCGTCCGTACTTGAACTTCATCAACCATGAAATTGCCTTGTTTTATGACAAGAACAAAAATTTCAAACAGGCCAAAAAATACTACAACATTTCTCTTAACGCCAAATCGATTGATAAATATTTGATTGCGTCTAATTACCGAAACTTGGCCGAAATTTTTTTCAACGAAGCCAGTTATGTTACGGCAGGGAAATACTACGATAGTACACTTGTACAATTAGAAAAGCGCACACGAGAGTTCAGATTGATTCGCAAAAAACGCGATAATTTAGATGATGTAATTAAGTTTGAAGGAATTGCTGCCCAAAACGATAGTATTATTAAGTTGTGCAAAATGTCTGACGCTGAGCGAACAGTGTTTTTTGAGAATTATATTTTAAAACTTAAAGAACAAGATGCCCAAAAAGCTTTAGCAGCGGACAAAGAAAAAGGACAAGACACCAAAACCGACCAAGGAAAAGATGGTCGCGCAGATATGAATCCTGCTGAATCAAAAAAATCTTCACGACCACCTGATAGCCCAGGAGCCACTTCAGGGAACAGTAATTTTTATTTTTACAATGCTAATACAGTTGCAAAAGGCAAGGTTGACTTTATAAAAAAATGGGGTGAACGAGCATATGCAAACAATTGGCGAATTACCCAAGATAAAAATGCCTCAGTACAAAACGATGATAAGAATCAAGATGATAAGCAAGAAAACACTGAATCTATCGACAGTAAGTCAACCAAAGACAAACCCGTTGACGAACGTTATTTAGCAACTTCTTACCTAAATAAAATTCCTACTTCGCAAACAGTTATTGATAGTATAACCAAAGAGCGAAATTTTGCTTATTACCAATTGGGAATCATCTACAAAGAAAAATTTAAAGAATATAAGCGCGCAGCCGACAAACTCGAAATGTTACTTGAAAACAAGCCCGAAGAAAGATTGGTTTTGCCTTCGATGTATCATTTGTTCAAAATTTACGAAATCATTGACAAAGACAAGGCTCTGACTATGAAAAGCAGAATTGTTTCTGAATTTCCGGATTCGCGGTATGCACAGATTTTGTCCAACCAAGCCTCGGCCTCAGGAACCATTGCTGATACACCCGAGGGTCAATACGACAAGCTTTATAAACAGCTCAAAGACGGAGATTTAAAAGTTTTGCTTACAGATATTGACTTGGCTATTGCGCAATACACCGGAGAACCTGTTGTGCCAAAATTTGAATTGCTTAAAGCCAATGTTGTTGGAAGATTGTTAGGCTTGGAGCAATATAAGAAAACGCTGAATTTTGCGGCATTGAATTACCCAAACAGCGATGAAGGCAAGCAAGCTGAAAAATTGCTTAGAGAACAGGTTCCACAACTTGAAGCCTTGAAGTTTTATGCAGAGAAACCATTGAGTTGGAAAATTTTATACAAATCATCTAATAAAGAAGACAAACCAACAAAGTTTATTTTGGATAAAGTCAATAAGTTCATTCAGGAACGCGGGTTAGAAAAGCTCACAGTTTCGTACGATTTGTATACGATGAGTGAAAACTTTGTGGTTATCCACGGTCTTAAATCTGATGAATATGCCAAAGGAATTGTGTCGATTTTAAAAGAGTTTAAAGAGTATAAAATACCGGACAAAGCCTATATTATTTCAAATGAAAATTATAAGATAGTTCAAATCAAAAAGAACTTTGAAGAGTTTTTAACTACACCTTATTCTGACCCGTTGCCAGCCAAGACCTATGTTCCGAAAATGAAGCATGACAACGACGGCCAAAAAGAAGTTGTTCGCCCTAGAGCCAGCCATGAGCAAGGTGAGGATGCTCCTCCGGCCTTTTCAACACAACCACCGGGACTCCCGGGGCTTAACCCAGCGGCACCTCCAACTGGCGGAGCTGATCCGAGAGGCGGAGTAAAATCAACCGGAGAAAAATCAGAAAAACGATAATCATGTTTGAAAAAAAACCAAAGTCATATACTGATTTATTGGGTAAAACCAATAGAATTGTTGAGGGAACGACCATACGTGGAGATATAACCTCACAAGCTGATTTTAGGTTAGACGGTCATTTGGTGGGTAATTTTCAATCAGAAGGCAAAATAGTTATCGGTCCGGCGGGTAGTATTAAGGGTGATATTGTATGTAAGAATGCCGACATAGAAGGGTTTTTCAAAGGGAAAATTCAAGTTTATGAATTGCTCAACATAAAAGGTAAAGCCAGTATTCAGGGTGAGGTCACTTGCGGAAAATTATCGGTTGAGCCAGGAGCAGAGTTCAGCGCGACTTGCACAATGAAATCTCAAGTAAAAAGTATAGCTCCGCATGACACAACCCAATCCGGAACCGCCGCGCAAGCCCAATAAATGGCTAGCTTTAATTAACATTCCAATTCAAATTGGCGTTATTGTTTTTGCCTTTGCCTCGTTTGGTAAATGGCTCGATGCGAAATACCTGAATCCGCATAATATATATGTAAAAATCTTCACGTTGGCAGGTGTAGCTATATCGTTTTACAACCTAAACCGTCAACTTAAAGACATCAACAAAGACGAATCATGAGCCTCAAAAAATTGCACCCTGTTTTATTTGTTGTTTTTGCCTCAGTTTTAGGTTATGCCTTGCACAAAGTGTTGTTTTATTTCATAGTTCCGCAAAAATTTGAAGCTGATTTTGTGTATTCTGTTGAAATGCTCTACGCTTTCTTTGCGGTTTCATCTGCACTTATAGTATCGACCTTAAATTTCATCAGTAAAAAAAGCGTTAATAATGTCGGTTATTTCTACCTTTTATTAACTACCTTAAAAATGGGTGTGGCTTATTTTTTCTTGAAACCAATCTTATCTTTTGATCTTCCTAAAACAGCTGTTGAAAAAACCAACTTTTTTCTGATTTTTATCTATTTTTTGATTGTAGAAACCGTTGTAACCATCAGAATTTTAAATAAAAAGCAATAATTCTGACATAAATTGACAATCCGCCAAAAAAAATAAAAACATATACTTTTCAGAATCAATTAAAATTGTACTTTTGCACCAAATTTGAGAAAGTTAATTTAAGTTAATTATCCTTATATGGTGATTTCAAAAAAACCACTCCATTTCATTATAGCTGCTTTCGTAGCGTGTTTACCTTTATTTAGTTTTGCTAACAATCTGGTTGACAGCACCGCTGTTCCGGCGCAAACACCACATGTGGCTCAGGCTCAAGTACATGGTCATGAAGCCGAAGACGCAAATCTTACCGAAGAGCAAAAAGCAGATTTAGAAAGAAAAGCACACATCAAACATCACTTGATGGACTCGCATGATTTCACTTTATTTACTTATGGTAAAGACGGAGAAAATCACTTCGGGTTTCCGCTTCCGGTTATTTTGTTTGACAATGGATTGCATGTTTTTTCATCAGCTAAATTTGAGCATGGTGAAGGTGTAGCTGAATCAAACGGGAATTACTACAAAATCAATCACCATGACGGATTGGTTTACAGAACCGATGCAGAAGGTGCTTTTACTGAAGACACCCAAGGTCACGTAACCAACGTAAAACCATTAGATCTTTCGATTACCAAAAGTATTTTGATGATTATGATTGTGGCCGGAATCATGTTCTTCTTGTTTAGAGGTTTGGGTAAATCATATCAAAAAAACGGATTGATTGCTACCGGCGCCGGAAGATTCTTTGAGCCGATTATTTTGTACATCCGTGATGACATCGCTATTCCAAACATCGGCGAGAAACACTACAAAAAATACATGAGCTTTTTATTGACCATCTTTTTCTTTATTTGGTTTTTAAATATGTTTGGATTGACTCCACTAGGGGTAAATATTACCGGAAACTTAGCCATCACAGCTTCGTTGGCGTTGGTTACTTATTTGATTACAACCTTTACCGCTAAGAAAGATTATTGGGGACACATTTTCTGGATGCCAGGTGTGCCGGTTCCGATGAAGTTTATCTTGGCGCCGATTGAACTACTCGGTACCATCATCAAGCCATTCTCATTGATGATTCGTTTGTATGCCAATATGGTTGCAGGTCACATTGTATTGATGAGTTTGATTGCTTTGATGTACACGTTCAACAGCCCAATCGGAAGCCCGCTTTCTTTTTTCTTGGCTTTTGTATTATCCTTGTTAGAAATTTTGGTAGCCTTGCTACAAGCTTATATTTTCACGATGTTGGCAGCGCTTTATTTCGGAGCCGCCGTTGAAGAGCATCACCACGAGCACGAAGCTCACCACTAATCATTTGAATGTTTAATTAATTAATATATACATTATGGAAATTCCTAAAATTATTGGAGCAGGTTTAGTAGTAATCGGAGCCGGTATCGGTATCGGAAAAATCGGTGGTTCTGCCATGGAAGCGATTGCTCGTCAACCAGAAGCTACTGGTAAAATCCAAACAGCTATGTTGATCGCAGCTGCTCTTATTGAAGGTATTGGTTTCGCGGCTTTGTTCGCAGTAAACTAAAAAACAAACAAAAGCTATAACGGTTGGTTGTAGCTTTTGTTTTACTATTGAAACATCATTAAAAACTAAGACATAATATAATGGAACAATTATTTGGACAGTTTTCGCTTGGCTTGTTTATCATGCAAACCATCTTGTTTGTCGGGCTTATTTTCCTTTTGAAAAAATTTGCTTGGAAACCGATTCTTGACTCTGTAAACGAAAGAGAAGAAGGAATCAAAAATGCTTTGCAATCAGCCGAACAAGCGCGTAAAGAAATGCAAAGCTTAAAGTCTGACAACGATAAATTGTTGGCTGAGGCTCGTGCCGAAAGAGATTCTATGCTTAAAGAAGCGCGCGAAATCAAAGAAAAAATGATCACTGATGCCAAAGCTGATGCACAAGCGCAAGGTCAAAAAATGATTGAGCAAGCTAAATCGGCCATTGAAAGTGAAAAAAATGCTGCTTTGTCTGAACTTAAAGCTCACGTGGCTACTTTGTCATTAGACATCGCTGAAAAATTATTGAAAAACGAATTGTCTGATAAATCTGCTCAAGTAAAATTGGTAGAGAAGATGTTGGACGATGTTAAATTAAGCTAATATGTCAAGAGCTGCGATTAGATACGCGAAAGCGATTTTAGATACCGCGGTGGCTTCTGGGAATGCCGCAAAAGTCAATGATGATATGTTGTCGGTGGTTGATACTATTGCCCAAAGCAGAGAACTTGAGCATTTTTTGGCCAGCCCAATCATCACCTCTGAAATCAAATTAAACGCTTTGAAAGAAATTTTCACAAACGTTCAATCTGAAACCAATTCATTGTTTCGATTGTTGTTTGAAAACAAACGTTTTGAAATTTTGGCTTCAGTGGCGGCACAATTCAATCATCAGTTCGATCAAATGAACGGAATTGAAGTGGCTTATGTTACTACAGCTGTTGAGATGACCTCAGAAATTGAAGCGCAAGTAAAATCAAAAATTGCCTCTATTTCAGATAAAAAAGTAACCGTCAAAAACATCATAGATCCAGCTATTTTAGGTGGATTCATCCTCAGAATCGGCGACCGACAATTCAATGCTTCGGTGGCCAATCGTTTACAAGAATTAAAAAGAGAGTTTAGTAATTAATCACCATTAAAGATATATACAATGGCAGAAATTAAAGCTGCTGAAATTTCAGCAATATTAAAAAAGCAGGTTGAAGGTTTTCAATCAGGCGCTACGTTAGAAGAAGTAGGAACAGTACTTCAGGTGGGTGATGGTATTGCCCGCGTTTACGGATTGTCAAACGCACAATACGGTGAGTTGGTTCAATTTGAGAATGGTCTTGAGGCCATCGTATTGAACTTAGAAGAAGACAATGTGGGTGTGGTACTTTTAGGCCCGTCAGCCGGAATCAAAGAAGGTTCAACGGTAAAAAGAACACAACGTATCGCGTCGCTTAAAGTAGGTGAAGGAATCGTAGGTCGTGTTGTGGATACTTTGGGTAACCCAATCGATGGTAAAGGTTCAATCGCCGGCGATTTATATGAAATGCCATTAGAAAGAAAAGCTCCTGGAGTTATCTTCCGTCAACCGGTAACTGAGCCGTTGCAAACAGGAATCAAATCAATTGATGCGATGATTCCGGTAGGAAGAGGACAACGTGAGCTTGTAATTGGTGACCGTCAAACCGGAAAAACAACGGTTTGTATCGATACCATTTTGAATCAAAAAGAATTCTACGATGCCGGCAAACCGGTATATTGTATTTATGTTGCTGTTGGACAAAAAGCTTCAACTGTAGCAGGAATTGCTAAAACATTAGAAGAAAAAGGCGCGATGGCTTATACAACTATTGTTGCTGCGAATGCTTCTGACCCGGCTCCGATGCAGGTTTATGCTCCGATGGCAGGTGCTGCTATTGGTGAGTATTTCCGCGATACAGGTCGTCCGGCTTTGATTGTATATGATGATTTGTCAAAACAAGCGGTAGCTTACCGTGAGGTGTCTTTGTTGCTTAGAAGACCACCAGGACGTGAAGCTTACCCAGGTGACGTATTCTACTTGCACTCACGTTTGCTTGAAAGAGCGGCTAAAGTAATTGCAGATGACAGCATCGCTCAAAACATGAACGATTTGCCTGAATCATTGAAACCCATCGTAAAAGGTGGCGGTTCATTGACTGCTTTACCGATCATCGAAACACAAGCGGGAGACGTTTCTGCGTATATCCCAACCAACGTAATCTCAATTACTGACGGACAGATTTTCTTGGAGTCTGACTTGTTCAACTCAGGGGTTCGTCCGGCGATCAACGTAGGTATTTCGGTATCGCGTGTGGGAGGTAACGCTCAGATCAAATCGATGAAAAAAGTATCAGGTACATTAAAACTGGATCAAGCGCAATTCCGCGAATTAGAAGCGTTTGCCAAATTTGGTTCTGACCTTGATGCCGTTACTTTAAACGTAATTGAAAAAGGACGTCGCAACGTTGAAATCTTGAAACAATCAGTAAATGATCCGTTCACGGTTGAAGATCAAGTAGCGATTATCTACGCAGGTTCTAAAAACCTTTTGAGAAACGTTCCGGTAGCTAAAGTAAAAGAATTTGAAAAAGATTTCTTGGCCTATATGAACAGCAAACACAGAGCTACTTTAGATGCTTTGAAAGCTGGTAAATTAGACGACAGCATTACCGATGTAATCGAAAGCGCAGCTAAAGAAATTGCAGCGAAATACAACTAATTAGTTAATTTGACGAATGTGTTCATTTTTAAGTGAGCACATTCACCGATTAACCCATTAAACCATTTTTAAATGGCAAACTTAAAAGAAATACGTAACAGAATTACTTCGGTACAGTCGACGATGCAAATTACATCGGCGATGAAAATGGTTTCTGCCGCTAAATTAAAAAAGGCGCAAGATGCTATTACGGCGATGCGTCCGTATGCTGAGAAACTTACTGAACTTTTGCAAAACCTTTCAGCAACGCTTGACGGTGATACCGGAGGAGCGTATACTTCGCAACGTGAAGTACAGAAAGTTTTGTTGGTAGCCATTACTTCAAACCGCGGATTGTGTGGTGCTTTTAACACCAACGTTCTTAAAGAAGTAAAAAACAGAACTGATTTTCACGTCGGCAAACAAGTAGATGTTTATGCTATCGGTAAAAAAGCTTCTGATACTTTAAAGAAAACGCATACGGTAATAGGTTTCAACAATGTAATTTTTGACGATTTAACCTATGAAAATGCGGCGCATATTGCCGATGAGATCACCGAAAGATTTTTGAATGGAGATTATGATCACGTTGAGATCATTTACAACCAATTCAAAAATGCAGCGACGCAAATCATCCAAACCGAGCAATATTTACCATTGGCTCCGGTAACCGGTGATGCTTCAGCCGCCGCTGATTATATCTTCGAGCCATCGAAAGAAGAAATTGTGTTGACCTTGATTCCAAAATCATTGAAAACCCAATTGTACAAAGGCATCAGAGATTCATTTGCCGCAGAACACGGAGCGCGTATGACGGCTATGCACAAAGCAACAGACAACGCAACCGAACTCAGAAACCAACTCAAATTAACCTACAACAAAGCGCGTCAAGCGGCTATTACCAACGAAATCCTTGAGATCGTAGGTGGAGCAGAAGCTTTGAACGGATAATTTAAGTTTGAATAAAAATAAAAAAGGCGCCTTTAAAAGCGCCTTTTTTTATGGGTTTAAATGATAGAGTATGAAATCGTAAAACTCTGCTTCATCCTCAAAATAATCTTGGTAAGATGATTTTCCGTAATGCCCGGCATCTGATCTGGTCTTTAGTATAATCGGATTTTTTTGTGCTGCTCGGTTTTGTAGTGAGGCTGCAAATTTATATGAGTGCAAAGGCGGAACGCGGTCATCATTTTCTGAAGTAATGATATAAGTTATCGGATAATTAACGTCTTCTTTGATGTTGTGATAAGGCGAATACGAATACAGCATTTTGAAGTCTTCAGGTTTTTTTGCACTGCCAAATTCATCCAAATGGTAACGCCCAACAGTAAATTGCTCAAACTTGAGCATATCGTAAACCCCTACCTTCGGAACAGCCACTTTGAATAAGTCCGGTCTTTGCGTCATGGCTACACCCACAACCAATCCGCCGTATGAGCCGCCGGTAATAGCAAGTTTTTGTGGCGAAGTATATTTTTCTTTAATCAGAAACTCAGCGGCATCAATAAAATCATTAAACGAATTCATTTTTTTGAGTTTCACTGCATCGGTATGCCATTTTGTTCCTTTTTCGCCACCACCTCTGATTTCGGCAAAACAAAATACGCCGCCCTTTTCTAAAAAACACAGTAAACCCGGTTCAAAGCTTGGTCCGCTAACTACGCCAAAACCGCCATAGGCCTCTAAAAGCGTTGGGTTATTTCCGTCTAAAGCGGTGCCTTTTTTATAGATAATGGTAAGCGGAATATCAACTCCATCACGACTTTTACAAGTAATATTCTTGGTTACAAAATGATCTAAAGGAAATAAAGTTGGCGTCGGCGGCAAATAATCATTGTAGTACTGGTCAATACTTCCGGTAGTTATATTTAATTTAAAATTTTGTGGCGAAATAGTATATGAGTATACACTCACGTAGAGGTTTTTGTATTTGCTGTCATAAAATTTTATAGAGAAAGATGTTCCCTCAGGGGTAAAGAACTTGCGCACAAAATTACCTTGTAAATCATAAACAGCCACATAATATTTACCTAGATTTTTATATTGACAAAATATATAATCATCATAGAAAGAAACCCCTAAAAGCAAATGATTGTATGTTTGTGGAATAATTTGGGTTTCTTCATTCTGTTTATTTAGATCCATCACGCGGACTTCACCCCACTGATAATCTTTTTTAGAGAAATAAATTTTGTCTTTGGTAGTATGATGGTAATCATAATCTTCAAGGCTTTCATAGAATTTTTCGAGTTTGAAATCTTCTTGATTCAAATAGGCAAAGTAAAAGCTCTGCAAACCTGTTCTTTCATTGGTCACCAAGACATATAACTTATCATCTTTTGTAAAATGTCTATAAGTTAGATTCTTATCAGAAGCGTCAAAAACCAATTTGTCGTCACCGGAAGGTGTTCCTAATTTATGGTAATACAAAAAATAGGTCGAATCTCTTTCAAAAGTTTTTTGATTGGTATTTCGTTTATAAAAAATACCAGAATCTCTATTCCAAGCAATGTTTGAAAACTTAACATCCTTAACGATGTCATCAAGTAGCTTGATTTTGTCAAAGTCAACAAACCGGATTTCTTGGCGATCACTTCCGTCAAGACTCACAGCGCAAGCCATATAACGCGAGTTTTTTGAAGGCATATAACCGCTTATTGCAGCAACATTATCGCGATAAATTTTAAATGGATTAAAAAGGTCCACCGGATTTCCGTTGAGTTCTTTTCTATAAAAAAGGACACCTGTGTTTTTCTTGTCTAAAATATACTGTTTGTAATAATAAGCTTCTTTTTTAGCAGGCAAGCTTCCCGATGAAAATGCTTTATATTCTTTTATTTTTCCGAGAATATTATATTTCTTCTTGACATCTTCTAAATATAAATTAGCGGTTTCATTTTGGGCGTTTCGCCAATTTTTCACAGCTTCACTTTCAACATCCTCCAACCACTCATAATCGTCATTATAAGTAATGTTGAATTGTGTGATTTGATGTGGATTTTTCTTTGTTGTTGGATATTTCTGGGCTTGAACAGCGAAGACAACACAAAAAAGGCAAAAGGCGATGATGATGTTTTTCATGTAAGGGTTGGCTTTTGGGTAAATATAATCAAAATCCTTATCCAAAAACAGCTGATAACTTCCAGAAAATTAGCTTGCAGCTCCAACAGTAAAAAACAAAGAAAATGTTACATTTGTTTGATTCCAAAAATCATTTTTCAAGTTGAGTCTTTACAAAAGTCTTTTTAAACAAACCCTGATATACGGACTGGCAACGGTTTTTCCGAGGATTATTAGCTTCATCCTCAACCCGCTGTTTGTGTATTATTTGCCCAACAAAAGTCAGATGGGTGAAGTCTCGGTGATTTTTGCCTATTTGGTTTTTTTTAATGTGGTTTTGTCCTACGGAATGGAAACCGCTTTTTTTCGTTTTTACAATTCAGAGGACAACAAAAACAAAGTCATTTCTACGGCCACGATTTCGCTTTTTTGGTCATCCATTGGATTTTTGGCCTTGGCGTTGGTTTTTAGAAAAAACCTCGGAGCGTGGTCAGGCATCACCACAGAATACATCACTTATACCATTTGGATACTGGCATTAGATGCTTTGGCGATTGTTCCTTTTTCAAAACTACGTGCCGAGAAACGACCTATGCGTTATGCCGCTATTAAAATGGCCAATGTATCCATCAACTTGTTGCTCAACGTTTTCTTTTTGGCATTGCTTCCCAAATGGGCGGTGCAAAACCCCAACGGATTTTTCAGCACCATTTATCTTGAACACTACCAAATAGGCTACATTTTTATTTCCAATTTATTGGCGAGCTTGTTTACCTTACTGGTTTTGATTCCGAATTATACGCGTATTTCTTGGCGTTTTGACTTTGGTTTGTGGAAGCGAATGATGCGTTACGGACTGCCCATTCTCTTTGCCGGAATTGCCTTTGCCATCAACGAGCATTTTGATAAAATTTTGCTGGATTGGTTGCATGTTCCGATGTCTGACATTGGTGCGTATTCGGCCTGTTATAAAATCGGAATGTTTATGGTGTTGTACAGAACCGCTTACACTTTGGGCATTGAGCCTTTTTTCTTTAGCCATGCCAACCATGAAAATGCACAACAAACCTACGCAACCATTACCAAATACTTTGTGATTTTTGGATCGTTCATTAGTTTGTTTGTGATTGTTTTTGCGGATTTATTCAAACATATTTTGGTGCCTAACATCCAGTATTGGGATGCGATGAAGGTTGTTCCGCTCATTGTGCTGGCCAATTTCTTTTTGGGTATTTATACCAACTTATCGGTTTGGTACAAACTGATTGATAAAACCCACATTGGCGCTTATATTTCACTGGTGGGCGCAGCAGTTACTTTGACGCTCAATTATTTGCTCATTCCCACAATGAGTTATTACGGTTCTGCGATTGCCACGATTGCCGCCTACGGAAGCATGATGATTATTTCGTATCAAATGGGCCAAAAAGAATATCCAATTCCGTATGATTTTCCGAAGATTTTCAGTTATCTAGGATTGACCGTGGTTTTCTCGGCGGTGTCGTTTTATGTGCCGATGTTGCGCGAAAACTACGTTATCAAAATACTTTTACTCATCATATTTTTGGGATTTATTTATCGAAACGAAAAAGAAACTTTACTCAGAATAGCCAAACGAAAATAAAATGCAAATTAAAATTGTCAATACATCAGGCCATGATTTACCGGCCTATGAAACAAACGCTTCAGCCGGAATGGACTTGCGCGCCAACTTATCAGAACCGGTCGTGTTAAAACCGCTCGGTCGAGCCATCATCAAAACCGGGCTTTTTATAGAATTACCCGTGGGTTATGAAGCACAAGTGCGTCCACGCAGCGGATTGGCTGCCAAAAAAGGAATCACGGTTTTGAATTCACCCGGAACCGTTGATGCCGATTATCGCGGTGAAATCGGGGTGATTTTAGTAAATTTGTCCGCTGAAGATTTTATCGTCGAAAACGGCGAGCGCATTGCACAATTGGTTATTGCCAAACACGAACGCGCCGAGTGGATGGAAGTAGAAACACTCTCAGAAACATCTCGTGGTGCGGGCGGATTTGGGAGTACAGGAGTGAAATAATTGATTCGGATTTCGTTTTAAGTTCGTTGCTGAACATTCGTTGTTCAAAATTCAGAATACACGCCGAAATAAAAATATAAGCCATGAAGAAATTTGATTTACACGAAAGATTAATCGATTTTGCGGTAATTATTATTGATATTACAGACAATTTAAAATCAACAAAAGCAGGGCATCATTTGTCTGGGCAAATTGTGAGGTCAGGTACTGCGCCATCATTGAATTATAGTGAAGCTCAAAGTGCCGAATCAAGAAATGATTTTGTTCATAAAATGTCTATCGTACTCAAAGAGTTAAGAGAAACACACTCTTGTTTAAAGATTATAAAGCGCGCAAATTTGTATTTGAAAGAAGAAGATAATTTAAATAGAACAATCAAAGAAAATGACGAACTGATTTCAATCTTTGTAAAAAGTATTGAAACATCAAAGAATAGGAATAAATAGTTTTCGAATCATTAGTAATATTGAATATTCAACAATGATAAACGAATTTTGAACTTATAAAAAAGTAAAGATGAAAATAATTGTACCTATGGCAGGGCGCGGATCAAGACTTAGACCGCATACGCTTACTGTTCCAAAACCACTGATCCCGATTGCCGGAAAACCGATTGTTCACCGTTTGGTTGAAGATATTGCCGGTGTAATCAACCAAAAAATTGATGAAATCGCATTTATCATTCACAAAGATTTTGGTGCTCAGGTTGAAAAAGACCTCGTAGCTATTGCCGAAAAACTCGGCTCTAAAGGAACTATCTATTATCAAAATGAAGCTTTAGGTACTGCTCATGCGATTATGTGTGCCAAAGATTCTATGAGCGGACCGATTGTGGTGGCTTATGCTGATACACTTTTTCGCGCAGACTTTACGTTAGACACTTCGGCTGATAGTGTGATTTGGGTGAAGCAAGTGGAAGATCCGAGCGCGTTTGGCGTGGTGCAACTCAACGATCAAAACCAGATTGTTGATTTTGTTGAAAAACCAAAAGAATTTGTTTCTGATTTGGCCATCATCGGTATTTATTATTTCAAATCAGGCGAGACGCTTCGTGCAGAATTACAATATTTACTCGACAACAACATTGTCAAAGGCGGCGAATACCAACTTACCGACGGACTCGAAAACATGAAAGTCAAAGGTTTGAAATTCGTACCCGGAAAAGTCGACGAGTGGATGGATTGCGGCAACAAAAACGTAACCGTTGAAACTAATACGCGCATGCTTGGATTTTTGCATGAAGACGGAGAAAACCTGGTGCATTCATCTGTTAAACTTGAAAACTCGAAAATTATTCCGCCGTGTTTTATTGGCGAAGATGTGGTGCTCATCAACGCGACCGTTGGCCCGAATGTTTCACTGGGTAAAGCATGTCACGTGATCGACAGTACGATACAAAACAGTTTGGTACAAAACCATTCGCACATCAAAAACGCGCAATTAGACAATGCTATGATTGGAAGTCATGCGAGTTTTAACGGAAAATTCACGAGCATCAGCATTGGCGATTATTCAGTTTTAGAATAAGAATTGCATCATTATCATGAAAAGAATCATTTGTTTAACGGCTTTAATCCTGCTTTCAGGAAGGCTTTCGGCACAAACCGAACCCGATTTGATGGCTCCGCCCGAAAACAAATTCCAAGATGCTTTTTATGATGCGCTTTTACAAAAAGGCATCGAAAACTACGACAAAGCCATCGTCTATTTATACAAATGCAAAGATTTACAACCCGAAAATCCGGTGGTTTATTCTGAGTTTGGCAAGAATTATCTGGGTCTGAAAAAATACACAGAAGCGTATGATTCTTTTGAAAAAGCGGCGCAATTAGACCCGAAAAACAGCTGGTATTGGGTTGGAATGTACGATGCTTGTTATGAAGCCAAAGATTACAAACGCGCGATTCCGATTGTGCAAAAGCTCATTCCATTCAAGAAAGATTACCAGGAAGATTTGGTTTCGCTCTATATGAATGCCGGACAGTTTGACTTGGCGCTGGATTTAATCAACGAACTCGATGCCAAAGTCGGGCGAACCGAACAGCGCGATATCTATCGGCGTGATATTTTAAGTCAAGCCAAATATCAAGGTTCAGAGGCCGGACATTTACTTGAGTTGATTGCCAAATATCCTAAAGAAGAATCCAATTATGTGGCGTTGATTTTTTTGTATTCTGACAGCAATCAAGACGACAAAGCCCAGCAAATTGCGCAAAAACTTGAAAAAGAAATTCCGAGTTCTGATTGGGCGCAAGTGAGTTTGTTCAAATTTCAAATCAACAGCAATGATGCTAAATCGGCTGTTGCATCCATGAATAAAATTCTCAAAAGCAGTAAAATTGACAACAAAATAAAGCACCGTGTTTTGAACGAGTTTTTGGTTTTTGCCAAAGACAAACCCGAACTTGATGCTGATTTGTCACAGTCTATTTCTTATTTTGAATCAGATAAAAAAGTGCAACCCGCCAAAGAAATCGGCAAATTTTTTCACGCTAAAAAAGCTTGGGCGCGCGCGGCTAAATTTTATGAGCTCCAGCTTAAAAACCAGCCCGATGATTTAGACACCGCACTTTTATTGCTAGAGATTTATATCAGTACGGCACAATTTGACGTTGTAGCCTCTAAAGCCTCGGCCTTGACAGAGTTTTATCCGTCGCAACCACAGTTGTATTACGATGCGGGTTTGGCTTACAATCAACTCAAGAATTACAAAAAAGCCATGGAGTTTCTGGAAGTAGGTTTAGATTATGTGCTTGATGATGTGACTCTAGAGATGAATTTTAACATTCAACTCGGTGAAGCAGCTGCAGGCCTAGGCGATGCCAAAAAGAAAGAAAAATATTTTTCAAAAGCCGATCAACTGATCAAACAACAAAAAAAATGACCAAATACCTCGGATTAATTTTGCTCGTATTTTTGATGGCATCGTGCAAAACCGCGCAACCTATTTTGACCGAAGGAAAAGCCAAAGACACCTTGAGCTCTGCGGTTATTGTTGACCGACATTATCAAAACGCCAAGTTGTTTTCAACGCTCTACATCAAGTCAGCGGTGCATTATGAAGACGATAAAGACAGTCAAAATATGACCGCTGAAATCAAGATTAAGAAAGACGAAAAAATATTAATCAGCGTTCGGTTTCTAGGGATAACGATGGCCAAGGCGCTCATTACTCCTAATAAGGTCAGCTATTATGAAAAGATGAACAACACCTATTTTGAAGGTGATTTTTCAACCCTGAGTCGTTGGTTAGGAACGCCACTCAATTATGCAAGTTTACAGAATTTGTTCTTGGCACGCGCTTTTGAAGACTTACAAGGCAAAACACTCAACACATCGATTGATTCGGATAAATACTATCGCTTAGAAGATGTGACGAATCCTGATATCACCAAGGTTTACAGTTTTGAATCCGGGAAATGCCGTATCATTAAAGAGCAGTTTGTTCAGAATCAGAAACAGCAATCATTGCAAGTGGTTTATCCGGGTGAAAACGCTTATGGAGTTATGAGTTTGCCTACAGGGATAATCGTTGATGCTTTGCAACCTAGTGGTAAAATTCATATTGACATTGATTTCAATCACTTGACTATTGACGAAGAACTTTCTTTTCCGTATAGTGTCCCCGAGGGTTATAAGCATATAAATATTCACTAGATTTGTCAAAATTTTGCCATATGTCACAACGCATACTTTGTCTGATATTTTTGACCCTGACCACTTTTTCTTGGAGTCAGACCAGCGTGAATCAGCAAGAAAAGCTTGAACAGCGCAAAGCTGAAATTCTCAGAGAAATTAAAGAAAAGGAACGTCAACTTGACGATGTGCGTTCAAAAGAAAAAACGGTTGTAAAACAACTCAAAATTCAAAACGAAAAAATTCAGCTCAACCAAAAACTCATTAAAACCACCGAGAAACAAACCAAGGTGTTGAACAATGATATGTACATCAATCAAATCAACATCAATCGGCTTAAACGAGAACTCGAGCAGCTCAAAGAAGATTACGCTGAGATGATTCTCAAATCATACAAAAGTCGCTCTGAGCAAAGCCGGGCGATGTTTTTGCTATCGTCTAAAAACTTTACCCAAGCCTACAAACGCGCACAATATATGAAGCAATATGCGAGTTTCCGCAGAATGCAAGGCGAAGAAATTCAACACAAATCGTTAGAACTTGAAGATTACAATCAGAAAATTGGCGTTCAAAAAGTTGAAAAAGAAAAGCTCTTAAAAGAAAATCAAAAAGAGCGCGAGCAACTTGAAAAAGAAAGAATCGTGCAACAAGAACTTGAGCGTTCTATTAAAAAAGACAAAAAGCAAATTGTTGCCGAAATCAAACGCAAGCAGCAAGAAACCCGCAATATTGACAACCAAATTCAAAAGTTGATCAAAGCAGCGATTGCGGCGGCCAATAAGAAAACCGCTACAGCAGTAGCCAAAGCCAACCCCAAAACCACTACTGCTGCTGAGACCAAAGCGACTGAAACTTCTACCAAAATAGTACTGACACCCGAAGGACAAACTTTGGCCAATAATTTCAGAGCCAATAAAGGAAGATTGCCTTGGCCGGTTGAGAAAGGATTTGTTTCATTGCCTTATGGTGACCAACCGCATCCGGTATATAAAACCCTTGTGGTGCACAACAGTGGCGTTGAGATTACGACCGATAATGGTGCCAACGCGCGCTCGGTTTTTAGCGGAGAGGTGGTTAGCGTAATGATGCTTTCACCGGTAAATAAAGCCGTCATGATTCAACACGGAGATTTCTTTACTGTATATCAGAATTTAAGCAGCGTTTCGGTAAGCAAAGGCGATAAAGTATCGACCAAACAATCTATTGGCAAAGTCAGAACCAACGGAGATACCGGAAAAACCGTTCTTAAATTCACGATTTCTCAAAACACTACTTACAACAATCCGGCGAGTTGGTTGTCAAATATGTAACTCAATCAACTTAGACAAACAGCGCTTTAAGCTCTGAAGCTTCGTGTGGTTTCATTTTTCCGGCCAAAACCAAACTCAATTGCTTTCTGCGCAGCGCCGCGTCAAAGCGTTCTTTTTCTAGCTCTGTTTCGGGCACAATCTGCGGAACTTCTACCGGACGTCCGGTTTCATCAACCGCTACAAAAGTATAAATGGCCTCGTTGGCTTTGGTTCTAATGCCAGACTCGCGGTCTTCAATCCACACATCAATAAAAATTTCCATCGATGAGGTAAACGCACGCGATACTTTGGCTTCAACCGTGACCACGCTTCCGAGTGGAATAGAACGGTTAAAAGCCACGTGATTCACCGAAGCTGTTACGGTAATTCTGCGCGAATGTCTGCGGGCGGCAATGCTGGCAGCGCGATCCATGCGGGCCAAAAGTTCACCGCCAAAGAGATTGTTTAGTGGATTGGTTTCGCTGGGTAAAACTAAATCAGTTAAAACAGTGAGTGATTCAGAAGGAGTTTTCGGATGCATTTTTTTAGGCAAAGATAATTGGTTAAATAAAAAATCCCGCTTGATAACGGGATTTGATTTTATAAGTTTTTAACCAGTAACCAAGCGTCCGGGTTGCTTTGGTGAATGGTGTCAAGAGCTGCGCGCGCTTCTTCAAGTGTAGCGTAGCTTCCGTATAAAACCGGAAACAATCCGTGCTTGTTGGGCGCAATGCGACGCGCTTTAAACCCTGATTGAATTAAGTTGTTGTAAATGTTCTCTGCATTGGCTTCGTTTCTAAAAGCACCCGCCATGATGTGATAGGCAAACTTTTCTTCGCGAACCGTGAGGGTTACTGCCGGAATCGCATTGTCGATCATAAAAGTTGCTTCTTGAATTTTATTCTGCACCTTTTTCTGAACTTGGGTTTCAACTAAAAGCGTTTGCTCGGCTACATGATCTTGATACAATTTGAATCCGATGCTGCCCGTTGCTGACAAAGCTAAAACCAAGATGGCGGCATATTTTAAATAACCGCGTCCTTTTTTAGATTCAGTAGCCAACTCAATTACCGGTGTTTTATCAGTTTGGACTTCTTTCGCAACAGGTGGTTCTTGATAGAAAACTTCGGCTTGTTGTTGGTATTGTTCGCGTTTGACCGCCGGAGACACAAATGAATTTAATCCAAAAGATTCTTTGAGATAATTGACATTTTCAGAAGGAGTGAACACCAAGTTTTTCTCAGAGTTTAACGATAATTCGCCGATGTTTTTGAGCGCAAATTTTTGGTTGACCTCTAAGATGCTGTTCCAAATCACCACTTCACTTTCAATAGACGCAACCGCAGACTCATAATTGGTTTTTTCAATTTGGGCAATGTGATTCGCCAATAAACCATCGTTGTTTTTTACCTGAGCATTAAAAGAAATAACCTTTTTTGGCGGGTAAAATGAATGCGTGCTTTCATGTAGTTGTGCCGATTGGATTTCGGTCAAAAAAGCACCAAATCCGGGAACGGTTACACACTGGTGACGATATAAAAGTTGGGAAATGTATTGTTCAATCTTCATGTCAACAAAGTTAAATAATGAACGCCGCCAGCAAAATTTTATTCACAATTTTTATTAACAATCCCGATTAAATTTTATATTTTTCAGATTCAATTATTTACTATGCGCCACGAAGATTTATTTTATGTATTAGCCTTGCTAAAAGTAGAAGGTGTGGGCGGTGTTTACGCCAGAAAGCTCCTTGAAAACTATCCTTCACCGTCAGATATCTTTACTGAAAAGCCCAAACATTGGCCCCGTTCTGGGATCAGATTCCCCGCAACAAAAAGCATTGACAAAGATCAGCTTTTTAAAGCTGCTGAAGCAGAACTTTTGTTTATCGAGCAAAATCAAATTACCACAACCTATTTTAAAGATGCTGATTATCCCTCAGCGCTTGAACATTGCACAGACGCTCCGGTATTGTTGTTCTCAAAAGGTCATTTTAATTTCAAGAACCGCAAAATCATCAGCATTGTCGGAACCCGGCAGGCAACCGCGGCAGGCATTGAGTTTTGTCGGCAACTGATTTCTGATTTAGCGCCACTAGATCCGATGATTGTGAGTGGTTATGCCTACGGAATCGATATTGCCGCCCATGTTTCAGCGCTAGAAAACAACCTGACAACCGTTGGTGTCTTGGCCCACGGACTCGACCAAATATATCCGAAAAAGCATCAAAAATATGCACCTCAAATGTTTTACAACGGTGGTTTTCTGACCGAATTTACGAGTGATTCGCAGCCGTTGCGCGAAAACTTTATTCGCCGCAATCGCATTGTTGCCGGGCTGTCTGAAGCTACTATTGTGGTTGAGTCAGCCATGAAAGGTGGTTCGCTGATTACAGCACAAATGGCCAATGATTATGGACGAGAAGTTTTTGCAGTTCCCGGCAGAGTGAATGATACCATGAGTCAAGGATGTCATCAACTCATCAAAACACATCGGGCACAAATTCTGACGTCGGCGGCTGATTTGGTTTATCAACTCAATTGGGATTTGAAGCAAGCCCCCAAAATCAGACAAAAGCAATTGTTTTTTGATTTAGAACCCTCAGAACAAAAAGTCTATGAATTTTTAAAAACCACCGGAAAAGAACAAATCGATTGGATTGCCCGAGGTTGTGAAATTCCAATCTATGAACTCTCAAGTTTGCTTTTACAAATGGAACTCAAAGGTTTGGTTACGCCATTGCCCGGAAAATATTTTGAGGCCATTGTTTAGCCTTTAAAACCAAGTTTTTCACGAACGCGAGACAAAACACCTTGTGCCACAGTTTGTGCTTTGGCCGCACCATTCATGAGTGCCGCTTCAACTTCTTGCGGATTCGCCATAAAATGGTTGTACTTTTCGCGCTGGGTTTTGAATTTTTCAATAATCAGTTCAAACAGCGCTTGCTTGGCGTGACCATAACCAAAATCGCGATTTACATTTAGGTAGCGTTCGCGAATGTGTGTTATTTGATCTGCATTGGCCAAAAGTTGATAAATGGCAAACACTTTACAAGTATCCGGATTTTTGGGTTCTTCAAGCGGCGTGCTGTCGGTTTCAATACTCATGATTTGCTTGCGCAGCGCTTTATCATCTAAGAAAATATTGATGATGTTGCCGCGTGATTTGCTCATTTTATGGCCATCGGTTCCCGGAACATACATTGTTTCTTCAGAAGTTTTCGCTTCAGGCAAGACAAAGGTTTCACCCATTTGATAGTTAAATCTCGAAGCCACATCGCGCGTGATTTCAATATGTTGTAATTGGTCTTTTCCCACCGGAACAAACTCGGCATCATACAACAAAATATCAGCAGCCATCAGCATCGGATAGGTAAACAATCCGGCGTTGACATCTTCTAAACGATCGGCTTTATCTTTAAAAGAATGCGCCAAAGTGAGTCTTTGATACGGAAAAAAACAACTCAAATACCAAGAAAGTTCAGCGGTTTGCGCCACATCACTCTGACGGTAAAAAATAACTTTATCGGTATTGAGTCCGCAGGCCAACCATACAGCAGCTGTACTCAAATTGTTTGCGCTCAAAACGTTTGCGTCTTTAATTTGTGTGGTTGCGTGCATATCGGCAATAAACAAAAAAGACTCGTTTTCTGGGCGCTCAGAGAGTTCGATGGCCGGAAGAATCGCTCCGAGCAAGTTTCCTAAGTGCGGGGTTCCGGTGCTTTGTATCCCGGTGAGTATTTTGGCCATAAGGTGAAATTTTCGGGCAAAGGTAATTGATTTGACAAAAATATAAATCGAATTGTTACTTTTGAAAACATGAAAATCCTCAAAATAACCTTCTGGATTCTGTGGCGCATTTGGTTTTACATCATGATGGCCGTTCCGATTATATTGATGTTGCCTTTTTTATTGGTGTCCATTCTCAAAGAAAAATGGTATCCGTTCTTTTTTGTTTTGGCGAGAATTTGGGCTAAATCAATTTTGTTTACTTGCGGATTTTACCACCGCGTTCAATCGCAAACGCAAATCAACCCACATCAAAGCTATATGTTTGTGGCCAACCACACCTCAATGACCGACATTATGCTGATGCTCGCTGTGGTGCGCAATCCGTTTGTTTTTGTCGGAAAAAAAGAGTTGGCTAAAATTCCGTTGTTTGGGTTTTTCTATAAACGCACTTGTATTTTGGTTGATCGCAGCAGTTCTAAAAGTCGTATGGAGGTTTTTAATCGAGCCCAGAAGCGACTCAATCAAGGTTTGAGCATTTGTATTTTTCCTGAAGGCGGTGTTCCTGCTGATGAATCCATTGTGCTGGATCAGTTCAAAGACGGAGCTTTCCGATTGGCGATTGAACATCAAATTCCTATTTTACCGTTGGTTTTTCACGATAATAAAAAGCGATTTTCTTATACTTTTTTAAGCGGAAGCACTGGTCGAATGCGTGTCACCATTTTGCCCGAAGTGTCTACAAAACCTTTTTCTGCAGAAGACAAGCAAGACATCAAAGTTTTGCGTGAGCAAGTGCGCGAGCAAATTCTTGCCGAACTCAATCGCGCATAAAAAAACCCGAACGAGTCGGGTTGATTCTTAAGCATCCATTTCTTTGATGTGGTCTTTTATTTTTTGCTCGAGTTCATCGGCCAATTCCGGATTGTCTTTGATGAGTGATTTTACTGCATCGCGACCTTGCCCGAGTTTGGTATCCGAATAGCTGAACCAAGAACCTGATTTTTTGATGATTTCAAATTCAACTGCCAAATCCAAAATTTCACCTGTTTTTGAAACACCTTCACCGTACATAATATCAAACTCAGCGGTTTTAAACGGTGGCGCTACTTTGTTCTTGATAACTTTTACTTTGGTGCGGTTACCAATCACGCTTTCGCCTTCTTTGATTTGCGATGAACGACGAATATCCAATCGAACCGAAGCATAGAATTTAAGAGCGTTACCACCGGTAGTTGTTTCAGGGTTTCCGAACATCACACCGATTTTCTCACGCAATTGGTTGATGAAAAACACGGTACAGTTGGTTTTGCTGATGGTTGCGGTGAGTTTTCTGAGCGCTTGCGACATCAATCGGGCGTGTAATCCCATTTTTGAATCGCCCATTTCACCTTCAATTTCACTTTTCGGAGTCAAAGCAGCAACCGAGTCAATCACTACAATATCAATGGCTCCGGAGCGGATTAAGTTTTCGGCAATTTCAAGCGCTTGTTCACCATTATCGGGTTGTGAGATGATGAGGTTTTCAATATCAACACCCAACTTTTCGGCATAATGACGGTCAAAAGCGTGTTCCGCATCAATGAACGCGGCAATTCCACCTGCTTTTTGAGCCTCAGCTATGGCGTGTAAAGTCAGGGTTGTTTTACCCGATGATTCCGGTCCGTATATTTCAATGATACGGCCTTTTGGATAACCATTTACGCCTAAAGCCAAATCAAGCCCGAGTGATCCTGACGAAATAACTTCAACTTCTTCAACGGCGCGATCGCCCATTTTCATGACAGTTCCTTTGCCGTAAGCTTTGTCGAGTTTATCTAAAGTAAGCTGTAAAGCTTTGAGTTTTGCTTCTTTTTCTGAGCTCATTTTTCTGTGGATTATATTAAGTATTAGGCTGGTAAATTTACTTTTTTTTTGACAAGTTGCAACAGACTTTTTGAACAGTTATCAAGAATATTTTAGCGGTTTACAAATCAAAAATGGCGTAATATTTTGGCCCATTTTTCAAATCGCTGCTGATCGCGTAATCGATAAAAAGTTTGTGCCATATCAAGCGCCATTTCTCTTTTTTCTTCACTTTTTTGGCATACTTGCAGACCTTGTTCGTATATTTTTTCGGCTTCTTCTGCTTGATGTAATTGCACGAGCGCAAAGCCTAATTCGCGATATAGGCGATAGTCAGTTGATTCCAAAGGTAAATAACGCATTAAATGAGCAATGCATTTAGGATATTGTTCGGCTGAATTGAACGCTAAAGCTAGCTCAAAAGCCAAGTTTGGAATTGCGCGATTTTGTTTAAAAGCAGACTCAAAGCCATGGATAGCTTCGTGATATTGCCGCTTTTTCATAAATTTTCTAGCCGATTCAATCCAGCTTTCCGAATCATAAGACATCAACTCAATCCAAGCTGGCGCAATAGGCAATTTGAACTTTTTGATTGTTTGAGCATTTAGTAAATGAAGTTTTGGGCTTTTCAGGTCAAGCACGAATCTAATGATGGCATTGTTGTCCGTATTGATTCTTTGCCAATTTTTGCGCGGACTTAGTTTGAGCTCGTCCTCAAAAACAAAGGTGAATCCTTGATGCGGATCAGGATAAACATATCCCAATAAAAATGTTTCTGAAGGTAGATTTTGGGGCAAAACAACCCAATGGTTTACGGCGTTGAAATAGTCTGTATCGAATAGAGTATTGGGTTGTTTACTTTGCCCTAAAATACAGTGCAGATAAAAAAGCGGTAGGATTTTATAGATATTGTTTTGCATGGCGTTGATAATAGAATTCAAACCTAGAAATAATAATGTTTTGCTCATTGAGGATTTTCTTCATCAGTTGTTAAACCAAAATGAACCAGCTTTAAACCATCTAAAAACCCAAATATTTTTATACTTTTGGCGCAAATTTATTTGATGGAAAAAATCATTTCATACCCGATTTCTGCACTCGCCTTTGTAGTGTTTTTTTTGGCATTGATTATTTTTCATCCTATTCAATGGATTTGTCTGAACTTATTTGGTTATCAAGCACATAAAAAAAGTGTAGATTATCTCAACTTTTGCTTGCTCAGAATCGCACATTTGGTGGGAACCACTTTTAAAGTTGAAGGACGTGAACGCATTCCTGAAGGCGTTCCGCTAATTATGGTTGCCAACCACCAAAGTTTGTATGACATCATCGGAATCATTTGGTTTTTGCGCCGATTCCACCCCAAATTCGTCAGTAAAAAAGAACTCGGCAAAGGCATTCCCAGCGTTTCATTTAACCTGCGCCACGGAGGCTCAGTATTGATTGATCGCAAAGATCCCAAACAAGCCTTGCCGGTCATCAAACAAATGGGCGAATATATTCAAACCCACAATCGTTCAGCGGTGATTTTCCCTGAAGGAACACGCTCTCGCAATGGTAAACCAAAAACTTTTGCGCCCAACGGACTCAAGATTTTGTGCAAATATGCTCCATCGGCTTATGTGGTGCCTATTACGATCAACAACTCATGGAAAATGGTCAAGTTCGGATTCTTTCCGCTTGGCTTGGGCAACCATGTCACCTTTACTATTCACGAGCCGATGGCTGTTAGTGCGTTTGATTTTGACACACTTTTCGCCCAAACAGAATCGGCCATTATAAAATCTATTCAACCCTAGGCAAAGCCTAATAAAATACTATACATGTCAGTAATCAACATTCGCAAAGAAGTCATGCAGTTGCTCGAAGGAAAAATCGGGTCATTTGTTGACAAATACCTCATTCCTACCGATACCATTTGGCAACCTTCAGATTTTTTGCCCGATGCGCAAAACGACAACTTTTTTGAAGAAATCAAAGAACTTCAAGAAATTGCCAAAGACCTTCCGTATGATTTCTGGATTACCCTTATTGGCGATGCCGTTACTGAAGAAGCATTACCCACCTATGAATCATGGCTCATGACCGTTGAAGGTATTGATCAACTCGGGCCCAATAGCTGGTCAAGCTGGGTGCGCAACTGGACAGCCGAAGAAAACCGCCACGGCGATGTACTCAACAAATACTTATACCTTTCGGGCCGCATCAATATGCGCGAGGTAGAAATTTCAACACAATATTTAATAGCCGACGGTTTTGATATTGGCACAGGAGCCGATCCCTATAAAAACTTTGTTTACACCAGTTTTCAAGAATTGGCTACGTATGTATCGCACAACCGCGTGTCGCAAATAGCCAAACAATACGGCGAGAAACGCTTGGCCAAAATGTGCAAAATGATTGCCGGCGACGAAATGCGTCATCATCATGCCTATTCAGATTTTGTGGGCGAGATTTTTAAAGTTGATCCGAGCGAAATGATGCTTGCATTCTTACACATGATGAAACTCAAAATCACCATGCCGGCCCATTTCTTGCGCGAATCGGGTGACAAAATCGGAATGGCCTTCGAGCATTTCTCAGATTGTGCCCAACGAATCGGCGTATACACGGCTAATGATTACGTTGAAATCATGCAAAAACTCATTGACCGTTGGGAAATTGATAAAATCTCTGGTCTGACCGACGAAGCCGAAAAAGCCCGTGATTATCTCATGAAACTTCCGGCGCGTATGGCCAAAGTGTCCGAGCGTTTGGTGGTTCCTCAAGAATCGTATGCCTTCAAGTGGGTAACTCCGGCTTTGATCAAATAGTTCGTTCCTGTTTTTGGGGCGTGCCACCGCCTTCGCTGCGCTGCGGCGCTGTCGTGCTGTACGCTCTTATCTTTTGCGCCTCGCGGCCTGCAAAAGGATAACCGCTCCCATCACTCACGCAAATCCTATCATCCTATGCACCCATCTATCATTGACAACACCATTACTTTTGTGCGTCAGCAGCTGCAAAATGCCGAAGGCGGACACGATTGGTTTCATATTGAGCGCGTATACAAAAATGCGTTGCTCATCGCGCAAGCTGAAAGTTGTGATCTCACGGTAGTCAAACTCGGAGCGCTTTTGCATGATATCGCCGACAGCAAGTTTCACAACGGCGACGAAACCGTCGGGCCTAGAGTAGCCCAAGAATTTCTGCTTACGCAAGATGCTCCGCAAGAACTCATCGCTCAGGTGCTTTTTATCATCGAGCACATCTCGTTTAAAGGCGGTAATTTTGAGCGTACCCAAACCAGTAAAGAGCTTCAAATTGTGCAAGACGCCGACCGATTAGATGCCATTGGCGCCATCGGAATCGCGCGTTGTTTTAATTACGGCGGATTCAAAAACCGACCTTTGTACAATCCGGCGATTGCGCCCAATTTGCACATGAGCAAAGAAGAATACAAGGCCAGTACCGCGCCTACGCTCAACCATTTTTACGAAAAACTTTTGTTGCTTAAAGACCAAATGAATACAGCATCCGGGAAGCAAATCGCTCAGGAACGACATCATTTTATGGAGCAATTTTTAGCGCAGTTTTATGCCGAGTGGGAAGGCGAGAAGTAACCGAAGTTTTTTACAAAGTTATTTTAAGCAACTGTTTTTCTTTACCTTTTCTGCCCAGAAAATAGACTACGTTGTCTATCACAATTCCTTTAGAAACCATCAACGGAATAGGGTTGTCTATATTATTGAGTATTTCTTGATGATCAAAATCTCCTGAGGCATCAATTCGTAGAACATTTAGATTTGATTTGTCTTTACTTACTTGTCCGAATTCAATTCTTCCATCATTCAAGGTTTTGACTTTTTCATCGGCATTGATAAAAAAGTACAAAGCATTATTTTTGACCATGGAGGTATATGAAATGTAAAAATTATCTTCATCAGACCGATGTTGATTTTTGTTGATGCATCTATCCCAAAGAACCTCGCCATCAGCATTGAGCTTGGCGCTGATGATGTCGTCATACTCATAAGTCAGTTTGGTTTTAGATCCTACGCCCACACCTACGCCGCTTGAAGATGTGGTGATTTCTTCTTCTTCTGCGCTCAAGTACAAATCCTGATTTTCTGTAAAAGACACATTTCTAAAAACCAAATTGGTCAAGGCTTTGTATTTTTTTCCTTCTTTTATCGCGCCGTATTTATCGCTGATTAATCTTTTTGAAAATGGATTGAATTTGGTTTTCTCAACAGCGTTCAAACCAATATTGGTTTTGAAGTAACAGATTCCGGTATAATTTGAATCATTTAAATCAGAAAAGAACCCCAAGCAATATATTTCTTGCCCGCGAATAATCGGTTTTAAATAGCCAATAAAATGACTTTCAGGATCTATTTTTAAAATCTTCTGATTTGATGCGGTTATTTGTATCAACTCAAAAAAGTATTTACCTCCGGTTTCTTTTTTGCGCAAAGATTCATCATAAGATTTGCCTAAAAAACACAATGAGTTTCCGTCACCAGCCACCTGAATATTCTGAAAAATATACTTTTCATCTTTTTGTTCACGAGTCAAATCGGCATCAAATTTTAGCTTTAAGTTGCTGTCAAACAAATACATTTTGAGCATTTTTGATTTGGTTTGTTTGATGTCTAAAGCCACTGCAAAAGCCGTCTTAGATTCGTTGACCACCATTGAAATATTGAAGGGAATTCTCGGAAAAGTGCTCTCAGGTCTTGATAAATCAGTTTCAGATTTAATCTCGCCTGAAAGATTGTTGGACCACATTTCTTTACTGCGATCAAAGAAAATTTGCTGCATAGAAAAAGAACCCAAATCTTGAAGCTCTTTTACAGATAAACTAAACAGCTCCTTGCGCGAAGCCTTGAAATTTGCATCGATGTTATTTGATCGACAAACAACCGCTTTTTGGTCAAGATCGTAGTAAATTTCAATGATGTGAATGATGTTGCTTGCCGAGAAAACACCCACAATCATATTGTATTTTTCAGAATTTGGATGGTCGGTTTTGAAATCAAATTCTTTTTTCAACTTCAGATCAGAACCATATTTTTCAATGTACAGACCATCTCCGGGCGTGAGTCCACCGCTTTCATAATAACGAGCAAAAATCAAATCACCCGATGTGTCTTTTTCAGCCAAAACAAACACAGACTGCTTATACTCGTCTTTAAAAAGAGCGCTTTTTTCAACCGAAAAAGGAGTGTTTTGCGCATTTCCAAGCCATGAAAAACACAAAAGAAATAGGAGCAATGCGGTTTTATTCACCATATTATTTACCCGTAAACTCAGCTTTTCTCTTCTCTAAAAAAGCGGTAGTTCCTTCTTTGAAATCTTCGGTTCCGAAGCATTTGCCAAACGCTTTGATTTCGGTTTCAAAACCGTTGACACCCTCTTTAAAATTGGCATTAACCGCTTTGATGGCTTGACCAATGGCCATCGGAGAATTTTTCATGATGCGCGCGGCAATCCCTTTACAAAAATCTAAAAGTTCAGCTTGCGCAACAACGTGGTTCACGAGTCCGGCGCGGTAGGCATCTTCAGCCGAAATCATTCCGGCGGTCATGATCATTTCTAGGGCGCGGCCTTTTCCGATGAGTTGCGGTAAACGTTGGGTTCCGCCATAACCCGGAATAACGCCTAGTGAAACTTCCGGCAAGCCCATTTTGGCATTGTCCGAAGCCACTCTAAAATGGCACGACATAGCGAGTTCTAATCCGCCGCCGAGCGCAAAACCATTGACGGCACCAATCACTGGCGTTCTGAGGTTTTCTACAAAATCAAATAAAAGTTCTTGACCTTGAGCAGCCAATTGTGCGCCTTCTTCAACCGAAAAATCGGCAAACTCAGCAATGTCAGCACCGGCTACAAAAGCTTTTTCGCCGCTTCCGGTCATAATGATCACACGCACCGAAGCGTCCAAGTCTAAAGTGTTGAGCGCGTGGTGCAATTCGGCAATGGTGGCTTTGTTGAGCGCGTTGAGTTTGCTGGGGCGATTGATGGTAATGGTAGCGATGCCTTGTTCGGCACTCACGAGGATATTTTCGTAATTCATAAGGTTTTATTAAGCTGAGGTCAGCGGAAGCGCCACCATAAAAGTAGTGCCCTGACCGGTTTGTGTTTCAAAAGTAATGGTTCCTTTATAATTTTCGATGATATTTTTTATAATTCCCAAACCAAGCCCCATTCCGCTGTTTTTGGTGGTAAACTTGGGTTCAAATATTTTGTCTTGAAATTGGTTTTCAATGCCGCTTCCGTTGTCGCGCACCATAATAATTACTTCACTCGGATGTCGGCGAACAGAAACCAGAACTTTCTTTTCAGCTTGTTGTTCCGGAATCGCTTGAATGGCATTTTTGACCAAATTGGTGATGATGCGAATTAGTTGGGTGCGGTCCATTTTGGTGATGATTTCTTTTTCGTCTGATTCAAAAACCAGATAATCTTCGTTAAAAATATCCAGCGCAAGTTCAACCACTTCCACCACATTGAGGGTTTCATTTTGCTGGGCCGGCATCGAGGCAAAGTTCGAAAAGGCCGAAGCCACAGCGCTCATCGTATCAATTTGTTGTATAAGCGTATCTGAATAATCTTTTAGTTTTTGTTTGAGTTCAGGGTCATTGGCGTCAAATTTTCGCTGAAAACTCTGCACCGTCAAACGCATCGGTGTGAGCGGATTTTTAATCTCGTGCGCTACTTGTTTGGCCATTTCTCGCCAAGCTTCTTCGCGTTCGCTTTGCGCCAATTTCACGGCACTTTTTTCGAGTTCATCCACCATGTCGTTGTAGGCATTGATGAGCAAATTGATTTCTTTGCTGTTGGCCTCGAGCACGATTTTTTGGTTTTTTTGGTTCAAACTCGTTTCGCTCAAACGGTCAGAAATGGTTTTGAGCGATTGGGTAATATAACTCGCCAAGAAATAAGCCAGCGCAAAGGCAATCACGAGCATAAAGGCATAAACTTGCCCGAGTCTGATCAAGAAATTTTGCAATTCTTTTTCATAAAAACCATCGTCTTCAACATACGGAATGTTTAAAATTCCGAGCGGCTTGAATTTCTCGTCTTTGATTTGGCTGTATGATGAGCGGTTTTTGACTCCATTGATGTTTTTGATGTCAACGTATCGTTTTTCAATCGATGATTGAACGAGTTTGAGAATATATTTGGGAATCGGTGGCGAAACGCTATCGACTGAAAATTTGGCCTTCGATGATTTGAGCAACTTGCCGTTTAAACTGTAAATATTGATTTCAAGGCTGTGAATTTGTGCGAGTTCATGAATCTTATCTTTGAAAATCACACCCAAATTGCGCGGCGTGAGCGGATAAGTGGTCGTTGATAAAACGTAATTGATGTGCTCTTTGATGGCGGTTTCTTTGCGCTCGAGCCTTTCTTGGTGATAATCGCGGGCTTCGTTTTTAAATTGAATAATCGAAATCGAAGCCATTAAAATCGAGGCAATCAAAATCAATACAATCATCGACAGGAAAATCCTGATACGCAATGAAAGCATCGACATTTTGAAGCCTTTGAGCATAATTATGAGTTGTTTTTCTCGCGAATTCTTTTGTAAAATCTAAAGCCAAGCATGATTAAAATCGAAAAAGCAACAATGCCCAATACACCGTAGACCCAATCAATGGCGTTTTTAAGAATCACCAAAAACACCACGGCAAATAGAATAATTGTGGCGCCTTCGTTCCACAACCGCATAAAATTTGAACTGTATTTGACCACGTCTTTTTGAAGTTCTTGATAAATTTGATGACATTTAAAATGATACGTAAACAGCAATACCACAAACACGAGTTTGACTTGCATCCACGACATGGATAGCCAACCCGGATTGAGATGCAGCAACATCAAGGCAAATAAAGTCGCCAAAACAGCGCTCGGCCAAGTGATGATGTACCACAAACGATAGGTCATGATTTTGTATTGCGCGCTTAAAATTTCTCGCTCAGGCGATGGCTTGTCTTTGGCTTCAATTTGATACACAAACAACCGCACAATATAAAATAGCCCGGCAAACCAAGTAATCACAAAAATCAGATGCAGCGCTTTGACGTAGTTATACATATTATTTTGACCATTGGTTAATCCATCCTGCGAGCGCATCGCACCACTGCTCATCATCATTCAAACAAGCAATGGCTTTGAAGTTTTCTCCGCCGTTTTCTTTAAAACTATGCGCGGCTTCCATGCCAATTTCTTCGAGTGTTTCTAAACAATCCGACACAAAAGCCGGGGTGACCACCGCGAGTTTTTTGATGCCTTTTTGTGCCAATCCGTCAATGGTGGCGTCGGTGTAGGGTTGTAGCCAAGGGTCGCGGCCCAAACGCGATTGAAACGAAGTGCTGTAGGTTCCTTCCTTGAGTTGTAAAAGCTCGGCTACTTGGCGTGTGGTTTCGTAGCATTGATGACGATAGCAAAACTCATGAGCCGGCGAGTCAGTTACGCAGCATTGACCGTCAATTTTGCAATGCGATTTAGTGATGTCAGACTTGCGGATGTGTCGCTCGGGAACTCCGTGGTACGAAAACAGCAAATATTCAGGTTCAAACGCTTTGAGTTCGGCATTGACTGAATGCGCTAAAGCATCTACATATTCTTTTTTGTTGTAAAAAGCCGGAACCGAAGTAATATTCATCTGCGGAAATTTCTTTTGACGAATCTCTTCAGCCAAGACCAAAATGGTCTCTGTGGTAGCCATCGCAAATTGCGGATACAGCGGAATCAGCAATACATCAGTAACGCCTTGGTGGTGTAATTCAGTCAAACCTGCTTCAATAGACGGGTTTCCGTAGCGCATACCCAAAGCCACCGGAACCGATACTTTGGGTTGTACTCTTTGTTGTAATTTTTTGGAGAGTACGATGAGCGGCGAACCGTCTTCCCACCAAATTTTTTGATACGCAGCTGCGGATTTTTTCGGACGCGTATTCAAGATGATGCCTTTGACCAAGAAGGCGCGCAGCAGATACGGAAGATCAATCACGCGCTCATCCATCAAAAATTCATCGAGGTATTTTTTTACATCTTTCGGTTGTGGACTATCGGGCGAACCCAAGTTGACAAGTAGGACTCCTTTTTTCAATTTGATTGGTTTTTATACACTTATGTTAATAGACATCAGATATTTTTTCGGGGTAGTTCCGAATTTCTTTTTAAAAGCAGCAATAAAATGACTGCCCGTGCTGTAGCCGATTTTGAGCCCGACTTCATTGACGTTATACGAACCGCTGTCAAGCAATTTGCGCGCATAGTTCATTTTGTAATCGAACAAAAAGCCATAAACCGTGTCGCCGTATATTTGTTTGAATCCCATTTTGAGTTTTTTCAAATTCAGGCCTACCTGATCAGCCAATTCTTGCAAACCTGGTGGCTCGGCCATTTGCGCGATGATGATGTCTTTGGCGCGACGAATTTTCATGACGTTTTCTTCATCAACCAAAAACGGACATTGCTCGGCATCGGGATCTTCAGAACGATTAAAAAATAAACTCAAAAGCTCATAACCTTTGCCTTTGTAGTACATGTTTTTAATGGACGGATGCAAATTGTAATGAAACAATTGATTGAGCACGATGGCCATCGACGGGCTAATGTCGTTTTCAGAATAGTATTTTTTATCGCGATTTTCTACGCTTAAAAACGGAATATGACTGGCTTGTTCCGAGAATAATGAGTGAAATTTTTGAATCGAAACAATCACCGAAATTACCCAAGAATTAGGCTCCATTTCTAAATCAAGCGGCAATTCTTTTTGCGGATTGTAGAGCAGCAGCGCTTTTTCTTCTATTAAATCTAGAGTATATGAACCTTGATTGAATACAAAACGCGCCTTGCCTTTAATGCCAAAGTGAAACTGAATCAGTCCCAAACGAACCGGACGCTGTATTTTATACGTATCTAGTGAATCGTTTTGAAATCGAATTAGGGTAAAATCTTCTTCGATTGTTATTATTTCCTGAGAACCCATAGCGATACTTTTTCAAAATCGGTTTTTACATCAAGCGATGTTTTTATTTAGAATTATTCTACATAACAACACTCAAAAGGCTTGATTTTAGAGCAAATTTAAAAGAAATAACGAATTAAGGTACATTTTAGAACAAAATATCCCACAGCGACACAAAAAGAACTTTTAGCGTTATTTTTATAAAAACAACCACAGTAATTTTGTCTCACGTTGTTGCGTAAAAAAACTATGGAAAACCAAATGACCCCAAAACACCAATACTTTTATGCCGTTGGCTTGAGTTACAAAAAAGCCGATGCTGAGATCAGAGGTTCATTTAGCCTCGACACAAAAGCTAAAACTCAGGTGTTGGAGCAAGCACAACGTGAAGGCATTGAAAGCCTAATTGTCACTTCAACCTGTAACCGTACTGAAATCTATGGTTTTGCCGAGCATCCGTTTCAACTCATCAAATTGATTTGTCAGTTTAGTAACGGAACCGTTGAAGATTTCCAAAAAGTAGGTTATGTATACAAAAACCAAGAAGCGGTCAACCATTTGTTTCGCGTAGGAACCGGTTTGGACAGTCAAATTTTGGGCGATTTTGAAATCATCAGCCAAATTAAAGCCGGATTCAATGAATCAAAAGCGATGAAATTGGTCAATACGTATATGGACCGACTCATCAATGCGGTCATTCAAGCGAGTAAAAAAATCAAGAATGAAACCGAAATCAGTACCGGAGCCACTTCGGTATCCTTTGCATCGGTTCAATATATCATCAAAAATGTGCCCGATATCGGTCAGAAAAACATCTTGTTGTTCGGCACCGGAAAAATCGGAAGAAATACTTGTGAAAATTTGGTCAAACACACCAAAAATGAGCACATTACCCTCATCAATCGAACCAAAGACAAAGCTGAGAAATTGGCCGGAAAACTCAATTTGATTGTTAAAGATTATTCAGAATTACAACTTGAATTGCAAAAAGCCGATGTTGTGGTTGTGGCCACAGGCGCTCAAAATCCAACCATTGACAAAGCCATTTTGAACCTCAAAAAACCGGTGTTGATTTTAGATTTGTCGATTCCGAAAAACGTGAACGAAAACGTCAAAGATTTGCCGGGTGTTACCTTGGTGCATATGGATCACTTATCGCAAATGACCGATGAAACGCTCGAAAAACGCAAACAACACATTCCGGCAGCCGAGGCGATCATTGAAGAAATCAAAGAAGAATTCATCGCTTGGACCAAAGACCGAAAGTTCGTGCCAACCATTTTAGCGCTCAAAGAAAAATTACATTCTATCAAAGAAGGCGAGCTCAATATTCAACGCAAGAAAATGGCCAATTTTGACCAAGAACAAGCAGAGCTCATTACCAACCGCATCATACAAAAAATCACCAATCACTTTGCCAGTCACCTCAAAGATGAGAACACACTCGTTGACGAAAGCATCGAGTGGATTGAAAAAGTATTCCAATTAGAAACTGCTGCCCGCTCATGAGTCAAATCATCCGCATAGGCACCCGCGATAGCGAATTGGCGTTGTGGCAGGCGCACACCGTTCAGAAAAAACTCAACGATTTGGGTTACAAAACACAAATCATCGCTGTAAAATCACAAGGCGATCTGATCCTCGACAAACCTTTATACGAACTCGGCATTACCGGTATTTTTACCAAAACGCTTGATGTAGCGATGATTAAAGGCGAGGTAGACATTGCGGTGCATTCTATGAAAGATGTGCCTACGGCGCTTCCGCAAGGCATTGCTCAAGGAGCCGTTTTAGAGCGCGCACGTGTACATGATTTGTTGCTTTTTAAAGGCAATTCAGATTTTAAGAATCGTCCGGCTACGATTGCTACCGGAAGTTTGCGCCGAAAAGCCATGTGGCTCCATAAATTCCCGAACCACACGGTGACTGATTTGCGCGGCAATGTCAATACGCGTTTACAAAAATTACAAGATAACCCTTGGGATGGAGCTATTTTCGCTGCTGCCGGCTTAGAACGCATCAACCTCAAACCCGAAAACCACCAAGTGCTTGATTGGATGACTCCAGCTCCGGCACAAGGCGCGATGGTGGTCATGGCCATGGCCGAAAACAGTTTTACCATGGATGCCGTTTCAGAACTCAACGATGTCGAAACCCAAGTTTGCACGCACATTGAGCGTCAGTTTCTCAAAACGCTCGAAGGCGGATGTACAGCGCCCATCGGAGCTTACGCCCGCATTGAAAACGATGAAACCATCATTTTTACCGGTGCGCTTTTACTGGCTGATGGTACCAAAAAAGTCAGTGTTGAAAAACGAGTTCCTATTGAAGACTGGAAAAAACTCGGATTTTATGCCGCTCAAGAAGTGCTTGAAAACGGAGGAGCAGCCATCATGGAAGTTTTGCGTCAGCAACTCAATACAAAATCATAGGTCGATGACCGCTGCCGTGCGCATATTGTCCACCAAAAAGCTGTCTGCCGGACAAAGACAATATTTGCTCAACGCCGGATTTTCGGTTTCTGAAGCTGATTTCATCCAAACAGAGCCGGTTCATTTCAGCCTCAACGCCCCCTATAACGCACTTATTTTTACGAGTCAAAAAGCCGTTGAAAGTTTGTTGCAAAGTTCTTACACATCTTTATTAACCGAGTTACCGTGTTTTTGCGTCGGTGAAAAAACCCAAAGCTTGCTCGAAAAAAATCAAGCCCAAGTGGTTGCTGTTGCCGTTAATGCTGCTGCGTTGGCCCAGAAAATCACCGCTGATTTCCGCGCGCATCGGTTTGCTTTTTTTTGTGGCGATTTGCGTCGCGATGAACTCCCGAATTTGCTCAGCGAACATCAAATTTCACTCGATGAAATTCAAGTATACCGCACGCGTCTTACACCACACAAAATAACGAGTGAGCCCAACGCTCTGCTTTTTTTTAGTCCATCGGCTGTTGAAAGTTATTTGCAAAACAATCCGCTCACAGAGGCCGTTTGCTTTTGCATCGGAAGTACCACCGCCGCCGCGTTAAATAACCACACAAACCCGATTATTACCGCAACAAAGCCCACCATAGAAAACACCATTATACAAGTTTTACAGTATTACAGAAATCCACAAGCATGATCAAAAACGATTTATTTCTTAGAGCCCTCAATGGCGAGAGCGTCGAGCGTCCACCGGTGTGGATGATGCGTCAAGCCGGCCGATATTTACCAGAATTCCGTGCCTTGCGCGACAAATACGATTTTTTTACGCGTTGCAAAACGCCTGAACTCGCTGCCGAAATCACCGTGCAACCCATTCGCATCGTACAACCCGATGCCGCCATTTTGTTCTCAGACATTTTGGTAGTTCCGCAGGCCATGGGCATTGAGGTAGAACTCAAAGACAACATCGGGCCCATTATTCCCAACCCGATTCGTTCTATGCAAGCCGTTGAGCAAGTGTATATTCCAGACATCCACGAAAGTTTAGGCTATGTCATGGACGCCATTAAACTCACCAAAGAAATGCTCAACGATGAGGTTCCCCTGATTGGTTTTGCCGGTTCACCTTGGACGATTTTCTGTTATGCCGTTGAAGGAAAAGGTTCTAAAAGTTACGATACCGCCAAAGGTTTCTGCTTCTCGCAACCCGAAGCGGCGCATGCTTTACTGCAAAAAATCACCGATACCACCATTTTATATCTCAAAGAAAAAATCAAAGCCGGCGTCAATGCCGTTCAGATTTTTGACAGCTGGGGCGGCATGCTTTCGCCGGTTGATTATCAAGAATTCTCTTGGCCATACATCAACCAAATTGTTGAAGCCTTAGCGCCCGAAACCCAAGTCATTGTCTTTGGCAAAGGCTGTTGGTTTGCGCTCAACGATATGGCCAAATCCAAAGCCTCAGCGCTCGGAGTTGATTGGACGTGTTCAGCGCGCAACGCTCGTTACCTAACCGGAGGCCAAATCACTTTGCAGGGTAATTTTGACCCGAGCCGATTGCTGTCGCCGATTCCGACCATCAAAAAAATGGTGCATCAAATGATCGATGAATTCGGCAAAGACAAATACATCGTCAACCTCGGACACGGCATTTTGCCCAACATTCCGGTAGATCACGCCAAGGCTTTTATTGACGCGGTCAAAGAATATCAAAAATAGGGCGTGCCCCTGCGGGTCGGGCTGTTCGCGGTGCACGGCACCCAGCTGCCATCCCTCACGCGGGTGTCGTTTCCAGAAACAACTCGCAGCGTCAGAACATCCTGCAAGGTTTTCAAAACCTTGTAGGTTTAAAAAAATAACAACCAATGAAAGATCAATTTTACGCCTACATTCAAAACCTTCAAGACCAAATTTGTCAAGGCCTTGAAGCCGTTGACGGCAGCACCAAGTTTCGCGAAGATCTTTGGAATCGCTCCGAAGGCGGTGGCGGAAGAACCCGTGTGATTGAGAACGGAGCCGTTTTTGAAAAAGGCGGTGTCAACATCTCAGCCGTCCACGGAAAATTGCCCGATACCATGCAAAAAATGTTTGGTGTGGGCGAGGCTGATTTTTTTGCTTGCGGTTTGAGCTTGGTGATTCACCCCAAAAACCCGATGGTGCCAACCGTGCATGCCAATTGGCGCTATTTTGAAATGTACGATGAACAAGGCAACATCATGCAAAGTTGGTTTGGCGGCGGCCAAGATTTAACGCCGTATTATTTGTTTGAAGAAGATGCGCGTCATTTTCACCAAACCTGTAAAACAGCTTGCGATAAACATAATCCCGAATTTTACCCTAAATACAAACAACAATGCGACGCCTATTTTTGGAACACACACCGAAAAGAAGCCCGCGGCATAGGCGGTTTGTTCTTTGATTATTGCAAAGCCCATGAGCCAATGTCGATGCAAAATTGGTATGATTTTGTCACCGAAGTCGGCAATAGTTTTCTTCAGGCTTATGTGCCGATTGTGCAAAAAAGAAAAGATTTACCATACACTGAAGCGCAAAGAACCTGGCAAGAAATTCGTCGCGGGCGCTATGTTGAATTCAATTTGGTGCACGACAAAGGCACCTTGTTCGGACTCAAAACCAATGGCCGTATCGAATCGATTTTGATGAGCCTACCGCCACATGTGCAGTGGGTTTATGACCATCATCCCGAAGCCGGAAGCGAAGAAGAAAAATTGTTGGACATGCTCAAAAAACCGATTGATTGGCTGTGAAAAAGTTCTGCGTTTTATGTTGTATATCGATCAGCACTTGGGCACAAAACCCAACGCAGGCATCGCCGTATTTTAAATCGTATAACGACCAAATCATTCTGAGTACTTATTTAATAGATACTTCGAATAGTTTTGAAATCATTGATCAATCAAGCGGAACACCGGTTCGATTAAACTTAAACCCAAACCGAAGAACCCAATTGGGCGCGCAACTCAGTTATCGATTTGTTGACATCAGCGGTGGTATTTCGCCTAAATTCTTTGAAGTAAACAAAGACAACAGCGGTTCAAAATTCTTTAGTATCAATACCCGACTCTACGTCCAAAAATGGATGCAATCTTTTTTATACATCTATCAAAGGGGCTTTTATGTCAGTTATACGGATCGTGAAATTGGCTTTCCTGAGTTGGCTTCGACCAAAATAGGTGGCTCGACTTCGTATGTATTTAACGATAAATTTTCAATTAGAACGTTGGCCAACCAAAAGCAATGGCAAACCAAAAGCGCCGGCAGTTTTATTCCGTCGATATCGTTTTATTATACCAATCTCGATTTAAACGATGACAGCAACAATCCGCACAGCGATATCTATACTTTATCTTTGGCGCCGTCATATTATCATAACTTGGCCATCAGTCAACGATTTTTAATCGGACTGGGTTTGGCCGCCGGCGCTGGTTTAACTTGGATTGACCGCGATTGTTATCCGCTTTATGAATTCAGCAGCAACCTCAAAATAGGGTACAATACGGATCGGTTTTTTACCTATCTTACGGGTAATTCCATCAATTTTATTCAAAATGAACAAGCAAATGTCCGTTTGAACGATCAAGTATCCACGGTGAAATTTGCTCTGGGCTATCGATTTGATCCGCCTGAAAAACTCAAAACTTTTTTTGATCATCTAAATAAAAAATAAATATGTTTCCATTACGCAGAAATCGCCGTTTGCGCAGCACCGAAGCCGTTCGTTCTTTGGTGCGCGAAACCATTGTGAGTCCGCATGATTTTATCGTGCCGCTTTTTGTAACCGAAGGCCAAAATATTCGCGAAGAAATTCCTTCGATGCCCAATTATTTCAGACTTAGTTTAGACCAACTCGGCCTAGAAATCAAAGAACTTTGGAAGCTCGGGCTCAAGTCGGTTTTGCTATTTGTCAAAGTGCCCGACAGCCTCAAAGACAACAAAGGCACCGAAGCGCTCAACCCCAACGGACTGATGCAGCGCGCGATTAAAACTGTCAAAAACGCTGAGCCCGGAATGCTGGTCATGACCGATGTGGCCTTAGATCCGTTCTCGTCTTACGGTCATGATGGCATTATTGAAAACGGACAAATTGCCAATGATATCACTTCCGCCGTTTTGGCCGAAATGAGTGTGTCGCATGCCCAAGCCGGAGCTGATTTTGTGGCACCAAGTGATATGATGGACGGACGTATTCTCAGCATTCGCGAGGCATTGGAAGACGCCGGTTTTATCAATACCGGAATCATGTCGTACAGCGCTAAATATGCTTCGGCCCATTATGGCCCGTTTCGCGATGCGTTGGATAGTGCGCCGGTAGATTTGCAAAACATTCCCAAAGACAAAAAAACCTACCAAATGGATTATCACAACCGCATTGAAGCTATTCGTGAAACCCAAATGGATATTGATGAAGGCGCTGATATTGTCATGGTCAAACCCGGTATTGCTTATTTGGATATTGTTCGTGAGGTAAAAAACGCCGTGGATGTTCCGGTGGCGGTCTATCAAGTTTCAGGCGAATATGCCATGATCAAAGCCGCCTCTGAGCGCGGTTGGCTCGATCACGACGCTGTTATGATAGAGCAAGTAACGGCCATTAAACGCGCCGGTGCCGATCTGATTGCAAGTTATTTTGCCAAAGATGTTGTTCGATTGATTCAATCATAAAACCATTCATTAGTGATAAAAGTCATGAAGCGGGTAGGTTGCCCGCTTTATCTTTGTCAAAAAATAATCATGATGCGTACTGCCATTTATATCAGTTTAACAGCGGCTATCGTTTTTTTAGTCGCATGTAATACCAAAAAAGAAGAGCAAGATTTCGGAAAAAAACAACCCGAAGCTGCCGCTACTGCACAAACGCCCGCTGAGAAAGGCCAAGAAATTTTTGAAGGCAAAGGTACATGCACTACTTGTCATAAACCCGACGAAAAAGTAGTTGGCCCCAGCCTCAAAGACATTGCAACGATCTACAAGCAAAAAGGTCTGAGTGTGGCTGCTTTTATCAACGAAGAATCAAAACCGGTAGTTGATCCGGCGCTGTATGAAACCATGAAAGCCAATTTTGCCATCACCAAAATGATGACACCCGAAGAGCGCCAAAATATCGAGGCCTACATCATGAGTTTTGCAAAATAGCCAGCGGTTAATTTGCTATATTCGTAGACTTTTATTTGTGTTATGTCGCAAGAAGTTTACATTCAAACGCCGCTCGGAGTTGCCTATTTAATAGGTGATGAGCAAGGTATTTCTAAAATTTCTATTTTAAAAGAAGGCGCGGTTTCTAAAAAAATTCCACCACAACTCAAAGAAGCCGTCACACAACTGCAAGAATATTTTGCCGGAAAACGCACTGATTTTAGCTTTATGATGAACCCACAAGGCACCGATTTTCAGCAAAAAGTTTGGCGTGCTTTGCTTGAGATTCCCTTCGGAAAAACCACCAGTTATTTAGAGCTTTCAAAAAAACTCGGCGATGTCAAAGCCATTCGCGCCGTCGCATCAGCCAATGGTAAAAATCCGCTTTGGATTGTGGTTCCGTGTCATCGTGTGATTGGTTCAGACGGTTCGCTTACGGGTTATGCCGGCGGACTTTGGCGCAAGCAATGGTTGCTCGAACACGAAAATCCGGTCAAACAACAAAGTTTGTTTTAGTTTTCCTATCTTCGAGCGAGGTCTTTAAACCTGATTTTATGAAACGCTTGAAAAAAATACTCGTGGGTTTGCTCCTGTTTTGCGCGCTGACCGTTGGTTTGTTGTATGCTTTTAACCTCGATTATTTACTCACCGCTGTTCGAACGGTTTATCTCACCGGGCATACCACGGCTTATTTAGACGATTACAAAAAGTTTGACAACCGGACCCTTCCGGCCAGTGAGCATCCGCAACCGTGGGCTTATGCCAAAGATTACAATTCGATCAAGCCTACGCAAACTTTAGAACAATGGCACAAAAAAGTAGGCTCGGTAGCGTTTCTGATCATCAAAAACGACAGTCTTTGGAGCGAAAGTTACTACGACGATTATACCAAAGACACACCTTCGAATTCATTCTCTATGGCCAAAAGTATTGTGTCAGCGTCACTCGGCAAGGCCATAATGCAAGGAAAAATCAAGAGTTTAGATCAAAAAGTTTCAGATTTCTTTCCGCAGTTTGCCCAAGGAAAATCAGCAACCATGACCGTTGGCGATTTGTCATCGATGGCTTCAGGACTTGATTGGGATGAATCGTATTACAGTCCTTTTTCAATTACCACCCGCGCGTATTTTGATACCGATTTGACTTCAGTTATTTTAGGCCTCAAAGGAATCGAAACACCCGGAAAATCTTATAAATATCTCAGCGGAAACACCCAACTTTTGGGCATGTGTATCGAAAAAGCCACCGGCATGAGCTTGGCCGATTATGTAGCCCAAAACTTTTGGAACCCGATGGGGGCTGAAAATTCTGCTCTTTGGCAAACAGACCACCAAGATGGAATCGTTAAAGCTTATTGTTGTTTTGCCAGTAATGCGCGCGATTTTGCCCGTTTTGGAAAACTCTACAAACAATCCGGAAAATGGAACGGCGCGGTTTTGCTCGACAGCACTTTTATAGCGTGTTCTACCCAACCTCGGTTTGAAGATTCACCTCAATATGGTTATGGCTGGTGGTTGTGTACCTACCACGACAAAAAAGTGTTTTATATGCGCGGTCACTTAGGTCAATATGTGATTGTGGTTCCGCAAGATGATCTGATCATTGTCAGACTGGGCCATCGCACCCAAAAAAGCAGCACCGGAAATCCGCACAGCGATGATTTTTATGCTTGGTTGGATGAAAGCTACCAAATGTTGGCCCACCGAAAATAATCTTATTCAATCAGCACTTTTTTGCGGTCAATTACTTTTTGGTCGGCATCTAATAACTGAATAAAGTACATGCCTGTTGCCCACGAACTCGTGTTGATTTGCGGGGTAAATGCTTCTGCATAAATCACTTTTCCAACGTTATCTGTAACCATAACTGAGTTGATTTTTACCGAGCTATCGATGTTCAAAACGCCTTGGGCCGGAATCGGATAGATCTTGGTCAAGTCAGCATCAGGAACATGCGTACTCATGGCTGCGGGATTTTTGAGTTCGATAATTCGATCATCGGTAGCGCCCGGAGTTCCGGCATAATCTTTATTTGACGTACAGATAAAAACGCGTCCGTCGGGCAGCACCAGCAAATCGCGCAAACGTCCGTAGGTATTGACCAAATAGATGTTTTGTTGCGTTACTTGTGTGTCGTCTTCATTGAGTTTAAGCTGAATGAGTTCTTTGTTTTTGAGCACAACCAACAGCAGTGAATGATCCCATTCAGGAATCGCGCTGTTGTGATAATAATCAATACCCGCCGGTGCAATCGAAGGTGACCAAGACCAAATAGGCTCAGCAACATTGTTGGCGTTACAGAAAGCGATTTCAGCAGTGGTATTGCAAACGCCTTCTACCGTTGGCCAACCATAGTTTCGGTTGGGCTCAATAATGTTGATTTCGTCGTTGGCGGTTGTTCCGTGTTCTGAGCTGTAGAATTTTCCGTTGGCATAGCACAGCCCTTGCGGGTTTCTGTGACCGAATGAATAAACATAACTCCCTGCGGTTGGATTGTCATCGGGAATGCTTCCGTCGAGGTTCATACGCAAAACTTTTCCGTTGATAGAACTCAGATTTTGCGCCACTGCCGGCGTTGAATAGGTATCGCCCAAGCAGATATACAGTTTGTCATCTACAATTACCATCCGAGAACCATTGTGCGAAACACCCGCCGGAATACTGCCCATAATCAGCGTAGCGTTGGCCAAAGTATTGTTGACCGAATCATATTCATAGCGCACAATTTTGCTCGTTGTATTGGTGTAAGCGTAATGCACGTATAAGTAGTGATTGTTGTTGAAATCCGGATGCAGAATCATCGAGTGCAAACCCACGCTAAAGCCAAAAAGTGCCACATCGGGCAATGTAAAAACCGTTTGGACTTCATAAGTATCCGGATGCATTCTTTTGATTTTTCCTGAAAGTTCGGTAAACCAAATCCAGCCGTCAGGCCCGTAAACCATATCCCACGGAACAGCCAAATTGCTCGCGACAACGGTATTGGTCAAAACAGTGGTGCCCAGATTGATTTGCGATAGGGCAAGCCAAGGCAACAGGCAAGTTGCCCAAAGGAGGAATTTCTTTTTCATAGTATAGCTCTTTTTAATTTGTTTTGTTTGATAATTAGCTGAAAACCAAACCAAAACAATTGGTTTAAAATTAGAAAAATATTTCTTACGGTTAGCACGAAGAAGTAAAATCAACCGATTTTTTCAATTCTGTTTTGAGCAACCGAAAAAAAGAATCGCTAAATTGCAGCCTATAAAAGCCGTTTAACTCTTAATTTTACACGCCATGATTCAAAAAATTTTACTCAGCAACATTCTGTTTCTAGACATTGAAACCGTTCCGCAGCAAGAAAACTACGAGCAACTTGACTCGGAAATGAAATCGCTTTGGGAACAAAAAACCCAATACCAACGCCGCGACGAATACAGCGCCGAAGACTTTTACGAGCGCGCCGGCATTTGGGCCGAATTCGGAAAAATCATCTGTATTTCAGCAGGTTATTTTACGCTCAAAGGCGATGTGCGTCATTTTAGAGTGACGTCATTTTTTGGCGAAGAAACCAAAATCCTCAAAGATTTCGCCCAATTACTCACGCAGCATTTTGGACAAGCACAACATATTTTGTGCGGACACAACGCCAAAGAATTTGATATTCCGTTTATTGCCCGACGCATGATCATCCACGGAATTGCCTTGCCCGACAAACTCAATTTATTCGGCAAAAAACCGTGGGAAGTTCCGCATTTAGATACACTCGAACTCTGGAAATTCGGGGATTATAAGCATTTTACTTCGCTCAAATTACTAACTAAAGTGCTCGGAATTCCGTCGTCAAAAGGCGATATTGACGGCAGTCAGGTGGCGCAGGTTTTTTATGTTGAAAACGATATTGACCGCATCATTACTTATTGCGAGAAAGACGTCATTGCTGTGGCGCAGGTTTTTTTGCGTTTGCGTCGTGAAGATTTGCTTATCGACGACGAAATTTTGCACGTCTGAAATTCTATTTAGTTATTTTTACCAAAAAAGAAACACATGGTTTTAAGTAGATTTTGGTTGGTGATTTTTATTTCATCGATTCTTTTTGTGGTGGTCAGCCTGACTTCCGGAAGTCAATATACCATTGATTATGTGCTCAACGGAAAGAAAGATGATCCGGTGCTCATTGCCGAGAAATACAAAAATCAGCTTCCCGTTTTATTGCGTGACAGCATTGAAAAGGCGCCCGACCAAACCATCATCATCAATAAAAACGAGGCAGATGCCGACACGACTTATGTTTATAAAAACCAAACGGTCAAAGTATACAGTGGTGTTCAAAAAGCCGACGGTTTGTTGCCGACTTGCAAAAACACGCTCCTTGATTTGATCTTGCCGTTGTTGGCTTATTTGACCTTTTTCTGCGGGCTCATGGAACTGCTGATTGTTTCGGGCGCTTCTGAGAAAATGGCCAAAAAACTCAGTCCGATTTTTGCCAAAGTGTTTCCGTCGGTGCCCAAAAATCATGAGTCTATCTCGTATATGACGCTCAATTTTGCCGCGAACTTTTTGGGGCTCGATTCGGCCGCAACACCTTTTGGGCTCAAAGCGATGGAATCATTGCAAGAAATCAATCCGGATAAAGACAAAGCCAGCGATGCACAAATTATGTTTATGTGTTTGCATGCGGCCGGTTTGACCTTGATTCCGACTTCGATTATTGGCTATCGCGCCGCCGAGAATGCGACCAATCCGGCCGATGTGATGCTGCCGTGTATCATCACTTCGTTCATCGGAACCATCGCCGCTCTGATTATTGTGGGCATTCGTCAGCGCATTCATTTTTTGAGTGCGACTTTGTTGGTTTCTATCATGACGGTCGTGGCTGCGATTGTAGGTTTGTTGTTGTACATCAACGGGCTTGATCTGATTGGGAAAAGCTTTTTTACCTCAAATTTATCGGGCTTGATGCTCGTGGCCATTATAGGCGCAACGCTCATTTTTTCGTTTGCCAACGAACGAAAGTTTACCGAAAAAAACACCACCATTTTTGACACTTTTGTAGAAGGTTCTAAAAACGGGATGCATACCGGGGTGAAGATTTTCCCGTATGTTTTGGCGATGTTGGTGGCGATTTCGTTTTTCCGCAACAGTGGTTTGTTTGAAATTATCAGCAACGGAATTTCGTTTGTTTTTGCACACATCGGTGTCACCAAAGAAATCACTGATTCATTGCCGGTAGCCATGTTGCGTCCGTTTAGCTCGGGAGGTTCGCGCGGTTTTATGATTGATGCCATGCGCAACTTTGGCCCGGATTCTTTTACCGGAAGACTCGTCTGTATTTTTCAATGCAGCGCCGAAACTACGTTTTATGTGATAGCCGTTTATTTCGGATCTGTCAACATCAAAAACACGCGATATACTTTGAGCACGATGCTTTTGGTTGATTTTATTTGTGTGTTGGCGGCGGTTTTGGTGGCCGGATGGTTTTTCTAAAAATCTATAGCAAATAAGCAACAAACGCCCTGAAACATACTTTTGCTTCAGGGCTTTTTTCATACCTTTACGCAACTTAAAATGCAACACAAATGGACTTTATCTATCAAGATCCTTATCCGATTTTACAAGACGATACCCCGTATAAAAAACTCACTTCTGATTATGTCAAAGTTGAAAAACTAGGCAACCGAGAAATCCTCACCATTGATCCGAAAGGATTAGAACTTTTGGCCGAAGAAGCGCTCAAAGACGTTTCGTTCATGCTGCGTTCTTCACACCTTCAGAAATTGCGCAACATTATTGACGATCCTGAAGCCACCGACAACGACCGATTTGTAGCCTATAATTTACTGCAAAACGCAGTAGTCGCGGTAGGCGGAGAATTGCCTTCGTGTCAAGATACCGGAACCGCGATTGTTATGGCCAAAAAAGGCGAGAACGTATACACCGGTGCCGACGATGCTGAGTGGCTTTCACGCGGCATTTTCAACACCTATCAGAACCGAAATTTGCGCTATTCGCAGATTGTCCCGATTTCGATGTTTGAAGAAAAAAACTCAGGTTCCAACCTGCCGGCCCAAATTGATATTTACGCCAAAAAAGGAAGCTCATACGAATTCTTGTTTCTGGCCAAAGGCGGCGGCTCGGCCAACAAAACCTTTTTGTATCAAAAAACCAAATCGCTGCTCAACGAAAAATCTTTAAACGAATTCATCCGCGAGAAAATCATGGATTTGGGCACCTCGGCATGTCCGCCGTATCACTTAGCCATTGTTATTGGAGGCACTTCTGCCGAAGCTAATTTAGCAGCCGTCAAAAAAGCTTCTGCGGGTTATTACGACCATTTACCCACTAACGGAAACATGGCCGGTCAAGCCTTCCGCGATTTAGATTGGGAAGCGCGCATTCAGCAGATTTGTCAAGAAAGTTCCATCGGAGCACAGTTTGGCGGAAAATACCTCACGCATGACGTACGCGTGATTCGTTTGCCGCGCCACGCCGCTTCTTGTCCGGTAGGCATGGGCGTTTCGTGTTCGGCCGATCGCAACATCAAAGGCAAAATTACCGCTGAGGGCATTTTCTTGGAACAACTCGAAACCAACCCGGCGCAATTTTTACCGGCTGTGGCGCCTCATCTGGAAGATCCGGTCATTGTGAATCTCAACCGACCGATGAAAGAAGTCTTGGCCGAGTTGTCGCAATACCCGATTAAAACCCGACTCAAACTCAACGGAACGCTCATTGTAGCGCGCGATATTGCCCACGCCAAAATCAAAGAATTACTCGATGCCGGAAAACCCATGCCGGAATATTTCAAAAATCATCCGGTGTATTACGCAGGCCCGGCCAAAACTCCGGACGGAATGCCATCAGGGAGCTTCGGGCCCACCACGGCCGGCCGAATGGATGTGTATGTTGAGGAATTCCAAAAGCACGGCGGCAGCATGATTATGTTGGCCAAAGGCAACCGCGGCAAAGAAGTCATGAATGCTTGTAAAACCTACGGCGGATTCTATTTGGGATCAATTGGCGGCCCGGCGGCCATTCTCGCCAAAGAAAACATCTTGTCGGTTGAGGTGGTTGATTTTGAAGAACTCGGCATGGAAGCCGTGCGCAAAATTGAGGTTAAAGATTTCCCGGCCTTCATTATTACCGATGACAAAGGCAACGATTTTTTTGCAGCCTTGAGCCACTAAAATAAAATTCAGTTAAGTATAAAAGCCTCTTTCATTAGAGGCTTTTATATTGGGGCGTGCCCCTGCGGGTCGTGCTGTTCGCGGTGCGCGGCACCTAGCTGCCATCACTCACGCGGGCAACGTATGAACTGAAACACTAAATTTTCTCATTAGCCCTGAGCGAGGCCTTGTCGGAGCTCTTGCAGCGCAGCGAAAAAGCGACAGCCGAGCGCAGGACAAAAGTTTCTGAAAACGACGATGTTTCGCTTCTAAAATCAACAAAGATTATTCAACATACAAGACCAAGCCTTTTAAATAATGGCCTTCAGGATGGTAAATGTTGGTTGGGTGGTCGGGGCCTTGGGTGAGTTTGTGCAGCACGCGAATGTTGCGTCCGGTTTCAATGGCGGCCGCGGCTACGGTGTTATAAAAAAGCACATCGTCAATGACTTGCGAGCACGAAAACGTAAAGAGAATTCCTTTGGGCGCCAAGGCTTTGAGGCCGGCCATGTTGAGCCTTTTGTAGGCTTGTGTGGCGGTGTGTTTGCTCTTGATGCTTTTGGCAAAAGCCGGCGGATCAAGCACTATTACATCGTATTGTTGGGCGTGGGTACGCATGAACTCAAAAACATCTGAGGCTACCGCTGAATGTTGGGCTTTGGCAAAATAGAGGTCCATATTTTTGGTGGCCAAATCAACCGCTTTTTGCGAAATATCAACCGAGGTTACGAGTTCAGCACCAGCCTGCATGGCATAGACCGAGAAGCCGCCGGTATAACAAAAAGTGTTGAGTACTTTTTTGTTTTTTGAGAACGAACCCAACAATTTTCGGTTGTCGCGCTGATCGAGGAAGAATCCGGTTTTTTGCCCTTCGACCCAATTCACATGAAACGAAATGCCGTTTTCTTGGGCAACGGTTTCAGGCGTGTTTCCTTTTAAGAAAAAGTCGGTTCCGGTGTTGGGCAAAGTGCCACTGCTCTTACAATACAATGTTTGGCAATGCTCCGGAAAAGCCTGCTCAATAGCCTGGGCAATGACTTGCATTTGCTGAAAAACACCGCTTGAATGCGCTTGCAGCACCCAATGTTGGTTATAAAAATCAACAATCAATCCCGGAATTCCATCGCCTTCGCCATGAATGACTCTGAAAGCGTTGGTTTGTGAAAAGTCAAGAATTTCATGACGCATTTCCCAAGCCGCTTGCAGTTTTTGCCTCCAGAAGTTGGCGGTAAATTCCTCTTCGCCAAACGTAAGCAAACGCACCACGATGCTGCCTTTGTCTGAAAAATAACCATGGCCTAAGCGCGTGTTTTTGGCATCGACTACTTCAACCATTTCGCCGTCTTCAATTTCGCGGCTTACACCGTAAACAGCTCCGCTAAACACCCACGGATGGCGGCGCAGCAGAGATTTTTCTTTTCCGGCTTTTAGAATGACTTTTGGAAAACTCATAGGATAAAAAGAGCCACAAATGCACAACTGGGTCATGCATGGGTGGCTTATATAAGTGATTTTTATTTTTTAATCAATCGTCATTTCAGGAATATCACCTTCAATGATGAGTTCGGCTTCGGTGGAAGCAATGATGTGATCCACCGTAACACCCGGAGCACGCTCTAAAAGTTTAAATCCATTCGGAGTGATTTCCATGACGGCCAATTCAGTCACTACTTTTTTGACACAGCCTACACCGGTGAGTGGAAGCGTACATTTTTTGAGGATTTTGCTTTCGCCGGCTTTGTTCACATGCATCATAGCAACGATGATGTTTTCGGCCGAGGCTACTAAATCCATCGCGCCGCCCATACCTTTGACCATTTTTCCGGGAATTTTCCAGTTGGCAATATCGCCGTTTTCAGAAACTTCCATAGCGCCGAGGATGGTTAAATCAACTTTTTGTGCGCGGATCATGCCAAAGCTAAAAGCCGAATCAAAAAAACTCGCACCCGGCAAAGTAGTGATGGTTTGTTTTCCGGCATTGATGATGTCGGCATCTTCTTCGCCTTCATACGGAAACGGACCCATGCCCAAAACGCCATTTTCACTTTGGAATTCAACCGAAATATCGGTACGCACATAATTGGCCACAAGCGTCGGAATGCCAATACCCAAATTGACATAGAAGCCATCTTTGACTTCGCGGGCAATGCGTTTTGCAATTTGATTTTTATCTAAAGCCATAATTATTTTTGTCTGACGGTGCGTTGTTCGATTCTTTTCTCAAATTTTTCACCTTGAAAGATGCGTTGAACCATAATGCCCGGAATGTGAATTTGGTTCGGATCAAGCGCACCCACCGGTAGCAATTCTTCAACTTCGGCAATGGTGATTTTGGCAGCGCCGGCCATTACAGCGTTGAAGTTGCGGGCGGTTCCTTTAAAAATAAGATTTCCGGCCTCGTCGCCTTTCCAAGCTTTTACAATTGAAAAATCGGCTTGGTAAGCGAGTTCCATCACGTGCATTTTTCCGTTGAATTCGCGGGTTTCTTTGCCTTCGGCTACTTCGGTTCCGTAACCGGCAGGCGTATAGAAAGCGGGAATTCCGGCTTGAGCTGCGCGACATTTTTCGGCCAAAGTTCCTTGTGGAGTGAGTTCAACTTCGAGTTCACCTGAAAGCATCTGACGTTCAAACTCGCCATTTTCGCCTACATAAGACGAAATCATTTTTTTGATTTGTTTTTTCTGTAAAAGCAAGCCCAATCCAAAGTCGTCCACACCGGCATTGTTAGAAATACAGGTGAGGTTGGTGGTTTCTTTGCGCACGAGTTCGGCGATGCTGTTTTCGGGAATTCCGCACAAACCGAACCCGCCGAGCATTAAGGTCATTCCGTCTTGAATGCCTTCTAAAGCTTCTTGAACTGTATGTATTTTTTTATTAATCATAGCGTATGCTTAGGTTGTTTTTTCGAATTTATATTCCGAATTCATCGGTATCTTGTTCAAATTCGGTGTCTGTAGTGTCTTTGACCGGCGCCCAACAATCAACTTTGATGGATAAATTAGCCGGACGTTCAAAATCAGTTTTAGAAACGTTGAGCGATGAATCGGCATAACATTTTTTCATGAACAAAGCCCAAATGGGAAGTGCGGCTGTGGCGCCTTGTCCGTAGGTAATGCCTTTAAAACGCGCCGAACGATCTTCGCAACCTACCCAAACGCCGGTGGCTAAATTGGGCACCATACCCACAAACCAGCCGTCAGATTGGTTTTGTGTGGTTCCGGTTTTTCCGGCAATCGGATTGGTAAATACATACGGATATCCGGTAACGCGGTTGTAACCGTTGCCTCCGCCTTGTGTGCGCAGACGAGCTCCTGAACCGCCTTCGGTAACTCCTTCGAGTAATTTAATCACCGCAAAAGCAATGTCTTTGTTGAGTACATCATGCGATTCCGGGGTTGGTTCATAAACCACAACTCCGTTTTTATCTTCGATGCGCGTGATGAATTGCGGTTTGATGTACACACCTTCATTGGCAAAAGTACTGTAGGCTGCGACCATATCTTCCACCGTGATTTCAACGGCACCGAGCGCAATGGATGGTTGCACCGGAATATCTGATTTTACCCCTAATTTCTTGGTCAAATCAACCACAGCTTCAGGGCCGACTTTGTCAATGAGTTTGGCCGAAACGGTATTGATCGAATTCGCCAAAGCTTTTTTGAGTGTGACCATGCCGCGGTATTGGTTGTCGGAGTTGCGCGGTTCCCAATCTTCGGTAACGTGGTGACGCCCTTTGTGGATCATAAACGGACTGTCAATAATCGAATCACAAGGCGACATATTGAGTTGCTCAATGGCCGTGGCATACACAAACGGCTTAAAGGTTGAGCCTACTTGACGTGCTCCTTGACCTACGTGGTCATACTGAAAATATTTATAATTGATGCCGCCCACCCATACTTTGATGTGTCCGGTTTGTGGTTCCATAGCCATAATTCCGGTTTGCAAAAAGCTTTTGTAGTAGCGAATCGAATCGGTTGGAGTCATGACGGTATCGCGTTCACCTTTCCAGGTAAAGACTTTCATTTTGGTTTTTACGCCGAATGATTTGACAATTTCGTCTTCAGATTTCCCTTGGTCGGCCATGATTTTCCAGCGACTTGAATTCTTCATCGCTTTGGTCATGAGCTTTTTGGTTTCATCGTCAGAGATATTCACAAAAGGCGCATTTTTGTTTTCTTTTTGCTGACTTCTGAGCTCGGCTTGCAAATTCGGCAAGTGCTCTTTCATGGCTTCTTCGGCATAGGTTTGCATGCGCGAATCAATGGTTGTATAAATTTTCAGACCGTCTTTGTAAATATCGTATTCACCACCGTCGGGCTTTTTGTTTTCTTTGGCCCAATTCTTCATGAAGTCGCGTAAATACTCACGGAAGTATGTTCCGATTCCGTCGGTGTGACTTTCGGGTTGAAAATGCAACACAATGGGTTTTTGTTCGAGGGTTTTCTTTTCGGTTTCACTCAAAAACCCGTTGCGCACCATTTGGCCCAAAACCACATTGCGGCGTTTTTGTACTTTTTCTAATCGACGCACCGGATTGTACAACGACGGATTGGTGAGCATACCCACAAGCATTGCACCTTCGTCAACGGTTAAATCACGCGGCTCTTTTCCGAAATATACTTTGGCTGCCGAGCGAATACCTACCGCGGTATTGACAAAATCGGCCTTGTTAAAATACATGGCAATGATTTCATTTTTGGTGTATTGACGCTCGAGTTTAATGGCTATGATCCATTCTTTGGCTTTTTGAATGATACGCAGCGGCAAAAAACGTGAGCCTTCACCGTGGAATAACAATTTGGCCAATTGTTGGGTCAGCGTACTGGCTCCACCATCTGAACCGAGCTTGACGGCTGCGCCCAAAGTGCGTCGTCCATCAATACCTGAATGCTCGTAAAAACGCTCGTCTTCGGTAGCCACTAAGGCATTAACAAGATGTTTCGGAAGGTCGGAATATTTAATCGGCGTACGGTTTTCATTGTAGAATTTACCAATCGTAGCGCCATCAGTAGCAATGATTTCAGTAGCGAGATTCGAATCTGGATTTTCTAAATCTTCAAATGAAGGCATCGATCCGAACAAACCCCACGACGCAAACAAAAAAAACAGAAAGAAACCACCAAGCGTGTACAGGTAAACTTTCCAGAATTTCTTTTTGTAGTATTCCAGATTTTTCTCGGGCATAGGGTTGTGATGCGTTGCCATAAGTTTAGTTCGTTTTTTCTATTCTAAATCCAACTTCGGTAATACCATCGAGTTGCACCACACCGGTTACTTTACCAGTCTGTCTGATGGCTTGTTTGATTTGTACTTTGTATGCTCCGGGCATGAAGCGAAAACCTTCTTTGTAGACCAGTTTGCTCTCTTTAACATCGGTAAAACCATCACCGAGCAAATTGCCTTCAGGGTCGGCCATTTGGTATTCAAGCGTGTCAACAATCGTTTTTTTGTTGGGTTGTTGCAAAGAAACAATCAAGAAAATATTGTTGTATGGGTAATCGTTGTTGTCGCGCAAATTGAGGTACAAATTGTACGTTTTTTGGGTGTCGACTTTGGGTAAATCAAAACTGACAATGGTGTCTTTGTTCCAACTTTTCCCCACTGAATGATACTCGTCAAAAACACGCTTCTTATCACAAGAGACAAGAAGAATCAAAGTCAAAAGATAAAAAAGACTAGTTTTTAGGCTCATTTCTGTTCGGATTCTTTTTGTGTTTGTGGTGTTTGTTTTTAGGGCGATTTCCACCGCCGCCTTGATTTTGGTTTGAAGTATTTCCGCCGCTATTATTATTGGCTTGCGGTTGCGCTTGTGGCTGAGCTTCAGAGCTGCGCGCTTCACCAGCTGGCTTTTTCTTTTTGTTGGGTTTGCTGCGTTTGCGGTTGGGTTTGTCAAAGCGCGTTAAACTTTCTTGACCCATGGCGTTGTTGAAGTCTTCAGTTGGTTCTTTAGCCACTTCAACCACAAAGTCCTCCAACGAAGCTACTTTCTTTTTCTGCTTATTCTCGGCCATGATTTCTTTGACTTGCTCTATGTTGAGCATATGCCAAGCCGCTGGGCTATCGGTATATGAAAACCACATCAGCCCTTTAAAAATATCTAATTTTTGGCAAGTTGCATCGCCTTTTTCAGTGTATAATTTGGTGTCGAAATCTGGAAAATCCTGCAACGCATCTAAATACGTGTCGAGTTCGTAGTTCAAACAACATTTGAGTTTTCCGCATTGTCCGGCCAATTTTTGCGGGTTGAGCGATAATTGCTGATAACGCGCCGCCGAAGTATTGACGCTTCTAAAATCAGTAAGCCAAGTTGAGCAACAAAGTTCGCGTCCGCACGAACCAATTCCGCCCAAACGAGAAGCTTCTTGTCTAAAACCAACTTGTTTCATCTCAATGCGAATACTGAATTCTTTGGCAAAATCTTTAATCAACATTCTAAAATCAACGCGGTCATTGGCGGTGTAATAAAAAGTAGCTTTTGACGCGTCGCCTTGAAATTCAATATCCGAAATTTTCATCTCGAGTTTGTGCGCAATAGCCAATTCGCGGGCACGCACTTTCATCGGTTCTTCACGATCGCGGGCAGCCGACCAAATATCAATGTCTTTTTGCGAAGCTTTGCGGTAAACCTTACTGATTTCAGGGCTTTCGGGCTGAACGCCTTTTTTCTTCATCTGTACGCGTACCAATTCTCCGGTCAGGGTAACAATACCAATGTCATGACCCGGCGAAGCTTCGGTAGCCACAATATCGCCAATGCTTAAAGTGAGTTTTTCGGTATTTCGGTAGAAGTCTTTGCGTCCGTTTTTAAAACGAACTTCAACACAATCAAAAGGTTCTTGACCGCCCGGCAAACTCATGTTTGAAAGCCAATCAAAAACCGTTAGTTTGTTGCAGCTATCGGTGCCGCAAGTCCCATTATTTTTACACCCTTTCGGCGCAGAGCCGTCAGCGGTGGAACAACTGTTACATGCCATAAATTGAATATATATTGATCGTGGCCGCGCCACTACTTTTCACAAACGTTTCGAGCGTAAAGATAGTATTTTTTCGGTAATAGGCTGGCCAAATAAAAATGGACAAGAAGGCATAAAAAAAGTCTGATTTTCATGGTTTCAGACTTTTTTTAAAAAATATTTTTAGGTTGATTTTACCGATATGATGTTCACTGGACAAGCTTTTTCAGCCAAAAAACAAGCTTCTTCAATGCTGTGGTCGGGTGATTTGAGCGTGTGAAATCCTTTGTTGTTGACCGATTTCAACAGCACCGACTTTCCGTCTTTTTTCGACATCTGAAATTGCCCGGGTGCCATTTCTACACAGTAGTTACAACCAATGCATTTATCGCGTTGTAAAGTAACAATGACCATTAGGCTTCAACCATTTTATAGAGTTTGTCCGACAAGCGAATGCGAAACGGAATTTTAAACGTACAACTGTCGCCTTTGCCTGCTTTGTCGGCCTCGGCATCATTGACCAAAAAGTCGTCGAGCTCAAACTCTTGTGCGCCGGTAGTAGGTCCGGTAATGAGCATTCGGTCGCCTTTTTTGATGTCGTACGCTTCAATTTTAAATTCGGCAATACCCGATTTGGCAAAGTAATGCATGCCTTTGCCCACATATACTTTTTTCTGCGTGGCGCTTGAACCCGGATTGTCGCTCCATTCGCCGAGTTTTTGACCCAAATAATAACCGCTCCAAAAACCGCGGTTGTATACCGTCGAAAGCGTTTCCATCCAAGTGTTGACGCGTTCTTTGGTGTAGGTTTGTTCGTAAATGGCATCAATAGCTTCGCGATAGGTTCGCGTTACAGCGGCTACATAATCGGCAGCGCGTCCGCGTCCTTCAATTTTCAAAACCTGAACGCCGGCATCGATGATTTGATCTAAAAAATCAATCGTACACAAATCTTTGGGCGACATCATATATTCGTTGTCGATTTCAATTTCAAAACCGCTTTCTTGATCAATGACCGTATATTTTTTTCGACAATTTTGCTTGCAAGCTCCGCGATTGGCCGAAGAATTATGCGAATGCAAGCTTAGATAGCACTTTCCTGAAACCGCCATGCACAAGGCGCCGTGACCAAAAATTTCAATTTCAACCAAGTTCCCTGACGGACCTTTGATTTGTTCTTTTTCAATAGTTTCAGTGATTTTCTTTACTTGACGCAAACTCAATTCGCGCGACAAAACTATCGTATCAGCAAACAAACTATAAAACCGAACCGTCTCGACATTGGTGACGTTGAGCTGGGTTGAAATGTGTACTTCGATGCCCAAACTACGCGCCGAGGCAATCACCGCTTGGTCTGAAGCGATCACCGCAGTAATACCGGCTTCTTTAGCTTGGGTCAAAAGCGTTTTGACGATGGATAAATCGTGGTCGTAAATAATCGTGTTGAGCGTAAGGTAAGTGCGTACGTTTTTCTCGTTGCAGCGACGGGCAATTTCAGATAAATCTTCTAAGGTAAAGTTAACCGTTGCTCGAGCGCGCATATTGAGTTGTTCTACCCCAAAATACACCGAATCACAGCCGTTGTCTAACGCGGCTTGTAACGACTCAAAGTTCCCGGCGGGCGCCATGAGTTCAATTTTTCCTGAGCTTGTCATTAGCCAATAATTTTATAAACTTTATCAGACAAACGCACTCTAAAAGGCACTTCAAAAGTTACTTTATCTCCGGCATGCGCTGAGGTGTTTTCTTGTCCGTTGACTTTGAATTCAGACAACGTCAGGGTTTGTTCTCCGGTGGTTGGCCCCGATATAATTATCGTATCGCCTATTTGCAACGAACCATTTTTCAGCTCGATCAAACCAACGCCGGCCTTGACAAAATAATGCTCGACTTTGCCCAACAAGATTTTTTTGACTTTGATTTTTTGACGAATATCGCTCGGCGCTTTGGCCAACGGAGTAGCCGAAAGTTCACCCGAATGTTTGAATTTTAAATTTTCAGACTTTCCTTTTCTAAAAATTTTATTGCCCACTTGCAAACCTTTTCTGCGGCGAATTTGCTCGTCCATCGGCAAATGAATCCACTCTTGGCATTCGGTAGAACAGCAGTTTTCCATAGCGGCCATACAGCTGTCGCATTGAATAAACAACAAATGACAAGCTTCATTGGCGCAGTTGGTATGGTTGTCACAAGGCGCACCGCATTGGTGGCATTGCGCTATGATATCATCAGTAATGCGCTCGCCCAAACGGTGGTCAAACACAAAATTCTTCCCGATAAATTTGCTCTCTAAACCTTCTTCTTTGATTTGCTTGGCATAGTTGATAATGCCGCCTTCCAGCTGATATACATTCTGAAAACCTTGATGTTTGTAATAGGCACTGGCTTTTTCGCAGCGAATACCGCCTGTGCAATACATCACGAGGTTTTTATTTTCTTTAAAATCTTTGAGTTGCTCGTTGATGATGGGCAATGACTCGCGAAACGTTTCAACATCCGGGGTAATCGCGCCTTTAAAATGACCAACTTCGCTTTCGTAGTGATTTCTAAAATCAACCACAATCGTATTCGGATCGTCTAAAATCGCATTGAATTCTCGGGCGTTGAGGTGCACGCCTTTGTTGGTTACGTCAAAAGTTTCATCGCTCAAACCGTCGGCCACAATTTTGTGACGCACTTTGATGGTGAGCTTTAAAAACGAATGATCATCTTGCTCTACAGCCACATTCAACCGAATGCCGCGCATAAAATCATAAACTTCTAAGGTTTCGCGAAAAGCCTCAAAATGGTCGGCCGGAACGCTCATTTGCGCATTAATGCCTTCATGGGCTACATAAATTCGGCCCAGCGCATCGAGTGCATTCCAAGCTAAAAATAAATCGTCACGAAATTTTTTGGGATCTTCAATTTTGGCATACGCATAGAAAGATAACGTGAGGCGTTGTTGCCCAGCCTCGTCAATGAGCCGGGCTCTTTCTTCTGCGCTTAATGTGTTGTACAGTTGCATGCTATAAACGTATTAAGTGAGATATATGAATTCACATTGGCGGAATTCGCCGGCAAAGGTACATTTTTATTTCAATGAGCCAAAGGTTTTGGGCGTGCCCCTGCGGGTCGGGCTGTTCGCGGTGCGCGGCACCTGGCTGCCATCCCTCACGCAAATCCGTTCCATAAAAAAACCCCAACACACAGCTGGGGTTAGGTTTTTCAAAAAAAGCTTTTTTTAGCAGAATTCTGCGTAAGCGTCCATGAGGTTTTCGGCAATCATCTCCGCCGGACGGCCTTCAATATGATGGCGCTCTAACATGTGCACGAGTTCTCCGTCTTTAAACAAAGCCATGCTTGGCGACGACGGCGGAAACGGAAACATATGCTGACGCGCAGCATCAACCGCTTCTCTATCTACTCCGGCAAAAACCGTAATCAATTGGTCTGGTTTTTTAGCTCCGTTTAAACTCATTTTTGCGCCCGGGCGCGCATTGCGTGCGGCACATCCGCAAACAGAGTTCACAACCACCAAAGCAGTTCCGGCTTGTTTCAAAGCGTTTTCAACATCGGCAGCGCTATATAAATTCTGAAAACCGGCGTCTGTAAGTTCAGCACGCATTGGGTTTACCATTTCTTCTGGATACATAGTTTTTAATCTTAAGTTATGCTGGGCAAAAATACAAACATTTTTAGTTGCGCCTGGGTCACAAACCATAAAGATTTGTTATAAATCGTCTGTAAATTATTTAAAAATCCGATGCACGAGCGCCAAGATAAACCAGCGTTTCGGGCAGCGCAAAATAATGTTCAAATCTTCGGCTAATGAACTTTCTTCGTCGAGAAATTTAAAAATAGGCTCAACTTGGCCGCGGCGGAACATACTCGCAAAAATGTGACTCCCGATTTGGTTTTTGTGGTACAAAATATCAATCAGCAACAAATCATACAACCAAAAGCGGTTCTTTTTGTGAAAGGCGCGCATATCCGTTTTGGATTTTAAAAACTGAGCGAGTTGCTTTGATTTTTTTAGTGTGTTTTTAAAGGTATAACCGGTACTGGCTTTGGTCCAACCACCGGCAGAACCTATGTGCAAAATGCGCTCTTGGTTGTGTTTCCAAAACGGGTAACACGTCATCGGAATGTTGCCTTGCTCGGTTTCAAGAATTTCAAATTCAGCGGCGCCGAGTTTTTCTAAATAAGCTTTTATTTCGGTTTCGTAGGCTTGTTTTTCGAGTAAATCAGCCGAGAACAAAGTATATTCTACCAGCGCTTCATTTTCAGACATTGGCAAAACATACATAAAACGAGTGTTGCCTTTTTGCGCCACCGAAAAATCCATAAAAGTCACGCAATCTGGCGTAAAAACGGGTTGTTCGGTTTTGACCAGCCAGCCCACAAAATGCTGTTGCACCAGCGGATATTTTTGTTGCGCGACAACCCTTTCTGGACGAAAAATCGAATTGAAAATATAGTTGCAAGTGTAGCTTCTGCTTTGGGTTTTTACCGTGCAATGTTGCCCCATTTGTTCAAAATCAATCACGGTTTCTTGCACAAAATCAATGTTCGGATGCTGCTGTATTTCATCAAAAACAAACCGATAAAAATCGGCACCGCGCAACATTTTATATTGGTAAGGCGCCAAGTCAAAAGTGCGACTAAAATGTTCATCGGCAAACAAAGCTTTGGGCCAAACGCGATGCGTTAGTTTTTCAAACTCATTTTGGCTGTCCCAAAAACACCAAGTTCGGTCGTTGGTTTTTTTGGCATCGGTATCCAAAAGCAAAATGCGCTTGTCGAGGTAGAATTCATCTTGCAACATTTCGTAAACGGTCATCAGCGCCGCCAAACCCGAACCGGTAAATATGTAGTGATAATGCTGCATCAAATTCTAAATGAAACGCCTAAAGCCGTGTAATACTCTGCGGTTACGCCGGCGATGCGTTTGCCCGCAGACAAATCTAACATAAAATCATCCGAAATCAAATAAGTAAATCCGCCGTCAAAACTGTGGTTGGCCGATTCAAATTGCGGCGCAAACCCAAAAACTTCAACATAACAACCCCAACTTTTTGACAGGCTGTAGCCCAAAGTAGCGGTGTACAGCCAGGTTCTGCGCAAATCATCAGCACTCCATTGCGCACCCAGATTATACCCCAAACTTAATTTTTCTGAAAGTGTGTGTTGCATCGTAAAGCGAAAATTCGGGCCGAGATGATTTGCTTTAAAATCAGCCGAAGCTATTTTGGGCATCACCACATGCGCAATCAAAGAAGTTTTTGGGCGTGCGTTTTTTTCATCGCACAAATTGATTTTAAAACCCAGCTGAATAGGCTGTAATCCTGAAAGATGCTCCGCGGGATAATTCTCAATGTTCCATTCGGTAATGAGTCGTAATTCCATTTTTTGGGTTAAACCATATTTAGACAAAGTTGATGGTATACTGTAGTTGTGGTGATCAACGTCTTTTTTATAGCTAAAACCCGACTCTATTTGGAATCGATTTTTCGGAACCGTGAAGGGCGTTTCGGTCTGGTCAGGGCGATCACATTGAATAGGCGATTGGCTCCAAAGATTCGGTGAAATCAAGAATAGTAAAATGTTTAGTTTGTTCATAAAATTAAATTTAGACAAACCTAAAAAAATATTTACTCAAGACAAATTAAAGTTTATATATTTGTCAAAAAACTACTATGAGCAAGTCATTAGAAGAAGTCAATGAGTCAGTAATGACTGATCAGAAAAGATCTGGATTCCGACGCATCCTCGCTTTTTTAGGCCCGGCGTATATGATCAGTGTAGGTTATATGGATCCAGGCAATTGGGCGACTGATATTGCCGGCGGAAGTCAGTTTGGATACACACTTATTTGGGTTTTGCTGATGAGCAATGTCATGGCGCTTTTGCTGCAAAGTCTGAGTGCGCGATTGGGCATTGTTACCCAGCGCGATTTGGCACAAGCCTCGCGTGAAACTTACGCGCCGTTTGTGAATTACATCTTGTATTTTTTGGCTGAAATTGCCATTGCTGCCTGTGATTTGGCCGAAGTACTCGGAATGGCCATCGGTATTAATTTACTTTTCGGGTTACCGCTGATTCAAGGTGTAATCATTACCGTTTTAGACACTTTTTTACTGTTGTTCTTGATTCACAAAGGCATCCGAAAAATGGAAGCTTTTATCATTGCGCTCATCATGATTATTGGCCTTTCGTTCATCGCCGAAATGATATTTGCACAGCCCGAACTCGGGAAAATGGCTTCGGGCTTGATTCCGAGTTTACCCAATGAAGCCGCATTGTATATTGCCATCGGAATCATAGGAGCTACGGTGATGCCCCATAATTTGTACTTGCATTCATCGCTGGTGCAAACCCGTAAATTCAATCGCAATCCGGAAGGTATCCGTCAAGCGCTCAAATACAATTTTATTGACAGTGCCATCGCGCTCAACTTGGCCTTTTTTGTCAATGCCGCGATTTTAATTTTGGCCGCCGCCGCTTTTTACAACAACGGACTTTATGAAGTAAGCGAAATTCAAGATGCGCACAAATTATTGGCGCCGATGTTGGGTTCAGAATGGGCGCCCATATTATTTGCTGTTGCTTTGATTGCTGCCGGACAAAGCTCGACCATTACCGGTACACTCGCAGGGCAAATCATCATGGAAGGTTATTTGAATTTGCGCATTCAACCTTGGGTGCGCCGCATTATTACACGCTTGATTGCTATTGTTCCGGCTGTAGTGGCCATTGTAGTTTTTGGCGAGTCCGTAACCGGAAAATTACTCATTTTGAGCCAAGTAATTTTGAGTTTGCAGTTGGGTTTTGCCATTATTCCGTTGATTCATTTTGTGAGCGATCCGGTCAAAATGAAGGGTTTTCAGATAGGCAAAATCACGCAAATTGCTTCGTGGATAGTTGCTTTGATTATAGTTTCGCTCAACGTTCGTTTGGTATATGACGAAATCTCGAATTGGCTGATGACTTCAGAAAACGCGACTTTGCTTGTTTTTACGGTGGTTCCGGCTGCCATTGGATTTTTGGTTTTGCTGTTGTACATCGTATTCAAGCCCTTCTTCTCGAAAGCAAAACAAAAAACATTCAACCATTCGCCGCATCATTTGTCCTTGACCATTGATACTCATAAAAATTATGCGCGCAAGCAAATTGCCATAACGGTTGATTTTTCGCAGGCCGATTCAAGAGCTTTGCAACACGCCATTGATTTGGGCGGAAAAGACGCTGAATATACGCTCATACACATTGTTGAAACCGTTGGCGCGATGATGTATGGCAATGATATTATTGACCACGAAACCACGGTGGATGAAAAGCTATTGCACGAATATTACCAAATGCTTACAGACAAAGGTTTTTCGGTGCATACCAAACTTGGCTTCGGCAAGCCTGGGCGTGCTATTTCAACCATTGTCAACCAAGGAGCATTTGATTTGCTCATTATGGGCACACACGGCCACCATACTTTTAAAGATTTGTTGCTCGGAACCACCGTTGATAAAGTACGACATGAAGTATCGGTTCCGCTGTATATTGTCAAACACCAAGATTGATTTATCTTTGAATTAAAATGGCCAAAAATGCCTACAAAAATGACACTTTCTGAAGAAAATTACCTCAAAACCATTTATCATCTTACCCAAGCAACCCAAAGCGAAGTGAGTACAAATGCTATTGCTGAAAAGATGGAAACCAAAGCGTCATCGGTGACCGATATGCTCAAAAAACTGGCGGATAAAAACTGGATTTTCTACAAAAAATACCAAGGCGTTTCACTCACAGAACAAGGTTTACTAGCGGCTAAAATGATTGTGCGCAAGCATCGTTTGTGGGAGTTTTTCTTGGTGGATAAACTGCATTTTGCGTGGGACGAAGTACATGATATAGCCGAACAACTCGAACATATTAAATCGGAACAACTGATTAATAAACTCGATGATTTTTTGGGGAACCCAACGCGTGATCCGCATGGCGACGCAATTCCAGACCGACAGGGCAACATCGTCGCTATTGAAAAAGTGTTGTTGTCAGAAGTTGCGCCCGGACAAGCGTGTCAATGCGTGGGCGTGAAAGATTCGTCAGCGGCGTTTTTGAAATATCTGGACAACCACAAAATTGCCTTGGGCACACCGATTAAAATCTTATCGATTGAAGAATTTGACTTATCTTTAAAAGTCAAAATTAATGAACAAACTCATGTCATTTCTAACAAAATTGCCCATCATCTCTATGTTAAGATTATTCAAGAGAAGTAATTTAGCACTGTTGATGCTGTGTTTGTGCGCATTATCAGCATCGGCACAAAAAAAGAAGAAAAAAACTTCGTTGCGCGACTTTTCAATTACGTATAAAACAACACTCAAAAAATCAGGCGCGCAGGTTTTTCTCAAAGAAGTCATATCAGATTCACGCTGCCCGGAAGGCTCAGAATGTATATGGGCAGGTGAGGCAGAAGTGTTGGTTTCGGTATATAAAAACGGAAAATGGACGGATGAAAAAATCATCACTTTTGCTGCTAAAAATATTGATGAAAATAAAACTTGGTTGGCAGAAACACTGTCCATTCCGGTTGAAAAAATAAAAAGTTTAAGCTTGCTTCCCAGACCAAAATCAGGCGTCAAGACTTCGCCCAAAAGCTATTCTATTTTTGTAGATATTCAATAATTAATGACAACCGCAATCGTCATTTGAGCAGTTTTTCTTTTTCTTGGGTTTGAAAAAAAACTTTTTGACCAAGAACAAAACAGCAGAAGCCAAAATCAAATAAGCTAAAATTTCTTGCATTATTACTGTAGAATTTGATAAGCTGATAGCGCCACTAAATAAGCCAAACCACTCATAATCAAAAGCTGAATCATGGGCCATCTCCAAGAGTTGGTTTCTTTTTTCACAATAGCCAAGGTACTGATGCATTGCATGGCAAAGGCATAAAACAACAGCAGCGATGCGCCCGAAGCCATGGTAAAAGTTGGTTTTCCATCGGGGCGAACCTCGCGTTTCATTTGCTCTTTAATGGTGGCTTCTTCATCGCTTTGATTGCCCACGCTGTAGATGGTGGCCAAGGTTCCGACAAAAACTTCGCGCGCGGCAAAAGAACTCACCACGGCCACACCGATTTTCCAATCATAACCCAAAGGTTGAATTACGGGCTCGATGAGTTTTCCGGCAATTCCGATGTAGGAATGTTCGAGTTTGTATTCGCCAATATGGTTCTCAAGCTGCGTATCATCTACGGAAGTGCCCTGATTTTCATACTTATTTTTGACAATCGATGCTGCATTTTCAAAATCGTTGCCCGGTCCGTGCGAACCCAAAAACCATAAGATTACAGATAGCGCCAAAATGATTTTTCCGGCGCCAAAAACAAACGATTTGGTTTTTTCGATCACATTGATAGAAACATTCTTGAACATAGGTAATTTGTAGTTGGGCATTTCAACCACAAAGTATGATTTACTCTTGATTTTGAGTACCTTATTCAGAATATACGCCGAGAGAATGGCCATACCAAAACCTACCAAATACAGAATCATCAAGGTTAATCCTTGTAAATTCACAATTCCTAAAACATACTCGTCAGGAATTACTAGGGCAATGATGATGGCATAAACGGGCAAACGCGCCGAGCAAGTGGTAAAAGGCGTGACTAAAATGGTAATGAGTCGTTCTTTCCAATTCTCGATGTTGCGGGTGGCCATAATAGCCGGAATAGCGCAGGCCGTGCCCGAGATGAGCGGAACTACACTTTTGCCCGAAAGCCCGAATCGGCGCATGATTTTATCCATCAAAAAAACCACACGGCTCATATAACCGCTTTCTTCAAGGATTGAAATGAACATGAACAAAAACGCAATCTGTGGTATAAAAATCAAAATGCCACCAATGCCCGGAATAATGCCTTCTGAAATCAGACTGGTCAAAACGCCCGGCGCCAAATGTTGGTTGGCAGAAGCACTGAGCGCGGCAAATGAGCTGTCGATAAAATCCATTGGAATCTGCGACCAATCAAAAATAGATTGAAAAATCACAGCCAAAATCATAAAGAAAATCACATAACCCCAAAATTGATGCATGAGCACGCGGTCAATTTTGCTGCGCCAGTCTTTGGCGTTGGCGGTGTCAATTTTTTGCCCTTCTTTGAGCACTTCATTGATGAACTGATAGCGTTTGATGGTTTCTTTTTGTTGTAATCTTTTTAAATCAGCGTGTGAACGCGTAAAACTGCTGTCGAGTTCTTTTCGTTCTAAATTTAAAAAGTTGACATCTTGGGTAATCACGAGCCAAAGTTTATAGAGCAATTGGTTCGGGAACGTTTTTCGCAGGCGATCAAAATACTCCGGATCAATACTCGAAGCGTTGACACACGGTTCGGTTGATAGTGATTTATAACTGACGATGAGTTCTTTTAAAGCTTCAATGCCGATGCCTTTGCGTGAACTGATGAGTGCGATTTTGGTTTTGAGTTTTTCTTCTAAAACCCCAATATCCAATGAAATTCCTTTGTATTGCATGCGGTCGGCCATGTTGATGACCAGAATAGTAGGAATTTCTAAATCTTTAATCTGGGTAAAAAGCAACAAATTGCGCTTGAGATTTTCTACATCGGCAATCACTACTGCTACATCCGGAAAAAGTTGGTCATTTTTATTGAGCAAGAGTTCAATGACCACATTTTCGTCCATAGAACTCGCGTTGAGGCTGTATGTGCCCGGTAAATCAAGAATGTTGGCTTTGATGTTGCCCGGAAGTTTGCAAAATCCGACCTTTTTTTCAACGGTAATGCCCGGATAATTTCCGACTTGTTGGTTGAGTCCGGTGAGTTGATTAAAGACAGAAGTTTTTCCGGTATTCGGATTGCCAATCAGTGCGACATTGATGGTTTGTTTACTTTTCATAACATCCGATTAAAGGCCATCAATTTCAATAATACAAGCCGTTTCTAACCGAATAGCTACATGCGCACCGTTGATATTCAAATAGAGCGGATCCCCAAAAGGCGCCACTTGAATGAGCTCAACTAAATTGCCCGGCAAACAGCCCATCTCGAGTAATTTGAGCGGAATAGCTTCAACATCAAAATCTTTGATGATGGCTTTTTCGCCTTTTTTAAGATGACAAAGATGTGTTTGCAAGTCTTATTTAGATTAAATTTAGATTGCAAAAGTAACGATTAAATAGAAAAGTGAAATGATAAAAATCAGTTTTATCAAAATTTTATTCCTCGGTGCAAAGCCAGTTGATATCGTCAATGAGCCGCTGGATTTCTTCTTTTTTGGTTCCGTCGTAAAATCCGCGTACGCGACGTTTGGCATCAACCAAAACAAAGTTTTCGGTATGAACCATATCATAAAGCTCAGAAGGCTTGCCCAATTTGACGGCTAAATATGATTTGCGCGCCATACTGTAAATGTCTTTTTTGTCACCGGTGACCAGATTCCATTTGGCATCAACCACGCCTTTTTCAAGCGCATATTTTTTGAGCACCGGAACGCTGTCAACATCCGGCATAACGGTATGCGAGAGAATCATCACCTTCGGATTCTTCAGAAAAGCTTTTTGTACATCGACCATATTTCGGGTCATAATCGGACAAATCGAACCGCAAGTAGTAAAGAAAAAATCAGCCACATAAATTTTTCCTTCATAGTCTTTTTGGGTGATGGTTTTGCCGTTTTGGTTGATGAATGAAAAATCAGAGATGGTGTGGTATTTTTGGACGTATTGAACCGTACTATCTACCATTTCTGGATTTACGTCGGCAGGATTGTAGATTGGAAGTGTTTTTTTGGGTTTGAGCGCCTGATAAAATAAAGCAATACATATAATAGATATAACCGCCATAATCCCAAAGAAAATGCGCAGTTTTTTAAAGAATTCAAGCATGTTTTAAAATTTGTAACAAAAGTATAAAAACCCGACCTATGCGCATTTAAAAAAATGAATAGATTTGCAACCATAACCAAACTTTAAATAATGAAAAAGCATACCCAAAAAACCTTGTTGTTGCTTACTTGCGGACTTTTGAGTTGGCAAGCATCTACGGCACAGCAAACGCCCAAAAGTAAACCGGGCATTAACTTAGATTATTTTGATAAAAAGACCAGACCGAATGATGATTTTTACCGTTATGTAAACGGAACATGGCTTGATAAAACGGATATTCCAAGCGACAAAACTTCTTGGGGTTCTTTTGAAGAACTATACGAAAACACCAACAAGGATGTAGCTAAAATTCTCAAAGAAGCTTCTTCAAATCCGTCATACAAATCAAATACAGACGAAGGTAAAGCCATTGCTCTATACAAAACAATCATGGATACTGTTGCCCGCAACAAAGCAGGTATAGATCCGCTCAAACCTTATTTAAATAAAATTGACGCGATCAAAAACATACAAGATTTGCAGAATTTTATTATTGAAATGCAACCTGAAGGTGGCGCCGGTTTTTTTGGAATTGCCATAGGAGCTGACGATAAAGACAGCAATAAAAATTCAATCAATTTAATGCCGGGAAGACTCGGGCTTCCGGACAGAGATTATTATGTTGCTCAAGATAAAGATTCACAAGAAAAACGCGACAAATATGTAGCACATGTGGCTAAAATGCTCGAATTCTTAAGCAAAGATGCCAATAGAAATACTTTGGCTGAAGCACGCGGCATTTTAGAAATTGAAACCGCTATGTCAGAGCCGCGTTTGGATAGGGTTGAGCGTCGTGATGCCCGCAAACAATACAATCCAATGACTTTGGATGAAATTCAAAAAATGACTCCGGCCATTGATTGGAAGAACTATTTCACCAAATTGGGCATTACAAAAGTTGACCAAGTTATTGTAACCCAACCGCGCTATATGCAAGCTTTGCAAACCATTTTTACCAACAACAAAGTTGATCAATGGAAGGCATATTTACGTTGGTCACTGCTCAATAGAACTGCAGGACAATTAGCTGAAAATGTTGGAAACGCGAACTTTGACTTTTACGGAAAAACACTCAATGGATTGTTGCAAAGACGTCCGCTTGACGAGCGAGCATTACAAACCGTTAATGGTTCTATAGGTGAAGCTTTAGGCAAACTTTATGTGCAACAAATGTTTCCAGCCGAGGCCAAAGTAAAAGCCGGTCGAATGATAAAAAACATCATCAGAGCTTACCAGGGAAGAATTGCTAAATTAACCTGGATGTCACAAGCAACCAAAGTTAAAGCTATTGAAAAACTCAATAAAATGACCATCAAAATTGGCTATCCTGACAAATGGCAAGATTATGCAACTTTGAGTATCGGTTCAGCTGATGAAGGAGGAAGTTATTTCAACAATATGACCAACTTATCAAAATGGGAATTTCGCAAAGACGTTAATAAACTAGGAAAACCCGTTGACAAAACCGAATGGCTTATGGCACCGCAATCGGTAAACGCATACTACAATCCTTCTTACAATGAAATTGTTTTTCCAGCGGCTATTCTGCAACCGCCGTTTTATGATTATCGTGTTGATGAAGCACTTAATTACGGAGGAATCGGCGCGGTTATCGGGCATGAAATCTCACATGGTTTTGACGATTCAGGAGCTCGATTTGATGCTAACGGAAACTTGGTTGACTGGTGGACAGAACAAGATTTAAAACAGTTTACCGCTTTAGGTGAAGCATTGGCTAATCAATATAGTGCATTAGAACCGCTTCCGGGCGTTCACGTTGATGGCAAATTTACTTTAGGGGAGAATATAGGTGATTTAGGAGGTGTAAATGCCGCTTATGACGGTTTACAGCTTTATCTTAAAGAGTTAAAAACCAAACCGGAATTGATTGATGGATTTACTCCTGAGCAAAGATTTTTCTTGTCATGGGCAACTATTTGGCGCTCAAAATCCAGAGAAGAAGCTATTAAAAGTCAGGTAAAAACGGATCCGCACTCGCCTGAAGAGTACAGAGGTTATGTGCCGTTAATCAACGTTGATGCTTTTTATGATGCATTCAATATCAAACCCGGAGATAAGATGTATATCGCTCCTGATAAACGCGTAAAGATTTGGTAAATAGAATTAACCTCGGTTTTCAAACCGAGGTTTTTTTATGCATTTTTCTTTTGTTTGCGCAGAGAATAATTTACGGCGTATAAACCAATTAGTATGATGATTCCGCCCAAGATAATTGAAAAAGTCAGCGGTTCGCCAAATAGCAAAGCGCCTAAAATAACCGCAACAATAGGGTTGATATAGGCATAAATACTGTTGAGTTCAGCCGGAAGGTTTTGCAAAGCATAGATAAAAGCGGCAAAAGTGAGTAATGAACCCACAATGACCAGATAAGCAATTGACCACCATGAAATAGCCGGAATCTCGCTTAGCGGAATGGTTGTTCCGGTTGCTCCAATTACCGAAAACAAAAATATGCTTGAGAGCAACATTTGCAACCCTAAACTAAAATATGGATTAAAACTCGCTGCTTTCTTTTTGGTATATAACATGCCAAAAGCCCATGTAAATGTGGCGGTAAGCGATAGTAAAATGCCAAATCTAAAATCAGCACGCAAGAAATCTTTCAGATGTTCAGAGAAAACGATACAAACACCGCCAAAACAAATCAGCATCCCTAAAATAGATAATCGGGCTAATTTTTCTCCGCGAAACAAGCTAATCAAAACTACCCAAATCGGAAAAATTGCTCCCAAAATTGCTCCAAGACCACTACTGATATATTTAACACCCCATGTACTGAGTCCGTTGCTGAGCACAAAATTCAACAAGGCCAAGATGAGAATGGTTTTCCATTGTTTGGTCTTGGGCCAAGGCTCTTTTTTAAGGACAAAAAACAATACATAAGCCAATCCGCCCAAAAATTGTCTGATGGCCACGAGCTGCATTGGTGGCATATGTTTAACGCCTTCTTTAGAGGCAATCCAAGTGGTTCCCCAAAAAAAACTCACCCAACACAAAGCCAATATTGGCCATCCAATACGGTTGACTTTTTGGTTAATCGCGCTATGGATTTTATGTTTCAAATTACAATTCAGGTTTTAAAAAGCGATAGCCCAATTGGGTTGTTAGTTTGTCACTGATAATAGTTTTGCCTTCAAACAAATCTTTTGTATTAAACATGGGTAAAGGCAAGTGGAGTTCGATAGCTTTTTGAGTGTAATATTGCTCACGTGTTGGATGAAAAGGCGCTACACCATGCAGAATTTCACCACTGATGTTTTGTTGAATAATCATCAGAATAATCTCGATACAATCATCTAAATGAATCAAGTTTACTACAGATTTCGGTGCCGGAACGTCTAATCTTCCTGAAAGAAATTTAACCGGATGCCTATCAGAGCCAATGAGACCTCCAAATCTTATAACAGTCGTTTTAACAGATGGAATTTTAAAAAACATTTCTTCAACCTCCAACAAAGCTTGACCATTTTCAGTGTCGGGCTTAGGCTTATCTTCTTCTGAAAAAACTTTTGCTTGATCCTGAAATACCGAGGTTGAACTCACAAAAATAACTTGTTCTATTGTGCTTTTTTCAATCAAAGCACAAAGGTTTTTCATCGATTGAACAAATTCAGCGGGCAATTGACGTCTCATAGACGGAGGAATATTGACCATCAAAACATCCGTTTTTCGTGTAAAGCCAACCCAATCACCGGTGATCTTTTGCGCTTCAATCTTGATCAGAAAAGGAATGATTGATTCAGCCTCGAGCGCGGTCAGTTTTCCTTCAGAAGTGGTCGCTCCATGCACGTGATATCCTTCGAGCAAAAGACGATGAGCCAATGGTCTTCCGAGCCATCCACATCCGAGAACACTAATTGTTTTCATGAAATTACCTTAAAGTTGCTGTTGTGTCACGCACATTTTTGAGTAAAACTTGTGTGGTTTTCGGCGGTAAAGGTAAAGTAATTTTTGTGGCTGGCTGTTGAGCCGTTGGCTTGATTTTTTGGTGAATAATGACAGCATCAGTCAATACAAACGGTTTAGGCATCATCCAGTCAGCTCTTTTCTTTAAGTTGAAATCCGGATGGTATAATAAGTTAAATGAGCTTTCTAGCAAATTCATGTTCAGAACTTCGTGCGCTGCTACATCAAATGAAAGCTCTAAAGGCTGATTGTTGACTACATAATAACTCAAAATGCGGGTGCTGTTGCGCTCATAAAAACTGCCTTTTTCTCCGGTTCTGTTTACGCCGTTTGCGCGCAAATGATGAATTTGAATTTTCTCGGGCGCAAAAATATCGTATCGATGCACCTTTCGGTTTGGGCTGATTTTTATCTGCAAGTATCGGCGATTATTTGCTGTAGAATCTTTTAAAAATTCAATAGTCGGACCCGGGATGTTCTTTTTCGGCGCAGGAGCAGAGAAAGTAAACGCAGCATCGTATTTACTGAACATATGTTGGGCGTTGAGCTCATTGGCTTTTGTAGGGTTTTGACCTAAATAGGTTTGTGTCCAAGGGTCTAAATTTTTATCATAAGTTCCCCAGAACGACTGATGTTTTTCATGATCTTGCCAGTAAACCAATGAGTTGGGTTTGGTTTTACCACGATGAAAATCAGATTGAGTGTGGGCCCAACCCATAAAGCCAATCGCAAATATGAAAAAAATAGCTGACCAAACAACTTTTTTCTGATATACAGCTAACAGGGGTAGCAATAAACCAAAAGTTAACATCAGTAAAACAGAACTTCCGGCCATTATTTTTAAGCCTAGACCTATTGGAAGTTGTGTAATGAGCGGTGCCAAAATCCACAAAATAGGCACAGAGAATAGCGCGTTGATTATCGTGTTGGTTCTTTGAGAAATTATAAAATAAGCCAACATGATCAGTCCGAAAAAAGTTGGAAAAATCAAAAAAGAAGCGCCGGGAAGATACAGCGCCAATGCCATATTAATGAAAACCCAAAAAGTAAGTGGGGCAATACTTTGGTTGAGGTGTTGGCCTACTGATTGAGTTCTGAAATATATCAAAAAAGCTACTGCCAAACTCAAGAAACTAAAAGCAGCCATGTATAAATGACCATTATAGGGAAATCCTTGTTGAATTTCTTGATATTGAGGATAAACCTTGAGCAACAACTGCCAACCCAAATAATTAATAAGCCCAACCAAAATAACCAATAAAGTAAACTTTAAAAAACCTTTGCCGATTTCTCTTCCAGTTAAAATGCGTTTTCCTAATCCGATAAAAATCAATACAGCTAAAAAAACCAAACCTCCGATGGCCAACGGAACATTCCAAGAAAAAGGATAGCTAAATAAACCTGCAGGAGTATTAAAGTAAACCGAGTCAGAATTTGAATTTAATTTTCCTAAATCAGCATTTGACAGATGATGTAGCAAAGGCATTAAGTAACTCCCTTGATGTGCTATGGTTTCGGGCGAAACATTTTCAAATGAATCTTGTGCCGTATGGTAATTAAAATGATTGTCAATGTACGCAAAATTGAACCCTTGAATTTTTCCTTGCTCGCGAAAAACAGTTAGGTCGGTATCGTTGGGAAGCATTTTGTAAATGCTATACATCAGCGAATTGGTGACCGGATATGATGGGTTACTTTGAATAAAGCCGTCAACCAGAGCAGTGTTTCCACGATTAACTTCCATCAGCATATAACTGGGGCCGCTGCTGCCACGTGCTTCAAAATTAATGGCTAAACCAACCTCTTTTGCCCATTTATGTTGGGTAACAAACAAAGCAGCTCCGTTGAGTCCGAGTTCTTCTGCATCCGAAAAGAGTATAATAATATCATTTTTGTGAGAAGTCTTTTGATTCAGAAATGCCCGAAGACCTTCAAGTATAGTTGCTACACCCGATGCGTCATCACAAGCTCCCAGCGAATATGAATGCGGAGCACTGTCATAATGCGATAAAAGCAAGAGCGCTTTTGAAGAATCTTTTCCGGGAATTCTAGCCAGTATATTCTTCGACCGAACTAAGTTGCCCCACTCAGTCAAGGTTGTTCCTTGCTGAACTTCTGGTTTGAGACCTAGTTTTTTGAGTTCGCCGATAAGGTATTGAGCTACTACTTCATGGTTCTGCGAACCTACAAAATGAGGTTTTTGAGCTATAACATTAATGTGTTCTAATGCTTTAGCTGTTGAGAATTCGTTTAGATTAGTAGAACTCGAAACCCACCTGGGCATCAAAGTTAAATAAAGAACAGCCAAGACAAGGCCTATCCAGAGACTTGCCCACAGAGATGCTCGGTTTTTTTTCATATCGGTTAAGTTTATTGGGTTTTCTGAACCAATTTCAACCAGCCGTTTTTCAAGAGCACATACCCTTGATCATAGACAAAAAAAACAGGTCCTTTCTTTGAGAGCCTCCAACCGGTAAAAAAATTAAAGTCAAATCCGCTTTCAACCAGCCGCATTCGACTGACTTTGTCATTTTCTTTTTGTTTCAACTCAGATAATAACCGATAATTTTTACGCAACTGATGATTGATGTTCCGCATTAAATTGTTGGTGTCTTTGTTGATTCGGTTGTTGTAGCTATTGCGACAGCTATCACTACAAAATTTTTTGTCCTCACGACCGATGACTCTTTCGTGGCATTCTAAACAAGTTTTCATGGCGTATAAAAATTTAACTCTTCAAAACTGTCGGGGCGATTGACTTTGCTGAAAAAAAGCAGTAGTCAAAACAGCTTCTAATAGTTTTAGGCTCAGCCAAATGTAAGAATTAATTTGTTTTGACAAGCAATTACAAACGACTACAATCGAAAATAAATACTTAATAACCGAATCGTTCAAAACCGAATTGTCAATTTTGGCTTACAGTTCTCACGGGCTGATTTACGTTATAATAACTTTAAATTTTTACACGCCATGAACGCATTAAGAAACAGAGTCCAATTAATTGGCAACATCGGAAATGACCCCGAAATTATGACTTTAGATTCCGGGAAGAAGCGCGCCAGAATTACCTTGGCCACGAACGAAAGCTACAAAAATGATAAAGGAGAAAAAATCACCGAAACCCAATGGCATAATCTGATTGCTTGGGGAAAACCTGCTGAACTCATTGAAAAGTACACCTCAAAAGGCACGCAAATAGCCGTCGAAGGAAAACTCACGCATCGCAGTTATGACGATAAAAATGGAGAGAAGAAATACGTCACAGAAGTTGTCTTAACCGATATGTTGTTGTTGGGCAAATAAGCCCTTTTACGGTGACTTGAGCTTTGAAAAAATTGGGTTATATAAGCCCAAGAACATCGGTGATTTTCTCAAGCGTTTTGAAGTTTGGATGCTCTACTTTGTGATGAATTTTTTCGTGTTCCCAGGTTGTATGAAACGGAATATGTACTGCATATCCACCAATAGCCAACACCGGAAGCACGTCAGATTTTAATGAATTTCCAATCATGAAAAATTCATGAGGTTCTATTTCAAGGCGCTTGAGTAATTTCTGGTAATTAATTTCTTGTTTGTCAGCCATCACTTCAATGTGGTGAAAATATGGCCCTAGACCTGAATCATGCAGTTTGCGCTGTTGGTCTTTAAGATCACCTTTGGTAGCGACTATGAGTTTGTATTTTCCCTCAAGTGCTTTCAAAGTGTCTTCAACGCCATCCAGTAATTCAATTGGTTTTTCAAGAAGTTCTTTGCCGTACTCTATGATTTTTTCGACAATTTCAATTGAAATAGTATTGTTCGAAATTTTCATCGCTGCTTCAATCATTGAAAGAATATAACCTTTGATTCCGTAGCCGTACAAGCTTAAATTGGCGATTTCGGTTTTCAAAAGCTCTTGTGACAAACCTTGTTGCGAAAGATAATCACTCATCAAGGCACAGAATTTTTGTTCTGTTTCCTGAAAATAAGGTTCATTGACAAACAAAGTGTCGTCGGCATCAAAGGCGATAACTTTTAGATTTTTCATTTCCATAAATGGCCGTTTATTTAATTGAAGGTTTCAAAAAATCATTTAAAGTGCTAGCTGATGGTTGCTCCGTTGTCAACTTCAGCATCCGGATTCACAAAAACCAATTTTCCGACAGCGTCTGAGGTCATCAAAATCATTCCTTGGCTATCAACGCCTCTGAGGTTTCTAGGTGCTAAATTAACCAGCACGGTTACTTTTTTTCCGACGACTTCTTCAGGCGAAAAGCTTTCGGCGATGCCCGAAACAATGGTGCGAACATCAATACCGGTATCTACTTTCAGGACCAAAAGTTTGTTGGCTTTGGGCATTTTTTCTGCTTCGAGAATGGTTCCTACACGGATGTCCATTTTGGCAAAATCGTCAAACGATACAAGTTCTTTTTGAGGTGTCATGGTTTTGTTTTGGCTAAGATTGGCAGTTTTGGTTGCTTCGAGTCGGTCAATTTGTTGCTGAATTTGCGCATCTTCAATTTGTGGAAACAAAATTTCGGCAACGCCCAGCTGATGACCAACTGCTAAAGATTCTGGTTTTTCGCTGATTGAATTCCAAGCAGGCACGATGGATAAATTCAGAATTTGATGCAATTTATCAGCAGTAAATGGCAAGAAAGGCTCGCTCAAAACGCGTAGAGTAGTGGCAATTTGCAAAGCCACATAAAGTTGTGTTTTTACACGCTCCGGATCAGTTTTGTATACTTTCCAAGGCTCTTCATCGGCGAGATATTTGTTGCCCAAACGCGCTACATTCATCAATTCACCCAGCGCTTCTCTGAATCTGTAGCGTTCAACAGAGCTGGCAATCACCGCCGGATAAGCTTTGAGTTCGTTCAAGGCTTGCTCGTCAGTTTCAGTAAATGCATTAGGTTGCGGAACAATTCCCTCAAAGTATTTATGTGTTAAAACCACCACGCGGTTGATGAAGTTTCCGTAAATGGCAGCCAATTCATTGTTGTTGCGCGCTTGAAAATCTTTCCAGGTAAAGTCATTGTCTTTGGTTTCGGGCGCATTAGCTGTTAGCGCATAGCGCAAAGCATCTTGTTGCCCCGGAAAGTCCAAAAGATATTCGTGTAGCCAAACCGCCCAGTTCTTTGAAGTTGAAAGTTTGTTGCCTTCTAAATTCAAAAACTCGTTGGCCGGAACATTATCGGGCAAAATGTAGCTGCCTTCAGCTTTGAGCATAGCCGGAAAAATCACACAGTGAAACACAATATTGTCTTTGCCAATAAAGTGTACCAGTTTGGTGTCGTTGCTTTTCCAATACGGTTCCCAATCTTTGCCGGTGCGAGCCGCCCATTCTTTGGTTGATGAGATATAACCAATCGGCGCATCAAACCAAACATAGAGCTTTTTGCCCTGGGCGCCTTCTACCGGAACATCAATGCCCCAATCTAAATCGCGGGTAACCGCTCTGGGTTTGAGACCATCGTCCAACCAAGATTTTACTTGACCATAAACGTTAGGCTTCCAATCGTTTTTGTGTCCTTGCAAAATCCATTCGCGCAAAAAAGCATCGTATTGATCTAGCGGCAAAAACCAGTGTTTGGTGGTTTTTAAAATAGGAGTTTCGCCGGTAATGGTTGATTTTGGGTTGATCAAATCAGTGGCATTAAGCGTTGAACCGCACTTTTCGCACTGATCGCCGTAGGCTTCTTCGTTGCTGCATTTCGGGCAAGTGCCGGTCACAAAGCGATCAGCCAAGAATTGTCCGGCTTTGGCATCGAATAATTGTTCGGTTTCTTCTTCGATGAATTTGCCTTCGTCGTAGAGTTTTCTGAAAAATTCAGAAGCCGTTTTATGGTGAATCTCGGCCGATGTGCGCGAGTAATTGTCAAATGAAATACCAAAATCAACAAACGATTGACGAATAATTCCGTCGTATTTGTCAATCACCTCTTGTGGGCTAATGCCTTCTTTGCGCGCTTTCATTGAAATGGCCACGCCGTGTTCGTCGCTTCCGCAGATAAACGCCACATCTTTATCTTGCAAACGCAAGTAGCGGGCATATATATCGGATGGAACATAAACGCCCGCCAAGTGTCCAATATGGATGGGCCCGTTGGTGTAAGGCAAAGCGGCTGTGATGGTGTATCGTTTTGGATTTTGTATCATGTGTCGGAATAATTGTCCGCAAAATTACATTTTTTACGAATAGCTTTCTTTTGAAATAAAGAGCTTTTTTGAATGAATAAGAGTACTATTTTCTGTGCTCAATAATGTAATTAATACCACGTTTTAAGCCTTCAAAATATTTTTTCTGATCAAATAAAGGCAAAATATTTTTACGTTGAACGATACGATGATCATCAGCTGAAAAGTGATTGCCGCTTCGTAAACCATAATTGATGTCAACATATTTTCGTTTTTTTGAGACAACCATTAAAACATCATCAAAAGTCTGTAGGTTGTATCCGAGTTTTGGTACTAAACAAGCATAATTATGGAATTTTAAAGAATGAGCTTTTGGGCTATCTTCAATAATTATAATAATTTTTGTGTTGGTTTTGTTAAAATAATTTGAAACTATTGCTTCAAGATTATTCCTTTCTTCATCAGTTAGGAAGTTGCAATAGTCATTCACAAAACCTTTTCTTTCGGGTAAATTACAAGTTTCTAGCGACCCTGATGGTTCACATATGGATGGTACAGATTTACATTCCCAAAAGAGAGGAACAATCAAAACTAAAATAAAGGCGTTTATATATTTCATGTAAGCGGCATTGATTTTAAAATTGAAATTTAATAAAATATTGTTTTGATAAAGGTCTTAATTAGTGAACAATCTGTTTGCGACTAAATATTATTTATTCAAAAATGCTATAATGTATACATTTGTCATGCTTGAATCACGTGCAATGAAGAAAAATAAAAGTTTGTTGATACTTGTCGTAGGACTTTTTATGGTTCATAATTTATATTCACAACGAAAAATGATCACACCTGAATTTTTACAAAAAGGCGATACCATTGGCATTTTGGCCACCGCCCGAAAAATAGACGAAACAGCCCTGAAGCCGGCCATCAAAATACTTGAATACTGGGGATTACATGTGGTTTTAGGTAAAACCATCGGCAAAGAAGATCATCAATTGGCTGGGCCGGATTGGTTGCGCGCCGAAGATTTTCAGCAAATGATGGATAACCCGAAAATCAAAGCTATTCTTGGTGCGAAAGGCGGTTACGGAACGGTTCGGATGGTTGATCGCATTGATTTTTCGCGCTTCAAACAAAAGCCCAAATGGGTCATAGGCTTTAGCGATATGACCGTATTGCACAGCCACATCAACCAAATGGGCATTGAAACCTTGCATGCGATTATGGCGCAAAGCTTTGAGAAAGCCAGCCCAGAAGCTCTTGAAAGTTTGCGAAAAGGACTGTTCGGAGAACCTTTGAAATATAAAATTCCAGCGCATCCGTTTAACCACAAAGGTAGCGCAAAAGGTGAACTCGTGGGCGGAAACTTATCGGTGATTTACAGCATCATCGGCTCAAAATCAGCGCTTGATTACAAAGGGAAAATCTTGTTCATTGAAGATTTAGACGAGTATCTTTATCATATTGACCGCATGATGATGAACCTCAAGCGCAATGGTTATTTTGACGGACTCAAAGCAGTAATTGTGGGCGGAATGACCAGCATGAATGACAACGAAATTCCGTGGGGCAAAGACGCACTCGAGATTATTCAAGATGTACTCAAAGACACTAAAATTCCGGTGATTTATAACTTTCCGGCCGGGCATATCAAAGACAATCGAGCGCTCATTTTGGGCAAAACGGTTCAAGTCAACGCAACTGATTCTGGTGCTGAGGTTACTTTTATGTAAATGTCATGGCGCAGCACAACCAACTCGGAAAAGAAGGCGAGCAAAGAGCTGCAGCTTATCTCGAAGAAAAGGGGTATCAAATTCTTGAAACCAATTGGTATTACCAAAAGGCTGAAGTAGATATTATTGCTCAAAAAGGTTCAACTTTGGCGGTAGTTGAAGTCAAAACGCGCTCGAGTGTTGATTTTGGTTTACCGCATGAATTTGTCAAACCGCAAAAAATCAAATTGCTCACCCAAGCCATCGATGCTTATGTTCGCAATGGTAATTTGGACGTTGAGGTTCGCTTTGACATCATTTCTATTCACAAAAAAGCTAATGAGTTCATCATGGAGCATTTAGAAGATGCTTTTTTTCATTTTTGAGGATAAAACCAGTTTGAACCTGACTACTTAATTACTACATTTGAAAAAAAAATCTACTATGAAAAAACTATTGACTTTGGGTCTTTTGGTTTTTGCGACCACGTTGTTTGCTCAGAAAAAAGTAGCGCAAAAGGTGCAAGAACTTATATCTCGAAATGAAACTTTCCCTTTGTATTCGATACTTTCAGAATCGAATCTTCCACTATCGGCAGATGCCAAAAAAACAGTAGACAAAGCCAGTATGGCTGAGTTGCAATTGGATGTTTTGCATCAGTTGATGACCGATCACAAAAACACACTTGAAATTACCGTTCCGTATCAGCAAAAAAGCATCACGTTGCAAATGTATCGAGCAGATGTTTTGGCCGAAGGTTTTCACGTAGATACGCCAACACAACGAAATATAGGTTACGCTCCGGGTTTGTATTACCGAGGAATCATTAAAGGCGATCAAAACTCATTGGTGGCCTTTAGTTTTTTCAACGATGAATTATACGGAGTGATTTCAGCTGAGGGCATCGGAAACATCGTGGTGGCTAAAATTCGCAAGCAAAACAATACCTCAAATTACTTGGTTTATTCAGATGCGGAGCTTAAAATCAATCACAATTTCAATTGTCACACCCGTGATAATACCGAGACAACCACAACCACCGCCGATCGTTCGAATAGTGCTTTAAGTCAAAGATGTGTGACTATTTATTTTGAAGTCGACAATGATTTATACCAAGACAACAACAGCAATTCGACAACTACAACCAACTGGATGACCGCGGTGTTCAACAACGTACAAACTATATACAGTAATGACGGTATCACCACGGCGATTAAGTCTATTTACATTTGGACAACTGCCGATCCGTATGATGGCATCGGAACATCATCCTCAGATTATTTGTTCAAATTCAATGAAGTCAGACCCGTTTTTGATGGTGATTTAGGCCAATTGGTAGGCCGTGATGACGGAGGATTGGGCGGAGTAGCTGTGGGTATCAACGGAATTTGCACGCAAGACAATTTTAGTTATTCAGATTTGTCAATTGATTACAATACTGTGCCCGTATTTTCGTGGACCATTGAAGTGATTACCCATGAGTTAGGGCATTTGATGGGTTCACCGCACACACATGCCTGCGTTTGGAATGGCAACAATACAGCTATTGACGGTTGTGGCCCAACGGCCAATTCGAGTTATGCCGAAGGTAGTTGTGATACGGGTCCTGTTCCATCCAATTCAGTTAAAGGAACCATTATGAGTTATTGTCATTTACTCAATGTCGGGATTAATTTCTCTAACGGATTTGGTCCACAACCTGCAGCGCGTATTCTTGGGAAAGTTAATGGCGGAACGTGCTTAAGTACTGATTGTATTAACACTTGCATCAATACTGTTTCAAGTATTTCTACTACAAATGTTACCAGCGGAACGGCTCAAATTACTTGGGTTGACAATTCAGGAACCACCAATTGGCAAGTAGCTGTAACACCTTTTACAAGTACCAATATTATTTGGAATAACGTGAGTACACCATCATACAGTGCTGCCGGATTGTCATCAAATGTATACTACAAAGTGCGCGTGCGTCCGATATGTTCGGGCGGTTTGTTTGCGCCAGATGAAAAAGCCATTGTAATTACCGGAGCCAATTATTGTAGTGGTGTTGCGATCACTGATACAGGAGGAAGTAACGATGATTATGAAGATTCAGAATCTTACATCAGAACGATTATTCCGAATTTACCCAACAAAAAAATCCGCTTGACATTTACTGAATTCGATCTCGAGCAAGATTATGATTATTTGTATGTCTACGACGGAAATTCAACCAGCGCTAATGATTTGAGTGGAGGAGGTTTCACCGGCAATAGTATTCCTGGGCCATTTGTTTCATCAGCAGCTGATGGTTCGTTGACGATTAAATTCTACTCTGACGGAGGTGTTACAGCAGCAGGTTACCAAGCGAATATTGCATGTGAGAATGCTTTAGGGAATAATGTTTTTGAATCAGATATTGATTTTACTTATTGGCCCAATCCGGTCAAAGGGAATTTGAATATTTCGGCCCGACTCAACTTAAGTGAAGTTATGGTACACAACCTTGAAGGTCGTTTGATGTTTCAAAAACAAATCAACAAACCCGATGCGCAAGTTGATTTATCCACATTTGCTCGCGGAACCTATTTCTTTACGCTTAAATTCGGCGACCGCGAGGCTCATTTTAAAGTGATCAAAAATTAAACATCAGCCACTCTTCGGAGTGGTTTTTTTATGCTTATGAAACGAAAATTATTGCTTTTGCACGGAGCCTTGGGCAGTTCGGCTTATTTCAAACTGTTGGCATCTATTTTAGAAGAACATTACGATATTCTTACGCTCGATTTTTCAGGCCATGGCTCAAAAAAGTTCTCTCAAAAAGGTTTCTCAATTGAAGTTTTTGCGCAAGAAGTTTTTGCGTTTTTAGAAGAAAAGGCCATTGAAAAAATAGATATTTTCGGTTATAGCATGGGCGGATACGTGGCTGTTTATTTAGCACACAAACATCCTGAAAAAGTGGCTAAGATTTTTACTTTGGGCACCAAATGGGATTGGAATCCGGAGAGTTCTGAGCGCGAAGCTCAAATGCTCAACCCTGAAATTGTCATCGAAAAAGTTCCGAAATGGGCGCAAAGTTTAAAAGAACTTCACGGAGAAAATTGGCCTGAATTGATGCAAAAAACCGCACAAATGATGTTAGAAATGGGCCAAAACCCGCCACTAAATCCATCGCAAATGGAGCAAATTCTGACGCCGGTTTTACTCACCATCGGTGATAAAGATCAAATGGTAAGCATTGATGAAACGCGTCACATCAGTCATCTTTTGCCTCATGCGCAATGCATCGTGCTCAAAGATATTCCGCATTCTATTGAACAAATTGACGCTGCTTTTTTAGCCGAAAGTATCCACCATTTTTTCTGATTACTGAGCCATCAGCTCGATGAGTTCGAGTGCTCTTCGGATGGATTTTACGTTTTCAAAAGTAATCAGCAAGCGCAAGCCTGAAGCGGTTTGCTTTTCTTTCATGCGACACAGTTGACCTTGTTTTTGCACAAACTGCAATACTTTGTGAAACTGCGCCGAAGTGTAGTAATCACTTTGCTGATCCGAAACAAAATAACCGATCATTTTACCTTGCTTGAGCACGAGTTTTTCAATACCCAAGTGAGTAGCTAACCATTTTATTTTGATGCTTGACAACAGCGAAACTGCTGGTTTAGGAAGCGGTCCGAAGCGGTCAATGAGTTTGTTTTCGTAGGTTTTGAGCTCGTCTTCGTTTTTAATCTGACTTAATTCGTTGTACAAATTCAAGCGCTCTGAAATATTGTTGATGTATTCATCGGGAAAGAGCAACTCAAAATCAGTGTCAATTTGCATGTCTTTGACGTAGTCTTTCTCAGCGGTTTGTTCAGACTCATACAATTCCTTGAACTCATTTTCTTTGAGTTCTTCAATGGCCTCGTTCATGATTTTCTGGTAGGTTTCGAAACCGATTTCATTGATAAAACCGCTTTGTTCTCCGCCGAGTAAATCACCCGCACCGCGAATTTCAAGATCTTTCATGGCAATGTTAAAACCACTGCCAAGTTCGCTGTATTGTTGCAAAGCATGAATACGTTTGCGCGCGTCTTCAGTCATGACCGAGAACGGCGGACAGATGAAATAGCAGAAGGCCTTTTTGTTGCTTCGGCCCACACGACCGCGCATCTGATGCAAATCAGAAAGCCCGAAGTTATTGGCGTTATTGATAAAAATGGTATTGGCATTCGGCACGTCCAGACCGCTTTCAATAATGGTGGTGGATACCAAAACATCAAATTCTCCGGTCATAAAGGCGAGCATGAGTTCTTCAAGTTTACTGCCGTCCATTTGTCCATGGCCCACGCCTATACGCGCATCGGGCACCAAACGCTGAATCATACCGGCGACTTCTTTGATGTTTTCAATGCGGTTGTTGATAAAAAAGACTTGGCCGTTGCGTTGAATTTCATACGATATAGCATCGCGAATCAGCTCTTCATTAAAACCCACCACACTGGTTTCAATTGGGTAACGATTTGGCGGCGGCGTTGAAATAACCGATAAATCACGCGCAGCCATCAGCGAAAATTGTAGCGTTCTCGGAATCGGCGTGGCCGTCAAAGTCAACGTATCCACATTGGCCGCAATGGTTTTGAGTTTGTCTTTGACATTAACACCAAACTTTTGCTCTTCATCTACAATGAGCAATCCCAAATCTTTAAACTGTACATTTTTATTGACCATTTGATGCGTGCCAATCAAGATGTCGAGTTTGCCTTCGGCAAGTTGTTGCAGCGTTTCGGTTTTTTGTTTGGCGGTTCTAAATCGGTTCAAATAACCAATGGTCAACGGCATATCTTTGAGTCGATCCGAAAAAGTTCTAAAATGCTGATACGCCAAAATGGTGGTCGGAACCAAAACAGCCACTTGTTTTCCGTTGTCAACGGCTTTAAAAGCAGCGCGAATGGCCACTTCGGTTTTGCCGAATCCAACATCGCCACAAACCAAACGATCCATAGGGCGATCACTTTCCATATCGGCTTTGACTTCTTGTGTTGCCTTGAGCTGATCAGGCGTGTCTTCATATATAAACGAGCTTTCGAGTTCGGCCTGCATATAGCTGTCGGGCGCATAGCGATGGCCTTTTTCGAGTTTGCGCTTGGCATACAACTGAATCAAATTAAAGGCAATATGCTTGACGCGCGCCTTGGTTTTTTGCTTGAGCGCTTTCCAGGCACTCGAACCGAGTTTGTAGATTTTGGGCGGAGCACCATCTTTCCCGTTGTATTTTGAAATTTTGTGCAGCGAATGAATGCTCACATACACAATATCGTTGTCGGCATAGACCAATTTGATGGCTTCTTGGGTTTTGCCTTCGACTTGAATTTTTTGTAAACCGCCAAATTTTCCGATGCCGTGGTCAATATGCGTTACATAATCGCCCACCGACAAAGTGTTGAGTTCTTTGAGCGTGATGGTTTGCTTTTTGGCGTAACCGTTTTTGATGCTGAACTTATGGTAGCGCTCAAAAATCTGATGGTCAGTATAACAAGCCAATTGGTTTTCATCATCAATAAAACCTTGGTATAAAGGCAAATTAATCGTGTGATATTGTCGGCTTGACAAGCTCTGACCTTCGTCTTCGAGGCTTTCAAAAATATCGTGAAAACGCTTTTCTTGCGAAGTATTGCTGCAGAACAAATAATTCTTATATCCATTAAAATGCAACTCGCTCAAATCGTTCAAAAGCAAATCAAATTGTTTGTTGAACGAAGGTTGCGGTCGTTGCAAGAATTCAAACATTTTAGCTGCCGAAAAAACCGTTTCATGACTGAGTTCAACCGCCGAAAAATCAAATATTTGTTTGATGATTGCGCTTCCGTTCAAAAATATTTTCTCGGGTTCTACTTGTTGAATCGTGGCGTCAAGGCTTTGAAAAATCTCGCTGGCTTTGTCAAATAACTTATCGAGTTTTGAAGACAACAGCTGCGTGTTTTGTATCCAAATAACCGTGTTGGGTTCTATATATTGCAGAAAACTCTCGCGCAATTCTTGGAAGAATTTGTTCTCGACATTCGGAATAATGGCAATCTTTTTTTTCTTTTCAACCGACAATTGCGTTTCAACATCAAAGGTTCGGATGCTGTCTACTTCATTGCCAAAAAACTCAATGCGGTACGGATGATCGTTTGAGAATGAAAACACATCAATGATACCGCCGCGCACCGAAAATTCGCCGGGTTCGCTGATAAAATCTACGCGTTTAAATTCGTATTCAAACAAAACTTCGTTGATGAATTCAATTGAAATTTGATCGCCGACCGCTACTTTAAGGGTGTTTTTGTCGAGTTCTTTTTTGGTCACGACTTTTTCAAATAAGGCTTCAGGATAGGTGACCATCAGCGCCGGTTTTTTGCGAGAATTGATGCGGTTGAGCACCTCGGCACGCAACAGCACATTGGCGTTGTCGGTTTCTTCTATTTGATAAGGTCGACGATACGAACCCGGATAAAAAAGCACATCTTCTTCAGAGAGCATTTGTTCCAGATCGTTGAGGTGATAAGCGGCTTCTTCTTTGTCGTTTAAAATCAGTAAAAAAGGTCGATTACTTTGTTTGAAGACCGATTGAACCACGAGTGACAAGCCCGAACCCACCAAGCCTTTTACCTGCAATTTACTGCGGTCAAGGTTGAGGTTTTCACTGATTTGCTTGGCTTTTACCGAAGCGTCAAAAATCTGAATAACGCTGTTGTTGCTCAATAGAATAGGCTTTTATTGGGTGGCTAAATCCGGAATGGCGCGCGAAGGATCTTGCATCATGAGAATATCTGATTCGCCTTCTTCGAGCGGGATTTTGCTTTTTTGGACAATTTCATTCATTTCGCGATAGAGTGCAGACCAAGCAGCATCGGCATCGGCTACCAAAGTGCTGATTTTTTTAGCCGGAATCTCGCGAATATTGAGGTATAAATTGATTTGATTGATTTTGGTGGTGAGCGCTGCAATACGCGATTTTACCTCGGGTTTATCAAATTCTGCTGGAATACTTTTGCTCAGTTCAAGTGCTTTTTTAGACAAACTTTTGGCTTTTTTCTGAAACCCGCCAATTGAACTGCCCGGCGTTTGCATGATTTCAGAGTTGAATTGTCTGAGTTCAGACCAATTGCGCAACATGTTCTGCGTGTCAGAGCGCAAAGCAGGCGTGTGAAAATGCCAGCCGTTTTTGATTTCATTCAAAACCAAGGTGCGGGCCTGAAGTGCTTTTTGCTGCTGAATCAATTCATGCTCATCGGTTTGCTGACAAGCCGATGTTAGAACCAACAGACACAAAACCAAGAGGTGTTTTAAATTCATCATTGTATTATTGAGTCGCAAATTTACAAAGGTAAACTGAAAGAAATTCAACTGATTATTGTTTGTGTTGTGTTTTTGTGCATTAATTACCATTTTCAGCCGCTCAAATTGCTTTATCTTTACACACAAATCGAAAACAAATGAACACAAAAATACTGATTATTGGCGCTTGCGGACAGATCGGAACTGAACTGACCATGCGATTGAGAAACCTTTACGGAATTGAAAATGTCGTAGCTTCAGATATTCGAAAACTCAACAACGAAATCGTCAACAACGGTATTTTTGAAGTAGTCAACGCGCTTGATTACAACCAAATCGAACATCTTATTGAGCAATATCAGATTACCGATGTGTATTTGATGGCAGCTTTATTATCAGCCACAGCCGAAAAAAACCCAGCCTTTGCTTGGGATTTGAATATGAATTCGCTTTTTCACGTGCTCAATTTGGCCAAAGCCGGAAAAATCAAAAAAATATTTTGGCCTTCGAGCATTGCGGTTTTTGGCCCGACCACGCCCAAAGAAAACACCCCACAATACACCATTATGGAACCGACCACGGTATACGGCATTTCTAAGCAAACCGGTGAGCGTTGGTGCGAGTATTATCATCATCAATACGGTGTGGATGTGCGCAGCATTCGGTATCCGGGCTTGATTAGCTGGACCACTGAACCCGGTGGCGGAACCACAGATTACGCTGTGGATATTTACCACAAAGCTTTAAAACAAGGAACTTTTGAGTGTTTTTTATCTGAAAATTCAAAACTTCCGATGATGTATATGGACGATGCGATTCGCGCAACCATTGAAATCATGCAGGCACCGAGCGAGCAGATTAAAATTCGCTCATCGTATAATTTGGCAGGTGTTAGTTTTACTCCGGCTGAGGTTGCGGAGGATATCCAAAAACATCTTTCGAACTTTAGCATTACTTATAAACCGGATTTTCGTCAGAAAATAGCCGACAGTTGGCCGGCAAGCATTGATGACAGTTCTGCACGCCAAGATTGGAATTGGAAGCACAGCTTTGATTTATCAGCCATTACCGAAGAAATGCTGCGCAATTTGAAATAAAAAAACCGCCTTGTTTGAAGACGGTTTGATATGAAAGATTTTTTTGATTTATGGCGCTTGAACAATCGGGCTTCTAAGCGATTCAAGTACAGCAACCACATCTGCATATAGCTCTGTATTGGCCGCCACACCGTTGGCCTGAGCCGCCGCTCCTACATAACCTTCAAATTTGTCGTAATCGGCATTGGTAGATTTGACGCCCATTCTTGGGTTCGTGGCCGGATTATGTGCATCTACCATGTTTTTTCCTTCGTATTTGTTTACAGCATTGGTTCCGCCGGTATTGTACGAAAAGAAATCCGTTAAATTATCTGTCAAAACGGCTAGATTGGTGGTGTTTCCGGCGCCAACTTCGGCCAAAAGCGGCGAGAAATGAGCGCTTAAATTACCGGGAGCCCCAGCCTGAATGTCGGCAACAATAAGTTGCACGGTTGAATTAACTACTTTTCGGTAGCTCAATCTTCCGGCCTCAATCATGGTTCCGGTGGGTGCATCCGGATCTTGAACGAGCGTTGTTCCGCCTAATCGTTGGTAAATAGAAGGTTTTGAAGGTGTTGATTCGTCGTCATCCTTGCTGCATGCAGTGAGCGAGATGCACAATATAGACAAACCCAAAAGCAAAAAATTTGATTGTTTTTTCATGATTTTGAATGTTTAGTGATTAAATATATTGGTGAACTATTTTAGATAACTCATAATAAAAACCCTCTTTTTTCATCGCCGGGCAAACTTGTTTGGATGATAAAGCAGTATTTACTTCAAATCTTTGTGCTTTGTAATCGCCTTTTTGCATGAGTTCGGCGAAGACTTTTTTGGAGTCAGCAATGCGATTGTCATGAAAATAAACAACCACATTTTTTTTGACCAAAACATCTTTTTTGACACCGGGTATTGATTCGATTTTTTGACGAATTTCTACTGCGCCAATTGAGTCGAACGGCTTTTCAAAATCAATGCGACTGATTTGAATTGTAGCATTTTCAGGAGGTTTTACCAAGGCAATATGAATCACCAATGCGCAAAATAAAAGCAAGCCGGTTCCTGTAAGCCCTAGAAGGACTAGTTTGATTTTCTTTTTCATTTTCTAAGTTTTTATTTTGTAAAAACCGCCTGCCATCATTCAAATGACAGGCGGGAGCAAATCTAACATTGTGTTAGAAATCCAGGGTTTTCATGATGCAGTGATTCTGCGGTTTTAGTTTTATAAAGCTGCCCTGACAGCTATCTTAGGTCGGGTTGATTGGGAAAAAGGGTGTTGTTGAATACTATTAATTTCAAATGTTGATTAAAACGGATCTCGAATAGCAACGGCCAAATGATGAAATTTTCCTTTGGCTTCAAGACGAGCAAGTTGTACACTTGATATGTCATTGATATGAATTTTCCGGGCATTGTATTTACCTGTTGAACATAATTTTTGAATAATTTCTTCTTTGTTACAACTTTGTGAATCGTGAAAACAAACCATAGAATTATTACAGATGATAATGTCTCGGCCCATACCTGGAATTGATTGCATCAACATTTTTATTTCTATTTTATCTGCTGAGCTCAGTGGTTTTTGAAATTCAAATTTGCTGATTTCAAGTTGACTTTTATCAAGCGGTTGACTCATTGCAAAATGCGTGAGTAAAACAATCAGTAGCATCAGCGATACTCCAAGAGCGGCGACCAATGTGATTTCAATTTTTTTTCGAAGTTTCATGGCATTTAGATTTAGGTTGTTTTGGCCATGTACGCAACAACAACAAAAGTGGTTTTAAAAAAAGCAAAAAAAATCCTGCTGTAAGGGAGCAGGATGTTCGTTGTGCCAATGGTTTGGGTTATTTTGAAGCTTTAAGTTGTTTCATTTGTTCGTCTTCAATAAGTGTTTTGACTTTGACTACTGCGTCAATATTATCGTTCGGAATGGTGGTTGAAAGCACATAATGCATGATTTTCCAATTATTCCCAACTTTTTGCAATACACCTGAGCCGCGACAAATTTTCATCCAAGTATCCAAGAGTTCATCAAACCAAGCTGTTTTTTCGTCAGCACTCAGATAAATATGTCTTTGAAAAGGTTTAAAATCCCAGGCTTTTCCTTTGTCAAAATAAGGTTTGGCAAAAGCTTGAAATTGCTTTTTGTTCCAGTTTTCGGTGGCGTCGGTTCCGATAAAAATCCCTTCATCTGCCATAGCCCCAAAATAAGCCTCGCCATTAGCAACCGCGGCGTCTTTATGCCACTGATTGAGTAAAGCGTCAATCTCGGAAGTAGTTTTATTTTGGGCCCAAAGGAAGCTGTTGGAATTTAAAATCACCAGACATAAAAAAAATAAGTTTTTCATAAAGTTATATTTGTTTTTTTATAAAGTAAATAATCTTCGGGTTTGTCAACATCGATGTGAATTTAGTTTGCTTACTTTTACGCAGTTAAATTTTTTCCTCATGTTGGGTCGCTTTTGGATTTTGTGCTTTTCGATGACTTTTGTTTTGACGATGACCGCTTGTAAACGCGATAACAACCAAAAATCAATTGTTCTACCTCAAAAACAAAATCTGCCTGAAAAGCCCGTTAAAGAAGTCGCTCCAGATAGTTTAAAGTTACATTGGTTTGTCAAGCGATATCCGAAATTGGCTGTTTATGAGCCGCAAATGCGCGAGTTATACCGCAATCACCATTGGAAGTTTGTTTGGTTTGACGCTAAAGGAATCACCGAGCTAGGGCATTTAATCCACAGTAAAATCAACACCATAGAAACCGAAGGTGTTCATGCTAAAATTCCCTACAAATCTTATTTAGAAGACATTTTTCAATCTGCAAAACCCTTGAGCAATTCGGCCAACGATTATCTCATATCTGCCTTTTATTTTTTTTATGCCGATAAAGTTTTTCACGGATTTGATGTAAAAACTTCGCGAGAATTGGGCTGGTATTTGCCCCGCAAGAAGGTTTCGTATGTGCATTATCTCGATTCGCTCATGGCCAATCCGAAGTTGATTGAAAAAAACGAGCGAAACCTTCTAGGCCAATACTACAAACTCAAAGAAATGCTGGGTCGTTACCGCAAAGCCGCACAAAAAAATGACGCAGATACGGTGAAAATCCCCATCGATATGGATCCGCTCAAAGTGGGCGATACTTCAGATTTAGTGGCTCATGTGCGTAAACGTTTGTACTTGATGGGTTATTTAGATAAGAATACTCAAAGCGCTGTTTTTGACGCATCATTGGCGCGCCCGGTACGGCAATATAAGGAAAGTATTGGTTTGACACCTTCAGAATTGATCTCAGGAAAAATGATTCGTTCGATGAATATTCCGCTCAAAAGTCGCATCAAAACACTCATGGTCAATATGGAGCGCTGTCGATGGATTCCGACCGAAATGAGCCAAGCCAAACAATATATTTCGGTGAATATTCCGTCGTATGAATTGGCGTATTACAAAAACAGGAAACTTGCTTTAGCATCTAATGTAGTGGTTGGGAAAGTCATGAATCAAACCGTCATTTTTAGCGGAATGATGAAGTACATTGTCTTTAGCCCGTATTGGAACGTTCCGCCGAGCATCATCAAAAAAGAAATCAAACCAGCGCTTGAAAAAGACAAAGATTATCTAGTCAAACACAACATGGAGTGGGATAAAGGGCGCGTTAGGCAAAAACCCGGACCGCAAAATTCATTGGGTTGGGTCAAGTTTTTGTTTCCGAATTCTAACAATATTTACTTGCATGATTCTCCGGCCAAAAGTCTTTTTAACCGAAATTCAAGAGCGTTTAGTCATGGTTGTATTCGTGTGGCCAAACCGCTTGAACTTGCTCAGACTTTATTAGAAGATGACCCAAATTGGACGCCTGAAAAAGTTGAAAAAGTAATGTATGCCGGCAAAGAATCTTGGTATACTTTAAAAGAACCGGTTCCGGTATATATTGGCTATTTTACGTGTTGGGTGAACGATACCGGTATTTTGCGTTTTTATGACGATGTGTACAAACGCGATGGACGATTGTCAGAACTAATTTTTAAACAATAAGGCCGCTTAGGGATTAATGTTTATTTTTGAAGCGTTTAACCTAACATTTATATTGATATGAAAGTATTCAAAACGATGGCATTGGCCTTTGGATTAATGGCACTGACAACGGTTCAGGCACAAAAAATCGGCATTAGAGCCGGAGTTAACATAGCCACAGTAACCGGAAAAGACGCTTCGGGGGTTGACCCATTGACTTCTTTTTATGCTGGTGTATTCAAAGAATTTTCTGTAGTTCCACAATTGTTTTTTATTCAACCCGAGTTACAATATTCCATTCAGGGGTATAAAGCAAACGATACGAATTATACCTTGGGTTATTTGAATTTACCGGTAATGGCCAGAGTTTATTTTTTAAAAACCATTAGCTTAGAGGCCGGCCCGCAAGTGGGTTATAAAGTTAATGACAATCTTGAAAACAATGATAATATCAACAGTTTTGACACCTCTGTAGCCGGCGGATTAGGGTTTAATTTTCCGTTGGGGCTATCGCTGAATGCTCGTTATGTGCACGGCTTGACAAAAATTGATAAAGATGCTGATATCAAACATCAAGTCATTCAACTCGGGGCATCGTTCAAATTCTAAAAATAATTATAAGTACACAAGAAAGCTGCTGATAAAAGCGGCTTTTTTTATGGCCAATTAAAACTGGTTCTTTTGCTGCTAAAAAAATTGGCTGGTCCAATGTTGCCGCCGAATGGGTTTCCGGATAATAGGCGATAATTAGGTTGGTTTCCCCATGATGCTGGTTTGTCTTCAATGAGCATGTCTTCGCCGGTATCGTTGTTCACGTAAGGTAAAATCATGTTCTGCCATGATTGGATTCTGGGCATGCTTTTATTCACATGAAAATAATCTTTATTCGCATTGACTAGTTCAGTCAAATAACTTTTGTACAATTGTTGATACTGTGGAATAGCTAATACTTTGGTGATCAATGGTCGTTGCGACATATTGCCCCATGAGAGCGGATTCTGTGTTCCTGAATTAGCCACAATTTGCGAAGTTCCCAACGTATTGTCATAATCATACGGAATAAAATAAGCTTTTCCGTTGGGCGAAAAATAAAAATAAAAATTATTCCCGTTTACCCAGTAATCGTCCCACATACCCACAGCTACATTTACCGCATAGGTTTTTAAAAACAAAGGCACATCCATTTTTTGGGCAATCCAGTTTTCAAAATCAGCACCGGTTCGGGTGTTCAAATCTGAAATAAATTGCAGCAATTCAGTTTTTGCACTAGCTAATTCGCTTTTACGTGTTTTTAAATCATAGGCATAATATGCCGACAAAGCCGGATTGATGTTCACGTCTTCAACGCCAATGCTTTCAGTCGAAACAAAATTAGCATTGTTTGATCCGCTCCAACCGCCTTTCCACAAAAAGCCTACGCCATCACCCCATTTAGTTTTGTTTTTTGCAATAAAAACTTCATCAATGTTTTCGACCATGGCGTAAACACCATAATATGCTGGCTGTGCATCACCTTGCACTTTGATATATAGCCTACAATATGAAGCTGCCGGAGCAATACAGCCAAATCTTCTAAACAAATCATAACTATATATTTCGCGACAATAAGCGGCATCGTCTTTGAACCATTTCAAATTGAGTTTATCCAATCCTTTAAAATTTTGACCGTTGCGGTATTTAGAAAAATCAAGCCCAAAATGGCAATGATGCCAATCCGGATTTACCGCATCGTGCAACAAACCGGTATCACCTTCAGGTCTGCGACGACTGGTGTTTCCTTTAAGTCTGAGCCCTACACTGTCAATCACCGTTGTTCTGCCGCCTACTGAAAAAGTAAATTTAGACACCACTTTTTTGTCGTTGGCCGGATTCAAATCATAATTGGTCAGAATTTTATTCCACTGATCCAAACTAACTTCAACGGTAATTATCGGAACCTGTTTTAAGTTGAAAATCTCTGCTACCTGATCCTGTGGAGTTGCTTTTTGTGCCGATGTAATATTGTTTTCAGACAAATCAACATTGCTGCAATAAAACAATAGCATCAGCGGAAATAACCAAAAAATTCTTTTCATACCTATGAATACTCAAAAATAATCCATCCAAAAATAGGCTTTTAATCTCGGTTTTATTTTGAAAATAGCATCTAAATGAAAATTTAACTTTTACCAGTAGCGGCAACAGATTAAAAAACAAACCAAATTAACTAACTCATTTACAGCGCATTCACTTTTTTAAAAATGACCTGTTCAAATATTGGTAAAAATAAAATTCGAAATGATGTTATGTTAATGTTGTGAATTGTCTATAATTGCAGGTTGCATATTAAATTATTGTTATTATTTTTATTAATAATTTGTAAAATAAATAGTACTTCATGAAATACCCTGCGATTCAAAACTTCATCAACGGAAAGTTTACACCGGCAACTGCCGCCCGAACCTTAAATGTTGTTTCACCTTTAGACGGAAATCTACTCTCAACCGTCCCGATGTCGGGGGCTTCTGATTTAGACAAAGCCGTTCAAGCCGCGCAAGCCGCTTTCCCAGTTTGGAGCAAAACACCTATTAAAGAACGCGTACAAGTGTTCTTTCGCTATAAAGCCTTACTTGAAAAAAACCTCAAAGAACTCGCTGAATTGTGCAGCGAAGAAAACGGAAAAACCTACGGAGAATCCGTCGCCGAAATTGAAAAATGCATCGAGCTCACAGAATTTGCCACTTCACTTCCGCAACTCATCACTGGTGAATTGCTCGAAGTCAGCAAAGGTGTTGAATGCCGTACCGAGCACGTTGCTTTGGGCGTAGTGGCCTCGATTGTGCCGTTTAATTTCCCGTCTATGGTGCCCAATTGGACGATTCCCAACGCCATCGCACTGGGCAATTGCATGATTATGAAACCTTCTGAAAAAGTGCCACTCAGTTGTGGTCGCATTGCTGAATTGCTCAAAGAAGCCGGCCTGCCAGACGGTGTTTTTAACGTAGTGCATGGCGATGTTGAAATGGTCAACGCCATTTGCGATCACCCGAATATTGAAGCCGTTTCGTTTGTCGGTTCCACCAAAGTAGCCAAAATCGTTTACCAACGCGCTACGCAAAATTTAAAAAGATGCTTGGCTTTGGGCGGCGCCAAAAATCACTTGATGGTTTTGCCCGATGCCATTCCTGATATGACCGCACAAAACGTAGCCGCGTCGATGTCGGGTTGTGCCGGACAACGCTGTATGGCCGCGTCAGCCATGGTCGGCGTCGGAAATGTTGATCACATCATTGCCAAAATTTGCGACGAAGCCCGCAAGATCGTTCCCGGTGAAAACCTCGGGGCCGTCATCAACAAAGAATCACAAGAGCGCATCGAAAGTTATATTACCCAAGCCGAAAAAGACGGCGCTAAAATCCTCGTTGATGGCCGCAATGCCAAAGTTTCAGGCAAAGAGGCCGGAACCTACGTCGGCCCAACCGTTATTGATTTTGTTACACCTGATATGAGTGTAGCCCGCGAAGAAATTTTCGGTCCGGTCATCTCCATCATGCGTGCCAATACGGTTGATGAAGCGCTCGCCATCGAAAACAAAAACCCATACGGAAACGCCGCGAGTGTATTCACTCAAAACGGCGGTATGGCGCGTTACATCATGGAAAAAGCCAGTGCCGGAATGGTGGGCGTCAATGTAGGCGTGCCGGTTCCGCGCGAGCCGTTCAGCTTTGGCGGCTGGAACGAAAGCAAGTTTGGCGTAGGCGACATCACCGGAAAAAGCTCCATCGAGTTCTGGACCAAGCTCAAGAAAACCACCGTCAAGTGGAATGCCGAGGCAGGCGTCAACTGGATGAGCTAAAAACAATTAGAAATTTCGAATTACGAATTTTCAGAAGCTAATCCCGCTTTCCGTTGCAATCTTTTTTGTTTTGTCACCCCGAGCGCAGTCGAGGGGCTTTTCATAAAAACAAAAAAGGATTTCCACTTCAATCGGGGCTAGGGCAGTGAGTCCTCAAGAAAGTTTCGCTTTAACTTAAAAACAGATTCTTCAAAAACAAAATACAATGACAACAGAAGAAACCTTATCAAAAGAACAAATCATCAACGACAGCAAACAATTCAGTTTGTTTTCTTGGTCTGCCCAAGCCGCTGTCAACCCTATAGCGATTGATCGTGCCGAAGGCGTCTATTTATATGACTGCGACGGAAAACGCATCATCGATTTTTCATCCGGTCTCATGTCGGTCAACATCGGTCATGGCGACCAGCGCGTTACCGATGCCGTAGTTGAACAAATGAACAAAGTCAGTTTTGTTACGCCCAGCTGCACTACTGAAGTGCGCGCCAAATTATCGCGCAAACTCGCTGAAATTTGTCCGGGCGATCTCAACAAAGCGTTTTTCACCTTATGCGGAACTTCGTCTATTGACAACGCCATCAAATTGGCTCGTTTATATACCGGTCGTCACAAAATCATCGGTCGTTACCGTGCCTTTCACGGCGGTTCTATCGGTGGTATGACCGTGGGCGGTGACCCGCGCAAACTCGCCAACGATGCGCAGCAAATGCCCAACGTAGTACATTTGGATGATCCGTATTATTTCTACGGTATGAAAAACCTTGACGACGCCACCAAGCTTTCGTTGAGTTTAGAATACGTTGAGCGCATTATTCACCTCGAAGGCAAAACCAACATTGCCGCCTTTATTTTTGAAGGCGAAAGCGGTTCTTCGGGCTGTTTGCATTACCCAAAAGGTTATCTCAAAGGCGTTAAAGCGCTTTGCGAAAAATACGGTATTTTGTTCATCGCCGATGAGGTCATGAGCGGATTTGGCCGCACCGGAAAATGGTTTGGTTTTGAAAACCACGACATCATTCCCGATATGGTTTGTATGGCCAAAGGTTTGACCGCTTCGTATGTACCGCTCGGTTGCTTGATGGTATCTGACAAAATTGCTGCTAAATATGATGCTACGCCTATGATGATTGGGCTTACTTATAATGCGCATCCGGTAGCATTGGCCGCAGCTCTGGCGGTGATTAACATCTACGAAAGTGATAAACTCATTGAAAACACCCGCGAAATGGGTGCTTATATGGAAATGCGTATTGATCAAATGCGCAGCCAGCATCCCAGCATGGGCACGTTCAGAAACACCGGATTGTTGGGCTGTTTAGACGTATTAAAAAACAAAACCACCGGCGAACTCATGGCGCCATACAACGCTGCCGGAGACGATTTAAAAGTTTCCAATCAAGTGGCGGCCAAAATCCGAGAATTGGGCATGTACACTTTTGTGCGTTGGGGTTATATTTTTATCGCACCGCCACTCAACATCACCAAAGAACAAATTGACGAAGGTTTGGCCATCATCAGCGAAGCACTTAAAATAGCCGACGCCGCGATGGAATAAAAAATCAACACCTATGACCGAAAACCAAAACCATACAAACACTGCTTTGTATAGCGAAGACTTGGCGCCTATTTCAGCACAAAATCGCAGCTGGAATACCTGGAATTATGCGGCCCTTTGGATCAGCATGAGTTTGTGTATTCCTACTTATATGCTCTCGAGTTCGCTTATTGAAGGCGGCATGAGTTGGTGGCAAGCCATTTTGACGATATTTTTGGGCAATACGATTGTTTTGATTCCGATGATCCTCAACGGTCACGCGGGTGCCAAGTACGGTATTCCGTTTCCGGTGTTTGCGCGTGCGAGTTTCGGAACCACCGGCGCCAACATTCCGGCTTTGCTTCGGGCCATCGTCGCTTGTGGTTGGTTTGGTATTCAAACTTGGATTGGCGGTTTTGCGCTGTATCAAATGGCGCGTTTGTGGATACCGTCTTTAGAAACCTTACCACAGATTTTTCCGGATAGTTGGGGTTTGCAAACCGGACCGGCCATTTGTTTTATTTTGTTTTGGTTGCTCAATATGTACGTGGTGTATTTAGGCGTTGACAGCATCAAAAAGTTGCTCGTTTTTAAAGCGTTCTTTTTACCGCTGGCCGCACTGGCTTTATTGCTTTGGGCGCTGAATGCTGCACATGGCTTGGGCCCGATTTTAAGCACTCCATCTAAATTTGCCAACAGTTCAGAATTCTTTACTTATTTCTTTCCGGCACTCACAGGTATGGTCGGATTTTGGGCTACACTTTCACTCAATATTCCCGATTTTACGCGCTATGCCACTTCGCAACAAGTACAAATCAAAGGTCAGATGTACGGGCTTCCGACTTCGATGACTTTGTTTGCTTTTGTGGGTGTGGTGGTTACCTCGGCTACAGCAATTGTGTTTGGCACCACCATTTGGGATCCGGTGGTTTTGGCCGGAAAATTTGACAGTAAATTACTGGTCAGCGTGGCGATGATTGCCGTGGCCATCTCTACTTTAGCCACCAATATTGCTGCTAATATTGTGAGCCCGGCCAATGATTTTGCCAATCTTTCGCCTTCAAAAATTGATTTTAGAAAAGGCGGATACATTACCGGAGTCATTGGGATTTTAATTTTTCCTTGGAAACTCATTGCCGATCCATCCGGTTATATTTTTACTTGGCTCGTGGGCTATTCAAGTTTACTGGGTCCGGTGGGCGGCATCATGATTGCCGATTATTATTTCATCCGCAAACAGACTTTGGTTTTAGATGATTTATACAATCCCCAAGGGCAATATAGTTTTAAAAACGGATTCAATACCCAAGCCATTTGGGCGCTCATTTTGGGCGTTCTACCCAATGTTCCGGGCTTTTTAACCACCATTCAAGCCGTCAATGCCAATACTTTTCCGGCTTGGCTATCAGATTTGTACCATTACGCTTGGTTTGTCGGTTTCGGCATCAGCGGATGGATTTATTGGATTTTAATGAAAAACAAAAAATAAAATTATGTTGAATGCTGAATGCTAAATGAAAGCTCATACAACATTCAACATTTAACATTCAAAATAAAAAATGACATGAGCATACTGATTAAAAACGGAAGAGTCATTACCGCCACCGACGATTATATGGCGGATGTTTTTATTGAAGGCGAAACCGTCTCGGCCATTGGCAAAAACTTAAACGTAACGGCCGATACAGTCATTGACGCTACCGGAAAACTCGTCATGCCCGGCGGAATCGACCCACATGTGCATCTGGATATGCCGTTTATGGGCACTTATTCAAGTGATAACTACGAAACCGGAACGCGCGCTGCCCTTTTTGGTGGAACCACCACGGTCATTGATTTCATTTTGCAAACACAAGGGAAAAGTTTGAATGCTGCCTTACAAGAATGGAAAGGACGCAGCGATAACAATGCCGTGGGCGATTACAGTTTTCACATGGCTGTGACCGACTTTAACGACGAAACCAAAAAAGAAATCCAACACTTTATTGAAAACGAAGGCATCACGTCTTTTAAAACGTTTATGGCTTATAAAGGTGCGCTCATGATTGACGATCGTCAGATGGTGGGGCTCATGCAAGAAGTCAAAAAACACGGCGGGCTCATCAACGTGCACGCCACCAACGGCGATATGATTGATTATCTGATTGCCAAACACAAAGCCGAAGGCAAATTGTCGCCGCTGTATCATTATTTATCACAACCTGAAGTTACCGAAGCTGAGGCCAGCAGCCGCTTTGCCGATATGGCCGATTATACAGGTTGCCCGGGTTATATCGTGCATCTTACCTGCGAAGGCGCGCTCAATGCCGTGCGTTTTGCCACGCGTCGCAACCAACATGTTTTTGTTGAAACCTGCATACAGTATCTGATTTTAGATGCCAGTTTATACGAACAAAATTTTGAAGGTGCCAAATGGGTCATGTCGCCTCCACTTCGTGAGAAGAAAGATCAAGAGGCACTCTGGGCCGGCTTGAATCAAGGCATGGTCAATGTAGTGGCTACCGATCACTGTCCGTTTATGTGGGAACAAAAACTCATGGGCAAAGATGATTTCTCAAAAATCCCGAACGGACATCCCGCTATTGAAAACCGCATGGAACTGCTCTTTAGTGAAGGCGTCAGCAAAGGAAAAATCACCTTGAATAAATATGTAGAAGTAGCCTCAACCAATGCAGCCAAAATCTTTGGCATGTTCCCCAAAAAAGGAACCATAGCCGTGGGCAGCGATGCAGATATTATTCTGATTGATCCGAATGAAAAACACACCATTTCAGCCGCAACGCATCATATGAATGTTGATTACAGCGGTTATGAAGGATGGCAACTTACCGGAAAAGTCAAAACGGTTTTATTGCGCGGACAAATCGCCATTGACAACAACGAATGTAAAATTCCAAAAGGCTACGGACAGTTTATCAAACGCAACAAAGTAGACGGGAAGATATAATTATGCTGAATGCTACATGTTGAATGCTTAATGGAAATCATCATTCAACATACAACATTCAACATTTAACATAAATAATTATGGCAAGAATTGTAAAATCAGGACTCATTCAGTTGAGTTTGGCCAAAACCGAAGGCGAAGGCACGATTCCCGAAATCATGGAAGCGATGCTACAAAAGCATATTCCTTATATTGAAGAAGCCGGAAGACAAGGCGTGCAGATTTTGTGTTTTCAAGAAATCTTCAATACGCCGTATTTCTGCCCCGGGCAAGACAGCAAATGGTACGCTTCGGCCGAAACTGTTCCGGGCCCGACTACCGAGCTCATGCAGCAGTACGCCCAAAAATATCAAATGGTCATCATTGTTCCGGTGTATGAAAAAGATCAAGCCGGCGTGCTCTATAACACGGCCGCTGTGATTGATGCCGACGGAACTTATTTGGGCAAATACCGAAAAAACCACATTCCGCAAACAGGCGGTTTTTGGGAGAAATATTTTTTTAAACCCGGAAACCTCGGTTATCCCGTTTTTCAGACGCGCTATGCCAAAGTCGGCGTTTACATTTGTTATGACCGCCACTTTCCGGACGGCGCCCGTTGTTTGGGTCTGAACGGCGCTGAAATTGTCTACAATCCATCCGCCACCACCGTGGGGCAATCGCAATATCTCTGGAAGTTGGAGCAACCCGCACATGCCGTGGCCAACGGATATTTTATGGGCTGTATCAACCGCGTGGGCGAAGAAAAACCTTGGAACCTGGGTCGTTTTTACGGGACTTCATATTTCGTGAATCCGCTGGGCGAAATTTTTGCCTGCGCTTCTGAAGACAAAGACGAATTGCTTGTGGCCGAATTTGATTTAGATCTCATCGAACAAATCCGCGGCAAATGGCAGTTTTATCGCGACCGTCGCCCGGAAACCTATACCGAAATCACGCAATTATAAAGACAAAATTAACCAAACCAATAAACGAAAAGATTTATGGCTATTAAAAATAACCGACTCAGCGCGGAGGCATATCAAGAGAATTTTGCCGATATACATCCGCCGTTTGAAACCCGCGATGCGGCGCTTACAGAGGCCAACCGTTGTTTGTTCTGTTATGACCCACCGTGTATGAAGTCATGTCCGACTTCGATCAACGTTCCAAAATTTATCAAGCAAATCGCTACCGACAACCTCAAAGGCTCGGCGCATACCATTTTCTCCTCTAATATTATGGGGGCCGGATGCAGCAAAGTTTGCCCGGTTGAAAAGCTCTGCGAAGGCGCTTGTGTGTATAATATGATGCATGAAGAACCGATTAATATTGCGCGTTTGCAAAGATACTCAACCGAGAAAGCCATGGAAAACAAGTGGCAACTCTTTGAGCGCAAACCATCGACGGGCAAAAAAGTAGCCATTGTGGGCGCCGGTCCGGCCGGACTCAGTTGTGCGCATACCTTGAGCCGCGAAGGCATTGATGTGACTATTTATGAAAAAGAAGCCAAAGGCGGTGGGCTCATGACCTACGGAATTGCTGCTTATAAAGTAACGCCTGAATTTTGTCAAGATGAGGTAGATTACATCACAGCCATCGGCGGCATTGACATCAAGTACAACCATGCTTTGGGCAAAGACATCACTTTAGAGCAATTGCGTGCGCAATATGACGCCGTGTATTTGGCTTTTGGTGTAGGCATGGCGCGTCAACTAGACATTCCGGGCGAGCAATTAGAAGGCGTTGAAGATGCCATCAAATTTATCTACGAATTGCGCAACAACGATTATTCAAAAATAGCCGTGGGCGATAAAGTAGCCGTCATCGGAATGGGTATGACCGCCATTGATGCCGCTACGCAAGCCAAGCGTTTGGGCGCTGCCGAAGTTACTTTGGTGTACCGAAGAACCCAAGCCGAAATGCCTTGTACCCAAAAAGAATTAGACATTGCCAAATTAGACGGTTGCCAAATCATGTGGTTGGCAGCACCTAAAGAAATCAAAGGCGAAAACGGCCATGTCACGCATTTGGTTTGCGATGTAATGAAACTCGGTGAGCCCGATGCTTCCGGCCGAAGAAGCCCTATTGCTTCAGGTGAAACCTTTACCCTTGAAGTTGATATGGTCATCAAAGCCGCCGGACAAATGCCTTTTGAAGAACTCGTGCAATCGAGCAGTCTTCAAAACAACAAAGGCAAAATTTCGGTCACCGGAAAATCAACAACTCCAACGGCCAAAGTATTCGCCGGAGGTGATTGCGTCAACGGAGGCAGAGAAGTAGTCGATGCGGTTCAAGCCGGAAAAGACGGAGCTGCGGCCATCGTCAAAGAAATCATTGCGCCCGATTACATTCTCGAGTGCGAATTAAAACCAACGTTCAATAATTAACAGACAAGATATGGCAGATTTATCAACCGATTTTTTAGGAATCAAATCCCCCAATCCCTTTTGGTTGGCCAGTGCGCCTCCTACCGATAAAAAAATCAACGTCGTCCGTGCTTTTGAAGCCGGTTGGGGCGGAGTAGTCTGGAAAACGCTGGGCTCACAAGTCAAAAACGTATCCTCGCGCTATTCGTCTGTTGATTACGGAAAAAAGCGCATCATGGGCTTCAACAATATTGAGCTCATCAGCGATCGTCCGCTCGAAATTAACTTGCGCGAAATTACCGAAGTAGTCAAAATGTTCCCTGATCGCGCTATGATTGTATCGCTTATGGCCGATAACAACCGAACCGCTTGGCATGAACTCATCAAAAAATGCGAAGATGCCGGAGCCATGGGCTTTGAGCTCAACTTTGGCTGTCCGCACGGAATGACCGAGCGCGGCATGGGCGCAGCCGTAGGACAAGATCCCGAAATTGCCAAAATGGTCGTAGAGTGGGTCATGGAAAAAGCGACGATTCCCGTCATTACCAAACTCACACCTAATGTGCATTCGGTAGTTCCCACCGGACGCGCCGCTGTTGAAGGCGGAACCAATGCGCTCAGTCTCATCAATACCATTCAAAGCGTCACCGGAATTGACCTTGACACCTTAGTTCCCAATCCGTATGTAGCCGGTCAAAGTGTTTTTGGCGGTTATTGCGGTCCGGCTGTAAAACCCATTGCGCTTAAAATGCTCACCACCATTTCACAAGATCCGGTGGCTAGTCGTGTGCCGGTTTCAGGTATCGGAGGCGTGAGCACTTGGAAAGATGCCGCCGAGTTTATGCTTCTAGGCGCTACATCCGTGCAGGTTTGTACCGCTGCCATGACACACGGTTTTCGCATTGTTGAAGATTTGTGCGAAGGTCTCAGCAATTGGATGGACGAAAAAGGCTATCAAAAAACCACCGATTTCATCGGCAAATCTGTCGAGAAAATCACGCATTGGGAAGACCTCGACATCAACTACCACCACGTGGCCAATATTGATCAAGACAAATGCATCCACTGCGGATTGTGTTACATCGCTTGCGAAGACACCTCGCATCAGTCCATCAATATTGAGCGCGGCGTGCCGTATAACAACTACACCATCAACGAAAAAGAATGTGTGGGTTGCAACCTCTGTAAATTGGTTTGTCCGGTAGATAATTGCATCAGCATGCAAGTCAAACGCGTCGCTCCTGAATACATCAATTGGAAAGATTGGCAAGCACAAGGCTTACCGCTCAACGATCATTAAAATAAGGGCGTGCCCCTACGGGTCGGGCTTTTCGCTATTATCTTGTGTGCCGAACTCCGGCACCCAAGGATAGCCGCTCCAATCCCTCACGCGGGCATTCATCAAACAAAAATAATTACATGAACATAAACAGTTCCCGTCTTCAAAGCTATTTTGAAGCCATGAGCGAAATCGGCAAAATCGGCGAAACCGGCACCTGTCGTCCAGCGCATACCGCCCTTGAAAAACAAGGTTTTGAAATAGCAGCTTCTTGGATGCAAGCCGCCGGAATGTCCGTGCGCATTGATAACTTCGGTAACTTAATCGGCAGACTCGAAGGCAAAAATCCTGACTTGCCCGTGCTCATGATGGGCTCACACCTTGATTCACAACCTTATGGCGGCCGATTTGACGGCGTGGCCGGTGTTTTGTGCGCCATTGAAGTCGTGCGCACCTTGCATGAAAACGGCATTCAGCCCGAGCGTACCATTGAAGTCATTTCATTTGCCGACGAAGAAGGCTGGCGTTTTAACAAAGGCCTGTTTGGTTCGCGCGGTATTTTGGGTAAACTCGAACCCGGCGAATTACAACGCGCCGATAAAGATGGCATCACCCGCGAGCAAGCACTTAAAGATTTTGGTTGTGACATCACCCAATTCAAAGCCTCAGAATATCAACCCGGAAGCATTTTCTGTTTTCTGGAGTTGCATATTGAACAAGGTCCCATCCTTGATGTGGCGCAAAAGCCCATTGGGGTCGTTTCGGGTATTTCCGGACCGCTTTGGTGGACAGTCAGACTCAAGGGAATGGCTGGTCATGCGGGCTCTGTGCCTATGCCTATGCGTCGCGACGCCATGATGGGCGCTGCCGAAATCACGATTGCTTTACACGAAATTGCCACCCAAGTGCCCGGCAATCCAACGGTTGGAACGGTGGGTACATTAAAAGTATTTCCGGCTTCGAGAAACATCATCGCCGAAGAAGTTGAAATGACTGTTGATTTGCGCGACATTGACCTAGACCGTCGCAATCGCTACGAGCAACAATTGCGCGACCGAATCGAGGCCATTTGCGCCAAACACAAACTCGAATATTCTATTTCTGAAGATACCAGCAGCGAACCGCGCTATTGTGCCGATTGGATCAAAGCCATCATTCACAGCGAGTGCGAAAAACTCAACCTCGAAGCGCCCGAGCTCATGAGCGGGCCTTTCCACGATGCGCTCGCGCTCTCCTATGCCTGTGATTACGGAATGATTTTCGTGCGTTGCAAAGACGGTATCAGCCACAATCCGCTCGAGTATTCATCTTATGAAGATTTGGCCACCGGCGCTCAAGTATTGCTCGGCACGGTGCTCGAAGTCCTCAAAAAATAATTCATTCAAAGGCTCTTTCAAAGGAGCCTTTTTTTGTTTTTGGGCGTGCCCCTACGGGTCAGGCTGTGCATGTTTACTTTTACTCATACCTGAAGCCCACTGGGCTTTTATTTCGCTATCGCTCCATACAATTCGACCTTTGGTCTTCGGGTCTCCTCTTAATATCACTCGAGGCTTTAGCCGAACTGAGCGAAGCTAAATTTCACGCACTTATCGTTTCAATGAAAAATGCGCTTTGAAATTTCTGCGTACAAATGTGTTCGGGTCAGTGTAATCTACCGAGAACCAATAGTCGGTTGAGGGCAGCGGATATCCGTTGTGGGTTCCGTCCCAACCTTCGCCCAACGGACTGATTTCTTTGATGAATTTCTCATATCGATCAAAAATGTAAATGTGCGCGTCGGCTTGATTCGCTAAATCAGGAATATTCCATGTGTCGTTATAGGTATCGTTGTTCGGGGTAAAGAATTTCGGGTAATTCAAAATCCAGACCTGACCCAATAAATCAGTACAGCCCACTTCGTCTTTTACGCGAATGGTGTGTAAACCGCTCGCCACATTATAAAAAATATTGGAGTTTTGGAACGGCCCGAAATCAAGTTGGTATAAAAAGGGCCCGGTACCGGCCGGTGTATGCACGATGATATAAGGCGTATCTGAAAAAGCATCGCTGGGCTCGGCCACAAAGCTGTTGGCCACATACGATGAGGTTACAGAAGCAAAAACTTCATCAGATACGCAGCCGGTTTGTATGTTGGTCGCAATTACTGAATAGGTTCCCGCCTGGTCAGCTTCATAAGTATGACTGTTGGCTCCGCTGATTTGCGTACCATTAAAATACCAATCAAAAGTATAGTTTACATTATCTAATCCGGTTTGTAATAAATGAGTTTGCACCGCATTATTGGTTAAAATGTTCAAACAAATGAAGCCGTCATTCAATTGTGGTCGAGGTTGTGGCCATACACGAACGGTAATATAATACGGATTGCCTTCACATCCATTGGCCATAGGAATCACTCCGTAGACCACAGAACCTGCACTATTTCCGGTCAAATTAAGTGTTGTTGCAATGGTATTTCCTGAACCGTTTCCGGCTCCGGTTACATGATTTTGCGAGGCCAACCAAGTAAAAGTGGTGCCGGGAAGATCAGCCGTAAGATTAATATTGATGTTGTCACCCGTACAAATATTGTAAGTGCTCTGATTCAAAACATGCGGACTTGGTTTTACCGTCACTATACGCGTTGCTGTAGCATTGGGGCATCCGCCAGAACCCAAAACGGTATACGTCATGGTCGATGTACCGGCAGCAACTCCGAGAATCGCACCAGTCAAAGGATTAATGGTTGCGACCGCAGGATTAGAAGAAGTCCAAGTTCCGCCCAAAACCGTTGAAGCAAAAGTCACAGAATCGCCGATGCAAATATTTTGAGTTCCGGATAAAGTTCCGGCAGAAACGGGCGCAGTTACTGTTATTGTTCTCGTCGCAGTCGCATTCGGACATCCACCCGAACCAAGCACGGTATAAGTCATGGTTGAACTTCCGGCAGCAACTCCGACAATCGCTCCGGTAGCAGCATTAATCGTAGCGACTGCAGGATTAGAAGAAGTCCAAGTTCCGCCCAAAACCGTTGAAGCAAAAGTCACCGAATCACCAATGCAAATATTTTGTGTTCCGGATAAAGTTCCCGCCACCACCGGCGCAGTTACGGTCACCGTTCGCACATCCGACGCATTCGGACAACCGCCTGAACCCAAAACGGTATACGTCATGGTCGAACTTCCCGCAGCAACTCCGACAATCGCTCCGGTAGCAGCATTAATCGTAGCGACCGCAGGATTTGATGAAGTCCAAGTTCCGCCCAAAACCGTTGAAGCAAAAGTGACTGAATCTCCGATGCAAATATTTTGTGTTCCGGATAAAGTTCCCGCCACCACCGGCGCAGTCACAGTCACAGTTCTAGTCGCGGTTGCATTCGGACATCCACCAGAACCCAAAACGGTATATGTCATGGTTGAACTTCCGGCAGCAACGCCTACAATGGCTCCGGTTGAACTATTGATTGTTGCCACCGAAGGATTCGAAGATGTCCAACTTCCACCTGAAACGGTTGATGAAAAAGTCACAGAATCTCCAATGCAAATATTTTGAGTTCCTGATAAGGTTCCCGCAGAAACGGGCGCAGTTACCGTTACGGTTCTAGTCGCGGTTACATTCGGGCATCCACCAGAACCTAAAACGGTATACGTCAAGGTCGCGGTTCCAGCGGCTACTCCGATAATCGATCCGGTAGCAGTATTAATCGTTGCAACCGTAACATCTGAAGATGACCAACTTCCACCCAAAACCGTTGAGGCAAAAGCCACGGAATCTCCGATGCAGATATTTTGTGTTCCGGATAAAGTTCCCGCAGAAACAGGCGCAGTCACGGTCACAACTCTAGTCGCTGTAGCATTCGGGCATCCGCCAGAACCTAAAACAGTATAAGTCATGGTTGAGCTTCCGGCAGCAACTCCGACAACCGCTCCGGTAGAAGGATTAATCGTAGCGACTGTAGGACTTGAAGAAGTCCAAGTTCCACCTAAAACAGTTGATGAAAAAGTCACAGAATCGCCGATGCAAATGTTTTGAGTTCCGGATAAAGTTCCCGCAGAAACAGGCGCAGTTACGTTGACAGTTCGCACATCCGATGCATTCGGGCATCCGCCTGAACCCAAAACGGTATACGTCATGGTTGATGTTCCGGCAGCAACTCCGACAATCGCTCCGGTTGAGGAATTTATCGTAGCAACCGCAGGACTTGATGAAGTCCAAGTTCCACCCAAAACTGTTGAAGTAAAAGTCACCGAATCACCGATGCAAATATTTTGTGTTCCGGATAAGGTTCCGGCCACCACCGGCGCAGTCACAGTCACAGTTCTAGTCGCGGTTGCATTCGGACATCCTCCAGAACCTAAAACGGTATATGTCATGGTTGAGCTTCCGGCAGAAATTCCGACAATCGTTCCGGTTGAGGAATTTATCGTAGCGACTGCAGGATTTGATGAAGTCCAAGTTCCGCCTGAAATTGTTGATGAAAAAGTTACTGAATCTCCGATGCAGATGTTTTGTGTTCCTGATAAAGTTCCGGCCACGACAGGTGCAGTTACAGTCACAACTCTAGTCGCGGTTGCATTCGGACAACCACCTGAGCCAAGCACGGTATAAGTCATGGTTGAGCTTCCGGCAGCAACTCCGACAATTGCTCCGGTCGAAGGATTAATGGTTGCAACCGCAGGACTTGATGAAGTCCAAGTTCCACCCAAAACCGTTGAAGCAAAAGTCACAGAATCTCCGATGCAAATATTTTGTGTTCCGGATAAAGTTCCCGCCACCACCGGCGCAGTCACAGTCACAGTTCTAGTCGCGGTTGCATTCGGACATCCGCCAGAACCTAAAACCGTATAAGTCATGGTTGATGTTCCGGCAGTAACCCCGACAATTGCTCCGGTCGAAGGATTAATGGTTGCGACTGCAGGATTTGATGAAGTCCAAGTTCCACCTAAAACCGTTGATGAAAAAGTGACAGAATCGCCGATGCAAATGTTTTGTGCTCCGGATAAAGTTCCGGCAGAAACGGGCGCAGTTACTGTTATTGTTCTCGTCGCAGTCGCATTCGGACATCCACCCGAACCAAGCACGGTATAAGTCATGG
>NZ_JAHCDK010000009.1 GCF_018413465.1 Flavobacterium sp. CYK-55
CAACAGCAGGTTTGCACAATAACTGCATCAGTGTTCAAGAAAGATATATTTTCCATATGTTTGTTTCATCTAACGGATTATACTCTGTTCCAAATTACCGTGACTGAGCAAACCCGCAACCGTTATGTGCGATGCTAAAAAAAACGTAGAAATGATAAATTATCCATTTAAACTTTGGCTAAAAACAATATGCATAGCTGTAGTTTTATTTTGTTTGAGTTCATTCATTTTGGCAGGAAATTTTGAAGACGATTTTTTGTCTTCTCTAATTTTTATTTTCATGTATTGCGTAGTTTTTTCTTTACCAACTTACATTATAATGATGTTGATATATAGAAAAATGAAAAGTAACTTTAATCAAAAAAGTAAATATATTTTTTCGGTTTTAGCTATCATTCTAATGCTAATTTCATGTTTAGTCGTATTTGGAAAAGAAAGCTATAATCCAAATAAAAATTACGGAGGATTGAGTTTTTCTATTCTTTTTACTGTAAGCATTATCATGGCAACTTTGATAACTAAATATAAACCAAACACTTAAACAAAGCACCCCACATAACACTTGCTAAGCGCCATTGCTTGACTTTGTTGGCTTTAAGCTTGTTTTTTACGAGAAAATTCTATCTTAGCGGAGCGAACTCTGCTCGCTGTTCCGCAACGTTCGCCTAGCAAGAGAACGTTATTGCTAAACGCATTTTCGAGCCGCAAAAAAACGAACTTCCGAAATTGCCAATCTGAACTTTTAAATCGCGCTGTTGAAAATCTTGCTCGACTTTGTCGTGATTTTGGAAACCAACTTCTCGCCTATTTCATTTTTCAATTTGGAGAAAACGCTGGAAAAACTTTGCGTGAAAATCGGAACGAAAACTTTGTGTGTCAACAGCGCTAAAAAAAAATTGCTTCGCAACAAGTTTTTATTTTTTTCAAGCTTTGCGTTGAAGCAATTCCGGCGAAACAAAACTGTGCGTGAAAACTGGTCGCAAACTTTGAACTTAAAAGCGTCAAGCAATAACAGCGGTCATAACTTATGGCTGGATTTTCTTAGCTTTATGTTCAGCTTTCACGTTTTTTATTTAGCTTAGCGGAGCGTACGCGGCTCGCTTTTCCGCCACAAGATATGGCCGCAAAACGTTAGCGATAATCTTTAACGACCGTAAATAGATATGAAGAATTTAGTGATAGTTTTTCTGTTTTTTGGAGTAATTTCAAGTTGTAAAACAAGTTCTGCCAAAATGGAAAGAATTTATTCATTGAATGACTCAACTGAAGACAAATTTTATTTGCTCAACATAATTTATGAAAATCAAAAAAATGGAACTTTGGGCGGCAGACCAATGGTGATTATAGACAGTAGTGTAAAATTTCATTATTGCATGCCAAACTTTGATAAACTTAATATTAGTAAATCAGAAATTAAAAAATTAAAAATAACCGAAGCTTCAAAATGCATAAAACTTTATGGAGCGGCTGCTGAATTTGGACTAATCGAAATATATACTTATTAAAGAAAGACTATCGCTAACCGCGGTCATAACTCATGGCTTGATTTTCTTAGCTTTACGTTTGTTTTTCACGCAGAAATTCTATCTTAGCGGAGAGTACGCGGCTCGCTTCTCCGCCACGAGATATGGCCGCAAACCGTTATAGCCAAACGCATTTTCGAGCCGCAAAAAAACGAACTTCCGTAATTGCAAGTCTGAACTTTTAAATCGCGCTGTTGAAAATCTTGCTCAACTTTGTCGTGAATTTTTCAAGCATTTTCAAAACGGAGATTTCGCTGCTTTCTGTAATCATTTCGTAAAAACTTTACTTGAAAAACGAGACGAAAACGAAACGCAAACTTTGTGTGTCAACAGCGCTTAAATTAATTTGCTTCGCAACAAGTTTTTATTTTTTTAAGCTTTGCGTTGAAGCAATTCCGGCGAAACAAATCTGTGCGTGAATACTGTGCGCAAACTTTGAACTTAAAAGCGTCTGGGCTATAACAGCGGTCATAACTTATGGCTGGATTTTCTTAGCTTCATGTTTGGTTTTCACGTTTTTTGTTTAGCTTAGCGGAGCGTACGCGGCTCGCTTTTTCGCCACAAGATATGGCCGCAAAACGTTATGAGCAACTTTGAAAGAAACAAACGATAATGAAAGTAGACTATAATTATAAAAATGTTTGGACAAATTTTAGTGGAATAGTTATATTCTTCATTATTCCACTTACAATTGTAATGATTAAATCTCCTAAACCTGCAAGTGTAATTTTTACGACTATATTGCTTCTAATTTTCGGTTCATCAATCTATATGTTTATTAAAAGTTTTATTAGAAGCTTAAATAAATTACCTGCAATTGAACTAACAGAAGAATTTTATATAGATAATCTTAATGGTGTGAAAATTCCTTGGAGCAATGTTATAAGTGTTGGCACAATTAATTTAGGAATGTGGTCTTTCTTATCGTTGGATTTAAGCGACAATTCAATTTTCTATAAGCAGATTGAAAATCCAATACAAAGTTTATTATTTAGATTTGAAACTTTATTAACTGGAACCTCAATGAAAACTAATATAAGTTTAGTTGATGGTAAAAATGAAGATGTATTCTGGAAAGTTTTCAATTTTCACAAGCAAATAAAAAACAAAAGCTGCTCATAACCGCGGTCATGACTTATGGCTTTATTTTCTTAGTTTCAAGTCTATTTTTCACGTAGAAATTCTATCTTAGCGGAGCGTACTCGGCTCGCTTGTCCGCCACAAGACATGGCCGCCAAACGTTACCGGCAATTTAAACGCAGACTCAAGAATCTAACGCAATTTAAAAATAAATTAAATGAGGAAATATATATTATTAACTTCACTCCTACTGTCGATTTGTTGCTATTCACAATTTTCAGATTATAATAATACAATTGGATTTGCCTGCGGAGGTGCTGGCTCGTCAACACCAATAATAAAAAAAACTTACTCATTACTAAACACAAAGAAGTATAGTAAGTTTATTGAAATGCTCTATTCAAAAAACTCAGCAGAAAATTTTCTTGGCGTAGTTGTATCAGAAATATTGAAAAAAAAGAAATTGATAGTTCTTTCTCAAAAAGATTTAAACAGAATTTCAGAGCTTTATAATTCAGATACAGAAGTTGAATTTTGTAGTGGCTGTTCCGATTTCGGTTTTGAAAAGATATCGAAAATGCTCAATCAAACTGATAAAGCTAAAATGAGAGAGGAAGCAGAGATTGAAATAAATTCGATATTTAAAAAATAAACTGCCGGTAACCGCGCATGAAGCGCCATTGCTTGATTTTGTTGACTTCATGCTTGGTTTTCACGTAAAAATTCTATCTTAGCGGAGCATACGCTGCTCGCTGTTCCGCAACGTTCGCCTATGCGCAACACGTTATGTGACATAGCTTGAAAACCGCATAAAAAACAAAATATGAAAACATTTATAATCATTACATTATCGATATTTAGCTTGTCAATATACTCGCAAAATGACAAACCAAAGAGAAAATCATACAAACTAGAGATAGCAGCCAACGAAACTCAACAATACGCGATGGATGTGGAAGAAAGTCCATATTTTGTAAAAGAAAAAATTCTTCAAATTTATTGTAATGAAAAAGTTTTTGTCGAATGTGAAATCCAAGGTGATTCAATAAGCAAAATGAAAGTTGTTGAGAAAAATCTCAATCCAGAAAAAACAATTATAATTGAATTTACTCAAGATTCGGAAAATAGAAAAGAGATTCGAACTGATTTAAATGTAAAAAATCCTTTTGCAAGAACTCTACGATATGGAGCTTTAATGTTTACACCAATAAGTCAACAATGGAAACCGACATCAATTATTCCAATTAGACCAAACCTGCAAAATTATGAAATGTGGCCACATTCAATTATTACTTTGGTGTTAGAAAATTGGCAATTAGAATAAAATGCTACGTCACATAACCCTACCTACGCGAGCAACGCTGGTTTTTCCTAACTTCACGCTTGGTTTTCACGAAGAAATTCTATCTTAGCGGAGAATACTCGGTTCGCATTTTCCGCGCAGTCGCGTAGCTAGCAACCGTTACCAGCAAGTTTTAAAAGCACTATGATAAATAGAGAAAATGAACATTACAAATCATACACTGAAACTAAGCGTAGAATGTTTCGTATCGTAACAGTATTTCTTGTAATTAGTTCAATTATTTTTATAATTCCCAATCTGTCAAATGATTTAGATGATTACACAAAGAGTGTTGAGTTTTTTGAAAGCTCAAAATTTAATACAATAAAAAGAGAAAAAGGATTTACAACATTGGAAGATGTAGAATTGGTAATCACTATGCAAAACGGCAGAAAATGGACTTTCACTGAACAATATGATAAATACTGGGAAGAATTAGGGAATCCAAAAAATGTAGGTAAAAAATTTACTATTTATACTAAAGGCTTTGTAGATACAAATCCATCACAAGTTGAAATTGAAAATGAAATAGTATACAATTTACAGACATCAATGCCTTCAAAATATTTACTGCTTTTATTGACCGCTATTTTTGTTGTTATATCAGTTAAAGATTATAGAAAGCAGAAAACTTTGAAAGTAATGTAAACCTGCTGGTAACAGCGGTCATGACTTATGGCTTTATTTTTCAAGCTTCTAGCCTATTTTTTACGAACAAAATTCTATCTTAGCGGAGCGTACGCGGCTCGCCTTTCCGCCACAAGACATGGCCGCAAAACGTTGGCGGCAAGCATAAATCCTGCTTAGCTTGAACAATTTGCTAAATAATAAAATATAGATATATGGATGAGGATCAAAAAATTGAAATTGCTTCTGTTCCAACTTGGCTAAGAATATTGAATATATTAACCTTATTTCCTATTTTAGTTTGGCCTTTTTTATTTTTTCAAGTTGACGATTTCCTAGATAGTGATATTAAATACAAATGGATTATTTTAACATTAGAGATAATTTATCCATTGATATTAATTGGTAATGTTTTTTTAACTAATAAACTCTGTAAAAATGGATATCAGAATGCAGCAATTACTATTTCGATAGCATTGGCAATTCTAATTTTATATCCATTTTGTTTAATATTTTTCTAGTGAAATTTTTAAAAAGTTTATAAAAAGAATGCCAGCCGCCAACAGCGGTCATAACTTATGGCTGGATTTTCTTGGCTTTATGTTCAGCTTTCACGTTTTTTATTTAGCTTAGCGGAGCGTACGCGGCTCGCTTTTCCGCCACAAGATATGGCCGCAAAACGTTATTGCTAAACGCATTTTCGAGCCTCAAAAAAACGAACTTCCGCAATTGCCAATCTGACTTTTTAAATCGCGCTGTTGAAATTCTTGCTCAACTTTGTCGTGAATTTTTTGAAACCAACTTTTCGCCTTTTTCATTTTTCAATTTGGAGAAAACGCTGGCAAAACTTTGCGTGAAAATTAGACCGAAAACTTTGTGTGTCAACAGCGCTAAAATTAGTTTGCTTCGCAACAAGTTTTTATTTTTTTCAAGCTTTGCGTTGAAGCAATTCCGGTGAAACAAAACTGTGCGTGAAAACTGGTCGCAAACTTTGAACTTAAAAGCGTCAAGCAATAACAGCGGTCATAACTTATGGCTGGATTTTCTTAGCTTTATGTTTAGTTTTCACGTTTTTTGTTTAGCTTAGCGGAGCGTACGCGGCTCGCGTTTCCGCCACAAGATATGGCCGCAAAACGTTATGCGACATTTAATTACAATCGGATAAATTATGAATAAACTCTTGGTATTAATTTTATTTGTAGTTATAAATACTTCGTTTTCATCTTTCCAAAGAGAACAAAATAAATTGCTCATGAAAACATGGGTTTTAAGTAAATTCGACATAAAAAACATTAAAGAAAGAACATATAAGTCAGCTAAAGAATTTGAAAACAATTACGGTTTGCAATTTATGCCGAATGGTAAATTGATATTGAAAGAAAATGAAAGTTGGTGTCCAACTGGAAATGATAAAATCAATTTTGAGAAAATAAATGGAAAATGGAAAAGAATTTCAGATTCAGTTATTACAATTTCATGGAGAAAAAAAGGTGAAAAACTGTTGATTCTAAAGCTAACTGAAAATGAATTAACTGTAAGAAGAATCGCTTATTAGTAAACGTCGCATAACCGCGCATGAAGCGCCATTGCTTGATTTTGTTGGCTTTATATCAGTTTTTCACGTAAAAATTTTATCTTAGCGGAGCATACGCTGCTCGCTGTTCCGCAACGTTCGCCTATGCGCAACACGTTATTGCTAAACGCATTTTCGAGCCGCAAAAAAAACGAACTTCCGCAATTGCTAATCTGAACTTTTAAATCGCGCTGTTGAAATTCTTGATCAACTTTGTCGTGATTTTGGAAACCAACTTCTCGCCTTTTTCATTTTTCAATTTGGAGAAAACGCTGGCAAAACTTTGCGTGAAAATCGGAACGAAAACTTTGTGTGTCAACAGCGCTTAAAAAATTTGCTTCGCAACAAGTTTTTATTTTTTTCCAAACTTTACGTTGAAGCAATTCCGGCGAAACAAATCTGTGCGTGAAAACTGGTCGCAAACTTTGAACTTAAAAGCGTCAAGCAATAACAGCGGTCATAACTTATAGCTGGATTTTGTTATCTTTATGTTCAGCTTTCACGTTTTTTATTTAGCTTAGCGGAGCGTACGCGGCTCGCTTTTCCGCCACAAGATATGGCCGCAAACCGTTAGCCGCAAGCTTAAACAACGTGACAATCCGAGTTCTTCTGTGAAACATAAACTTTGAAACTTTATCTTTGAATTAAAATAAACAACATGACAGATTATAGGAATTGCCAATCTTGCGGAATGCCGCTAAAACGAGATGAAAAAAAGGGTGGTACAAATGCTGACGGAAGCATTAGTAAAATGTATTGTTCTTACTGCTTTGAAAATGGCGAGTTTATTTACAAAGGAAATGATGTGAACGAGTTTCAAGAATATTGTAAGCAAAAAATGATTGAAGGTGGACATTCAAGATTTATTTCTTGGCTATTTACAAGAGGAATGCGGAGGTTAACCAGATGGAAAAACAACGTTTAGCAGTTCATTCAAGTTACGGGCTGTTCAAAATTGGACTGATTTTCTTTCGCGTAAAAAAGCCAGCGGCTAACACTTGCTAAGCGCCATTGCTTGATTTTGTTGGCTTTGCGCTTGTTTTTCACGTAAAAACTTTATCTTAGCGGAGCTTACTCGGCTCGCTTTTCCGCAACGCGCGCCTAGCAAGAGAACGTTAGGCGCAAGCATAAAAAAATCGTCTCAAAATCGATCTTATGTATACAATTCATTTAATTTGTACGAGTCACGCAGATAATGGAATGTGCAATTCGATTGAATTGTTCAAGCTTTTTAAGCAAATTGAACCAGAAGTAATATTTGAAGAACTTCCTCCTTCTTTTTACGAGAAATTTTACATAGAAAAAAGCCATAGCAATTTAGAGACAAACGCAATCAAAATGTATTTGGAAGCTAGCGAAATAAAACAGGTACAAGTAGATTCGGATGATATTCCAAACGAAACATTTTTTCACAATTATAAAAAACTAATTAGTAAAGTAGAAGGGCGCACTAACATAAACGGCTTTAATTTTAGAAGACTTATTTATCAGAAAAAAATCTATACAAACTTATACGGATTCAATTTTATCAATAGCGATAATTGTATGGAAATCAACAATGGAATTTATGAGGCGATTGAAAATGAGGTCCAACAATTAAAAGATAAAGATTTAGATGAAATACTAAGTTGCTGGAAAAATGTAAATGAAAAACGAGAAAATTTTATGCTTCAAAATATTTATGATTTCAGTAAGAATCATCAATATAAAAAAGCGATTTTCATGATTGGCCATGCACATCGCAAATCGATAATCTCAAAAATTCAAAATTATAATGAAAGTCACGAAATAAGACTGAATTGGGTTTATTAAAATGCCTCCGCCTAACAGCGTATAAGCGCCATCGCTTGATTTTGTTGACTTTATGTTTGGTGTTCACGAAAAAAAATTATCTTAGCGGAGCGTACGCGATTCGACGTTCCGCGACGTTCGCCTATACGCAACACGTTATAGGCAAATTTAGAATGACAGCAACCGAAGACATAAGAGATATTTTTTCAATCCTACACGATGGGACAATTTCTGCGTGGACGGGAGACAAAAACTTGTTGACTGTGACGGTTGACTGTGAATATTTGGCGGAACGAATAGATAAGTCATTTGACAAGTTTTACGTGGAGCTAATCAATGTGTTCAAATTAGAACTTGACCCGTGGACAAATCCGATTGACCTTCCAACTATTGTAAAGACCAACTATGCAGACATTTTTAAAGCGGAACTTGAAATACTTTCAGCAGACATCAAAGATGACGTTGTAGTGATAACATGCAACCAACACGACACAAGCTTTGACTATTGCGGTGGTAACTTGACAATTAGTTGCCAGACAATAAAAGTGTTTGACCAAAATAAAAACGAATTAACAATAGAACAGTTCGGAGAAATATGTAAAAACTATTGGGACGAATGGAGCAAGAAATAAAATCTGCCTATAACCGCGCATGAAGCGCCATTGCTTGATTTTGTTAGCTTTATGCTTGGTTTTCACGTAAAAAATCTATCTTAGCGGAGCATACGCTTTTCGCTGTTCCGCAACGTTCGCCTATGCGCAACACGTTAGCGGTCATGCTAAAACATAATAACGATTTAAAAATAATTCAACAAAATATTTAATCTCAAATCAATATGAAAACTTCATTATCAAAAAAAATTATAATTATTATTTCATTCATTTTTACAACTCCGAATATAATTGCACAATCAAAAAAAGATTCTGAAGAGTGGATTAAATCAATTATTGAAGATGTAGAATATCGATTCAATGCATATCATAACTATGAAGTTTATTTCAGTAACGGGAATTTAATTATTGAACAGCCTTGGCTTTCAAAAAATTTATATGAAAGTATAATTCCTCTAAAATCATTAGGAAAAATTAAAATTCAAAAACTAGATGATGGTTACAAAATGACTTTAATTTGTGCAAATGGGAAATGTATTAAAACAGGAGAATATGTTGGTGAAAATTTTAGCGAATATAAATTCATTAATAATTCCAGTAATACTGTGATAATGTTTGGTCTACAATTTCAAAATGATCAACTACCTGAAAGATTAAAAAAAGCCTTTACACATTTAGTTAACTTAAATGGAGGAAAATTAACTGGTGAAACTTTCTAAAATTAATTAATTAAAAAAAATATTATTGCAATTTTAAAATTGAAAAATATGATAAATAATCAGAAAATTATTCATAAAAGATTTCAAAAAAACTATAGTGAAGGCGCAATTGAAGTACAATTAAACTTTGTGATTGAAGAAAACTTAATAGAAATTACAAATATGCAAATACACGGAACATTTGATTCAGGTTTACCAAACTCACCAAAAATTGAACAAATAAACAACAAAGTTTTTTTAGTTTCTCAATATATAAACATTGATGGAAAAATTGTACTTACAAGAATAGTTGGAAACAATTATGCAGATGATATTTTAGAGGAAATTTTAAAGCTAAAAAAGGAGATTTCTGAAAACTAAATATTTTAATAATAATGCATAAAGCACGAACCGCTAACCGCGCATGAAGCGCCATTGCTTGATTTTGTTGGCTTTATGCTTGGTTTTCACGTAAAAATTTTATCTTAGCGGAGCATACGCTGTTCGCTGTTCCGCAACGTTCGCCTATGCGCAACACGTTGTGGGCAAGCTATGAAAAAACCGGTAACATGAAACGATTCGTTATACTTTTTACAATATTCAATTTGATAATTGGTTGTGCTTCATTTTCTAAAAAAGTAGCATTTGAAAATAACGCTATCATAAATGAAGAATCAATCAAACAACTAAATGGAACTTATGAGATCGGAATTACAAAAGCAATAACAAAATTTGAAAATTTAAAGCCTGTGACTATTGAAAAAGATTCAATTAATAGATTAGGGTTGTATGAAATTCTAAAAGAAACAAATCAAGAGTTAAGAGAAGATATAAAAAATAATATAGAAAGCTACCATGTCAAAATTGAAGTGAAAAATAAGAATACGATATTTTTTGCTTTACTCAAAAATGAAAAGTTGATTGACAGTAGCAAAATGAAATTTAAATTAAAAGATGGATTTGTCTATTTGAAAAATAAAAACTTTAAAACATTTGGTGTTCCAATTATAGCTGGCAACTTTGAATTGAATAGAACAAAAATTGGCTTAAACAATAGTAAGAATTTGATTCTTTATAATTCATATTTTCTTTACGGTGCAATCTTAGTGATTATTGGAGATACAAAGAAATCCAATATAGCTTGCGAATATAAGCGCAAAATTTAGCCAGCCCACAACAGCGCATGAAGCGCCATTGCTTGATTTTGTTGACTTTATGCTTGGTTTTCACGTAAAAATTTTATCTTAGCGGAGCATACGCTGCTCGCTGTTCCGCAACGTTCGCCTATGCGCAACACGTTGGCAGCAAGCGCATTTTCGAGCCGCAAAAAACGAACTTCCGTAATTGCTAATCTGATTTTCTAAATCGCGCTGTTGAAAATCTTGATCAACTTTGTCGTGAATTTTTCAAGCTTTTTCAAAACGGAGATTTCGCTGCTTTCTGAAATCATTTCGTAAAACTTTGCGTGAAAAACGAAATGTAAAAACAGAACGTAAACTTTGCGTGTCAACAGCGCTAAAAAATTGCTGCGCAACAAGTTTTTATTTTTTTCCAAACTTTACGTTGAAGCAATTCCGGCTAAACAATTCTGTGCGTGAAAACTGTGCGCAAACTTTGAACTTAAAAGCGCCAACCTGCCAACAGCGTATAAGCGCCATCGCTTGATTTTGTTAGCTTTATGTTTGGCGTTCACGAAAAAAAATTATCTTAGCGGAGCGTACGCGATTCGCTGTTCCGCGACGTTCGCCTATACGCAGACCGTTAGCTGCAAGGCAAAAAGCCACCATACACTAAATTAGAAATAATGAAAAAATTTACGGAACAATATCAGGAATATATTGAATGGGAAGTTATAAACGAAACTGATGAAATTTCTGAAATTGTATTTGAAAATGAACATTATAAAGTCAATCCAGAAGCAACAATTGTATTTTCAAGAGATTTACAATATAAGTTAGTTGCAACTTTGCAAAATTTGAATGCATTTGCAGAAATTAATCGTAATCATGGTGAGCTAGGTAGCATTGTAGAAAATGAAAATCTTATCGGTTATTCAAGAGATAAAAAAATTAAATATAGAATCAATGGTGTAGTATTAAGCGGTGCGTCTACCAATCATAATTTCGAATCAAACACAACAACGATAAAGTCTGATGTGATTTTTAATTCAATAGAAAAAGTTCGTCTTGATAACCATAATAAAACTTCAATAATTCATGAATGGTATTTATGCGGCAAGCCAGAAATGTATTTTCCAAGAGGCACAAATAGAAAAATTGAAAAAAAGCATACTAGAACAAGATTATCAATTGATGATGAGAATGATTTTAAAACTTCGCAAAGCCAAGGTGGCGGAAACGATTTCTTTCTTATTGAAACAGAAAATATCTCAGTTCTTGTTGGAAAAGTTCCTGAAATTTTTGGCCCAAATTGGTCTTTCAATTTAGTATTTGAATATCGTGAAGCATTAAAACCAATTCCTGACAAACAAATTCGAGAAGCTATTTCAGAATTAGTAGGTTTTATCTTTGGACATCAATTATTTAAAATTGGAGAAGCATCATATAGCGATTCATATTACTTTACGGAGCAACATTATCAAAATCCAAATGGAATGAATGTAGTTAATATCTGTAAAAAGATGGGATTTACTCCAGTTAATATTCATGATTTTCATAGATACAACAACGTTGAAATTCTAATAAATAGGCTGTTGCCTGAATATTTAAAATCACGTGACAAACTCAAATTGAATGGTGCATTAACAAAGTTTTGGTTAGCAAAATATTCTCCACTTGGAGCAAATTTACCTATTCTTTCTAGTTCTGTAGAAAGTCTTGCTGCACAGATTCTAAAACTTCATCCTGAGAAAAAGCAATACTACATTGAACAATCAAAGTTCACAAAACTAATTAAAGATGAACTAGAATCAATTTCAAAGAAAATTGACACAATCAAATTAGAAGACCCAACTCATCGAGAGATAATTCTTAATAAGATTAAAGGTTCTTCACAACGAGGCGCGAACGAAAAATTATTTATGATGTTTGAAATACTTGAATTGCCAGTTGGTGAGATAGAAAAAGAAGCTATTAAAGCTAGAAATAAAATGGCACATACATCATTTGGAGATATCTCAGACGAAGAAATCATAAAGACTATACATTTGACACATGCATATGAATCGCTTTTTAATAGAATTATTTTAAAAATTTTATCGTATGATGGAGATTATATAGATTATTACACTTTAGGCTTTCCAAGTAGAAACATTAATGAATTTATTCCAAAAGCGTAAATGCCCTCCAGCTAACAGCGGTCATGACTTATGGCTTGATTTTCCTTGCTTTATGTTCGGTTTTCACGTTTTTTGTTTAGCTTAGCGGAGCGTACGCGGCTCGCTTGTCCGCCACAAGACATGGCCGCAAAACGTTGTAGGCAATTTTTGGAAACCGGTAAATTGAAAATATGAGCTCAGAAGAATTATATCCTGTTAATGAAGAAACATTAGAAATGTTGCAGAAAAAACTTCTTGAAGTAAATGAGCGACTTAATGAAGAAATACAAATTTTACATAAAGCGGAAACCAACAAAAATGTTTTATTCAAACTTACTAGTATTAATTATTCTTTAGTAAACAGAACTGTTGAATTGAATAACGGATTTATCACTTTATTTTCTTGTAAAAATTATATTTCCGCTATTTCATTATTAAGGTTACAAATTGAAAATTGCTTAAGATTATTTGGTTTTACAATAATGGATGATATGCCTAATTGTTTAGAGAAATTTATCAATGGTGAAGAATATAAAAACTTAACAGGGAATAATGGGAATAAACTTTATGATTCATATTTGGCAAAAGAAATAGACAAAAAATGGCCTGAACATAATTTTTTAGAAACCTATAAACAGTATTGTGAATTTGTCCATTTTAGTGGTTTTTATCAAAACTTAAATAATCATTTTGAAGAAAAAGAAAATGGACTTTCGTCAATATTATATTTAGGTGGCGGAAATAATATGCCACATTTTACAATCTTAAATAAAATCAATTATACATTGAGTATGTTTTACTCGTCTGTAATTATATATAAATTGTTTAGAGAATATAGAAAGAGAATGGAAGAAGTTTTAGTTAATTATTAAAACTGCCTACAACCGCGGTCATGACTTATGGCTATATTTTCTTAGCTTCTCGCCTATTTTTCACGTAGAAATTCTATCGGTAATTATATACAATTTTGCAGTAAATAATTTTGTTTACTGCAAATAACTTCTTATCTTTGGTTCATCAAAAACACAGAACCATGTTTAATAAAGAAGTAAAATCAGTTTTAGACCTTATCCAAGCGTTCCCAAATGAGCAAGCATGTATTGAGCATTTAGAAAAATTACGTTGGAACGGAAACGTTGTTAGTCCGTTTGATGCTTCGTCAAAGGTTTACAAAACCAAAACTGGTTATCAATGCAAAAATACGGGTAAAAACTTCAATGTTAGAACCAACACTATTTTTGATAATACAAAACTCCCTTTGGTTAAATGGTTCTTAGCTATTTGGATTGTTACTTCACACAAAAAAGGTATTTCATCTTTACAACTTAGCCGAGATTTAGATATAACTCAAAAATCAGCTTGGTTTATGCTTCAAAGAATCCGTCAATGCTTTGGTATTGAAAACGACAACCAATTAGAAAACGAGGTTGAAGTTGACGAAACATTCGTAGGTGGTAAAGAAACCAATAAACACGCTGACAAAAAATCTGACAACCCACACGCAGGAGATAAAGCCGTGGTTATGGGAATGATTGAGCGCGGTGGCAAAGTAAATGCAAAACACGTTGATAATAGAACGGTTAAAACTTTGACCGCTGAAATAGTATCAGTTGTTAAGTCAGGTTCTACTGTTTACTCTGATGAATGGTTAGGCTACAACAAATTAAGACGTATTTACGACCATAGCGTAGTTAAGCACAACGCACACCAATACGTTGATGGTAGAATCCACACAAACACAATTGAGGGCTTCTGGTCGCTTTTAAAACGAGGTATTTTCGGAATCTATCACTTTACATCTAAAAAACACTTACAACTTTACGTTGATGAGTTTGTTTTCAGATACAATAGCCGTAATATTACATCAGAAAACAGATTTGATTTGATGTTAGGGAATATGGAAAATCGTTTAACTTATAAAGAATTGATTGGATAATGGCAAAACTACTAAAAGCAACGCATGAAGGAAAACTTCCTATTGGCGAAAATGAATTAAATGTAGCGGTTTTAGAGGACGGAACTAGAATAATAACTCAATCGGCTGTCTTTAAGGCATTTGGCAGAACAAAAAGAGGTCGCGCAAAAGAAGATTTAAGGGTGCTCAACAGACCCGCTTTTGTGGATGCTAAGAACGTTCAGCCCTTTATTGGCGAGGACTTAGATAGGGTGCTCAATACCATCATTTATACTGACAAAAAAGGAAATAAAGCAGAAGGTTATAATGCTGAAATTTTACCATTATTATCCAAAGTCTACTTAGATGCTCGTGCTGCCGGAAAACTTGCCACGCAACAAATACCGCTAGCAAGGGCTTCTGAAATACTATTATTAGCCCTTTCAAAGGTTGGTATTATCGCTTTGGTTGATGAGGCAACCGGATATCAATACGAACGTGAAAAAGATGCGCTACAAGTTGTTTTAAAAGCCTATATTTCACAAGAGCTGCTAAAGTGGCAAAAGATGTTTCCTGACCAATTTTATTATAATATATTCAGGCTTAACGGTTGGGATTATACAGTTAGTGGAATTAAGAAAAGACCTGGGGTTATTGGTAAATGGACGAATGAACTTATATATAATCAGTTGCCAAAGGGAGTTTTAGACGAATTGAAGTCCAGAACTCCAAAAAGCGATGAAGGAAACTACACGGCTAGATTTTTTCAAAGTTTAACTCCAGATATTGGTCACCCCGCTTTGACCGCTCAAATTTACAAGGTTGTTGGTATAATGGAAATATCTAGGACTTGGGATGAATTTAAAAGCAACTTCAATCGCATGGTTGATAGAGCAAACGGTCAAACGGAACTTGACTTTGATAAAATTGAGCAAGAAGTAAGCAAAACCGTAAGTGTTGATTTGCCGCAACTATCTAACTTCAATAAAGACCTAAAAACAGCATTAAATTTTGTTCCGAATAAACAAAAAGAAAAGCCCTCTAATTGAGGGCTTTATTATACTACATAATTATTATTAAATTCGTCTGGATAAATAACCCTATATCCACACATATTCAAACCGCTTTTTTTAAAAAAACAAATTTGTATTGGTGGTTTAAAATCTAAGTACTGTTTTTTATTTGGTTCAAACAGCATTCTAAATATATTTTTTGGGTGCAAATGCTCACTAATTGAATGTATTCCAAAAGCTCTAACCGCATCAACTTTAAGAACTTTAGACACATCTCTCATGTGTTGTAATATTTTAGACACTGTTGTTTTTTTATTTATCAAGCCTTGTTTTTTCATTTCTAATACTGTTTCATGAAAAAATTTCATGTGAGTTGTATCTCCAACTAAATCGAAATATTCATTTTCATTTAAACAACAATTTGCTTCGCAAATCATATAATTTCCATTTAGGTGCGACTTTCCCCACCAATGAGCATTTTCTACAAAAGCTTCCCAAAAATAATACCCAGTACCTAGCCAAGCGTTTGTCCATTTACAGATAAAAGGACCATTGTACTCAACATAGTCAGGATTATCTCTATTTTCAAGAGTTTGAAAAATTGAAACTTTACGGCTCAAATCTAATTATTTGGATATTGTATTTTCTTTTAAAGGCTTTTCGAGTTCTGATAAATTATAGGTAGGCAATACCATAGGAGGTATATTTGCTTGAAGTGTTACAGTACTAACAAACGCTCTTAGGTATGGAAACAGTATTGCTATTGAATTTCTATAAAAAAAAGACGGCACTTCTTCTAATTTTGATACATTATCAAAACCAAATATAGCAATACAAACTATTCTAATAAACTCGTTTTTATTTTCTCCTGAATATGCTGAGAAAGTAATTTTTAATTCGTATTCAGATTTTTCAGTATTGAAGACGCCAGAAGGATTGAATTCAACGTTCACGTCTTTTGATTTTTTCTCGTCTAAATCTATTTTAACTGAATTAAAGTAGTATTTATTCAATTGGAATACAGCCCTTTCGCTCATATTTTAAATTTAAGTTTTAAAAAGAAACCCGAAGGTTAAACTTCGGGTTTGCTAATATATTACAATTTTCTTCTTCTTTCCAAAAATGTCCTCTGTACTCGTAAAGAATTTTAGATATCTCTAAAAACTCGTCAACTGTTGGACCAACTTCATCCAAATAATCTAGGCCATTCCAGTCTTTCAATACTTTCTCTCGAGGAGTTTCTCGGAAATAACTTTTCAAGTCCTCCAAAATATTGTTCATAACTTCCTACTTTTTAAATTAAACGAAATAACCGTTGCTTTCTCGCTAAATGCTTATTTTTTCTAGTTGCAAAAGTATATTTACGTCAACAAATATACGCAGTAATGTTGATAACTTAAAGTGTTTGCGTATATTTTAACACTATAAATAAGTATTTGCTTACATTTTAATGTAAAAAAATCCATTTTTTGTCCCGTAAATTTACTTTTTTTTAAGTTTTAACTTACATTTTGTTAAAAAATGTTGACAAATACATGCATTTATTTTATTCATGTTACACGCAAAATAAAAAATATGGCAATAACTAAGAATTGTAACCCAATTTTTAATTAAGTTTTTCAGTTTGCCTTTTTTCTCAATTTTTGAGGGCAAAACAGCCTAATTTATTTTGGGTTTGCAGAACTCGAAACAAACTCGTTTATCTGTTCTACGGTAAATTTTTGAAAACAATATCCGTCTTTTTCATAAACGTTGCTAATGGCAAAGTTTTTGTATAACGTATTGTAATGAGGCGCGTTAGGCTCAATCAATCCAAAACCTTTTAAAAAGTCTTTCAGATTTGATTCAACAAAAAGCACTTTGTTGTCTTTTGTTACTGTAAAAACGTTCGCTCTCATTCGACAAATGTAAATAAAGTTAATAATAATTACAAAATAACTCGAAAAATGTTTGTTAGTGTAAATAAAGTGTAGTATATTTACATCATCAAACTAAACAAGTTATGGCAACCACAAAAGATATAAGAGATTTCGACAGTTTAATTGAATTAGTAGAGTATTTCGATACAGAAGCTAAATGCGAGGCTCATTTTGAGTTATTGCGTTGGAACGGTGTGCCAGTTTGCCCTTACTGTGAATCTGAAAAAGTAAACACTTTAAAAGGTAAAACAAAACGTTACAAATGTTATGGTTGTCGTAAACAGTTTGGAATCAAAGTAGGTACAATATTTCAGGATTCAAATATATCTTTGAAAAAATGGTTTTTTGCTATTTACTTGGTAACATCAGGGGATAAAAAAGGTTCAAGTTCATACGCGTTGGCTAAAAATATCAAAGTAAGCCAAACAACAGCTTGGTTTATCTTGCATAGAATCCGCGAATCATACAACGTTGAAACGCCTGTTTTTACTAAACCAGTTGAAGTTGACGAAACTTTTATCGGTGGAATTGAGCAAAACAAACACGCGAATAAAAGAACCCCAAACAATCAAGGTCGTTCTACAAAAACTAAAGCTGCTGTTATCGGTATTTTGGAGCGTGACGGAAAAGTGTTCGCTACTCCAGTAGTAAATACAACTGGCGCGGTTGTCTTGCCTATTATGCGTTCAAAGGTTGCAGTCGGAAACACTATTTACTCTGACGAGTACAAACCTTACAGAGCGTTAAAATCTGACTATGTACATGAGTTTGTTTGTCACAAAGTTGAGGAATATGTGAAAGGGAATGCGCACACCAATAACCTTGAGAACTATTGGTCACACGTTAAAAGAACTATCGTTGGTACATATCACCAAGTGAGCCGCAAACACTTAGGTCGTTATTTACACGAAACATCTTTCAGATATAACAACCGTTCATTATCTTGCGGGTCATTATTCGATTTAGCTTTGGCTAATGGAACTAATAAAAGATTGGACTATAAAACCCTAGTGCATGGCAAAAAATAAGAACAAAGGAAACGAGGAAATACCAAAACCGACCGAAGACATTAAGGTTGACAAACCTCGTTTTAATGATACGCTTTCGGCAATGATTAAGAAAAAAGTTGATCCAAACGAAGTAAGTAAAAAGAAAAAATATTAAATTTGTATAATGAAAAAGGGAACGCTGTCACGTTCCCAATTTTAAGACTCGGTAGCATTAGCAGGGCTAATGAGACCTTTTCCCGAGAATGCCTGCTCTCTAATGTGAAGACTTACGGCGGTTGATGCAAATCTTTATAAAGGTTATTCTTAGAAAGAATTTTTTGAAATACATAAGATAATGATTTGGTTTACAAGGTGAATCATTAAGACAAAATCCTGAGTGTGTCCGCACTTGGGATTTTTTGTTTGTGACCGTTTCCGAAGAAATTAATAATGGAATTTCCTTAGTTCATCTATTTAACAAGACAAATTACGGGAATAGTTTTGTTGGTCTAAAATTGGAAATATTGGGCAGAAAGTTGGATTTGTTGGATTTGTTGGACAGCTTTATTTTACTTGGGTTTTTGGGTAAACATTTTATATAAATTGGATTTTCTGAAATTCATTTCCTCTAAAGGATATTCCTTAAAAATGCTTAAATTTTCTTTTGCATATTTCAAGTATTCATAAGATAGTGCTTCATTTGGTTTAGCTTCTCTATGAATGTTGTTTAATGCCCAACCTATTTTTATCTTAGCTACCCTGCTGAACTTTATTTGTATGGTAGGCTGAGGGAAAACTCCCAAATCAAAATATACATCTAAAGCATTAACTAAATTTTGATAACTGCCGTCATTAACGAAGTCATTTTCTTCTAAATGGTCTTGTATAATATCTAAATACTGTGATTTATTCTCTAACTTCTCTGGATTTTCATTAGACCCTATAGCAGTTACTTTTAAATCATTTTCAGTTTTAGATGTATCTTGAATTGGATTTATATTTTTGATTTGGTCTTCAATCCAATTTTTATACAAAAAGTACTTTCCATAAACAAACACTAACTCGGTAGGAAAAAAATTAAAATAGCTTTCTAAATTATCAAAGGTTTCATTTTTATAAAAATCATATTTCCATTTTAGGTATTCAAAATATTGAGTTTCTAATTGATTGCTTCCACGCTTTGTAAATGCTTCTGTAACGTTAATCTTATCGGCTTTGTCAATAAATTGATTCAGTTTTTTCAACTCATCATTAAGTGTTCTTTGATTGATTGGAAAAAAAGTTTTGAAGCCTCTAATGTGTGAATCAAGATGTATTAGCCCTGTGTATTTTTCAAGCCTTTCAAACGCTTCTTCTTTCGTAGTTGGCGGTGGAAATGTAGTATATTCTGAACCAACAGGAATACTCAGTCTTTTAGCCGTTTCTTCATCGGCTATATGCTTAATCCGTTTAGAATTTTCATAGGCTTCGTATTGGCTCTTTAAGTCCATTAATAATTTGGTTTACGAAACTAATGTAAACAAATTATATGAACTCAAAAAATAACTATCTTTGAATCATAGAAACGCTGTACTTCCGCAGCAAAAACGAAGCATTCTGAAATAAAAAAACCGCCCAATTAGGACGGCTTAAAAGTTTCAAAGTAGTGGGTTACAATTCTTAGTTATTGCCAAAAATATTTTGTAATGATATCGCAAAAAAAACATTTATGTATATTTTTTAAATAAATTTACACTTTCAAAGCGAACATACCGTCAGGCGCAATGTTGCCAAAATTTAATCGCTTTTAGTGCTTTACTTCAATACTCCCTTGCGCAATGTAAACGCACGGGTAAAACAGTAAAGCAGCAACCCCCGACTGATTGAATTTCGTATCGGTCAAAACTGAATTAGCGGCTAAAAAAAAGATGTATATTAGCATCGAGATAAATGTTTAGCCGTTACTGCAAACAAGTATATAGTTACCATTCTATCTTAGCGGAGCGTACGCGGTTCGCTTTTCCGCCACAAGACATGGCCGCCAAACGTTAGCAGCAAGCTTAAAAAAACTGCATAAATGAACAACTATCAAATATTAAAATCAATTTCAAACGAAAAAATTCATCTGAGTTTATTTCAAAGTATAGAGCATTACAGAGTTTCGATTTTATTATTTATTGTATTTGCGATTAGCTTCACAAATGGTCTGAAAACATTTACTTTTTCTGAACTTGAATCAACGAATGTTATTATCTGTATAATCTTTGCTTTTTTAAGTTTAATAAGCTTCTTGTATCAAAAAAGTAGACTGAAACTTATTTCAATAAGAACAGAGCAAAATGATTTAACTGTTTTTGAAAAAATTACTGAACTTGCTAAACAAAAAGATTGGAAAATTGAATTAGTTGAAAAAAACGCTATGGTAATTAATACTAATCGACCATTTTCTAGTGGAAAAGTTTTCATTTCAAAAAGTGGTGGTGAAAAAATATTTGTTTTTTTAAAACTTAATAAAATATTATATAGAAGTATTTTTGATCTAAAGAAAGGAAACGTTTTTGTAATATCAAGCGGAGAAAATAATGAAAATGAAAAAAGAATTCTGGAAATAATAAAAGCCAGCTGCTAACAGCGGTCATAACTTATGGCTGGATTTTCTTTGCTTTATGTTTGGTTTTCACGTTTTTTATTTAGCTTAGCGGAGCGTACGCGGCTCGCTTTTCCGCCACAAGATATGGCCGCAAAACGTTGGTGGCAAGCAATTTTGAATCGTAAGTCAACACAAAAGTTTCGGGCTTTTTCGATAATGATTTTTAAAAACTTTGTGTGAAAATTAGTTCGAAAATATCAACTGAAAAATTATTCAAATCGGAAACATTTTGACTTTGTATGCGAACCTAAATTGCGCATAATATTTTGCCTGACCACCAACAGCGTATAAGCGCCATCGCTTGATTTTGTTAGCTTTATGTATTATTTTCACGAAAAAAATTATCTTAGCGGAGCGTACGCGATTCGCTGTTCCGCGACGTTCGCCTATACGCAACACGTTACCAGCAATATTTTCACATCAAACTTAAAAACAACAACTTATGAAGAGAATACAGACTTTTTTAATAATACTTATTTTTAGCGTAAAACTAAATGCTCAAAATACTCCAACTTATCCACTACCGAAAGAAGGTTTTAAAAGAGTTGACTTACTTCTTCCAAAAATAGAAAATTCAAAAGATTGTAAAATACAAGTGAAATTTTCATTTGAAGCAAATGTTGGAGAATGTTCAAATGCAAGTTTTAGCTTTAACAGAAAAAACTTAAAAGAAGAATATGGAATTCCTCAAAATTCAAGATATCCATATTACGTTATAGAAAGTGATGCCGCAGAAATTTTTGAAGGAATGAGCTCGGATTGTAAAAGTGAAAAAAAAGTAAAGCGAAAAATAATAAGTAGCCAAGATATTTTTATCGAATATCAAAGTTATTATGCAAGACCATTTTATATTCCTGAAAGTTGGTCAGTGGAATATAGAATATGGAAAGCGGATGATAAATATATAACTGTAAAAAATTAATACTGCTGGTAACCGCGCATGAAGCGCCATTGCTTGATTTTGTTGACTTTATGCTTGGTTTTCACGTAAAAAATCTATCTTCGCGGAGCATACGCAACTCGCTGTTCCGCAACGTTCGCCTATGCGCAACACGTTAGCTGCAACCCGTGAAAAACCGAAACGCAATGAAACATATCAAACTTGTCGAAACTATTTTCTACGTAAACGATCAGCAAAAAAGTGCTGAATTTTATCAAAATATATTTCGAAAAAATCCAGATTTAAATGTTCCTGGAATGACTGAATTTGTAATTGCTGAAAATTGCAAATTAGGTTTAATGCCTAATAAAAGTATCGCTAAAATATTAATGGACAAATTGCCAAATCCTGAACTTGGAAATGGAATTCCTAGATGTGAACTATATTTGTATGTTGAAAATATTGAGCTTGAATTTGAAAATGCAATCAAAAGTGGAGCGAAATTAATTAGCTCAATTCAAAATAGAGATTGGGGCGATAAAGTTTGTTATTTTTCAGACATGGATGGACATGTAATTGCATTTGCGGAAAAACTATAATAAATAAGTCGGGCTCCAGCTAACCACGGTCATGACTTATGGCTTTATTTTTCAAGCTTCTAGCCTATTTTCACGAACAAAATTCTATCTTAGCGGAGCGTACGCGGCTCGCTCGTCCGCCACAAGACATGGCCGCAAACCGTTACCAGAAATGTTATGAGAGAAATCGAGAATAATAAATCTTTAGACGAAAATTTAAAATTATTAGGAGACAAAATCAACAGTCATCTTGAATCTCTTATCAATAATCAATACAAAAATCATCAAAAAATTTTGGAAATATGTCATGTTGGAAAGTTTCTATTATTCTTTAACAACGAAATTCATATTGACAAAACAACAGAAATTCCAGATTTTATATTGAGCCATAATTCTCAAAAAATTGGACTCGAACATCAAATAGTAATAGATGAAATTGCAAAAGAAAAAGAAGGCTTCTTCGAAAACATTTTCCTCCGAGCTGAATCAGATTTACAGAATGATCCAGAAATACCAAATTTTTTAGCTAATTGCTATTTACATCCAAATATTGAATTTAAATTAGAAAACAAGAATCAATTAATTGAAACTGTAAAAAAGATTGTAAAAGAATATGTCGTAAACAATAACTTTATTGAAAACGAATTAATTGAAAGTATATCGAAGTATCCGCATACACTTAAAAATATTGAAGTAAATTTAGGCGCATATTGGGTAAAACAAATTGATATAGAATCAATCGAGAAAGCAATAAGAAAAAAAGAAAGTAAAATATCCAATTACAAGAAAAACTCGGGAAATATACAATGGTTACTATTGGTTATTGGAAGCACAGGAAATAGTTCATTCGATATGGACAAAAGCTTGAAATTTGAAATCGAAACAGAATTTGATAAAGTATATATACTAGAAGATTTTAAAAACAAACTTTATGAATTAAAGTAAACACTTCTGGTAACCGCGGTCATGACTTATGGCTATATTTTCTTGGCTTCTCGCCTATTTTTCACGAACAAAATTCTATCTTAGCGGAGCGTACGCGGCTCGCTTTTCCGCCACAAGACATGGCCGCAAAACGTTGGCAGTAATACTACAAAAAAACGATGATAGAAAAAATTTCAAGAGATATCTGCATAATAAAATATCGAAAGTTACCGCTTTGTGAATACGAAAAAGTAACTAACAGTAACGTATATTATTATCCTGAAATACATTCTTTTTATTGGTTGAAATTGCAAAAAGAATTTGAGAAAAAATTACCGAGTCAAATTATTTTACTTACAAGAAATCTAAATATTGACAAACTCATCTTTTTGGGCGCAATGAATAAACCTTGGATTTCGAAGTTGACAGAATCGAGAAAAGATTACAAACCATTAATAAAAGCTGTTGAATATTTCAAAAGCCATAAAATTGAAAAAAGATTTAATGGAGGCGTAAAAGTTGAAAACAAGGAAATGGAGAATTTCATTAGAAATTTTCAAATTGTTACTGAATGCGACGGAGGATTTTTTGACTTTAATTTTATTGATGAAAATGAGAATTACTTATTTTATATTCACTATTCTGGTGAACTAAAAATTTTGGTGCTTAATGAAAATGCAAATACTAATTTTTTAAAAAATATAATTCAAACAAAATTTATTGATTCAGAAAGAGAAAATACAAACCGAATAAGATAAAGTACTACTGCCAACCGCGGTCATGACTTATGGCTTTATTTTCTTAGTTTCAAGTCTATTTTTCACGTAGAAATTCTATCTTAGCGGAGCGTACTCGGCTCGCTTGTTCGCCACAAGACATGGCCGCCAAACGTTACCAGATATCGTTAAAAAACATAGGACAGAATCAACTAAATCTAAAAAATACTAAATCAATTATGAAAGAAAATAAGAGAGGAATACCGCTGATTTTAATAGGAATCATTTTTATAATAATCAGAATTTTAGATACAGACGAATGGTCAACTGTAGACTACGTAAAAATAATAGCTGGAATTGCGTTCATAGCTGCCGGAATTATTCAAATCAGAAAGAGTAAAACTGATACTGAATAGTTTTGAATAGGCTATGATATACTAGTATAACCAAAAATTAACCCTGATTATTGGTCATGACTTTTCATTACATTTGACAATCAAAGTCAGAAAATTATGAGAGAAGATGATTTTATTAACATGATCGTAAATAGTTTCAATTCAGAATTTAGAACTGTTGATGTTCAAGCTTATGCACGAAAAAATGGATTTATCCCTATTGACATATTTACCGCTTTAAACGAGGCAAAGGCATTAGGTTTAATAGAATTGAAAGACAATGATTTTAATACGATTAAATTAACTCCGTTTGGAGAGCGGGTAAAAAATATAGGCGGCTGGTTTGATTATAGATTTCTTGATGAGAAAGAGCAAAAGAAAATCAGGAAGCCCAAAAAACCTAAAAAAGTAAAAGAGGTCAAAATAATTGAATCTAAAGAATCAAAGACAAAAACTTACATTGTTGAAATCGTCGTGGCGGTTATAGCTGGCATTATCTTAATCTATCTTACAAAATATTTAGGTTAATGGCTTAAACAGATATATAATTGCCTTTGAATAAACTACGACATCTGGTAACCGCGGTCATGACTTATGGCTTTATTTTCTTAGCTTCTAGCCTATTTTCACGAATAAAATTCTATCTTAGCGGAGCGTACGCGGCTCGCTTTTCCGCCACAAGACATGGCCGCCAAACGTTGTGCGCAATTGCTCAGCAAAAACGTTGATAAATATTGGCCGCTTTTTTTGCTTTGCGGTGGAAAAGATTGTTTGATTTTCCAGCTCAAGCTTTTGGCTATGAGATAGCTGAAAATTGCATTTTCATAGCTAGCGCTAGACAAAAGCTTGGCGAAGTTAAAAGAAATAAAATTGAGTATCAAGTCTACTGGTGAACTTAAAAGACATTAAACGTTTGTTGTCGGATAAACTAAATTTCTTTTAACGCAGCAAAGCAAAAAAAACAACCAATGAGATTTGAAATTACTGTGATTTATCAGACATAAAACAAATAATTTGAAATCATTTATCTAACGTTTTTACTGGCAACTACGTTGAGAAGAATGACCTATCTCATTGTTAAACAATACGGTAACTAGATTTTTTTATTAGGGATTTGTAGTGTCAACTCCGCACAACAGCAGGTTTGCACAATAACTGCATCAGTGTTCAAGAAAGATATATTTTCCATATGTTTGTTTCATCTAACGGATTATACTCTGTTCCAAATTACCGTGACTGAGCAAACCCGCAACCGTTATTGCTAAACGCATTTTCGAGCCGCAAAAAACGAACTTCCGCAATTGCCAATTTGAACTTTTAAATCGCGCTGTTGAAAATCTTAATCAACTTTGTCGCGAATTTTGGAAACCAACTTCTCGCCTTTTTCATTTTTCAATTTGGAGAAAACGCTGGCAAAACTTTGCGTGAAAATCGGAACGAAAACTTTGCGTGTCAACAGCGCTAAAAATTAATTTGCTTCGCAACATGTTTTTATTTTTTTAAAGCTTTGCGTTGAAGCAATTCCGGCGAAACAAAACTGTGCGTGAAAACTGGTCGCAAACTTTGAACTTAAAAGCGTCAAGCAATAACAGCGGTCATAACTTATGGCTGGATTTTCTTTGCTTTATGTTCAGATTTCACGTTTTTTATTTAGCTTAGCGGAGCGTACGCGGCTCGCTTTTCCGCCACAAGATATGGCCGCAAAACGTTAGTGTTCAGCAAGTTTAAAATCTGCGAAAACACAAAAGTTTCGGGCTTTTTCGATAATCATTTTTAAAAACTTTGTGTAAAAATCAGTTCGTAAATCTCAACCGAAAAATTACTCAAATCGGAAACATTTTGATTTTGTTTGCGAACCAAAATTGCGCATAATTTTGCCGAAACACTAACAGCGGTCATAACTTATGGCTGGATTTTCTTAGCTTCATGTTTGGTTTTCACGTTTTTTATTTAGTTTAGCGGAGCGTACGCGGCTCGCTTTACCGCCACAAGATATGGCCGCAAAACGTTAGCAGAGATTTATTCAACTTTTGAAATAAACAAGAACATTATGATGTGGAGCAAAATAAAGAAAAATGTTGAAAATCATTTTGCCGAAAGGTTAAAAGGAAGAATTCAACTCTACACTACAACATATACAAAAGATTGGTATGCAGGAGAAATCGCTAATCGCGGATGGATAACCGTTGATGGTGAGGAAGTCGTAGATTTTTCTACTTTAGGTTCATTTCATATAAACAGATTAGTATATCACGATACTACGCCAACGAATTGCGTTACTTTGGAAAAAATTCATAACGAAAGAACGTCTGGAAAACTAATCGAAAAAGGAGAATTTTCGAAATATGATTTAACCAACTGCTGTTATGCATATTTAGAAATGAATATCGAAGAATGCTTACTTCATGAAAGTCCAATTATAAATATGTTAGCTGTTTTAGACAAAAGGTTAGGTAAAAGACGATTACTTAAACTTAACGACCAAAATTTACATCCTTTAGTTAGATTCTTTTTAGATATAAGATTAGATAGCGAAAAAATTCGAGTTGAGAGTGTTTAAACCTCTGCTAACCGCGGTCATGACTTATGGCTTTATTTTCTTAGCTTCTCGCCTATTTTTCACGTAGAAATTCTATCTTAGCGGAGCGTACGCGGCTCGCTTTTTCGCCACAAGACATGGCCGCAAAACGTTATACGACACTTTATGACGAAACTGGAAACGACATCATGGATTTTTTTAGCTTTAGCAATTTCATCCGAAAAAGCTCCAACAAACTTTGCTGAAATTTCACAAATTGCGGATGGAATAAATCATTCTATTCCGACTCAAAATGAATTACAAGAATCTATAACTTGGCTAATCCAAAATAATCTTGTTTTAAAAAAATCAAAAAAGTTTTCATTAACCGAAACCGGAAAAATTATTTACTTAGAAGCGCAAAACGAAACTCGAATATTGATTAAAATGTGGAAAGCTATTGAAATACAACTTACTAAAATGAAAAGCGTCGTATAACAGCGCATAAACGCCATTGCTTGATTTTGTTGACTTTATGTTTGGTTTTCACGTAAAAATTTTATCTTAGCCGAGCATACGCTGCTCGCTGTTCCGCAACGTTCGCCTATGCGCAACACGTTAGCAGATATTTTTAGAACTAAAGTGGTAAATTGAGACAAATGAAAATATATTTAACTTTATTGTTCAGCTTATTAATAGTTCTCGCTTCTTGCGAAAACAAAAATAGGACGATTAAAACTGATAAAAGTGAAAAATATTATTTCGATGTTTTAGGCGACTCAATTACTGAAACATTATTAGTAGAAAATGATTCGAAAATAAAATCTTTAAAAAATATTTGTATTATTTACAATTCTAAAAAGTCAAAAATATGTACTATTGATTGTTTTAGAGATAGTAGTTTCGTAATTACAAGTCCTAAAATTGAGAACATATATTTAGAAGCTAATAATATTCAATCAAACGAAAAAGGTTTTAGGATAATCCAAAGAAATACTGATTTTAGTCCCGATATATTATACCTAGATTTGGTTTACAAAAAGGAATGGTTTGTTAAATCTTTTGGTATCATAAATACTAGTGGTCCGAATCCCAAACAATATATTTGTAGTGTAGAGATAAATAAAAGTTTGAGAAGCTTTAGTAATTTTAGAGAAAATTCAAAAATTCACTTAAGATATTTTGTAGAGAATTATTTTGGCGGAAAATATGGCTGTGAAAAGTAAAACATCTGCTAACACTTGCTAAGCGCCATTGCTTGATTTTGTTGGCTTTGCGCTTGTTTTTCACGAGAAAATTCTATCTTAGCGGAGCAAACTCTGCTCGCTGTTCCGCAACGTTCGCCTAGCAAGAGAACGTTACTGGAAAGCTTGCTTCGCGCAAAAACCGAATAAAAAAATCAAAACTTATTTTACTATATTAGCAACAAATAAATTGATTTCTATGAGAACTGTTGAGATAAGAAAAAGATTGATTGAAGAAATAAATCTTTCAAGTAATAAGAATTTACTTGAAGAAATGTATAATTTTCTAAATCATGATAATGATGCGAATCTTTTTAAATTAACAAAGGTTCAAAAGGAAGCCATTGCCGAAGCTCGTGAACAAATCAAAAATGGCCAATACATGACCAACGATCAAGTAAATAATGAAATTGAGGAATGGCTAAAAGAGAAATAATTTGGTCACTCAAAGCCAAAAATGATAGAATTAAAATTCTTGAGTTTTGGATTGAAAACAACAAATCTGTTCTGTACAGTCGAAAACTCAATAGCTTATTCAAAGACGCTGTAAAGTTTATTTCTGAATATCCAACTGTCGGAAAATTGACTGAAGACAAAAAGGCTAGAATAAAAATTGTTAGAGATTATCTTATTATTTATGAAGTTCATAAAACTGTCATTGTAATTCTCACAATATTTGATAGTCGTAGAAATCCTGATAATTTAAAAAAGTAAGGCTTCCAGTAACAGCGGTCATGACTTATGGCTTGATTTTTCAAGCTTCTAGCCTATTTTTCACGAACAAAATTCTATCTTAGCGGAGCGTACGCGGCTCGCTTTTCCGCCACAAGACATGGCCGCAAAACGTTATGAGAAATGCTATTTGAGAGCGTCCAGAATCAAATTGTAAAATCAAATTGATATCTTTGGGCATGAAAAAAAATCTTTACATAATCGCAGGTTGTAATGGTGCTGGAAAAACCACAGCTTCATTTACTATTTTACCTGAAATTTTAGATTGTAAAGAGTTTGTAAACGCTGATGAAATTGCGAAAGGATTATCGCCATTTCAACCAGAGAAAGTTTCTTTTGAAGCTGGAAAAATAATGCTTAAGAGAATAAATGAGCTACTAGAAACAAATGAAAATTTTGCTTTTGAAACAACATTGGCAACTAAAAGTTATAAGTCGAAGATTATCGAAGCAAAAAATAAAAATTATAATGTAACTCTTTTATTCTTTTGGCTGCAAAATGTTGAGTTAGCAATTGAGCGCGTCAAAACGAGAGTTCTCGAAGGCGGCCATAATATTGAAACAGATGTTATAAAACGTAGATATATCAATGGGATAAAAAATCTATTTGATATTTATTTGCCAATTGCTGACGAAATTATGATATTCGACAATTCTGAAGGAAAGCATGACTTAATTGCTAAAAAAACTTTAGAAACAGAGATTGATATTTTTAATGAAAATAAATTCACTAAACTCAAAAATTATTATCATGGAAACGCATAAAATGACACCGAACCAAGCTAAAATTTTGGAAGGAATGGACAAAGTTTATGATAAACTAATTGAGTTCAAAAAGAAAATGAACAGTGAACTTGTGATTTTAAAAGATAATCAAATCACGAGGGTAAAACCTTAGCACTTCTCATAACCGCGGTCATGACTTATGGCTTGATTTTGTTGGATTTATGTTCGGTTTTCACGTTTTTTGTTTAGCTTAGCGGAGCGTACGCGGCTCGCTCTTCCGCCACAAGACATGGCCGCAAAACGTTAGCGGTCATTGTAAATCGAAAAATAATTATTGATTAAAAGTTATGTTAATTCAACTTATAGAAACAAAACCAACAGACTCTGAAATAAAGCCTCTAATAGAAAATCTTTCAACTGAACTTGGAAAACGATTTGGAGATACTGGAAAAAATTCATTTCAAGAATGGGACGAAGAAAACCCAAAATCAGTTTTCGTAAAGGCCATATTTGAAAATGAAGCGGTTGGTTGTGGAGCAATCAGACCAATCTCAAACGAAATAGCTGAGTTGAAAAGAATGTACTCTAAGTATAATAGGAAAGGTATTGGCAAAAGTGTTTTAGGCTATCTTGAAAATAAAGCAAAAGAGTTAGATTACAAAGAAATATGGCTTGAAACGAGAAAATTAAATCTAGAGGCTTGTGATTTCTACTTAAAAAACGACTATAAACAAATACCCAACTTTGGAAAATATATTGGCAATGAAAAAGCTATTTGCTTTGGAAAAAAATTAGATAAATAAAACAACGAACCGCTAACCGCGGTCATAACTCATGGCTTGATTTTCTTAGCCGGAAGCTTTATTTTCACGAAGAACTTTCTATCTTAGTGGAGAAAACTCGGTTCGCTTTTCCGCCACGAGATATGGCCGCAAACCGTTAGCAGTCACCCAAGAACTCAGTCAACATAACAAATCAAACGTATATGCGAAAAAGTGATTTAAACAAAGTGGTGTTTTATTCAAAAGAAGATATGGCTGGTAGTATGCAATTGAAAAAGGGAGAAAATATTTTAAGAAATCCTACAAAATCAAACTACACTGATATTAATGATATTTTAGAACTATACAATATAAAAAAGTATATCGATAATGAGCTTTATTTGTTAGGATGGACACAAGAAGATATTACTAATTTCAAACAAAAAGCAACTGAATATGGAAAAGTAATTGGGCAATTTTTGTCTAATGTTAATGATGATAATGTTATCGATATTTATGAAAAGACGACTAGAGAATATATGAGTTCACTATGGGAGTTAGTTAGCAATCAAAGTGTATTTAAGCGAATCTCAAAAACTAATTTTAATAACATTCTCTCAAAAGAACCTCACTTAATACATAATATTCTAACTCACAAAAGTATTGTTGAACACTATAACATTGAACTAAAAAATTTCTTGTTAACCTATCCCCAATCTGCTGAAATCTTGCTTTCAATTTATGAGGTTGAAGAAGATTTCAATAAGACTCAGAAGTTCGTTCCCAAAAGCTTAACTGTTGAAGATAAGGAAAATATAATCTCAAATTATATAGATTCTAGCGATGCGAATTATAATTATCTTGGACTAATACAAAATGTAAGGAATCGAAATGATTTTAAAATTTCCGACAAAACAAGGTTAAAAGCAAAACGTTTACACAAAAGTGAAACGGAAAAGTTTTTTGCAGAAAAAGGCGGGATGAAATATGGCGTTTCAATTAGTTTTCCTGAGAATGCTACTAAACTAAAAGAAGGATTTATTGATGATGACTTTATTGCAAATTATTCATACAGTTTAGATTTTATAAAGCAAAACAATAATCCATATTCACTATTTAAAAATTTCAAAACTTTATTTGAGTATCTTGACATTCAGAACCGAATAAATCTTGTCAGCAAGAAAAATCAAATGGGCGTATTTGAAAGAATCATGGGTATTCATTCCCAAAATGAATATCGAGGTGGTACTTCATTTAGTTTGTTAGAAATGACATCACATGTCCAAATTGTAGCATATAATAAAGTGGTTAATGATTTGGGCAACTCATTAGAAAATATTTTACATCACGTTTTTACTAGCGCATTTCAAGAAAAATATGAATTTGCAGAAAACGCACGTTTTTCAATTCCTTCGGCTAAATCATACTTTGAAAAAGTAAGATTATTAGCTCCTGAATTTGAATCAGCATTAAAACAATTTAAGCTATTTGTTGAAGATGGAAATATTGATTTTGAACTTTTACAAATATCATCTTCACCATCTACAATAAAAGATATTCCAAGCCTAAACCAAAACAAGTATATTTATTTTAATGAAAACAACAAAGAAATGGTTGGTTGTTCAAATTTATTTTTCTCAGATCAAACCCTACTTGCTTATGTTGAGCCATTCAAAGAAAAAAAATATCATACCTTTTTTGATTTACTCGCACATGAACAAGTAAAATTTGGTAATTATGAAGAATATCAAAAACCAAAATTAAACTATCTAATAGACAAAGGATTTATCTCAGTTGACAGTGATGATTTTATACAAATTAATAATCCAGCTAGGTTAATAATTTTGAAAGATTTATATACTAATGAGGTTGCCTCATTTTATCGTTATTCATTAGAACTTCGACAGGAAGTCAAAAAAATGGAAAATGAAAATATTATTTTATTAGAGAGTTCGTTATTTTCAAAACCAGAGCAAGCATATTTTAATTATTTCTTGAACAAAAGTGAATTTACTAATGGTTTAGATTTAAGAAATAGTTATCTGCACGGTACACAAGCAAACCCAGAGGAATTAGAAAAACATGAATACTCATATTTTACATATTTGAAATTATTATTCCTAGCAATGTTGAAAATAGAAGATGACTTGATCATTTCAAAAGCTACAAAAAATGGCTAATAAATGGGCGAACTGCTAACCGCGGTCATAACTCATGGCTTGAATTTCTTAACCGGAAGTTTCGTTTTCACGTTTTTTGTTTAGCTTAGCGGAGCGTACGCGGCTCGCTTTTCCGCCACGAGATATGGCCGCAAACCGTTATGGGCAAGTTTACTTTAAACGAATAGAAATACTTTAATTAAGTTTTTCTTATCTTTATTCAACTACAACATCAATTAACCAAGTTATAAAATATACAAAATGAAAAAACTATTACTAAAATCAATCTCTGTTGCAATTCTTTCCACTTTATATTTATTGAGCCCATTTGCAAATTCTCAATCCATTTCTGCTGGAGGGGCACATTCTTTATTTCTCTGTAATGATCGTACTGTAATGGGGTGCGGAAGTAATATATCTGGACAATTAGGTCAAACAAGTCTTGATAATAATCTTATATCTGTACAAATGAGTTCTCTTTCCGACATTAAAGCCGTTTCTGCTGGGGAAAATGGCAGCTCACTGTTTTTGATGAATGATGGTACAGTTTGGGCTTGTGGATATAATAGTTCTGGACAATTGGGTGATAATACTAATATAAGTAAACTTTCCCCCGTTCAAATAAATTCTCTTTCAGGAATTATTGCCATTGCAGCTGCAGGTAATCATTCACTCTTTCTGAAGAACGATGGCACGGTGTGGTCTTGTGGCAGCAATAATTATGGCCAATTAGGTGATGGTTCAACTGAAGAAATACACACACCTGTTCAGGTGAGTATTGTTTCAAATATTACAGCCATCGCAACTTTAGGTAATTATTCACTCTTTTTAAAAAATGACGGTACAGTTTGGGCGTGTGGAAACAATACTTGGGGACAATTAGGTGACGGATCAAACATAAACAGGTATACGCCTATTCAAATTACTGCGCTTTCAGGTATTACAGCTATTGCAGCAGGTGAAAATCACTCTTTATTCCGAAAAAATGATGGTACCGTTTGGGCTTGCGGATGGAATGGTCGAGGGGAATTGGGTGACGGCACAACTTATAATAGGTATACCCCAGTTCAGATAAGCTCGCTTTCCAATATTTCGAGTATTTCAGCTGCAATAGATCATTCTTTATTTCTAAAAAACGATGGGACGGTGTGGGCGTGTGGCATCAATGACGCAGGTCAACTAGGCATTGGGACAACAATTGATAGGCATTCTCCCAATCGGATAACTACCCTTTCAGGCATTACCGCCGTTGCAGCTGCAGGAAATCATTCATTATTTCTAAAAAACGATGGGACAGTATGGGCATGTGGCTACAATGGCACTGGACAATTGGGAGACGGAACAACCGAACTTAAAACCAATCCTGTACAAGTAATAAATTTATGCGAAGTTACATTAGGGACAAAAAGTGATTTTTCTGCCAATAAAATTTCTATATATCCAAATCCGACAAAAGATGTCGTGAACTTTGATTTTTCAGGATATGATTTATCTGAAAATTTAAAATTATCAATTACTAATGTTCATGGAAAACTAGTAAAAGAGACTACAGTTAATTCCTCTAAAACTATTATTCAACTTGAAGGATTAAGTTCCGGCGTTTATTTTTATCAACTAAACAAAGAATCAAAAGTTTTAAAGACTGGAAAGATTATTCTTGAGTAAAAGAAAGATAACAAACCTGCCCATAACCGCGGTCATAACTCATGGCTTGATTTTCTTAGCATTACGCTTGTTTTTCACGTAGAAATTCTATCTTAGCGGAGCGTACGCGGTTCGCTTTTTCGCCACGAGATATGGCCGCAAACCGTTAGTGGCAAGCAAAAAAAAAAACACAAAACCGAAAATCTAGAATATTGATTTTGTACATTTGAAAAAAAGAAAAAAAATGAGAGTAGTTCAATTAAATATACCTGATAGTGTCGAGTTGAAAGATTATGATTTTTCTATGATAATAGCAGCTAAACTCTACGAAGATGCTAAACTATCCGCTGGTCAAGCTGCAGAAATAGCCGGACTTACTAAGAGAGCATTTTTAGAAATATTAGGAAGATACGGTGTTTCAATATTCAGCAATTCAATAGAAGATTTACGTAGAGATATAGCAAATGCATAAAATAGTAATATCTGATACGAGCACTTTAATTTTATTTTCTAAGATTAATGAGTTTGATCTTTTAGAAAAAGTTTACGGACAATTAACTACCACGCCAGAAATCGCTGAAGAATTCGGAGAAGAATTACCTGAATGGATTGCTGTACAATCCGTAAAAGATACCAAATACCAAAAATTTCTTGAAACACAAGTAGATCGAGGTGAAGCTAGTGCATTAGCATTAGCAGCTGAACTTGAAGATGTGCTTTTATTGTTAGATGATTTAAAAGCACGAAAATTGGCATCAAAATTAATGTTCAAGACAACCGGAACACTAGGAATTATTCACAAGGCTAAAGAGCAGTCAATTATTCCGAAAGTGAAACCCTTAATTGAGAAATTACTGTCAACAAATTTTCGAATATCAAGCGAAGTTGTAAATGAGATCCTGAAACTTAACAATGAATAAGATTGCCAGCCACTAACCGCGCATGAAGCGCCATTGCTGGATTTTGTTAGCTTTATGCTTGGTTTTCACGTAAAAATTTTATCTTAGCGGAGCATACGCTGCTCGCTGTTCCGCAACGTTCGCCTATGCGCATCAGGTTAGTGTTCAGCAAGTTTAAAATCTGCGAAAACACAAAAGTTTCGGGCTTTTTCGATAATCATTTTTAAAAACTTTGTGTGAAAATCAGTTCGTAAATCTCAACCGAAAAATTACTCAAATCGGAAACATTTTGACTTTGTTTGCGAACCAAAATTGCGCATAATTTTGCCGAAACACTAACAGCGGTCATAACTTATGGCTGGATTTTCTTTGCTTTATGTTTGGTTTTCACGTTTTTTATTTAGCTTAGCGGAGCGTACGCGGCTCGCTTTTTCGCCACAAGATATGGCCGCAAAACGTTATTGCTTAACAATTTTGAATCGGAAGTCAACACAAAAGTTTTGGGCTTTTTCGATAATCATTTTTAAAAAACTTTGTGTGAAAATTGGTTCGAGATTTTTCAACCGAATGTTTTCTCAATTTTGAATGTTTTGATTTTGTCTGCGCTGACATAAATTGCGTATAATTTTGTCAAGCAATAACAGCGGTCATAACTTATGGCTGGATTTTCTTAGCTTTATGTTTAGCTTTCACGTTTTTTATTTAGCTTAGCGGAGCGTACGCGGGTCGCCTTTCCGCCACAAGATATGGCCGCAAAACGTTAGTGGCAAGCAGAAAGCAACAAACTAGAAACACGTGCTTTTCAAAAAATATTTGCACGTAAAAAAATATCTAAATATATTTGCCTGATAATTTTAAAATTCAGAATCATGAATACCAAGTTAACTTTGACAATAGAGCAAAGCGTGATTGAAAAAGCGAAAAGATATGCAAAAGATAAAGAGCGTAGTTTGTCAAGCTTAATTGAAAATTATCTCAAGGCTCTCACAAAAGAAAATAATCCTAGTGAAATCGAGTTAACGCCAATTGTGAAATCTCTTAAAGGTTCTTTTACAGCTCCAAAAGATTTTGACTACAAAAAAGAATTATCTAATCGACTATCTGAGAAATATCTATAATCAATGACAAGGATACTAATTGACACTGATATAATTCTTGATTTCTTTTTTGATAGACAACCGTTCGCAGAAAATGCAGCTAAAATTTTATCATTATGCGAATCAAAAGAAATAAAAGGTTTTGTAACTCCAGTAATTATAAGCAATGTTTACTATTTACTTAGACAAACAGCGAAGCATGAAAAAGTAATCGAGAAACTAAAATTACTAGTTTCAATTACGGAAGTATTAATAATGGATAAAGATGTAATTGTCCGGGCGCTGAACTCAGATTTTAAAGATTTTGAAGATGCTCTACAAAACTATTCAGCTGAATTGGACAAAGAAATAGATTTGATTCTAACTAGAAATACGAAAGATTTCAAAAATAGCTTATTGGCTGTAATGACTCCGGATAATTACATGAAAATTAAGACTGCCAGCCACTAACCGCGCATGAAGCGCCATTGCTGGATTTTGTTGGCTTTATGTTTGGTTTTCACGTAAAAATTTTATCTTAGCGGAGCATACGCGGCTCGCTGTTCCGCAACGTTCGCCTATGCGCAACACGTTATAGGCAACCCTAAAAAAAATCGAGCGTAAAAAACAAACGTGAATTAATTTCCGACTTAAAAAGGCTATTAAAGCTTCTCTTTTATTTAGCCTTTCTTGATCCAAAAAACATATATTTGCGGTGATTTGAAAATTTAAATTCTTTAAAAGAAACGCAATAGGTTAATGGAACAAAAGCCAGCATTATTCGGAATAAAACATTCAAACAGGGATATATCAAAACCTGATAGTTGGGGAAAAAATAAATTCAATTCAACTTTTCCAGCTGCCTTAATAGCATATATGGATAGTGTTGGGAAAAGCCCTGTTTATTTAAAAATGGGAGCAAATAATTCTATTGAACATAAATATATTTCAGGTGAAGAACTTTTTGTACTAAATCCTTTAGATGAATCTCTTTATTATTCATTTGAATCTTCATTTACTCCATTCCAAACTTTAACCTTGAACAATCCTCCAAGTGTAGATTTAATGCTAATGAATCATAAAACTTCAGAAATTTTAGCAGGTTATGAAGTAAAATTGACCACATTGCCAGATGAAAGTACACACAATCTTTCAGAAGAAAAATATGGTAGTGAAATTGTTATCAGAATGCCTTCGATACATTTTTTAGCTTGTAGTCTAGCTTCAATTTACAAAGAGAATCGAAAAGATTTAAAAAAATACTTCGGTCAAAATGGTTTTGGAAACATTGCAAGTTATACTGAAGCAGCTCAAGTTAACCCAAAAATTGGAGAAATTTGGTCAATCATGAACAACTTGATAACTGATAATCTCGACAAACAAAAACCTGCAATTATCCAACCTATATGGAAAACATTAGGCAAAAGACCTGTTTTAGCTGACAACTGTTTAGATGTATTTGTTTGGTCTGACCTTGCCTTTACTAAACTATTTATGACCGAATCAGCTACAGTTCCATTAGACCCAACTGTTCCTGTAAATAGGCCAACAAGAGCACTAATACAATTGTTCTTTATGCTCAATGAATTCTATATCAGAGGGAATTTTGATTCTAAAGATATTTTTCAAAAGTTAACCTATACAGTTAAAAATGATAAGGCTTTTTCAGTATCTGGAAGAAAAACTAATGTGTTGATGAATTGTGAAGAACTTGTTAGGCCGAGGATAACAAAACAAGAGATAAAAAATATAATTTTAGGTGGTGGTCAAATGCTGCTTTCTCCAGAAAGACGTTTTGACGCGGTATTAGCAAATTCTGCTGATTTATTTTAAATTGTAAACTATGAGGACAGTTGATTTATTTTCTGGATGTGGCGGACTTTCTTTAGGATTAGAGAACGCTGGATTTAATGTTTTGGCAGCCTATGAAAATTGGAATGCTGCTGTGAGTATCTATCAACAAAACTTTAATCATCCCGTTTTTGAATTTGACCTGTCTGATGTTAATGGTGCAATTAATCATATCAATCAATTTAATCCTGACATTATTGTTGGTGGACCGCCTTGTCAAGATTTTTCAAGCGCTGGAAAAAGAAACGAAAATGGAACTCGCGGGGATTTAACTATTTCATATGCACAAATCATTACAGGAGTTATGCCTGAATGGTTTCTTATGGAAAATGTTGACAGAATCAATAAAACAGAGATTTTTGTTGAAGCAAAAAGGCTTCTAAAAGAAGCTGGTTATGGTTTCACTGAAATGGTTCTTGACGCAAGTAAATGTGGCGTGCCTCAAAAAAGAAAAAGAATGTTTTTGATTGGCCAACTTGGAGCTGTTGACAATTTTTTAGCAGAAACATTATTACAAGGTCAATCTAGAAACAGTATGACTATTAGAGATTATTTGGGCGAGCATCTTGAAATTGAACATTATTATCGACATGCAAGGAGTTACGCTCGTCGAGGTATTTTTAGTATTGACGAACCTAGCCCAACTGTTCGAGGAGTAAATAGACCAATTCCACCAAAATATGTATCACATCCCGGAGATTCTACAAGAGATTTAGAATTCGTAAGGCCTTTAACTTCATTAGAAAGATCGTATATACAAACCTTTCCTAGAACATTTAATTGGAATGGTTTAAACAAAACAACTCTAGAACAAATAATTGGAAATGCTGTTCCTGTAAATTTAGCGACATATGTCGGCAATTGTATTATGACATATCGAGAGCAAGCAAATAGGATAGAGAATTTTATAAATCAAAATCTTCAAGAAATTTAATAGTCTACTAACTAAATTTAACAAGGGCAGCCTATAACACTGGCTAAATTCCATGGCTGTTTTTCGGTAAATTGTTCGTTTTATTTTTCTATTTTCGTTTTGTGCTAGCGGAGAAAACTCGGTAACCAAGCCGCCACGAAATCTAGCCAGAAACCGTTAGTGTTCAGCAAGTTTAAAATCTGCGAAAACACAAAAGTTTCGGGCTTTTTCGATAATCATTTTTAAAAACTTTGTGTAAAAATCAGTTCGTAAATCTCAACCGAAAAATTACTCAAATCGGAAACATTTTGATTTTGTTTGCGAACCAAAATTGCGCATAATTTTGCCGAAACACTAACAGCGGTCATAACTTATGGCTGGATTTTCTTAGCTTCATGTTTGGTTTTCACGTTTTTTATTTAGTTTAGCGGAGCGTACGCGGCTCGCTTTACCGCCACAAGATATGGCCGCAAAACGTTACCAGCTATTTCACGAGCAACAACTAAAAATATAAACATGGAAATCAAAACTTTCTGGAATATTATTTTAAAAGGAATTGGATTATGGTTATTAATCAATTCACTATATATTTTTCCTCAAGTTGCAATAACAATATGGACAAGTCAATTTATGCAAGGTTGGAATTCATCAATTCCTGAATTAGTTTTTGGAGTAATTGCACTAATAGTTTACTTTACTATTGCTTGCTTATTTCTATTTAAAACAACATTTTTAATAACCAAATTAGGATTAGAAAAACATTTCACAGAAACCAGAATTGACATATCAGTTTCAACAAATACAGTATTAAAAATTATTGTAATATTAATTGGCGGAATAACTTTGATAAATAGTTTCCCAAATTTCATTAAAGAACTATTTGAATTTTTCCAACAAAAAGAAATATTGAGAAACTATCCAAATATTCCTTGGATGATTTTTCAATTCATCAATTCACTAATTGGTTATATTTTGATTACAAATAGTACTGCAATTGTGAAATTGATTAATAAACAAACAGATAAATAGAAACAGCTGGTAACAGCGGTCATGACTTATGGCTTGATTTTTCAAGCTTCTAGCCTATTTTTCACGAACAAAATTCTATCTTAGCGGAGCGTACGCGGCTCGCTTTTCCGCCACAAGACATGGCCGCAAAACGTTACCAGCAAGTTATTATAAATCGCGTGTAAAGAATATCTTATGAGATTAATAGTTCTAGTATTATTTACAATATTCAGTAGCCAATCAGAACAAATAAACAAAGTTTCTTTATTATATAAAGGCGGTGAAAATAATATTTATGAAAAATTAGATATTTCGGAAGATTCAATTATTTATGAGTCAAAAATTCAAGGCAAAAAAATATTTTCATGTCATGAAAAAACTAAACCTGAATTTTGGGATTCAATAAATAGAGTAATCAATATCTCAAATTTTGACAAAGTAAAAATCAGACCGCATTCAAATGAGTTTCCAATTAGAATAATCACAATTGAAACCCAAAAAAAGTCACACAAAGCTGTTGTTGGATCTCAAGATATGCTTATCAAAGATTTGAATAAAATTTTAGAACAAAAAATCGAACAAATTAGAAAAAAGAAAAGATAACCGCGCATGAAGCGCCATTGCTGGATTTTGTTGGCTTTATGTTTGGTTTTCACGTAAAAATTTTATCTTAGCGGAGCATACGCGGATCGCTGTTCCGCAACGTTCGCCTATGCGCAACACGTTAGCCGCAAGCTTAAACAACGTGACAATCCGAGTTCTTCTGTGAAACATAAACTTTGAAACTTTATCTTTGAATTAAAAATAAACAACATGACAGATTATAGGAATTGCCAATCTTGCGGAATGCCGCTAAAACGAGATGAAAAAAAGGGTGGTACAAATGCTGACGGAAGCATTAGTAAAATGTATTGTTCTTACTGCTTTGAAAATGGCGAGTTTATTTACAAAGGAAATGATGTGAACGAGTTTCAAGAATATTGTAAGCAAAAAATGATTGAAGGTGGACATTCAAGATTTATTTCTTGGCTATTTACAAGAGGAATGCGGAGGTTAACCAGATGGAAAAACAACGTTTAGCAGTTCATTCAAGTTACGGGCTGTTCAAAATTGGACTGATTTTCTTTCGCGTAAAAAAGCCAGCGGCTAACACTTGCTAAGCGCCATTGCTTGATTTTGTTGGCTTTGCGCTTGTTTTTCACGTAAAAACTTTATCGGCAATTATATATCTGTGTAACCCAAAAGCGAAAAGATTAAAATTAAATTATTAAGAGCCTATCCATATTAAGACAAACGTAAAAAAACCTCCAACCTTACACAAGGCGGAGGCACATTCAAACAAGGGCGCATACCTTTATTTGATTTTCCCTAATGAGTAACAAAAAATGCCTAACACTAGGCAAAATTGAAGCGCAAAAGGGATTGTTTCGATTGGAATTGAAACGTGTGTTTCTGAATTCCTTTTCGTTGTTCTTAACATAATTGTAAAATTTAGAGTTTAACAAAAATGTTCTGCGCAGAACAAAACAAAAATAGTCAAAAAAACAAGGCTTTTGTCTTAAAATGGATAGGTTATAATTATTATTTATAATAAATTTTCTAAATTAGCTAAATGAAAAAAGGGATGCTGCGAACACCCCTTTTTATTATCAGGTTTTGGTTTAGTAGACCGTAGCTCTAATGAGAAGCAACCATCGTATATAATCCCTCTAATGTGGGGATTGGTTAATTTACAAGCGCCTTTTTAGGCGCTTTATTTTTTTACATAACTATTCTCATTTTTGCTTTTGATTTTCCATCATTTAAAGTGCCGTAAATATCATCAAATACCTTTTTTGATATATAAAGTTCATCGTGAAAGTCTTCGTTTTCATCTAATGTGGACTCAAAACAATCAAACATCTTTTTTAGTAAAACAGGTTTTGATATTTCAAAATCGTTCGGCTCATTTTTTCTATATCTTGAGAAAGCAGTAGCCCATCTTTTGTATTGCTCAGCAGTTAAAACAGTCTCTTTCGCTTTATATAATAATGCACCTATTGATATTTTCCAGTAAGCCTTTAACTCAAATAATTTATCAAAAGAAAGTCTAGTAAACTCACCTCTTAATGCTGATTTCGGAGCGATAAACTCAGACGCGAATTGATTAGCTTCTTTTTCAATATCTCTTTCTTTGGATAAAAAAGCCTGTGAGTGATTGTGAGCAATTAAATGTAGTAACTCATGACAAATTGTGAAAACCTTTCTCGCATTTTGTATTTTATCATTTATTAAAATCACAGGGACTCCGTTTACGTAAAAACTTACTCCGTCAAAATGTTTATTTTGAGAAGATATGAAATCAAAATCATAGAAAAATATAACAACCCCGCTTTTTTCTAAAAGCCTAACAATATCTTCAATAGGCTTTCTACCTAAGCCAAAATAATCTCTAATTTCGTTAGCTAAATACTCTGCATCGTTGTTGAAATCTTCCAAATCAATTAAAGGTATTTTGTTTTCGGGTATTTCTACGGCTTCTAATAAAATAGAGATATGATTAGCAATAATTTGTAATCTTGACTCAAAAAGGTCTGTATATTTTTTTGGGATGTTTGCGCTAGCTCTGTAATAAACTTTTAATTGGGGGTAGTGTAACTTTTGTTTGAAAAAGTTCTGACCAAATTCTGATTGAAGTTTAGACACAATATCTTCACTCAAAGGCTTTGTGCTTTTTTCAATGCCGCTGATTAAAGACTGTGAAACTCCTAAATCTTCCGAAAAATCTTTTTGGCTCTTACCTTTATAGGTTCTAGCCAATCTAAGTAATTCGTTGTCTAATATTGGTGCCATAGTGTGATTCGTTTATCTCAAGTTGCTTAAATTTGATTTTTATTTCTTTGAAGTGAGGTCTATTATTGGGTAGGTTAATAATTATTTTTGGGTGCTACCGTCCTTTTTTGAACGGCCTTTTTTCTTATTAATAAATTCAATTTTCGGCTTAACTGGTAAATCGTCATCTTGGTTAAGAATCGAAAACAAGTTTTGCTCGTCTAGGTTCATCAGGCTCATGATAAAATCAATCCCCCCGTCCTTATAATGCGCCACGCGCACATCACTCAAAGACCCTTTAAAATCTAAAATATATCCTATGTAGAATATCGGCAAAGGTTTTAAAATACCCATTTTTGCTAATGTTTCTAGCATAGAAGTGCTATATTTTGAAAGATTGCCAGACATTGCGTCTTTAAATCGCTTTGACTCCACACCTCTAACCATGCTCTTTGAGTTCATCTCCTTGAAACAAAACAAGGCTTTTCCGTCAAGCATATAATAGTCTACTCCGTGTGATTTCAAATGATTTATATTTCGCCCGATCTCATCTATATACATCTCTTTCCATTTCTTTTTGATGTGAGAATTTCTCCACACTGGTTTTCCGCATCGATAAGAATATTGTTCGACATCACTTTCAAATTCTCTTTTGGAGCCATTAACTCCGGCTACAACAGCATTTTTTGCTATGTTAAAGAATCGATATACTAAATCTTCATCGATTCCTTGCTCATGAAAATAATTTTTCATAATTTTACTTAAAATTAAGTCTCAATAATAGACCTCACTATTTCAAAGAACATTCCCTTTCCCGCCAGAAAGGGATTTTTTGTTTGTGCTAAGATAATGAAAATTTTTTAACATAATTTTTTTAAATAAAATTTTATTAACATTACAAGTTAATTACTTTAAATTATTACTTTTGAGGCGTTAAGCAATTATAACCAATTGTTGTTTGTACATATATCACTAAATAATTACAAAAATATTTGTTTATGTAATTTTATCGCTTTATATTTACATCATCAAATAACAACAATATGAAAACCGCTAAAGATTTAAGAGATTTCGATAGTTTATTCCAACTTCTAGACTACTTCACTACTGAAGAAATTTGCGAGGAACATTTAGCGGTTATCCGTTGGAATGGTGAACCTGCTTGCCCTTATTGCGAATCAACCAAAGTAAACACTTTGAAAGGTAAAACCCAACGTTACAAATGCTATGGATGTAGAAAACAATTTGGCGTTAAAGTGGGTACAATATTCCATGATTCAAAAATATCTTTACGCAAATGGTTTGTAGCTATTTATTTGGTTACTGCTCACAAAAAGGGTATTTCATCATGTCAGTTATCACGTGATTTAAAAATTACTCAAAAAGCCGCTTGGTTTGTATTACAGAGAATCCGTGAGACTTACAATGTAGATGCAGAACCGTTCACCGGAACTGTTGAGATCGACGAAACTTACATCGGTGGAAAAGAGACCAACAAACACGCAAGCAAAAAAGCTAAAAATCCTTACGTTGGTACAAAAGTTCCGGTGCTGGGTATTTTAGAGCGTGACGGAAAAGTATTTGCTGTTCCGGTTAAAAACAAAAGCGCAAAACAACTTTTGCCTATTATGGTAGAAACTGTTGAGGCCGGAGCAACAATTTACACCGACGAATGGAAAGCATACAAACCATTGAAAAAAGATTTCAATCACTCTTTTGTGTGTCACTCTGCAAATGAATATGTTTCAGGTAGTGTTCACACTAACGGAATTGAAAATTTTTGGTCATTGCTTAAAAGAGGTCTTGACGGAATTTACCACCAAGTTAGCGACAAACATTTAGGCCGTTATGTAAATGAGTTCACGTTCCGTTTTAATAACCGCGATTTGTCAGAGGGAAGCAAATTTGATGTAGCTTTGGCAAACGGAACTAACAAAAGATTGGACTATAAAACCCTAATCAATGGATAAAAAACCGAAAAGAGAAAACGACATACCGCGCCCCGAAAAGGACGTAAGAATTGACAAAACAGAGCCAAAATTTAATGCGGCTCTTTCTGCATTTGTAAAAACTCATACTAAAAAACCTAAATCAAATGACGATTCAGGCAATTAGTAAACTATACACCGCAAACACTAATAACCGAGTTGTGTTGTTCTCAACCAACTTGAAAGAGTTTGCAGACGCGTTGGCGAAAATAGAGCCTAATGCAGCGCCTTATCACACTATGCGACGGAGCTTCGAGAAAAAAAGCGAATTAGAGTTTACCGGAGTGTCAGGAAAGGTGTATTTGTTGCAGGAAGTCTATAACGCTAAAAAGGAATCGAATTTATCGTAGGGCGCATATAGTTGCCAAATTTTCATCGATTCTGAAAACAAAACGCAAAGTCTCGCGCTTTTGAAAAAACTCTGTCTCACGAACTGTAAACGTGCGATATGAAAAGTAAAGGGGAACCCGAGAAACCGACAAACGATTTTACCGAGTTTGTCAAAACATTTTAGCTAATTTTTTATCCTGCCGAAAATAGCTTAAATTGGCAGGACGGAAAAAACGCTAAGATTGGGTTACACAAGTATATAATTGCCACTTTATCTTAGCGGAGCTTACTCGGCTCGCTTTTCCGCAACGCGCGCCTAGCAAGAGAACGTTAGCGGCAAGCATAAAAAGACAGACACCAATGGAAAAATTAGATTTAGCAAAAACATACAAAGAATACTATTCTGCCAAGTCAAGTGCAGAAAAAGTATCGTTTGGACAAATTCCTTACTTGACTATTTTAGGCAAAGGCGAACCAGCAGGAAAAGAATTTTCCGAAAAAGCAGGTGCAATTTATCCTGTTGCTTACGGAGTTAAGAAAATCTGTAAAGAGACTATTCAGGACTTTGGAGTTCCTAAATTGGAAGGACTTTGGTGGGTGAACGACAAACGACCTGCGTTGGAAGTTCCACGTTCAGAATGGCATTGGAAACTTCTTATCAGAATGCCTGATTTTGTCACAGAAAAAATGGTTGAAAAAGCAATTGATGAAGTTGTAAAAAAGAAGACAGAAACCGCATCCGAAGTAAAATTTGAAATTATTGATGAAGGTGATTTGGTTAGTATCCTGCACGTTGGTTCTTATAAAACTGAACCTGAAAGCATCAGACAAATGGATGACTTTATCACAGCTCATAAACTGACAAAAAACGGGCTTCACCACGAAATATATCTCTCGGACCCCAACAAAACTGAGCCGGACAAATTAAGAACCATTTTGAGACAACCTGTAAAGTGAACAAATTTCAAGACATATTAAAAGGTGGTGACCTTCGTTCCATTGGCAAAGCCAATAAAATCGTTGCAATGGTAAATAACCAGACAGCGTTTGATGAATTGTTTGAAGGTCTGACTTATTCGGACAGGAAAGTTGTAATGCGTACGGCAGACGCTATTGAAAAAATTACATTAAGAAAATCAGACTATTTACAAAAACATAAAATAGAATTACTGAACCTATGCCAAAGTGCAAAAGACATAGAACTGAAATGGCATTTGGCATTGCTTGTTTCACGGCTAAATTTGACACAGAAAGAATTAGGAAATACGTGGGACTTATTGACCAAATGGGCAAGTGACAGAAAAGAAAGTAAAATAGTGAGAGTAAACTCAATTCAGGGACTATTCAATTTGTTGCAACAAAACCCCTCATTATCGCAGGACTTTAATTTGACGCTTTCTGAAATTGGAAAAGAAAACGTAGCCTCATTAAATGCAAGAATCAAAAAACTACAAAATGCCAGCCGCTAACCCTTGCTAAGCGCCATTGCTTGATTTTGTTGGCTTTAAGCTTGTTTCTCACGAGAAAATTCTATCTTAGCGGAGCGTACTCGGCTCTCTTTTCCGCAACGTTCGCCTAGCAAGAGAACGTTACCAGATATTGCAAAAAAAATCGTGGTAAAAATTGGATAATTCATTTTAAGTAATAACTTTGTGCGTACAAAAATAAAAACAAAATGGATATTTCTGTTATTCCTATCGGCAACTCAAAAGGCATTCGTTTGTCAAAAACTCTTCTGGAGAAATATAATATAACTGACAAGGTTGAACTAATTCTTGAAAAAGGATATATCATTCTTAAACCAAAATCAGAGCCTAGAAGTGGTTGGGAAAAATCATTCAAAAAGATGCATCAAAACGGAGACGATAAACTCATGATTGACGATGTATTTGAAGATGAAAATTTTGAAGAATGGAATTAAAACAATATCAAATAGTTTTGGTCAATCTTGACCCAACAATCGGAAGTGAAATAAAAAAAACTAGACCGTGCGTAATTATTTCACCAAACGAAATGAACAAATATTTACAGACAATCGTTGTTGCGCCAATGACGAGCAGTTCTAAAAATTATCCAACAAGAATTGAAGTTCATCACAACAAAACCAAAGGTTGGATTGTGCTTGATCAAATCAGAACTGTTGACAGAATTCGAATTACTAAAACTTTTGAAAGTTTGACTGAACAAGAAATTCAAAAGGTTAAGGAAATTATGAAAGAAACCTACGTTGACTAAAAGCAACATCTGGTAACAGCGGTCATAACTTATGGCTGGATTTTCTTTGCTTTATGTTTGGTTTTCACGTTTTTTATTTAGTTTAGCGGAGCGTACGCGGCTCGCTTTTCCGCCACAAGACATGGCCGCAAAACGTTATAGGCGATTTTGACGCAGACTCAAGAATCTAACGCAATTTTTAAGACAAAAATCTACTTAAAATTGTGTTATGAAAACAGCTTACAACAATAGGCAACTTTTGGTAACCTAAAGAATTTATCAAAAACGCAGGGGACCAAATAGGATACCTGTCGAATGAGATATAAAGTATAAAATGAGATAACTCATTTCTGAACTTCTTTATCCTAAATAACTCTTAGGTGCCGTAAAATATAGGGTTGTATAAAAAAGGAAAGTACTTAAAAGTAAAAAGCACCCTTTTGAGGTGCTTTTCGCGGAGAAAGAGGGATTCGAACCCCCGGACCTGTTACAGTCAACAGTTTTCAAGACTGCCGCAATCGACCACTCTGCCATTTCTCCAATATGTTTTGCACCAATTGCTCAATGCGGTTGCAAATATAGAAACCTTTTTCTGTTTTGCAAAAAGTATTAAAACAAAATTTAAATAATTTTAAAGCGTTTTTTTTAATTCATTCATTTGCATTAATTTACTGTTTCAAATTCTTCTAAAAAAATGCTTAAAACGCAACATAATCAGTAATTTCAAGACCATAGCCAATCATTCCAACGCGTTTAGTTTGTTCAGAATTAGTCAACAATTTTATTTTACAAATATCTAGATCGTGCAAAATTTGTGCACCAATCCCAAAATCTTTTGTATCCATTTTGATTTGTGGTGCTTTGAATTCACCACTGGCTTGAAGCACTTTTAATTCGTTAATTCGATTAAGTAAATCAGTATTGTGGTATTCTTGATTGATAAATAAAATGGCTCCTTTACCTGCTTCGTTAATCATTTGAAACATCACATCTAATTTTTTGTCAGCATTCGTTGTAAGCGTGCCTAGAATATCATTGTTTACTTGTGTTGAATTGATGCGTGTGAGCACAGCTTCCCCCTTATTCCAAGTACCTTTCGTTAAGGCAATATGCACTTGTTTGTTGGTCGTTTGCTGATAAGCTCTGAGTCTATATTCACCAAAACGAGTCGTAATGTCAAAGTCCTCCTTTTTGACAATCAAACTGTCGTGTTGCATGCGGTAGGCTACCAAATCTTCAATAGAAACTAATTTTAAATTGAATTTTTTAGCTACTTCAATAAGTTCTGGCAAACGTGCCATAGAACCGTCTTCATTCATAATTTCAACAATAACACCGGCTGGTTTGAATCCGGCCAAACGAGCAAAATCGATGGCCGCTTCAGTATGACCTGTTCGTCTGAGCACACCGCCTTGTTTGGCTATGAGCGGAAAAATGTGACCTGGCTTAGCTAATTCATGTGCTTTAGTATCTGTATTGATTAATGCTTGGATTGTCTTAGCTCTATCAGAAGCTGAAATACCGGTAGTTACTCCATGTCCACGCAAATCAACTGATACCGTAAAAGCTGTTTCCATCGGATCAGTATTATTGTTGACCATGGCATGCAATCCAAGTTCTTTGCATCGATTCTCAGTTAGTGGAGCACAAATAAGTCCTCGTCCATGCATGGCCATAAAGTTGATCATTTCAGGCGTTACCTTATCGGCAGCAGCCACAAAATCACCTTCATTTTCACGATCTTCATCATCTACTACAATAATAATTTTGCCTTGACGAATATCTTCAATGGCTTCTTCAATGGTGTTGAGTTGTATTTTTTGAGCCTCCATGAGCTTTAGTTTTCTTCTGATTTAGTAGGAAGTATTTTCTGAAATAATTTTTGAATAGGTACAGTTATGTTGTCAAGGTTAATCAATCCAATATCATTAGTGGCTCTGTAAGTAAGCAAAATGGCTAAAGGCAACAATACCATTGATGATAACCAACAACCCATAAACGGTGTTATTTCGTTTTCTTGAGCGACTTTTTTACCAAAAGTATTGATGAAATGAAACAATATAAAAATAGTCACGGCAAATACAATGGGCAGGCCTAAACCACCTTTTCTGATAATTGCTCCTAGTGGTGCTCCAATAAAAAACATGAGTAAACAAGCAAAAGCAATAACCAGCTTGTCATAAACAGCAATCCAATGCTCATTGATATTTTCGGTTTTACCAAAAAGTTCGTTTTTGTAACTTTCAACAGAAAAATTATAGCTCGTAATACTGCTACTGGCCACACGTAATAAATTGGCTTGTTCTTGTACGCTATAATTTGAAAGGATATTTTGCTTGAACTTTTTGCTTTCATCTGCTGGTTTTGAGGCATTAAAAGCTAATCCGTTTCTAACAAATGAGTTGTCAGCAATAGATGTAACGTCTTTTTGGTAATCGGTATTGAGCGAATCAATAGTGATAAGCAACTCTTTAATATTGAGCATTTTATCGGTATCTTTAACCAAATCCTCGTCTGAATCAGCGCTTTTAAGTTTGGTTAAATCAATGTTGATCACATACCGCTTAAATGAACTTTTGGCAAAAGGCATTTTATTTCGGTCTTCATATTTTTTCGGGATAATATCCTCATAATAAAATCCGTCTCTAAGAATTAACTGAAGTATATTTGAATTTTCACTGCTTACCAATTCACCCGTTTTAGCTTTGATAACGTTTTTGCTTCCGTCATAATCATTAACTTTTTTGTGGATGGTAACACCAGTCAAGAAATTTCCGTTGGGTCCGGATTTCTTTTCAACTTTAATATTATACAAACCAACATCGCTGAATTGCCCTTCAGCTATGGCCATTGCAGGTTTCATTTGGGCGATACTTCTGCGAAAATTGATGAATTTATATTCGGCATATGGAATCACATTGTTGGCAAAAAAGAAAGCACAAAAACTCAATAAAATAATAAAAAACGTGAGCCCCCGCATACTTCTTTGTAAAGAAATTCCGGCAGATTTCATGGCGGCAAATTCATAGTTTTCTGCCAATGATCCAAAAGTCATAATTGATGCCAACAACACTGAAAGCGGCAGCACAAGTGGCACCAAGCTAGGCATTTTGAATAGTAAAAACTTGACAATTAATACAAAATCTAAGTCTTTTCCGGCCAATTCAGCAATAAACAACCAAACCGTTTGCAGAATAAAAATCAGCAGCAGAATAACAAATACGCTGGTAAATGTGGTCAGAAATGACTTTAGAATATATCGGTCAAGAATTTTCACCGGCTTAGTCTAACTTATTGATGTAATATTTTGGATATTTGGCTTGCTCAAAGGTAAATTGATTTTTTGGCAAAGTTTGATTGGTTTTAAACGAAAGAACTGTAAGTGTAGTTTTGGTTCCGTTTTTACCAACTTCAATAACAGTGTAGATGTTTTTAGTTTGTTGATCAATTCCGAGCAAAATTTCTTTTCGTTTGTCTTTAGAAGAAGTCGGAACTAACTTAACATATTGTATTTTGCGCCCTTTTATATTCTGAACAATGTCCCAAGTGTATTTGTAACCGCTGTTGTAAAAGGTAAGCATCTTTGATGGCGTTACAGCATTTTCATCTTTTTCGTTGAGTTTAGAAATGGTAATTTCTTCATCTTCCGGATTAATAGTGTAGACTTTTTTACCGTCAAAAAGCTTGGTAACACCCATGAGATTTAAGACATACATATTGCCTTTCATAGCTACATTTCCTTTGCTTTCTTGGTTGACGTTTTCTTTTTGATTATTCAACGCATATTTAAAGTCAATAACAATGTTGTCATAACTTTTTACCTTAGCAGTTACCTGATCGAGTAATTCTTTTGCCTTTTTGTCTTGAGCACATGCCGAAAAGCAAATGAAATAGACAAATAAAATTGAGGCAACTTTTTTCATATTAATGATCGTTTTGTTCGTTGTTAAAAAATTGTTCAAGCGCGCTTAAATCAGTAATGTTCACACTTCGGGCCTTGCTGCCTTCAAACGGACCAACAATACCCGCAGCTTCGAGTTGGTCAATAAGACGGCCGGCGCGGTTGTAGCCTAACTTTAGTTTTCGTTGCAGCAATGATGCTGAACCTTGTTGTGAGGTCACGATAATTTCTGCGGCTTCTCTAAAAAGTGAATCTCTTTCAGAAATATCAAAATCGAGATTGATTCCGCTGTCTTCACCCACAAATTCCGGCAATAAATAGGCATCTGAATATCCTTTTTGCGAACCTATAAACTCTGTGATTTTTTCAACTTCTGGCGTATCCACAAAAGCACATTGCACACGAATGAGGTCATTGCCGTTGGTGTACAATAAATCTCCGCGACCAATAAGCTGATCAGCACCTTGTGTATCCAAAATAGTACGTGAGTCAATTTTTGAAGTTACTCTAAAAGCAATACGCGCCGGAAAGTTGGCTTTAATAATACCCGTAATTACGTTAACCGACGGACGTTGCGTGGCAATGATCAAGTGAATTCCGATGGCACGCGCCAATTGAGCCAAACGAGCAATCGGGGTTTCAACTTCTTTACCTGCAGTCATGATCAAATCGGCGAACTCATCAACCACCAATACAATATAAGGCAAGAAACGATGTCCGTTTTCAGGATTCAATCTGCGCGATTTGAACTTTTCGTTGTATTCTTTGATGTTACGCACCATGGCATCTTTGAGCAAAGAATAACGGTTGTCCATTTCAACACACAATGAGTTGAGTGTATTGATGACCTTGGTATTATCAGTAATGATGGCATCACCGGAATCAGGCAACTTGGCCAAATAATGACGTTCGATTTTGTTAAATAAGGTAAGTTCCACTTTTTTAGGATCCACCAAAACAAACTTTACTTCGGCCGGATGTTTTTTATACAACAACGACGTCAAAACGGCATTGAGACCAACGGATTTACCTTGACCGGTAGCACCCGCCATAAGCAAGTGTGGCATTTTGGCCAAATCAACCACAAAGGTTTCATTAGAAATGGTTTTTCCTAAAGCAATCGGCAATTCCATCTCGGCTTCTTGAAACTTCGCTGAACCAATCACGGTTTTCATTGAAACGGTTGTAGGGTTTTTGTTCGGAACTTCAATACCTATGGTTCCTTTTCCGGGAATCGGCGCGATGATCCGAATGCCTAAAGCCGAAAGTGACAACGCTATATCATCTTCTAAACTTTTGATTTTAGAAATTCTAATACCCGCTTCAGGAACAATTTCATACAAAGTTACCGACGGGCCTACCGTTGCTTTAATTTGAGCAATCTCAATTTTGTAATTGCGCAGGGTTTCAACGATGGTGTTTTTATTTTCTTCAAGCTCGGCTTGGTTGATGGTAATACCACCTCCGGAATATTCTTTGAGCAAATCAAGTGTCGGAAATTTATAGTTAGAAAGCTCTAGTGTTGGATCAAATAAACCAAAATCAGCTACGAGTTTATCGGCTAGATTTTCTTCAATAATGTCTTCTTCAGGCGCTTGTTCTATCACAAATGATTCGTCTTCAGATACGATGGTTGCCGAAGCTGTTTTCAGAACCGGCTCAGGAATATCTTCTTCGTCTTCTTCAATAATGATAGGCTTGGCGCGATGATCTAAGTGAATTTCAGAGGGATGTTCGATGGTGGGTTTGAGTGATTCTTTGTTGATTTCAAAAGTGGATGCTTTTACCGGCTCAGGTTGAATGTTCTGTTCAGGAATTTCATCAACAGCATATTCTTCAAGGTTGTATGCAGTTGTTTCTGAAGTTTTATCACTATGGTTCAACGCGGCAGCATTCTGAAATTCATCATCCATCTCTTTTTTGTTGCGCTCAAAAAATGACTTGACTGCCTCTGGAGATATTTTTATTTTGAAAATCAAGTAAACTACAATCCCCAAAACCAACACCAATAATGTTCCGATTCGGCCAATGTAATCTTGAATAAAGAGATTCATTTCATAACCAATAGTTCCACCCAGTTCTGGCAAAGAATTGGCAAAAAATCCGAAAAGAACCGAAATCAGTATGATTGCAAACAAATCCCAAAACCAAACATTTTTGAGTTTTTTAAACGAAATGTCTAAAGCAATAAAAGCTCCGGTCAAGAAAAATAATTTAACAAACAAAAATGAAGCAACTCCAAAACCTTTATAAATAAAGACATCTGATAATAAAGCGCCAAATTTACCCAACCAATTATGAGCTTTTTCACCTCGGTCAGCAAGCATATTTAGTGTGCTCTGATCTTCATGACCATGGATAAAAAAAGAAATAAAAGCAACCAATAAGGCTATTGAAAACAAAACCAAAACACTACCCAACAGCATTTGGTATTTTCTATTGAATTTCCATGGCTTTTTTTCGGTAGCCGGCTGTGTTTCTTTTTTGGTTTTAGCCATTTAATTTTAGCTTATAAAAACTTAGGAATATATATCAAACAACCAACAGCAATAGCCGTGAGTGCAGCAAAAAAAACTGAACCAGCAGCTATATCTTTGATAAAACCTATTTTTTCGTGATATTCGGGATGAATAAAGTCAGCTATTTTTTCAACAGCGGTATTGAGTCCTTCAATACTAAGTACCATGCCAATTGCAAACGTTTGCATCACCCACTCTGTTGTTGAAATATCAAAATAAAAACCACCAATAATCATGAGAACTCCAATTGAAGTCTGCACCATAATACTGTGTTCGGTTGTGATAAGTTTAATCATGCCTTTGAGCGCAAAACCCACACTTTTGAGTCTTCCTGTAAAAAAAGTATTGTCTTTTTGAAATTCCATAATCAATAATTTATAAAACAGCTATAGCCAAATTGTAATTAGGCTCTGAAGCAATTTCAGGAACCAATTCAGTATAGATAACTTGTGCATTTTCATCTAAGACAATTACAGCACGTGCATGAAGACCATTAAGGTTTCCGTCTGTCATTTCTAATCCGTAGTTTTTACCAAAACTTCCGCTTTTAAAATCAGAAAGCGTCATAGCGTTTTCTATTCCTTCTGTCCCGCAAAAACGCTTCTGCGCAAAAGGCAAATCTCTAGAAATACACAAAACTTTTGTATTATTCAAACCGGCAGCCATTTCATTGAATTTTCGAACAGAAGTTGCACAAATTCCAGTATCAATACTCGGAAAAATGTTGAGGATTAACCGGCTTCCTGCAAAGTCACTCAGAGTTACCGTTGATAAATCATTTTTTACTAATTCAAAATTCGGGGCTTGGGTTCCTGCTTTAGGAATTTCTCCAGAGGTGTTTACAGGGTTCCCTCCTAATGTGATTGTTGACATGGCTTTATTTTAGGTTTCAAAAGTAAAAAATTATTTCGATTTATAGGTGTGTTTTTTTGAGGCTTTAAACAATAAAAAACCCGCAACATAAACCTGTTACAGCATACGTTGCGGGCTTACCCAATAATTGTGTAGGTTATTTGTCAATTGATCCTGTGACCCTTTTCATAAAGGAATTAAGCGCTTCTTTTTTTTCGGCTCCTTGACGAATCATTTTATGAACTTCAATAGCACCGTATAAATTTGAAATAAGCTCGCCTAATACATCTAATTCTTCATCACTTAAAGAAGAAACTTCAGTAAGTGATTCAAGAACTTCAATGGTTTCAACCAAATAATCTTGATCATTATCTTCAATGAACTGAGTGAGGTGTCTGATGATGGGCAATTTCATAGCACTTTGATTTTTTTAACGCTTTTGGCAGGTAATTATTGTAATTCTTTAATTAAAGCCTCTAGAACTTCAGCTTTGTTGGTTTGCGCTTCATTAACCAATTGACCTTGATCAAAGATAGCAAAAGTTGGTAAATTTGAAACATTCGCCAATTGTCTTGATTGAGGATAAAGTTCAGCATCAGCCAACACAAAAGTCATGTCTGGATTTTCATCTGCATGTTTTTTAAACTTGGGCTTCATAATACGACAATTGCCACACCAAGAAGCAGAGAATTGAACAGCTACTTTTGAATTCTGCTGTACTATTTCAGCTAAATTATCCTGATTGAGTTCTACAAACATTTTGCAAATCTTTTAGTGTGATGATAAATATTGAGCCGTGCTATTTCGATCAGCATTCATGGCATCTTTACCTTCTTCCCAATTGGCCGGGCAAACTTCACCTTTGGTTTGTACGTGTGTGTAGGCGTCAATCAATCGCAAATATTCGTTAACGTTTCTTCCAAGTGGCATATCGTTTACACTTTCGTGGAAAATTTTTCCGTCTTCGTCAATCAAATAAGTAGCGCGGAAAGTTACGTTTGAACCTTCTAGAATAACACTGTCGGTTTCTTCGTTGTATTCGCTAGATTCAATATCCAAAATACCCAAAACAGTTGATAAATTTCTGTTGGTATCTGCTAAAATAGGATAAGTTACACCTTCAATTCCTCCCGCATTTTTAGGTGTATTCAACCAAGCAAAATGTACCTCATTGGTATCACATGAAGCGCCAATAACCATAGTATTTCTTTTTTCAAACTCTTGCAAAGCAGCTTGAAATGCGTGCAATTCAGTCGGACAAACAAAAGTAAAATCTTTGGGATACCAAAAAAGAATTACTTTTTTCTTGTTTTCAACGGCTTCATCTAGCACATTAATTCTAAGGTTATCGCCCATGAAAGAGATGGCGTCTACGGTAATGTTCGGGAATTTTTTTCCTACTAATGACATGGTAATATAATTTAAAAAGGTTTAATCAATTTTACGGCGCGAAGTTAAGCATTAACTGTAGAATTTCCATATGATTTTTGTCAGTTTTAAACATAAAAAAAGCGTTCCTTTTTATTTGAAACGCTTTTTAAAATAATCAATATTAAGCAACTGGTTTACAATTCAAAACGATCTAAATTCATAACTTTATTCCATGCTAAAACAAAGTCGTTTATAAATTTATTTTCATTTCCGCTTTCGGCATAAACTTCTGAGATGGCTCTGAGTTCAGAATGCGACCCAAAAATTAAGTCAGCTCGGGTTGCTGTCCATTTTTTGACTTGTGTTTTTCGGTCTTTACCTTCAAAGTATTCGCCTTTTTCATCTGTCGCTGTCCATTGGGTATTTAAATCCAACAAATGAACAAAGAAATCGTTGCTCAAAACACCCGGATTTTGCGTTAATACTCCGTGCGCTGAATGGTTGTAATTAGCATTCAAAACGCGTAATCCGCCCACCAAAACGGTCATTTCTGGCGCGGTTAATTCTAGCAATTGGGCTTTGTCAACCAATAAGGCTTCAGTAGTTGAATAACATGAAGTGGCTTTGTAATTTCTGAAACCATCCGCTTTGGGTTCTAAAACTTTGAATGATTCAATATCGGTTTGTTCGATAGATGCATCGGTTCTTCCGGCATGAAAAGGAACTACAACATGGTATCCACCGTCATGAGCCGCTTTTTCAATGGCTGCATTTCCAGCCAAAATAATCAAATCAGCAATGGATACTTTTTTATTCGATTGTTGATGATTGAAAGCTTTTTGAATTTGTTCCAAAACAGCTAACACTTTTTTAGTTCTTGCAGGATTGTTGGCTTCCCAATTGATTTGTGGTTCTAATCTGATGCGACCTCCGTTGGCTCCGCCGCGTTTGTCAGAACCTCTAAAAGAAGCCGCCGAAGCCCAAGCTGTTGCTGTCAATTCAGAAACACTCAAACCACTTTTAAGTATTTCAGCTTTGAGTTTTGTCTGATCTTCTTGATTGATCAATTCATGGTCAACAGCCGGAATCGGATCTTGCCAAATAAGTTCTTCTTTTGGAACTTCACTTCCTAAATATCTTGAGCGTGGGCCCATATCTCGATGAGTCAGTTTGAACCAAGCTCTGGCAAAAGCATCTTCAAAAGCTGCAAAATTCTCTAAAAAATGACGTGATATTTTTTCATACGCCGGATCCATTTTCAAAGCCAAATCAGCCGTAGTCATAATCGGCGCATGTTTTTTATTCGGGTCATGAGCATCTTCAACGGTTGTTGCTGCTGATTCATCTGTGGGAATCCACTGAAAAGCACCCGCCGGGCTTTTGACTAATTTCCAATCGTATTTGAATAAAGTTTCTAAATAGCCGTTGTCCCAAGTAGTTGGATTGGGTTTCCATGCCCCTTCGATTCCGCTGGTAATGGCATCGCCGCCTTTTCCGGAACCGTGTTTGCTGATCCAACCCATGCCCATATGTTCTATTTCGGCACCTTCAGGTTCGCGACCTACTAAAGCTGCATCACCGGCTCCGTGCGCTTTGCCAAAGGTATGACCTCCAGCAATTAGTGCAACGGTTTCTTCATCATTCATAGCCATGCGCGCAAAAGTTTCTCGAACATCTTTGGCAGAAGCTATCGGGTCAGGTACACCGTTCGGGCCTTCAGGGTTTACATAAATCAATCCCATTTGAACCGCTGCGAGCGGATCTTCAAGCTCTCTGTCGCCGGCATAACGTTTGTCTCCCAACCATTCTGTTTCAGTTCCCCAATAAATATCTTGCTCTGGTTCCCAGATGTCTTCACGCCCACCCGCAAATCCAAAAGTTTTGAAGCCCATAGATTCAAGCGCACAGTTTCCGGCCAAAATCATCAAATCAGCCCATGATAATTTCTTGCCGTATTTTTTTTTAATAGGCCAAAGAAGCATTCTCGCTTTATCTAAGTTTCCGTTGTCAGGCCAACTGTTGATGGGTGCAAAACGTTGATTTCCGGTTCCGCCGCCACCGCGACCATCAGATATTCTATACGTTCCGGCGCTGTGCCAAGTCATTCTGATAAACAGCGGGCCGTAATGTCCGTAATCAGCCGGCCACCAATCTTGAGAATCGGTCATCAAATCATAAATATCTTTTTTTACAGCTGCTAAATCAAGTGATTTAAAGGCTTCGGCATAATTAAAATCAGCATCCATTGGGTTTGATAACTGGCTGTGCTGACGAAGAATATTGAGGTTTAATCGGTTGGGCCACCAATCTTGATTGCCTGTTCCAGTATTGGGTGATTTGTGGTGAAAAGGGCATTTAGCTTCGTTTGAATGTTCCATATTGAATTGTTTTTCAGGTTAATAATTTTAAAAATGAATTGATTCAAAAGTAGTTTCTTAATCAATCTGAATTATTGTTTTTAATTATTTGTTTTTATTTTAAAATAGTCTGAGGTTATTCTTAAGCAGATTTTTCAATGGTAAGCGAATAATCATATATTTGTTTGTTCATAAAAAGAAAAGCATGTCGTTTTCAAATTTATTCCGCAAAAAATCAGTTCACGATATTTTAAAACAAGTTGAAAAAAATGAGTCTGACGGACATCATTCACTCGGAAAACATCTTACAGCGCGCGATTTAACTGCCTTTGGCATTGCCGCAATTATTGGTGCGGGGATTTTTAGCACCATTGGTAAAGCCAGTGCTGATGGCGGTCCGGCGGTAATTTTCTTGTTTTTGTTTACGGCCTTGGCTTGTGGTTTTGCAGCCTTTGCTTATGCAGAATTTGCCTCGATGGTTCCGGTTTCAGGAAGTGCTTACACCTATTCATACGTGGCTTTTGGCGAAATCATCGCTTGGATTATTGGTTGGGCGCTGATTATGGAATACGCCATTGGCAACATTACTGTGGCCATTTCGTGGAGTGATTATTTTACCGGTTTGCTCGAAAGCATGAACATTCATTTGCCACAATATATCCAGATGGATTATCTTACGGCATCCAACGGTTTTAAAGATGCCACCGCGCTGATGCAAGGCGGAAAAGTTTTTGAAAATTTAGATGAAGGCTTGCAACATGCATACACAGCTTGGACTTCGGCACCGACGATTGGTTCGTTTCACTTGGTGGCTGATTTACCGGCTTTGCTCATCATCATCATCATCACAGCTTTGGTTTATCGCGGTATGAAAGAATCACGCAACGCCAGTAACTTGATGGTTGTGGTTAAATTGTGCATTATTCTTTTGGTGATTGCGGTTGGGATTTTTTATGTCGATACCGAAAATTGGCATCCTTTTGCTCCCAACGGAATTGGCGGTGTCCTCAAAGGTGTGTCGGCGGTTTTCTTTGCCTATATTGGTTTTGATGCGATTTCAACAACTGCTGAAGAATGCAAAAACCCGCAACGCGATTTGCCGCGCGGTATGATGTGGGCGATTATTATTTGTACCATTTTATACATTGTTATCGCACTTGTATTGACCGGAATGGTTTCATACAGTGACCTTAATGTGGGCGATCCGTTGGCTTTTGTTTTTGATAAACTCAACCTCAAATGGATGTCCGGAATCATAGCTGTGAGCGCCGTAGTAGCGATGGCGAGTGTGCTTTTGGTTTTTCAGATGGGACAACCACGCATTTGGATGAGCATGAGCCGCGACGGATTATTACCCAAACGTTATGCACGCGTACATCCGAAATATAAAACGCCTTCATACGCCACTATTGTTACCGGTTTTGTGGTAGCAGTTCCGGCTTTATTCTTGAATTTAACGATGGTAACTGATTTGTGCAGCATCGGAACTTTATTTGCTTTTGTATTGGTTTGTGCCGGAGTTTTGGTATTGCAAAACAAGCCCGATATTCCGCGTGGTAAATTCAAAACGCCCTACATCAATGCCAAGTTTGTAGCGCCTATTTTATTTATGGCCGGTTTGGTCTTTGCTTTTACGTACAACAAGCAAGCAACGATGAACTTTATGACCAATGAAAAACAAATCAATGCGCCCGAAGATATTGTGACTTCACTCGATGCTAATCAAACCAAATTGGTGACTGATTTTATGATTGCCAAAAATCCGAAGCATGCTGAAAATGCCGATCTTGAAGCATTATTGAGCGATTATCACAACGATGAAACTACCTATAAAACTTTAGTTGATGAACTTCCGATTGCTGAAAATCAGAAATACCAAAGCGGATTTGCACTGTTTCAGCACAAAATTCCGATGTGGATTTTTATGTTTGTTTTGGTTGGATTGGTGCTTTGGGCTTATCGATCAAACTTATCTTTGATTCCGCTTTTGGGCTTGGTTTCGTGCTTATACATGATGGCCGAACTCAGCGTATGGAACTGGATTTATTTTACCATTTGGCTATTGATCGGACTCAGTATTTACTTTGGATTTAGTTATAAGAATAGTAAACTGAACCATTAATCTAGTTTTTATTAGCAGCTTTCATTTTCATAAATTCAGACAATCTTGAGTTGTAAATAATTTGCAAATGATATTGTTCATCCGCAATTTGCCTTGTTAAATCTTGGATTAATATTTCATTTGGTTTTTCAGAACAAATCTCTTGGTATAAGTTTTTCCGATATTCTTCAATCACATTGACCAAGTGCCTTTCTTTATTTGCTAACTCAATTTCTTTAGCGATGAGCGTTTGTTTTTGTTTTTGATTAAGTACTAAGTCTTTTTTTTGTTTTTCAATAAAGCAATCCAATACAAGCTCTCTTTTTTTCTGATTTTGATTACACGCTAAAATCAAGTACATAAATATCAAGTTGACTAATAGCCTTTTTTGAATACTTCCGGTAATAAGTTTTTTTCTCATTAATAATTGATTTAAATGATTAATGACTTATCATTATTTTTTGAGTTATCAATGTACCTTCATCAACTTTCAAAAAATAGATTCCATTAGGCAGAAGACTAGTGTTCATATGATAAGAGCTAAATTCAGCAACCTTTTGCCACAATGAGTTGTAAAGTGAAAACCGATGAGTCTCTGTTGATTTGTTCGTATAAATCTGAAAATAAGCATCAGCCGGATTGGGGTATATCGTATAGCTTTTAAAATCTTGATTCTGATTGTTCAGACTAGACTCACCTGAAACACAGATCACATAATTACTGTTGGTTTTTAAATCATAGGTTGTGATTCCAAATTGTGTATTCCAATACCAAGCTTTAAGATTTTGGTTCGATAAAGTTGTCGAAGACCAATAATTTCTAACACCTACATTATTAAAAACACTTCCAATGGCTGGGTTAACCAACTCCGGATCGTGCAGCGATTGCAATTCTTTGATGTTGGGTAATCGCCACTGACTGTTGCCCGCCAAGGTTAATTGTTCGGCATAACTGAGTGCTTGCTCCCAAGTCATGCCGGTAGTATTGGGCGCTTTCTGCCAAGTTAATTGCGTCAATAAATCCGTAACCGTTCCATCAGCGTTATCCATAAAGCGCTCGGTCAACTCAATAGTTGGACTCGTTTGTCTCACGGCTCTGACGTGAAATTTTTTACTGCCACCGGCACTGATGGTTTCAGATTTAGGATGGTTGCCAATTCCTCCACCGGCATTGGTACACCAAACTTTGTTGGCATCACCCAATTGTGTTTTACTCGTCCACCAATATTCTGCACTCGTGGTTGCAAAGTAGTTGGTATCGAGCGCCGGATTGTTTCGTTGGTGATTCAAAATCGAAAAACCTTCAATCGGACTGGGCAATCGCCAATCGGTGTAACCGGCCAAGTTGAGTTGATCGCAATACATCTGAGCTGACTCAAAAGTCATTTCGCCTCCGTCTTGTATGGCCCATATCAAACCCGTGTTTACATCGGTCAGTGTTCCATCATTATTCAAAACATATTGAGGTGGATTAATACTATAATCACTGTCTTCACCAAAGGTTGAAGTATAGTTGTTGGTCTGACCGGTATCAGGCAATAATGCCATTGTTTTTTGAACCGTTTGTCCGCTAAGTTTTATCCAGCAAACACAAAATAAGAGCCATCGCATTTTTTTCATCGTCTTATTCTACCATTAATTTTTGTGTAATTGAACTACTGTTGGTTTCTATTTTTATCCAATACATTCCGTTTGAAAACCCTTGTACATTGATTGGTGAGGTAAATCGAGGAGATGAAAAAACTTTTTTGCCTTGCGCATTATAAATGACAACTTCGCGGATATCGGCTTTGAGCTGTTTATTTTTAAGTTCTATTTGCACCCAATTTTGAGCAGGATTAGGTGAGATGATAAGCTCCGGGCTTTGGCTAAAAGTACTTTGTGCTAAGTTAGGAACTGTGCATTGTGAAAAACCATTGTAATTGGTGGTTGTAGTTCCTGAAGGAGTTACATAATTAAAAGTATAACTGGTTCCGTTCCAACTAAAATTAGTTGCATAACCGGCAGTTCCGTTGAGTGTGTAAGATAAATTATATCCGTTGTTGTTTGTGTTGGGTGTGCAAGTAGTTATTAATGCTCCGTTGAGCGGGGTCCAATTTTCGTTTCGCACCGGATGAGCAGCTGCTTGCGGAATCAATTGATGCGTAGCATCTTCAGTTACTTGTCCTACAAAATTACCAATCATATACGGAGCGGTTGAAGTTCCGTGGTAGTGATAAACGCCGTTGGTCCCGATATGACCGTGATTGCTATCCAGCGGATTCATTGGGCTTCCGTCGGGTTCAACGCTTCCATAAACCGCATAACCATCAAAACCAAAGGCACAAGGCAAAGAAGTCTGCGTCTGACCCAAAGTATATAAATGCAAGGGCGCTATATGGTAATGATAATCATCGCCCCGACCACAGTGTCCGCCATAGTTGTCAAGTTGACCATCAAGATAAGAATCAACGCCTGTATTGGTGTGATAATTAAAAATAGGAACACCATTGGCTGCAATTCCAATTGCTCCGCGGGTAAAATGTATTTCGTCAATCGGAATTGGCGAAGCAGCCATCACCGGATTGAGCGGAATGCTCCATGCATTGTTGTTGATATAACACTGAGGAATGGGAACTTGTTGTTGCCAACCGTGATTTGAAATTCCAACCATCATCGGGTGATTGGGTATTCCTTTGGAGTGTACATAAAAATAGGTGTTGTCCCAACTGGTACTTACCGTAGATGAAAACGGTGCAAAAGCGGAATTGATAAAATCCGGGTCGGTTATGGTTAATTGAGCCGTAAATCCAAAAGTTAAAGTAGCTAGCGCCACCATCAAAAGAGGTTTTAAATAGCGTGCTTTTTGTCTATTGATAAACAGCATCATACAGAGTAAAAAAGCGGCTGAAATAAACCCGATGAATTGAATTTTCTCAACTAAAAAGTTTTGACTGCGATTCTCTTTTGAAGGCGCTTCATCAAAAGGATTCTGATTTAATTCTTGCACTCTGTGGTTTTTGGCCAATGCATATTGTTGGTCTTCTTTTGAAAGATTTTTAAGCGGTATTTTAACCAAATTCAAATGCGCATCTTCCAGATATACACAATCGTTTTTGAGCATATAAAAAGTTCCGTCAGCTATTATTTTATTTTGCTGATTAGCCCAATGATGCAGAGGGAATTGCCCCGGATGCAAGTCATGCGCTTGAGCTGTCAAACCAACAAAGGCGAGTAGTATTAAAATTGCTTTTTTCATAAAAAATATTTTTATCGTTTGAGGATGATTTTCCCGCTTTCAGTTTTGCCTGATTCATGTTTGATTTGATATAAATAAACACCGTTGGCAGCTTGATTACCGTCATTATTTTGCCCGTCCCAAACCACTTTGTAATTTCCGGAATTGATGGTGTGTGCCGGGATTAACGTTTTGATGAGTTGTCCATGGATGTTATAAATTTCAACCGATACATACGCTGGTTTTTCAAGTGAAAAAGCAAGGGTCGTTTCAGTTGAAAACGGATTCGGATATACAATATCTTCTGGATAATCAGCATTCCACATCATACTCGGATGCGTACCAAGCGTATAACAATTCTCCGCAGGAATAAAATAACTTGCTGATACATCTTTGTTGTGACGAATGTTGTTTTCGCTCTCAGGTAAATAGGCTCGCACATATTCAACCAAGATGCCTGCTGCTGAAACAGTAACGCGAATATGTCCTGAATTGGGCAAAATTTGACCTTCAAGATATCCGTAAGTAGTGGCATACGCAACACCGTTAAAGTTCGGATGACTCGGTTGCGGTGTTTCTTGATAAATAAGGCAGTCTTTTTCTTGTTTTCCGAAAAAATGATCGTGTCCGTGAAAGAAAATATTGACTTTATTTTGGGTCAGTAAATCTTTGATGGGCATATCCCAAGTGGGGCGATTCGCTGCCCATCCATTGGTTCCGTCGAGGTTTTGTCCGCCCCATTCATATAAATTGGCAAATTCAATACCGCCGCGTCCGTCAGCATCGCCTCCGACCATTTGATGTGAAAAAACAAATTTATATTCGGCCGTACTGTTGGCTAAAGTATTTTTAAGCCAATTGTATTGCGAAGCACCTAAAGTCCAGCGCCAACCGGTAGTTGCCGTTGGTTTGGGCGAAGTATACCAATAAGGATCTAAAACCACAAACAAAGCATTACCCCATTGCCAGGCGTAATAGTTTTCGCGTTGTCCAACATAGTCGTGTTGGGTAGTATCGCCAGTGTAAAAACCACCATCCGGATAAGGATTCATAAAGTATTTTTTTCTTTCCAATGTGCTCCAAACTGCAATGTTGTTGGGCGTGTTGTTCAAGTTCCAACCACATTCGCCTTCGTGGTTTCCTAGGGCAATATATAACGGAACTGAATGTGCTATTTTTTCATAATAACTTCTCAATAATTTACATCTATACGGAATAGTGTCGTGCGGAATACTATTGGTAGTCAAGTTTTTGAGTTTGTCGGTCATTAAAAAATCGCCTAAATCAATCATGAAATCCGGGTGATCTTCGAGCTGATTTTGTAAGCATCTTTGATACAAAACAGGATTGCTTTGTTCGTCTAAATGCGGATCGGCTTGTACCACAAAAGTAAAACCTGTATCCACATCGCGCTGCGTGTGAAAGGTGTGTTCAGGCTGGCTCAAAATTGAACCTCCGGGCAATCGATACTGTAGCTGATAGTAATAAGCAGTATTAGATGACAGGTTTTGAAGGGTTAATTCTGCAGGTTCGTTGGCCAAAAAAAGCTGCCAATTGGTTTGAAAAGAGTAAACTCCTGAAGCGAGTCCGTATTGAACGCGCATTTCTACATCTGCATCAAAAAAAGCTTGTACCGTAATGCTGTTGTCAGTTGGGCACCCTAAAATTTCAGATTGTGTGATATTTTGTCCGAACGATTTTGTAAACACCAATCCAAGAAAAAAATAGTTTATGAATCTCATTTCTTAATGTTTGATGATTATTTTTTGGGTTTCAAACTTTGTATCATCTGCTTTTAAGAAATAAACGCCATTGGGCAAATGTGAAGTTTCAAATGTATTGGTATCGAACGCAGCTACTTTTTGTCCGACCATATTATACAATGAATATAGATGCGTTTGGGTATTTTGATTTGTTGATATGTTGATGAAATTATTAGCCGGATTCGGATAAACCGTCCAATTTTTTTCTGATTCAAAAGTGTTGTTGGCCAGCGCACAATTGCCTAGGCTGTAAGAATAACCAATTTCACCATTGGTATGACCAGCAGAACCTGTTGTTCCCGGTATATAGGCTTTAACATAATCAACGGTTACGCAATCAGGAGTTACTTGCACGCGAATGTGTCCTGTTCCGTCTAAAACCACATCTGTGTAGGCGTCGGCGTTGGCAGTATACCCAATTTGATAAGTGATGTCGCTGGGCATCGGAACTTCTTGATAAACCACATTATTGAGCACTTCTTTGGCAAATAAATGATCATGTCCTTGAAAGAAAATATCTACTCCGCTATCTTCAAAAACTTTCTGAATCGGTTTGCCCCAACCGGGTCTGTTGGCATCAAACTGGTAATTATTACCGGTGCCTTGATATCCGCCCCATTCAAATTGAGTGGCTGTTGCGATGCCTCCACGTCCTTGTCCGCGGGTGTGATGCGCAAAAACAAATTTGTGGGTGGCTGTTGAATTCTCTAATACATTGCGCATCCAGAGATATTGCTGATATCCCAGCGTCCAATTCCAATTTTGCGGTTTATCACTCAAAGTAGTATAAGAAGAGGTTCGGTAAACATCTAAAACCACAAACAAAGCATCGCCCCATTGCCAAGCATAATAGTTTTCAGGACTTTCTATCCCAAAGTTTTCAATAGTCGTATTCCCAGAATAAAAGCTATTTGGGCTCGGATTTGGATAATAATATTTACGCCATAAAGTGCCCCAAACGGCTATATTGTTGGGTGGTGTTTGCGCCATATAATAATCATTTTCGCCTTCGTGGTTTCCGAGGCATACATAAAACGGAACAGAATGACATATTTGCCCCAAGTATTGTCGGTAATCTTTGTGTAAGGCATCCATATCAGCGCTCGTTGTGGTTGTGGGCGTATGATCATCGCCAAAAATATCGCCTAATGAAAGCATAAAATCAGGTTGGTCCGCCAGCTCATTGGCTAAGGTAACTTGATACATATCGCGATTTCCTTTGATGTCATATAAGTGTTCGTCAGCTTCAATTGTAAAGGTAAAATTACTACCCGGCGCTCGTTGGGTATGAAAAGTATATTCGGGAGTATTGAAAAAAGTTGAACTACTCGTTGGTTTGTATTTCATTCGGTAGAAATAACGCGTATTCGGATTGAGATTGTTCAGCTCAATTTCGTCAGGCACGTTGGCCAGATTTGATTGCTGATTGGTTACGAGATTGTATTGGGTACTTTGTGTGCCGTATTCAAGATAAAAATCAACATTCTGATCAAAAAGAATACTCGCAGTTACTGAATTGTTGGTGGGTTTTCCCAAGATAATTGATTTTTCTTGCGCTTTTGTGAGGGTTGTTAAAAGAACAAAAAACAGATTTAAAAAGAACGGTTTAAAGGTCATAATTAAGAGAGCTAGCGGTTAATTCTGTTCATAGACTTTTGTTTTTTAAAAGGGTTTAAAATAAAAAACCACCCCGTTGCCGAAGTGGTTCCCATTTTCCCCCGAAAATGTTTTGTATTTTTAAAGTTTGATGATTTTACTAGTTGTAGTTCCTTGTTCAGAAACAATTTCAAGCAAATAAGTTCCCGTGTTTAATGAAGAAAAATCAATAGTAGATTTATCAGACATGTTTAAGTTTTGCACTAATACTTTTTGCCCCATTAAATTATATACTTGAACCGAAAATAATGAAGCGTTATTTTTTGATTCAATATTTAAGATGTTTTGCACCGGATTAGGATACCATTGAATATTTTTGGTCAAATCATTAATGGTAAGCTCCGGCGATGGGCTTCCGCCGCAATTTTCATTAAAGCTAACATTCACCAAGTTGTATTGTGTTTGAAAAAAATCGAGTTCGTTTAATCCGCTAACTCCATCGTGTTCAAAAGTATCTAAACAAACATTGGTCAGTGAAGGATTTCCGGTTAAAGCCAAGTAAAAATGGCATCCGCCGCCCATAACATCACAAAAATCAAATCGATTATTTTTAATATTAAGCGACTGTAAATTTGGATTGTTTCTGATTGAAATAGTCTCACCCAATTGCAAAGTTTGCGATAAGTCTAATGCTGTTAATTGTGTATCTTCACAATAGAAATTTTCTAACCTAAGTTGCTGAATTTGTAGTGTTGAATATAAATTTCCGGAGATATTTAAATAAGCATAATTTGCTGTAGCGGGAAGATTAAGCTGAGTAATTTGATTATAAGACAAATCTAATTCTAAAGTTCCCGTGCCTACATTTACAGCAGAGATTTGATTGTGCGCACAACGCAATTCCTGAAGTGTTGATGTATCAAAATCAAGAGAACTGATGTTGTTGTTATTACAATTCAAACGCTTCAAATAACCTAAAGTAGTAAGCGGTAGCTGATCTATTTGGTTGTTTTCACAATTGAGTTCTCTTAGATTAATGAATTGCTGGATACCTTCAAGCGATTGAATATTGGCATTTGACAAATCGAGATACTGAATGTACAGAGCTTCTTCAAGCTGAATTTCACCGTCACCATCAAGGTCAATAAGACCATTCTCAAGTAAGCGATTTTTAAAATTCGCATCAGGAATTGAAATTGTTTGTGCATTCATCGCACAAGATAAGCCACTGGCTAATATGTAAGCAAATAGTTTTTTCATGTAAAGTAGTAGTTTTGGGGTTTCTAGTATTTACATGACAAACGTAAGTCAAGCATTAAACATAGCTGACACAAAAGTTTACCTATTCGTTGTGGTGCTGCAAAAGCTCGATGAAGTAATTTTGCTTATAAAAATAATCTTACAGAAATATAATAGGGTTATTTGATAGAAATTGGCAAAAACTGCATATAATAGGGCCTCAAGAAAATTAAAAAAGAAGATATTTTGATTAAAACCCGTCAGGAATTATTTCCATTATAAAATCCATGTAGTTGGTTTCCCAAATAACATAGTCACTTGAATCAACTATACCGTCACCACTGATATCAGCATCTTCTTGACCAAATGCGAAATCATTGTATCTGGTTTCCCATAAAACATAATCAGTTGAATCGATAACTGAGTCTTGGTTGATATCTCCTGAATATAAAGCCCAAATTCCTGATTGAACTTCTGCCATATTGTTGCCAAATGCCATTGAACTTGAAGCGGTAAAATCATAATTTAACGGTGTGTTGCCAATCAATTGCGGACTAGCACTCCATGTTCTGATAAAGTTATTTCCTTCAATAACAATATAATAAGATCCGCTAGGTGCTGTATTAAATGTACAAACAGCGGTTCCGTCGGTTTTTAAGGTTGCAATACAGGTATCAACTTTACTAAAATTAATCGGACTAAATAATGAAACTTCAATCTGAGCAACATCTGTATTATTAGAACTGACATTTTGATTTAATAAAACAGGGTCCATTAAATTTGTGTTTACATTATAGTAACCTTGTATATCAACTTTTAAATTCACTAGTGCGCCACAGCCAATTGTTATTGTCATTGTTGTTGAACTCGCGCATTGACCAACATTAGGCGTAAACGTGTAAGTTGTTGTAACAGTATTATTAATTGGCGGTGACCAGGTTCCGCTAAAGCCGTTCAGAGATGTGGTTGGCAAAGCAGCTATAGTCGAACCAGAACAACTTACAGCTACTTGATCAAAAGTTGGTGTAATCAATGAAGAGCATGATGTTGCAATGATATTTGAATTGGCCGAGATTGTTGAACCATTCTTGGCACGTAAGCGATAATAATAAATAGTACTCGGAGCTAATCCTGAAACGATTGTATTGTTGGTCGCTTGTCCTGATATAACTTTTCCTTGATAACCGGGTACAAATGAATCAATCAAATTGTTATTATTGAACGAATGTGTTCCCAAATCAGAAACATCATCAACATCCGAAACTAGCCATTGGGTTGATAAGCTTGGGAAACCAGTTGTGGGATTAACAGTTATTCCTGAAGTTATTGATGGCAAACGGGTGAGCGTTTTATCTAAAGTTGTAAATGTGCTACTGGTCCATGCAGTTCCGGGGTCTTCGCCAATTCTACCAAAAATATCAACATACGAAGCTGTAGAAATCTTGTACAAAGCAATTGCGTCATCGCCATTAAAATCAAAATTGCTTAATCCTGTTGTCTGACCTGTATATAGATTGGTATTGATGTTTTTATAAACAACCGTTGAACCGTGTGGTAATGTCCCACTCAACTGATTTGAAAAAGAAGCATTTGTGGCACCGTTGAGAAAAAGTTGCAATCTATAATCACTTAAGTTTACCGAAGCGCCTGTTCCGTTGTAAATTTCAATATACTTATTAGAGCCTGAGCCTTCAACATACTCAGAAAAAAGCAAATCATTGGTAAACTGAGGGTTGGCAATCGAAAAATTTGGATGGGTACTCACATCTAGTAAATATCCATCAGTAGCATTTGCAACCGTATTCCAATTTGCTGTAAAAGCAGAAGAACTAACGCTTGTAGCTGCTGTAGCCACAGGAGCAGATACAGATAAAGGTGTACCCCAAATAGCTGATACATATTCAGGATGGTCTACAAAAGGATTTCGATTGTGTTGCGGCGTTTGATAATATATTGCATTGTTACGGGATATCTCTTTGGCACTAACCGGGTCGTTGGTACTCCAATCTATGAGCATATTTAAAAACCATGATTTATACTGATTACCGGTTATTAAATCAGCTATTTGCATAGTTGAATTAGCCGACACCCAACTGCTAACCTGATCCTTATAACGAGTAATAATATACAAATAAGCTCGGGCAAAATCACCCTTGTATTCATCGATGGGTTCAAAGACAAAACCCGTATATCCTGTAATTCCACAATTACCAACTTTGCTTCCGTTGGTTGATGTCCAAGAAACGGCTGTAGGGTTTACTTTGCCAATGGGATAATTATTTTTTTTGTTGTTCACATACTGATCTGCCGGAAATAAATGATGCAAATCAGTATACTGTGGATTGGTCGCATTATCAGCTCCACCCCACCACGACTTAGGAAAACAATGTTCTCTTGAATAACAATCGCCTTCGGCTGCTGATGTTCCGCATTGCGATGTAAACAAAGTATAAGTATAGGCTGGTGAACTACTTGGTCTATCGCTGTACATATCCCAAATAATGTTTGGAGATGCAGGTCGAACATCAGTATATTGATACGCATCCCAAGTATCAAAACTGGTACTGGTATAAGGCAATTTTATATGGCCATTACTAATGATGGTCTTAAGTTCAGTTCGCAAGGTTTCACCACTAAGCCCATTAGCACTATCATAATAACCCGAAGGAATCTGAGACCATGATAACTGTGATAGTAATACTAAAAACAGTAAACTAAAATATAATCTGTAACTACTATTCATATTAAAAAAAACGCTGTAAAAGTAGAATAAAAAAATTGTCTAGTTAAAAACAATTACCAATAGCATTAACCCTATTGGATTATCTAAATAAATGTCCATAAATATCTACTGATAATTAACCAAATTAGGTTTGTTCATTTCAAAGTCTTGCAATCCAAAATTATACGTGCGCAATGAATTTGTTTTGAATGGTGCTGTCATATCATCGGGTAAAGTCGGAAAATAGGAAAATGAAACCTGAAAATTACTGAACACCCAATAATCATTACTAATAATCAACCCCACACCAAATTCAGAAAACAACTGACTTCTACTAAACCCTGTGTCAGCTTGTCCAAGCATTCCCATGGTATAACTCAAATAAGGGTTCAAGCGAAAACCAACCAATTGCCAAGGCGAATAACCTTGCATCTGAAAAGTAAGCAATAGCTTTTTGGTTCCGTATAGTTGATTGCTGTTAAATCCTGAAATTCCAGTTTCACCGTTGAGCGATAATCTATCGGTATTTGAGTCAATTCGTTTGGTTCCAATCACTGCGCGCGGCCTAACAAACTGACGAAACTTCCAACGTCTTGAATCAATCAAATTCGTAAAATAGGTTACACTAAAATTATAGGCACTCTGTTCGGTAACGTGTTTATTAATAAATGTACCATACTCAAAATCAGTAGCTATATAACCAAAACTATAATAATTTCCGAAAGCAATTTTAGCTCCGAAATAAATCCGATCTTGAGCGTTCTTATTTTGCAATCCGCTGGTTACTGAATAGACAAAACCGGTGGCAATGTCTTCAACCACATCAAAATTAAATACATACTTTTCTTGAAGGTATTTTCGCGAAGAGATTCCAAGACTAAATAAATAGAGTTTCTCTGCCGAATATACACCTAAAACATCTTGACCGATCACTGGTTTTTCTGAATATTTCCTATTAAAAAAACGCGCCGTGGCAATGATGTTTGTATTCCTATTATGATCAGTATTCTCAGTAAATATGGGCGTTGAGTGACCGGCCCATACATCTTGTGATTCATATTTTGAGCCTATAGCTTCTGTAGCTGTTGGTGTATCAACTGGTAAAATTCGCTCAAACTTTTGATCTAAATATACACCGGCTGCCCAGCGAGCAAAAGGTGAATAAAATGGTCTTTCAACATTGATTGACTTGATATAATTTCGTTTTAAATCAAGATCATACTTAACTGTTGTTGTAATAAAAGTATTTTTAATATTCGGAACTGTATAACTTGCTCCAAAACCATCATTACTACTTGTTAAATCTTTGGTATAAGTATTAGAAAACTCATGTCCGGTTCCTAAAAAATTTCGCTCTTTGACGGTAAAAACAGACTTTGAAGTTGTCAAATTCATTTCTGGAACTAAACTCCATGCATCAAGGGCTCTAATATAAACATCAACTGAATCCGACTTTTTAGAAACCCGTTGCACAATAACAGCTACACTTCGAATATATCTTTGACGACGAATCAATCGCTCAGATTCTCTTAAAAGCAAAGAATCAAGCGGTTCATTTTCTTTAATCATCAATAAATTATGAATAGCAAAATCACGCGTTTTCATGTGTAAAGCGTTTCCTGCTTTGAGTATTCTTTTACGCGGCTTTTGTGCTGTATCACTCACTGAATAACCAAATGGATCCAAGGTTTTAATGTATATCTTTCTAATTATTTTTCCTTCAAGTTTTTTAAGGTTTTGTTTCTTGATTGGTTTGCTGGTTGATTTAACTTTTGGCTTTGACAATGGCTCAAAAATTAGTCGATGCAAATAACTGGTAAACTTTCGCTTTTTAGAATATTGCTCAATGGCTCTGTATACCTTGGCGGTATCTTTCTGTGTTTTATTTTGTTGCGCACATAAAGTTTGAAAAGACATCATGGATATAACAACTAAAAAAAACAAGCGATGAAACTTCATAATTAGGTTTACAAATTAAAAACATTCCAAAGTTAAGTTTATTGAATTGATATAAAAGAAAAAGACTGAAATGACAACAGACGATTTTAATGATATAGTAAACTTTGTTACAGCTCAAGACTCCAATTGATTTTAAATATGATCCAACTAACTATATTAATCAATATAACTGCTCGTATAGATGCCAATAACAAACAAGTTCAATTCTAAAAATGAGATAAAATAAAAAAACCACCCGTGAAGGTGGCTTTAGTGTCAAAACAAAACATAATTAAATTAAACTCAATTTTAATTTATTTTTTAATGAAAATATTAGTATAGTATTTTCTACCGGTAGTTGGATCTTCTTTGATGGCTATGCCAAAATGTGTGAAACTGCCTTCAATGTTGGCTTTGTGCCCAGGGCTTCTTAGCCATGCGTTGAGTGCCCCAGCTGGAGACATAAAATTGTAAGCCACATTTTCATTCACTTTCACAGCGCCTAAAACTTCAATAATGTTTTCAGAACGGGCAGCAAATAAATCATGATTAACTACTTTTTTAGCAATCATATACTGAGTGTGTTCTTCAGATTTGTAAGAAACGTGGTTAATTAATTCAAGCGGGTTTAAACCTATGCTAACGCGGTGCTGATTGATTAAATCAGCTAACTCTAATTCGTCAACATTGTAGTCATAGCTCTGAACCAATTCAGGTTTGGCAACAGCAGAGCTATCTTCAGAATCGTTTGAAGAGCAAGAAATCATTGTGAACATGAATGCCACCGGCACCAATGCTCTGAGTAGAGATGTTTTCATGACTAGTAGGTTTTAAGTTTAAAGTAGATTGTGGGGCAAACTTCTTTAAATATGTTTTTTTGTTATTAAGAACGTGTTCGTTAGATTTGGTTCAGCAATACTACATCAAACATCGTTTAAGTAACAAATAAAATCGATGAAATACACAATATTGAATTTTTAATATGTATTTTTCTTACAATAATTGAATTTAAGAATAAAAAAAGACCAACTAAGTGATCTTATAAAAAATTTGTGCCTATTTCTAAGGTGCCAATCGGTCAATCGCCCATGAATATTCATCTTGTAAGTTATATCTTATTCGGTCATGCAAACGATTCGGTCGACCTTGCCAGAATTCAACCGAAATGGGCTTGACTAAATATCCGCCCCAATGCTCCGGACGATTCACTTCTGTGTTTTCAGTATCAATTTCAAGCTGATGCAACTTATTTTCTAAATAATTCCGATTTGGAATCACCTCAGACTGATCTGAAACCACTGCGCCCAGCTGACTTCCTTTAGGGCGTGATGCGAAATAATTGTCTGAAACATCTTTTGAAGTTGGCTCAGCCATTCCTTTTATAATGATTTGGCGTTCTATGGATGGCCAGAAAAAAGAAAGACACAACTGCGGATTTTTGGCTATAGCCCTACCCTTTTCTGAATGATAGTTGGTATAAAAAATAAAACCTTCTTCGTTGTATTGTTTGAGCAAAACCACACGCGCTTTCGGAAAACCATCCAATCCGATTGTTGAAACCGTCATTGCATTGACTTCATCTACTCCACCGAAATCTTTGACTTCACAAAACCATCGGTGAAACAAATTCATCGGATCTTCCGGAATCATGTGCTCTAACAATTCACTTTTCTCATACGATTTTCGAAAATCACTCAAATCATTCATAACAAAATATTTAGATCAAAAGAAAATTAAAATTCAAAAAAAACGCCATCATCACCCAACAAAACATTTTCAAAAATAGGTTTCGCCTCATCTTTAAAACGCTCAATACTTTCATAACGCGTTGAATAATGCCCTAAAACCAGTTGTCCTACACCCGCTGCTTGAGCTATTTGAGCCGCCTGAGCCGCCGTACTGTGCATGGTTTTAGCACCTAATTCTTCTTCCGAGTTCAAAAAAGTTGATTCGTGATACAACACATCAACACCTTTTACATAAGTAATTAAATCTTCGTCATAAACCGTATCTGAACAAAAAGCATAGCTCTTGGGCGCCGGCGGATCAAAAGTCAAAGTCTCATTGCGCAATACTGTGCCGTCGTCTAAAGTCAAATCATGACCGTTTTTGATTTTCTGAAAATAACAAGTCTCTATACGATGTTCTTTGACCGCCTCAAAATTAAGTTTGCGTTCAGCGGGCTTTTCGCGGAATAAAAATCCGTTGGTATACACGCGATGTTTGAGCGGAATAGTATGTACTGTAACTTTATCATCTTCAAAAATCAATTCGCTTTGATTTGATTCTAATTCATGAAAAAACAAACCATAACTCACCCATGAATTCGACAACCGCAACTGAAGCACAATCACTTCTTTAATGCCTTTTGGGCCGTAGATGTGCAAATCATTTACGCGATTGAACAACATAAAAGTGGATATCAAGCCAATCAATCCATAAAAATGGTCACCGTGCAAATGCGAAATAAAAATATGGTTGATTTTAGAAAACTTGATTTTATGTCTGCGCAATTCAACTTGTGTTCCTTCGCCGCAATCGATCAAAAAAAGCTCATTGCGCATTTCTAAAACTTGCGAAGTCGGATGCGTCAACGTGCGCGGGGTGGCCGCATAACAGCCCAATATGGTTAGATTCATTGACATTTTAAAAGCCTAAATCGCGCTCAATTTCTTCCATTTCAATCATATCATGCGCTTCGAGCAAAGTAGGAACGACCGTGAGTTTATTTTTGACGGCGTTAAAATCATCGCAATCGGCCACGACAACAAATGATTTTTTTCCTTTGAGATGCAACTTGGACAAATCGGCAAAATCATTCACACGGGCTACTGCCAAATTGGTGTAAGCCAATAAATCAAGAATGATATTTTGCTTTTCAAAACTTTTGTGCTCGTGCGTTACTTTGGCCAAAAAAGAAGTCAAATCACCCTGGGTATCTTTGATGATTGTAGTGTGGCCTTTTTGATCGACTTTCATAAGAAATAGAAATTAAAATCGATGGCTAAGGTACAGTTTTTCGGAGGATTTTTTACAGGTGAATCACTGAATTTTAGCAGCCAACAAATAGATCACGGCCATGCGAATCGCGACGCCATTTTCAACCTGATCCAAAATCACCGACTGATGCGAATCGGCCACTTCACTAGTAATTTCAACCCCACGATTAATCGGCCCCGGATGCATGATGACAATTTCTTTGTCGAGTGATTCGAGTAATGACTTATCAACACCATAACGCTGCACGTATTCACGCGTTGACGGAAAATAACTCACATCCATACGCTCATTTTGCACACGCAACATATTGGCCGCATCACACCAATTGAGTGCTTTTCGTAGATCAGATTCTACCTGAACACCTAAAGATGCAACATAGCGCGGAATAAGTGTTTTGGGTCCGCAAACTTTAACTTCAGCGCCCAACATCTGCAATGCATAAATATTAGACAACGCCACTCTTGAATGCAAAATATCGCCAACAATGACCACTTTCTTCCCAGCCAAATCTCCGAGTTTTTCTCTAAGTGTAAAACTGTCGAGTAAACCTTGCGTTGGGTGCTCGTGCGCTCCGTCACCGGCATTGATGATACTGGCTTTGACGTTTTGAGACAAAAACAAAGCGGCGCCCGGATGTGCATGTCGCATCACAACCATATCAACTTTCATCGCCAAAATATTGTTGACCGTATCGATTAATGTTTCGCCTTTTTTAACGGATGATTGTGCCGCCGAAAAACTAATCACATCCGCCGAAAGCCTTTTCTGGGCGAGTTCAAACGACAATTTTGTACGCGTACTGTTTTCAAAAAAGATGTTGGCAATAGTGGTATCACGTAATGAAGGTACTTTTTTAATCGGACGATTGATGACTTCTTTAAAGTGAGCAGCCGTTTCAAAAATAAGTTCTATATCTGAAGGTTGCAGATACTTGATTCCCAATAAATGTTGGACACTTAATTCACTCATGGCTGCGGATTGTTTTTAGAAATGAGGTAAACGGCATCTTCATTTTGCACTTCTTGCCAATGAACGCGCACTTTTTCATCATTGATGGCATCTACCTGACGACCATAATAATCAGGTTGAATAGGCAAATGACGACTAAATCGACGATCAATCAGCACCAAAAGTTCTATCGCAGTCGGACGCCCGAATGATTGAATAGCTGTGAGTGCCGAGCGAATGCTTCGTCCGGTGTACAACACATCATCAATAAAAACTACTTTTTTGTCATCGACCAAAAAATCAATGCGGGTTTCACTAGCCTCAAAAGATGGCGCATGTTGACGAAAATCATCTCTAAAAAAAGTAATGTCCAAATACCCCAAAGGAACCTTTTTGATTCCGTATTCAGATTGCAATAATTTTTTGAGACGCTCAGCCAAATAAATACCGCGTGGCTGAATCCCGACCAAAACTGTCTGCGAAAAATCAAGGTGATTCTCGATAAGCTGACAGGCCAATCGATGCAAGATAATGTTAACCTCGCGCGGGCTGAGCAAAAGTTTTTGACTCATGGTTGTTGTGTTGTTGCGCGTGTAAAAGTACAATTTTTATCCATCGAATTAAAATAAAAACTCCCGCTAAAAAACGGGAGCTTCATATTATACGGTATACATTTTCTTTCTGAGTTCTTGAATTTTATCATCATCTAAATAATCGTCAAAAGTCATGTAGCGATCAATTACCCCTGTTGGCGTAAGCTCTACTACTCTATTGCCGACCGTTTGTGCAAACTCGTGGTCATGCGTGGTAAAAATCACCGAACCTTTGAAGTTTTTGAGTGAGTTATTGAACGCCGTGATGGATTCCAAATCGAGGTGATTCGTGGGTTCATCCAACATCAATACATTGGCGCGCTCCATCATCATGCGCGATAACATACAACGCACTTTTTCACCACCCGAAAGTACGCGTGCGGTTTTGAGCGCTTCTTCGCCCGAGAAAATCATCTTGCCTAAAAAGCCGCGGATGTTTACTTCTTCGCGCTCTTCTTCGGTTTTGGCCCATTGGCGCAACCAATCTACAAGCGATAAATCATTCTCGAAATATTCGTGGTTCTCTACCGGCAAATAAGCTTGATTGGTCGTGATGCCCCAGTCAAATTTTCCGGCATCGGCGGTTTGTCTTCCGTTGAGGATTTCATAAAAAGCAGTGGTTGCACGCGAGTCTTTTGAAAACAAAACAATCTTGTCGCCTTTGTTCATATTCAAATCAACGTTGGTAAACAAAGTATCACCTTCAATAGATGCTGCCAATCCTGAAATGTTCAAAATCTGATCACCAGCTTCGCGTTCTTGGTCAAAAATAATGGCCGGATATCTGCGCGATGACGGTTTGATATCGGCTATGTTGAGTTTTTCAATCATTTTTTTACGCGAGGTAGCTTGCTTAGATTTGGCTACGTTGGCGCTAAAACGACGGATGAATTCTTCGAGTTCGGCTTTTTTCTCTTCGGCTTTTTTGTTTTGTTGCGCGCGCTGTTTGGCTGCTAGTTGGCTGGATTCATACCAAAAAGTGTAGTTCCCAGAATAGTGGTTGATTTTTCCGAAGTCAATATCTGAAATGTGTGTACAAACCGCATCCAAAAAGTGACGGTCGTGCGATACCACAATCACGGTATTCTCATAATTGGCCAAAAAGTTTTCAAGCCAAGTAATAGTTTCTAAATCCAAATCATTGGTCGGCTCATCCATAATCAATACATCCGGATTTCCGAACAAAGCTTGTGCTAACAATACGCGAACTTTAAGCTTACCATCTAAGTCGCTCATGTTCATATAGTGCAAATCTTCGGTAATGCCTAAGTTTGATAACAAGGCTGCCGCTTCTGAATCGGCGTTCCATCCGTTCATTTCTTCAAATTGCACCTGAAGTTCACCAATTCTGTCGGCGTTTGAATCGTTGTAATCTAAATACAAAGCGTCCATTTCTTTTTTCACGGCATAGAGGACTTTGTTGCCCATCATGACCGTTTCTAAAACCGTGAATTCATCAAACATGTTGTGGTTTTGGTTGAGCACGGACATGCGTTTTCCCGGCTCTAGGTGAACATGGCCTGAAGTTGCATCCATCTCGCCTGAAATGATTTTGAGGAAAGTAGATTTTCCGGCTCCGTTGGCACCGATCACTCCGTAGATGTTTCCGTGTGAGAAGGTTGTATTTACCTCGTCAAACAAAACTCTTTTACCGAATTGAACCGATAAATTATTAACTGTTAACATGAATTCTGGTTTTAAAAAATTTGCGCAAAAGTATAAAAAAATCTAGGCATTTCTTAGGCTTATGACCAATAAATTAAACGATTCTTATTTAACGATGCCTTAACAGTAAAACTCAGCCCAACTAAATATTTTTGTCGACTAGTTTTCATTAGATGCGTCTGAAAAAAATACATACTTTAGTACTAGTTTCTTCATCATTAGTGGCTCTGCTGTATTCATGCAACAAGCAATTCAAAGAAGATAATTTTACAGCCTATTTTGGTGGAGAAGTAACCAATCCCAGTAATCCGTATGTATTGTTCTGCAAAGACAACGAAGTGATTGACAGCGTCAAAATTGACAAAAACAATCGTTTCTTTATTAAATTTGATTCACTTGCTCCGGGTTTATATACCTTCAAAAACGAACCCGAATATCAATACGTTTACTTTGATAAAAACGACAGCATCATGGTGCGCATGAATGCTCAGGATTTTGACAACTCGATTATTTTCTGTGGACGTGGTGATCAAAAAAACAACTTTTTGATGGAAATGTATGTCAAAAACGAAGAAGACCGCGGAAAGCTTTTTGACGTTTTTGATTATGATATTCCGGCTTTTGAAAAAAATATAGATTCATCCTATCAAGCCAAAAAACGCTTTTATCAAACCAAGAAAGGAGCTATTAAATGGAGCGATGATTTTGATGTGTATGCCCAAGCCGCACTTGATTTCTTTCATTATTCCAAAAAAGAAATCTATCCGATGGCACATCAATTCAGAACCGGTGAAGACATCGTTGAAAAATTACCCAAAGATTTCTACAGCTATCGAAAGCAGATCAACTTCAACGACGAAAAACTGACTACTTATTCGCCTTTCGTCAATTACTTAACACACATGCTCAACAATGTTTCGGCCATTCATTACCACAATCACTATACGCCGGTAGATATGGCTTTACGCACCAACATCAACAAACTCAATATTGCCGATACGCTCATCAAAAATAAAACAGTCAAAAACACGGTTTTAAACAACATTGCTTTTACCTATTTGCTTGAAGATCAAAACATGGTCAACAACAAAATATTTTTAGATACTTATCACAAATATTCTACAGATAAAAGTAAGAAAAACGAAATCCTCAAAATCGGCAACGCCATTCAAACGCTCAAATTAGGCAACGCGCTGCCCAATGTTGATTTGATTGACCAAAACGATAAATTGGTTTTACCTGAAAGTTTCCCGAAACAAAAAAGTGTGGTGTTTTTGTGGACAGAACATTTGTCATCACACATGAGCGCAGTGCACAAAAAAATAGCAACGCTCAAAGCAGCCCATCCTGATTATCAATTCATCGGAATTTGCCTTGACAAAGACCACAAGCGCTGGAAATCACTGCTCGAAAAAAACAAATTCAATGGCGTTATTGAACTGCGCGCCGCCAACTTTGAAGACCTTAAATCAAAATGGGCCATCATGAAAGTGCATCGCACCATTGTGCTCGATCAAAACGGTAAAATCAAAAATGCATTTACCAATTTGTTTGATGTAAATTTTGAGAAAGAACTTTAAAAGACCGCTGCGCTGTTAGACAAAAGAGAATTTGAAAATGAGATGATTTGAAAATTTGGAAATGAGATGCATATAACAGAATGCTTCAACTAAACTTCTTAAACCTTTTCAACTTCTTAAACTTTTTAAACTTCAATAAAAAAACGGCTCCTTTTCTGGAAGCCGTTTTATATTTTCAATCATTATTCTTATTGATTTCCTTTGGCATAATCAGCCAAGAACTGCGCCAAACCATTATCAGTCAGCGGATGTTTGAGCAAACCTAAAATCGCCGAAAGCGGTCCGGTCATCACATCAGCACCCAACTTAGCACAATTCACAATATGCATCGTATGACGCACCGATGCCGCCAAAATTTCGGTTTCAAAACCGTAGTTGTCATAAATCAATCTGATTTCTTCAATGAGCGCCATACCATCGGTAGACACATCATCTAAACGACCAATAAACGGCGAAACATAAGTAGCTCCGGCTTTGGCAGCCAACAAAGCCTGACCTGCCGAAAACACCAAAGTTACATTGGTTTTGATGCCTTTATCTGAAAAATATTTACATGCTTTTACGCCTTCCTTGGTCATCGGCAATTTCACCACAATTTGCTCGTGCAAATCAGCCAATTCCTCGCCTTCGCGGATCATTCCTTCCAAATCAGTCGCAATTACTTCAGCGCTTACATCGCCTGTTACAATATTACAGATGTCTACATAATGCTTCAAAATATTGTTTTTACCGGTAATTCCCTCTTTGGCCATCAGCGACGGATTGGTGGTCACTCCGTCTAAAATTCCGAGCGCTTCTGCCTCGCGAATGTCGTTCAAATTGGCCGTGTCAATAAAAAATTTCATATGCTTAGTTTTAAAAGTCTTTTGTTTTTGGGCGTTTCCCTGCGCCATCTCGGCACTCATTCGTTTTGGTAAATGCTCGAACTACTCGATGGGCTGCGGGTCAGGCCATACGCTGCTATCTTTTTCGCTCGTCGCTCAAAAGGATATCCGCTGCTGTCCTTAACGCGCCACAAAAATACTCAATTGTATCGTGCTGCCAACAGATTTTTAAAAAGATATCTGTGTTTAAAATGTCTCAAATTAATCGTTGTCTGTTTTATTCAAAAATTTAACATTCAAAAAACGAGCGGCTATTCTATTTATCGTAATATTGCAATATTAAAATACAAATCATGGGCGCGTCCAAAACCGAACATTTTACCGAACGTCAAAATCAAATAGCCGCATTGGCCAAAGCCTTAGCGCATCCGGCGCGTGTGGCCATTATTGAATATCTGATGAGTGTGAACACCTGTATTTGCGGTGACATTGTCAATGTATTGCCCCTTGCCCAGCCTACGGTTTCGCAACACCTCAAAGAACTCAAAACAGCCGGCCTCATCAAAGGAAGTATTGAAGGAACCGCTATTTGTTATTGCATCAACGAGCCGGCGCTCGAAGTTTTGCAGAACTATTTTGCGGCCGTAAGCCAGCAACTCGAACAAAAGAAAAATAATTGTTGTTAATATAAATTATAGATTATCATGAAACTATCACAAGTAAAACAAATACTCGATTCAGTTGAACAAGTTCATTTTGAATTGACCGATGGAACAAAGGTTCCCGAACATTTTCACATTACCGAAATTGGAGCGATTACCAAAAAATTCATCGATTGCGGCGGAACCATCCGCGAAGAAAAAATCATCAACTTCCAACTATGGACCGCGCGTGATTTTGATCATCGACTCAAACCACAAAAAATGAAAGACATTATTTCATTGTCAGAAAAAGCTTTATCGCTTGAAGACGCATCAGTTGAAGTCGAATATCAATCAGATACCATCGGTCGCTATGATTTAGATTTTGCGGGCGGTACATTTATCTTACAACCCAAAAACACGGCTTGTTTGGCCCAAGATCATTGCGGAATTTCTGCCGAACAAATGCCTGAAACCAAAGTTAAAACTTCATGTTGTTCGCCAGATGCAGCTTGTTGTTAAGTTTTTTCAGCAATACAAAAAGGCAATCATCATCACAATGGCGGTGGTTGTCTTGCAACTTATCTTTGGGTTTGACCCTAAATTTTGTCTGATGAATATAATTTGGCTATTGGTATAAATGAAAAATATTTTAGTTCTCTGCACCGGAAACAGTTGCCGAAGTCAAATAGCCGAAGGTTATCTTCGTTATTTTGCGGGCAACAAAGCCAACATTTACAGCGCCGGAATTCAAACCCACGGAGTCAATCCGAAAGCTATTTTGGTGATGGCTGAAGATGGTGTTGATATCTCTATGCATACTTCAAATCATGTAGATGAATACGCTCAAATTAATTTTGACTGGATTATTACCGTTTGCGATCACGCCCGAGAAAGTTGTCCGATAATACCAAGTAAAGCCATCAAGCTTCACCACAATTTTGCGGATCCGGCCAAAGCCACCGGAACCGAAGATGAAATTTTAAATCAATTCAGAACCGTTCGGAATCAGATCAAAGAATACTGCCGCAATTTTGTAGAAAATAACCTTTAAAATTATAGCTTATAATGGTTCATGAGTAGTTTTTCATAAACCGTATCGGGCAAAATGCGTTTGAGCACAATAGAGAATTTCTGCATAAAAGCGCCCACTTTGTAATGCACTTTGGGTTGTTTTTGCTGGATGATTTCATAAATAGCCACGGCCATTTCACGCGGATCGCTGCCTTGGTCTACATGCTCGTTCATCATCTGCAGCGTTTGTCCGTAGCTTTGTTCATAGGCTGAACCGGCCACTAGCGGCGCATGATAGCGCCCGGCAGCAATATTGGTGGCAAAATCACCCGGGGCTACATCGGTAATTTGAATTCCAAAAGCTTTGACTTCCATGCGCAAAGCTTCGGTGATTAAATACAACGCGCCTTTAGAGGCCGAATAAGCGCTGCGATACGGCAAGCCCATATATCCGGCAATCGAGGTAATATTGATGATGAGCCCTGATTTTTGAGCGCGCATCTGCGGCAATACGGCGCGCATTACTTCAATCGGGCCAAAAAAATTAGTATCAAAATGGGCTTTGAGTTCTTGGGTCGGGATTTCTTCAAGCGGTCCGGTAATGCCCACACCCGCGTTGTTGATCAAAACATCTAATCGGCCGCAGCGCTCTATGACCGAAGCCACGGCAGCACTTATGGATTCTGGCTTTGTGACATCAAGTTCCAACAACGGGAAAACCGAACCTGAAACTTGCTCAGGCTTGCGACTGGTGCCGTACACGGTAAAACCTTTTTCGTGCAAAAATGCACCGATTGATTTACCGATTCCGGAAGATGCGCCGGTGATGAGAACCACTTTGCTCATAATTTGGTTGTTTATGAAAGTTTAAGAAGTGTAAAAGGTTTAAAAAGTTTAGTTGAAACATTCTGTTCGTTGAATAATCTCATTTTCAAATTTCCAAATTTCCAAATTATCTCATTTTCAAATTCTTTTTACGGTCTATAAGCGCAGCCGTGTCTAACAGCGCAGCGGTCTACAGACAAAGCAGCTGTTTAACTACTTAACTTCTTTGCGAACGTAATAATACACTTCTTTTCCGTCAGCGCCTTTTTTGCTGGCCGTGATGGTGTAGTATTTACTGCCAACGGGTTTAATTTCATATTCCCAATCAGCAGGTGCATTCGGGTTTTTGCTTTTGTCAAAACGGTTCATATCAGCACACAACTTTTTTTGTGGCGGTGTATTGACGAGTTCTTCAGCACCACGCGTGGTAACCATATACTGCAAATTGTACTGACCACACGGACCCGGTTTTAAAGTACTGTTTTCTGAGGCTACTTCGGGATTATCGCGGTAGGCTTCAAACTCTTTTTTGAATTCAGGATAAGCGGCTTTATCAGCCGTTTGAGCGATGGTTGATGCTGCGGTAAACAGCAATGCGATTAGGATAGATTTCATAGTTTTATTTTTGAATTCGGAGCGTAAATATAGGATTTTTTGTAGTGGATTGGAAAGGAAGTTTAGGAAGTTGAAAAGGTTTAAAAAGTTTAGTTGAAACATTCTGTTTGTTGAATCATCTCATTTTCAAATTTTCAAATTTCCAAATCTTCAAATCTTCAAATCATCTTTTCTCTTAAAATCTTACTGTCTGATTGTCCTACAGTCTTAAAATCTCAACTACTGCCCTAGCCCCGATTGAAGACGATATCCTTTTGCGCGCGAGCAAGCAAAAGATAAAGGCGAAAAGCGGGATGAGCTCCTGCCAAAAATAAAAAAACTTCCCTGAGGAAGCCTTTGTTTTTTTTTATAAAAAAATGGCAAGCGACCTACATCGCACCGCTACAACCGCATACCTTTGCTATGTTCCCATCCTGGAGGATTTTGCAGGAGCTGGTCGTGTAGGACTTGCCGCCGCAAATATACAATCTTTTTATATTTTTGCAAGCAATAAAACTCTTGAAAAATCATTAATATATTTGCTCGCGATTAAATTAAATTCATGAAAAAACGTAATCTGCTCCCAGCCATTTTGTTAGGCGCTTTATTGGTAGCCTGTAAAGGTTCAGAAAATAACAACGAAAGTTTGTTTTCATTTGAAACCAAGAATTTTAAAGAGGCTTATCAGCCCGGCGAACAAGTATCGCTCGAGATTGTCAATGCACAAAACAAAAAAATTGACAGTATTATTTATTATGTCAACGATATAAAAGTAGGTTCAAAAAAAGGTTCCGAAAAAATGTCGGTGGCTTTGGGCGGCGGAAAACTCGGTTACCAGAACTTGAAAGCGTCTATTTATTTTGAAGGTGAAAATACTGAAACCACCGCGCGTGTTGAGCTTATGTCAGGCGTTGAACCCAAGCTTTTGAGTTATTCATTGGTGCGCACTTATCCGCACGACACATTGGCTTTTACCGAAGGTTTTGAATTTTACCGCGATACTTTGCTCGAGAGCACCGGACAAAAAGGTTTGTCGCATTTTAGAAAGTACGACTACAAAACCGGCAAAATCTACAAGCAAGTCAATATGGACAATCAATATTTTGGCGAAGGTATTACGGTGATCAACAACCAGATTTTTCAGTTGACTTGGCAGTCAGGCATTGGTTTTATTTACGATGCCAACTCGCTCAAACAACTCAAATCATTTGCCTATGACAAAAAGATTGAAGGTTGGGGCATGACCAATGACGGCAAAATGATTTATCAATCAGACGGAACCGAAAAAATCTGGAAGATGGATCCGGCCACGCAAAAGATGACCGATTACATCAACGTTTATACTAATTCAAGCAAAATTAAAAGCATCAACGAACTCGAATGGATTGGCGGAAAAATCTACGGCAACATTTGGCAAAAAGATGCTATTGCGGTGATCAACCCAACTACCGGCGCGGTTGAAGGTGTTTTGAACTTAGCCGATTTGCGGAATCAAGTCAAGAACCAAGAAGCCGAAGTGCTCAACGGAATTGCCTACAACCCCAAAACCAAAACCATTTTTGTAACCGGTAAAAACTGGGATAAAATTTTTGAGATAACGGTGAAGTAAGACACGCTGCGCTACAGACACGCTCTGCGAGCTATAGAAACGCCCTTCGGGCTTTAGATGGTTTGCGTATAAATTAAAAAAGAGGCTTCGTTATGAAACCTCTTTTTTATTTTAATATCTGTCAATCTATAGGCGTTAGCCGTGTCTGTAGCAAAGCGTGTCCTGAGCGTTAGCGTGTCTATAGCACAGCGTGTCCCAACTACTTTTTCTTCAAATCTTTACTGTCCTGATAGATATTGCTCGATGCGTTATAAATCAGCGTTCTGTCTTCTTTTTTGTTTTTCAAACTCACATCGCCATTGGGGTTCAACGCAAAAGCCAAACCTTCACTGCGGTTTTTCTCAACGGTTTGCGAGGCATTTTTGAGTTTGTCTAAATACTGAATTTCTTTGATTTTGGTGGTGGTTTGCGCATTTGAAAACGCCTTGCCTTTGCTGGCTAAATTGTAAATTTCGGTATAGGTCGTTGTTTTATCTTCGGTGCGTTCCGAGGTTTGTATCAAGGTATTTTCGGTCCAACTAATGCAATGCAATTTGACGCCTTTAGCCGTAAAAGCGGTAATCGAAGCCGTGGCCGGTTTGGCGGGTTCGGTATACGATTTTAGTTTGATGGTGTCTTTTTTCCCTTTTCCGTTGACAAACAAATAAAGCTCATTTTTGATAAACTCAACCGTCAAGTTTTCAGCTTTGGCCAAGGCAGCCGTTGATTTAGCTGTGGCGGGTTTTTTTTTCTGTGCCGACAGCGGAAGTGCGAATAGAGCGCACAAAACGAAGAACAATACTTTTTTCATAAGAATATTTTTGAATCGGGAAAGTACAAAAAATAAAGTTTCACTGGTTCGGGATGCATCATAAAAAAACCGGATAATCTCTTAACCGGTTTTAGTATTTATAAATCTAAAAGCCTTACTTGACTTCTTCGTAATCTACATCCTGCACTTGATCACCTTGGTTTTCGGCCTGCGGTTGTGCTGCTTGCGGTTCGCCTTGCGCGCCTTGTGCATACATATTCTCACTAGCGGTTTTCCAAGCCGCATTGATTTTGTCTAATGCATTTTGAATCGCCGCTAAATCTTGGCTTTGGTGTGCTGTTTTGAGCTCTTCTAAAGCCGCTTCAATCGATGCTTTGTGCTCAGCGGGCATTTTCTCGCCTAATTCTTTAAGCTGATTCTCGGTTTGGAAAATCATACTATCCGCCTCGTTGAGTTTTTCGGCTTTTTCACGCGCAATACGATCGCTGTCGGCATTGGCTTCGGCTTCTTTTTTCATTCTTTCAATTTCATCCGGAGTCAATCCTGAAGAAGCTTCAATACGAATGTCATGTGATTTTCCGGTTCCTTTATCAGTAGCCGAAACTTTGATGATACCATTGGCATCAATATCAAAAGTTACCTCAATTTGCGGAACACCTCTCGGGGCCGGCGGAATTCCGTCTAAGTGAAAACGTCCGATGGTTTTGTTGTCATTGGCCATAGAGCGCTCACCTTGCAACACGTGAATCTCCACGCTTGGTTGCGAATCAACAGCGGTTGAGAATACTTGTGATTTTTTGGTCGGAATGGTCGTGTTGGCATCGATGAGTTTGGTCATCACTCCGCCCATGGTTTCAATACCTAATGAAAGCGGCGTTACATCCAAAAGCAATACATCTTTTACATCGCCTGACAATACACCACCTTGAATGGCTGCACCAATCGCTACCACCTCATCAGGGTTTACACCTTTAGAAGCTTTTTTACCAAAGAACTTTTCAACTTCTTCAGCAATACGCGGCATACGGGTTGAACCACCTACCAAGATGATTTCATCAATATCTGATTTTGACAAACCGGCATCTTGCAAAGCTTTAGCCACCGGCTCCATCGAGCGTTTGATGAGTGCATCTGACAATTGCTCAAATTTGGCACGGCTCAATTTTTTCACCAAGTGTTTGGGTCCTGAAGCCGTAGCCGTAATATAAGGCAAGTTGATTTCGGTTTCAGCCGATGATGACAACTCAATCTTCGCTTTTTCAGCCGCTTCTTTAATACGTTGCAACGACATCGGATCTTGACGCAAATCAATACCCTCTTCGGCTTTGAATTCATCAGCCAACCAATCAATAACGGTTTGGTCAAAATCATCACCCCCTAAGTGCGTGTCACCGTTGGTTGACAATACTTCAAAAACACCATCGCCCAATTCTAAGATTGAGATATCAAACGTACCTCCACCCAAATCGTATACAGCAATTTTTTGGTCTTTACCTTGTTTGTCCAAACCATAAGCAAGCGCAGCAGCTGTTGGCTCGTTGATGATACGCATCACTTTTAAGCCTGCAATTTCTCCGGCTTCTTTAGTAGCTTGACGCTGTGCATCGTTAAAATACGCCGGCACGGTAATGACCGCTTCGGTTACGCTTTGACCCAAATAGTCTTCGGCCGTTTTTTTCATTTTTTGCAACGTCATCGCAGAGAGTTCTTGCGGTGTATACAAACGACCGTCAATATCTACACGCGGTGTGTTGTTGTCGCCTTTAACCACGCTATACGGAACACGCGTTGCCTCACCTTTGGTTTCATCAAAACTGTGGCCCATAAAACGTTTGATTGATGCGATGGTTTTGGTTGGGTTGGTCACTGCCTGTCTTTTGGCCGGATCACCCACTTTAATTTCACCACCTTCTACAAAACCAATAATAGACGGTGTGGTTCTTTTTCCTTCTGAATTCGGAATCACTACTGCCTCGCTACCTTCCATTACAGAAACACAAGAGTTGGTGGTTCCTAAGTCAATTCCAATAATTTTACCCATTTCTTATAGTATTAATTTTTTGTTCTTTTTGTTTCGTTTTTTTAAAAACTTGAGTCGCCGTTGTCAATCTTTATGCCACGAGGTCAGACGTTATTTGATTGTCAGTTTTTGATGCATAACTCTGACAAGCTGTCATTTTTTTTGACATTTTTGGGCGTTCCCCTACGCGCCAACCACCCATTTGACAGCAACAACCTTCAGCTGCGGGTCGGGCTGTTCGCGGTGCACGGCACCCGGCTGCCATCCCTAACGCGCACAACGCCAACGCTCAAGCATTATCAAATCAGCAAAAAAACCAAACCGCTATTCAAAATCCTTTAATTTCACAACATTGTTTCTGCGCATTATTCAAGCATTCAATTATATTTGCACAAGGCGCACAAGCGCAACCCAACAAAACCGTCTTTTTTATGGAAGAATGTATCTCAGTTTTTGACATGCTCAAAATTGGCGTCGGACCATCGAGTTCACACACCCTCGGGCCCTGGCGCGCCGCCGAACGTTTCTTGAGCGAACTGCGCGAGCAAAACCAACTGAGTCATACCCAAAAAGTTCAGGTTGATTTGTATGGCTCGCTTTCGCTCACCGGTAAAGGCCACGCCACAGATTTGGCCGTCATGCTCGGACTCAGCGGTCAAGACCCAGAATATATTCCGGTGCAAAATATAGATGGCATTATTACGCACATCAAAACCCAGCATCAACTGCATTTGGGCGGTGAAATCCATATTGATTTTAACCCGGAACAGAACATCATATTCAACAAAAACTTTTTGCCGTTTCATGCCAATGCGCTCACATTTACAGCTTATTTTTCAGACGAAAAAAACTACAGCTCTACCTTTTACTCGATTGGTGGCGGTTTTGTAGTCAAAGAAGACCGTCCAAATGCCAAAAAGAAAGTCGAAATCAAACGCACATTTCCGTTTCCGATTCAAAATGCCGACGAGCTTTTAAAATATACCCAAACCCAAAACAAAAGTATTTCTGAGATAGTTTTAGAAAATGAAAAATCAATGCGCTCTGAAGCCGAAATCAGCTCAGAACTCATGCGCGTTTGGAACACCATGCTCGAATGTATGTATATTGGTTGCCATACCGAAGGCGTTTTGCCCGGCGGGCTCAATGTGCGTCGTCGCGCTTTTGATATGCACCAAAACCTCATCGGCGAATTGCCATATAACAATCCGCAAGAATGGCTCGAAGTCATTCGAAAAACCGAAGTTAAATTCCGCCAAATCCTCAAATGGGTTTCGTGTTTTGCCTTGGCCGTCAACGAGGTCAATGCAGCCTTGGGCCGAGTAGTAACAGCGCCCACCAACGGAAGTGCGGGTGTGATTCCGGCGGTGCTCATGTATTATATGGTGATTGAAAACCACCAAGCCGGCGAAAAAGAAATCAAACAATTTTTGATGGTGGCCGGCGAAATTGGCAGCATCTTTAAAAAAGGTTCTACCATTTCAGCCGCTATGGGCGGTTGCCAGGCCGAAATTGGCGTATCATCAGCCATGGCTGCGGCTGCTTTATGCGAAGTCATGGGCGGCACTGCTGATCAAGTTTTGATGGCCGCCGAAATTGCCATGGAACACCACTTAGGGCTTACCTGTGATCCGATTGGCGGATTGGTGCAAGTTCCGTGTATTGAGCGCAATACAATGGGCGCCATCAAAGCCATCAACGCGGCTGAACTCGCTATGGAAACCGATGCCAAAAATGCCAAAGTGCCGCTGGATAAAGTCATTGACACCATGTGGAAAACGGCCCAAGACATGAATTCAAAATACAAAGAAACCTCTGAGGGCGGCTTGGCTATTACAGTCAACATGGCGGATTGTTAGTTTTATGTTGTATGCTGTATGTTAAATGTTGAATGAGAATCTTATATGTAATCGAACTTTGTTGAACCTACTGAATAAATTATGAGGCGCAATCGAAGTTTTTATTTCTTAATCACTTTATTTGTAGTGCTTATTGGGATTTTATCCCGAAAAATTGATTCTATCCCTTTGTTTATCGGAGATGTTTTATATGCCGTGATGGTGTATTTTGGATGTCGTGTGCTTTTCGTCCATTTTGTTCATTCAAAGAAAATCATAGTGCCGTTGGTGATTTGCTACTTAATCGAACTGCAGCAATTGTCGGATGCATCGTGGCTCGTGTCAATACGCAATACGACTTTGGGGCATTATGCCTTGGGTCAGGGTTTTCTGTGGAGTGATTTGGTTTGCTATGCTGTTGGCGTTGGAATCGGTTTCCTATTGGATTATAAGACTGTAAGATTTTAAGATTTTAGATAATGAGAATTATAAAATATTGGTTGGTCGTTATTTTACTGGGTTGCTTTGAAAGTGGCTTCTCCCAAAAACTTGATATTACACATCTCACGGGAAACTTCTATGTCTATACGACTTATAAAGACATCGGCGGCAGACCGTTTCCTTCAAATGGTTTGTATCTGGTAACGGGCAATGGAGTGGTCTTGATTGATACACCTTGGGATGAAACGCAATTCCAGCCGCTACTCGACTCGATTCTGAAGCGTCACCACGCAAAACCGGTACTTTGCATTGCGACGCATTCCCACGACGACCGCACAGCCGGACTCGAATACTTCCGCTCGAAAGGGATTCGAACCTATACCTCAAAGCAAACGCTCGATTTATGTAAAAAGCATCATGAAAAACAAGCGGAATTCAGTTTCAAAAATGATACGGTTTTTAATGTTGGTGGCAACAAAATCCAAACATTCTATCCCGGAAAAGGCCACACGCAAGACAACATTATCATTTGGTTTGAACAGGATAAAGTCTTATACGGCGGCTGTTTCGTCAAAAGTACCCAAAGCGCTGGCTTGGGCAATATTGCCGATGCCGATCTAAAAGCCTGGCCGAAATCGATGCGGAAACTCATCAAAAAATTCCCGCAGCGACAATTCATCATTCCCGGCCATCAAAGCTGGACGAATAATAAAAGTCTAGAGCATACCTTAAAATTGCTTGAACAGAATTGAGGTTCTAGATTTTTAGATTTATGCCGAATAGGTGTCGAAAGCCCTAGCCCGGATTGTACTGAAAAACAAAATCGCGTCAGACCCTACAAAAGGTGACGGGACAAAGCGACCGAAGGAAGCTCTTGTCCCGTTTTACCGTTGTGGTCTGACGCGATTTTTTTGTAAGGGAAAGCCGGATAAGCTTCTAAATTCTAAACAAAACTGCAAAAATTAATCGGTTCTCAACTTTGACCAAATCGGGTTTCCATTCAGACGGTAAAGGGGTGGTCGTATAACCTGTCGGTGAAGTCACGCCTCCGCTTCCGGCAAAATACGGCACATTGGCCTCGCGATGCGCGAACTCAATCCGAAAAGTAATGCTTTGATTGGGCATATAATCAAAATTGGTCGAGGCATCCCAACCTTTGAATTCATCGCCGGGGTTGGCCGAAAACGGATGTGTTCCGATGGTTTGCGTTGGGTTATTAGGATTCGGCAGCGGGCTCGCATCGCCGGTTGGATACAACACCAAATAGCGTCCGGGGTTGGTCATTGCGCCGCCGCCGATGGTCCAAGCCATACGATCGCGGTTGAACCACATGCGGTGATAGACCATCCCACTCAAAAAATATTGTGACGGGTTTTGCGCATTTCCGTTGAAGCCGCCCACGCCATCGCCGGTTTCAAAACCAACATCGGCTGTAATTGAAAAAGCGGCTTTGCTCAAACCTTTGCTATTGGGCTGATTGAAATAGCGCACCTGCAAACTGTTGTCAGAATGAAAGCGTTTGCGGTTGGGCAAGCCTGCGGCATCGGTTCCGAAATAATCGTTGGTGAGCAATTTGACGGCTTCGTTCGGACACCAAGTGAGGTTGCCGCCCAAACCGGGCATACTGTTGAATTTGCCGTAACTCTGCCAACCGTTGATGAGCCAACCTTCAATTTTAAGTTTGTTGGTCGGGAAGATTTGCACGCGCAATCCGTTGAAAAACCAAGGTGTGTTGTCAGAGGTAAACGAGGCTTGATATTCCCAGTTTTCAACCTGATAATACGAATTCAAACCAATGTAGGACATAAACATCCCCGCATCGACATTGATGCCGTGCCATTTATCAAAATGATAACCCGCATAGGCTTCTGACAAATATCGATACACATTGTCGAGTTGATATTGCCCGCGATACACGCTGTAATCATTGCGCGGAACCACTGTTGAACGCGTTCCGAATTGCATCATGATGCGACCGCGCGCGTTTTGATAATTAAAATCTCCGCCCAAATTAGCACTTGAAAGTTGAAACTCATTGTTGCGCGCCAAGGCTGTGGAACCTACGACGGTGTTGTCTTTCGGGTTGTTGAACGAATGCGTATAATTGACATCAATCATCACACTGCCGGTAAAATATTTCGTAGCCAAAACCGGTGGAGAAGTTCTGCGGTCAGAGCCATTTTGCCATGATTGATCCATGCCGGCAAAAGGCGTCTTGACTTGGGTGGAATCAATTTGTGCCGAGCTGATGAGTGAAAAAGCAATAAAAGCCCAAATAAAAATAGTTTTCATAAATGATGAGATTAGTTTGATTTTTTTTCTAGAATGAGTTGCGTAATCGGTTGATATACAATGGGTAATTCTTCAATGGTGACGTCGCTTTTGTCGAGTCCGAAGGCTTTGGTATCAGAAATAGATAGTACTTTGAGCCAATAATAAGCACGTAAAAGCAATCCATCGCGCACAGCAAATTCATTCTCGACCGAAAGGAATTTTTCAAGAATCACAAACTGATAATCGGGCTCGCAATGATAGCGCGAAGTAGCATCTACCGACGGTGCAAAAGGTTGTGCGCGCTGTGCTGACCATTCTGAAGCTATTTTTTTGAAGTACAACTCAACGCGCGGTTGTACGCGGAATCCAATGTTGAGCACTATTTTGATAACGCGGTCTGAAAGTTCAATTACTTCATAATTCAGTGTATACGGATCATTGACGCGGTTGATGTGGAAAAACCAATAAACATCGGCGCGTTTGGGCTTTTTGGCAAAAATTGATTTGATGATTTTTTCTTCGATTTCATAATTTTTGTCGGCTTTGGATAAATAGATCAAATGTGTTGCAAAAAGGGGAATTTGCTGGTCTTGACTCAGTTGTTCCAACAGCGGGACTTCTTCGGCCAAATTGGTGAATTTGATGAATCGGTTGTTGATTTTACGCGCGTAATACCAAACATACATCACCATAAAAATGAACAATTCAAAAAACAAGAACATCCAACGTTCTTTGATTTTGACAATATTCGCAGCAAAAAACGAGAGTTCAATGACACAAAAAACCAGCATAATGATTGAAACCCAGAGCGCTTTCATCTTCTTGATAAACACCAAATAATAACCCAAAAGCAAACTGGTCATCATCATGGCAATCGTGATGGAGAAGCCATAAGCAGCTTCCATATGAGTTGAATTTTTAAAGTATAAAATCATCAGTACGCAGCCCACCCACAAAATAGTATTGATCGATGGAATGTAGATTTGCCCTTTGAGGTCCGTCGGGTTTTTGAGGGCAACGCGTGGCCAAAAGTTGAGCGAAATGGCTTCGTTGATCAAAGTATACGAACCGCTGATGAGCGCTTGCGAGGCAATGATTGCGGCCATGGTAGCAATGATGATTCCGGTGAGCAAAAACCACTCGGGCATGATGGCGTAAAACGGATTGCGGTCACCCAACGATGGATTACCTTGTGTCATCAGCCAAGCGGCTTGACCAAGATAGTTTACGACCAAAGCAATTTTGACATATACCCAAGTAATGCGGATGTTCTTTTTGCCGCAATGACCTAAATCTGAATACAAAGCTTCGGCTCCGGTGGTACACAAAAACACAGCACCGAGCAACCAAAAACCTTTTGGATATTCAACGAGTAATTCATAAGCATAAACCGGATTGAGCGCCTTGAAAATCTCAGGGTGATGGATAATTTGACTCGCGCCCATAACCAACAACATCCCGAACCAAAGCGCCATAATCGGCCCGAAGAGCGAACCTACTTTTTGGGTTCCGAAGCGCTGAAAGAAAAACAAACTCGAGAGAATGGCAATGACAATCGGAATGGTCGGTAAATGCGGCACGAGCACTTCTAAGCCTTCAACAGCTGAGGCCACTGAAATCGGTGGTGTGATGATGCCGTCGGCTAGCAAAGTGGTTGCACCGAGAATTGTTGGAATGACCAGTTTGCCTTTGCCGAATCGTTTGACGAGCGCATACAATGAGAAAACACCGCCTTCGCCATGATTGTCGGCCGAAAGCGTCAAGAAAATATACTTAAATGTGGTCTGGAAAGTGAGCGTCCAAAAAACGCAAGAAACCCCGCCATAGACGAGTAATTCAGTAATCGGGCGATCGCCAACAATGGCCTTCATCACATACAACGGGCTGGTGCCGATGTCGCCATAAATAATGCCCAAAGCCACCAACAATGAGGCCGCGGAAACTTTTGATAAATCAGGTGATTTCATGGTAAGAGTTTAAAAAAATAGAAATAAAAAGTCTGTATCGCCTGTAATGACAAGCAATGCATAGTGAGTGCGATATGTAGTTAATGATTATCCGGTGTTGAATCGGTAGCCTATGCCCGACTCGGTAATAATGTATTTGGGATGATTGGCATCGGCTTCAATTTTTTTGCGCAATTGAGCCACAAACACCCGCAAATATTGGGTTTGATCGGCATAAGCGTTGCCCCAAACTTCTTTGAGTAAATACTGATGCGTGAGCACGCTGCCTTCATTTTGAGCGAGCAAAACCAAAAGCGCATATTCGGTAGCGGTGAGTTTGATGATTTGTTCTGCTTTTTTGACCACGCGCGCTTGCACATCAATCGAGCAATCGCCAAAAACAATCAAGGGTTGCGCTGTTTTAGTCACCACATTGCGCAAACCGGTACGAATTCTGGCCAACAATTCTTGCGTGCGAAAAGGTTTGGTCATGTAATCATTGGCGCCGTGGTCTAGAGCAGTGACAATATCGCTCTCTGTATTTTTGACCGTCAGCATAATGATCGGAGCTGCGTACCATTCGCGCAGGCGTTTGAGCACTTCTTGACCATCTAAATCAGGCAAACCTAAATCAAGCAAAATCATATCGGGCTGATGTCCGGCGGCCAAAGCCATTCCTTCATGGGCAGTGGCAGCCATAAGGGTTTTATAACCTTCAGATTCTAGGGTAATTTCGAGTAGCTTGCGAATTTGCGGCTCATCGTCAATGATCAATATAAGCGATTTATGATTCATGGCTGATGTCTTTGAGATGCATGACCGCTGCCGGAAATTGAACGGTGAAAACCGCTCCGCCTGCTTCAGCATTTTGCAAAGTGATGGTTCCGTTTTGGGCTTCGGTAAAACCACGGACGATGGATAAACCCAAACCAGTTCCGCCGGTTTTTGCATTTTGAGGTCGATAAAACTTGTCAAAAGCGTGTTCGATTTCATCAGGCTGAAAACCCGGCCCGTCATCGGCAATGGTGAGCTGACAAGTCATGGGATTTTGCGGATGATATTCAAAATCGGCTTCGGGCATATACTCAATGGCTATTTGAATCGCGGCTCCTTTAGGCGTGTAAAGCGATGCGTTGTAAACCAAGTTATACAGAATTTGCTCAGTCAAACCATAATCGAGTTTGAACAACGGCAAATAATCGTTCTTTTTGACTTGAACCCGGTGAAATGGCAAATCGTCTTTTAAGCTATCGAGCACGTTGTAGACCAACTCGCTCATATCGCACCAATCATAATGCGGCTGAATATAACCCGATTCTAAACGCGACATATTGAGCAAATTCTCTACCTGATGATTGAGTCGCATGGATGCTTTGTCCATTTCAAACAGAAGTTTGTTTTTGTTCTCCTCGCTAATTTTACCGGTCTGTTCTTGCAACATCCCGATTCCGCCCATGATGGTGGCAATGGGCGTTCTGAGTTCGTGCGAAAGCGAATCGAGCAAAGTATTATAGAGTTTCATAGTGCTGATTTTGGCTTCGCGTACCCGGGCCAATTGTTCGGCTTTGCGGATTTTAAAAGTCAGCACGGCATTGACCAGCGCAATCACAAAAAACAAAAGCAACAACAAAAAATCTTCGGTGCTGTTGATGTGTAGCGTATAATAGGGTTGGATGAACAAAAAGTCGAGAATCAGCGCGCTGTATAAAGCCGCAAAAAGCACCGGCCACATGTCGAGAAAAATGGCCAAAATAGATACCGCCACGAGTAGTACATAACCCAAAACCTTATAATCAAACAAATCGCGGGTAAGCAAACCCAAGGCAGCAATGATACTGATGGTAAGCCAACTGACCAGATATTGTTTTTTGTGCGAAGTAGGCTTTAAAGAAGTATTCATAAATTACTTTCAGAATAACGATACAAAGGTAAGGTAAGCGATGTAAGTATTTTATAAGAACTTTTGGGTTGGATATAAAGATTTTATAAAGATAATTTGGGAGTGAAGTTTTTGGTTGAGGAGCACAAAATGACACGAAGTTAACACAAAGTAACACAATGTTTTTTTAAGTTTAAAAGGGCTTTGAAGCACAAAGTTTACAGAAGTTAACGCAAAGTGACGCAAAGGTTTTTAAGTTAGGAAAGTTTTGGTGTACAAGGTTTAGAAGTGGAGCACAAAGTTCAAAGAAGTTAACACAAAGTGACGTAAAGGTTTTTAAGTTAGAGTAGTTTTTGCCGTGCTCATAAATGTTGTGCTGCATTTATCAGTTAACACAAAACTCCTAGCCCTGATATTTAGCTTCGCTCAGTTCGGCTGCGCCTCGGGTGATATTAAGAGGAGCAAGTCCGGTGGACTTGAGGTATCTTAAGTTTATTTGAAAACAAACTTTATCAGTTAACACAAAACTCCTAGCCCTGATGGAAGCGGCATCCTTTTTTGAGAGGAACGAACAAAAAAGATAAAGCGCACAGCAGGTTCCCGGCTTCTAAAAATGAATCACCTATTTTCTTCTGGTGTCAATAATATACACAATCTTCCAGCGGTCTTTTTCTTTAAACAACGTAAAAGCATTCACGCCTTTGTGGCTGAGTTTGCCGTTTAAGTAGAATTCATAAGGTGTCCAAGCGTGGCCCATAGAGCCGTCAACCTGTATGGTATAACCCAAAATTTGCTCGTTGTATTTAAGTGTCTGAGGCATTGAGGCAATGGAGCGGTAAAAAAATTGTTGCGGTTCTTCGGTCAGTTTGTTGCCGTTGGCGTTTTCTTCAATGGATTGCAAAATCAACTTATCGGCACAAACCTGATGCAACAAAACAGTATCGCGGTGGTGAAAACCCTCAAAAAAAGTCTCGATGGTGTTGCGAATTTCTTGTTTGTCAAAATCTTGTGCGTTGACTTGTAGTGCGCCCATGAGTAAAACTGCGAATAATATCTTTTTCATAACAACTCAATTGAATAAAGACAAAGATAAAAAAACAAGCTCCGGTTAACTACCGTATGATTTTATTACTTTTACATCCACTAAAATCGCAAAGTATGTCAGTTGCCAAAAAAGATTACAAAAGAATCACGACCAAATCGCTGATTGAAATGAAAGAAAACGGCGAGAAAATCTCGATGCTCACCGCTTATGATTTCACCATGGCCCATATTGTAGATGTGGCCGGAGTTGATGTGATTCTTGTGGGCGATTCTGCGAGCAACGTTATGGCTGGGCATGAAACCACTTTGCCTATTACGCTCGACCAGATGATTTACCACGCATCGAGTGTGATTCGTGGAGTTCAAAGAGCACTCGTGGTGGTTGATTTGCCTTTTGGTAGTTATCAATCAGATTCTAAAGAAGCGCTGCGTTCGGCCATCAGAATCATGAAAGAAAGCGGTGCGCATGCCGTGAAAATGGAAGGTGGTGCCGAAATCAAAGACAGCATCAAAAAAATCCTCAATGCCGGAATTCCGGTGATGGGGCATTTGGGTTTGACCCCGCAATCGATTTACAAATTCGGAACTTATACCGTACGTGCCAAAGAAGAAGCCGAAGCCGAACAACTCATGGAAGATGCTAAATTGCTCGAGAGTTTGGGTTGTTTTGCCATTGTACTTGAGAAAATTCCGGCACATTTGGCCGAAAAAGTAGCCCAAAGCATCTCGATTCCGGTGATTGGCATTGGAGCCGGTGGCGGTGTAGATGGTCAGGTTTTGGTGATTCACGATATGCTGGGTATGAACAACGAATTTAGTCCGCGCTTTTTGCGCCGTTACCTCAATTTATATGAGCAAATGACCGGCGCGATTGGGCAATATGTAGCTGATGTAAAGGCGAAAGATTTTCCGAACGAGAAAGAGCAATACTAAGACTGTAAGACTGTAAGATTATAAGACCAATTAAAATTGTATTCGCCTAAAATTTATTTATATGCACAAATTCAAGCAATTAGAGATTTGGAAACAAAGTAGAGAGTTCTGTACTCAAATTTATAAATTGACAAGTGTTTTTCCTCATGAAGAAAAATTTGGTTTGGTCAATCAGTTGAGGAGAGCTGCTGTATCAATTCCTTCAAATATAGCAGAAGGTTCATCTAGAAAATCCAAAAAAAGACTTTAGTAGATTTATAGAAATTGCGATAGGTTCTGCTTATGAAATTGAAACACAATTACTCATCTCATCAGATCTTGAGTTTATCAATTCTGAATGTCTAGATTCGTAAGTAATCAAAATTGATATACTCACAAAAATGATGTATAATTTTCAACTCACACTTAAATAACTTAATAAAATCAAATCATCTTATAATCTCAAAATCCTACAGTCCTAAAATCTCAAAATTGAAAATACTTTCTACAAAAGACAACCTCCAAATTCTCCACGAAGACAACCACATCATTGTCATCAATAAACGCGTAGGCGATATTGTACAAGGTGATCAAACCGGCGATAAGCCACTGTCTGAAATTGTCAAAGAATACATCAAAGACAAATACAACAAACCCGGCGAAGTTTTTTTGGGTGTGGTGCACAGATTAGATAGGCCAACCAGCGGCATCGTTGTCTTTGCCCGAACCAGCAAGGCACTCACCAGGCTCAATGAAATGTTTAGTCAGCGGGAAACCCAAAAAACCTATTGGGCCGTGGTCAAAAATGCGCCGCCCAAAACCCAAGATTCGCTTGTTCACTTTTTAACCAGAAACCCTAAGAACAACACATCAAAAGCACACATAAAAGAAGTTCCCGGCAGTAAAAAAGCGCATCTTGATTACAAAATCATTCGGCAACTTGATTCATATTTTGTACTCGAAATTCAACTGCACACCGGCCGTCACCACCAAATCAGAGCACAACTCGCAGCGATTGGTTGCCCCATTAAAGGTGATTTGAAATACGGCTTTGACCGCAGCAATCCAGATGGCGGAATTCATTTGCACGCGCGTCAACTCATTCTGACTCACCCGGTTTCTAAAGTTGAGTTTACCCTCAAAGCCACTCCGCCAAATAATCCGGTGTGGGATGCAGTTAGTTAGCATAAAATTGTATATTTACCCGAGTGCGAACCCAAACAGCACTAATATCTACTAACCAAACAAATAAAACTATGAAAAAATGGCTTTTTCCTATCTTGTTGGCACTGCCTGTACTTGGTTTATCACAAGAACACTTCATTGGCATAAGCACTTCAAACAGAACCGGTATACTCAATACCAACCTCAACCCAGCCGAGCTGGTCAATTTGTCTAAAAAATACGAAGTCAACATCAACGGACTCAGTGTGAATGTATCCAACAATATCATCAGCATGAGTGATTTGAATTCTGATACTGATTTTGAAGACATGATTTTCAAAAGCGGAAAATCAGTCAACATGAATATTGATGCCGAAATTCTCTTTCCGGGTTTTGCCATGAAATGGAACAAATGGGGCTTTGGTTTATCTACCAAAGGCAATGTAAAATTTGTATTGGTTGATGTGGATCCGAATTTAGGACAGGCCTTATTTAATACGAGCGATATTACCCAAACCGGTACAGCGCTGATCAACAACAAAAACAACCAACGCTTCAATGGAATTTCTTGGGGCGAAGTTGGTTTGTCGGCCGCACGCAATTTGTTTGAAAATGATCAACATCGCATTAGCGCCGGTTTGACTTTTAAAATATTGTTTCCGGGTTCATATTCAAATGCTGGTGTTGATGCCTTTAACGGGACTATTGTATCGCAATACGATGCTGCTAATCCAAGCAACAGCAATGCCTATTTGACCGATACACAAGCAGCTCTAAATTTTGCTTATTCAGGAGATTTGTCCAATAGTTTTACCAACCAAAGTGATTATACCAAATCTATTTTCGGCAAAATCGGTGGCGTCGGAACTGACATCGGGTTCAATTATCAATGGAAAGACCCGAACAATGCCAAGAAATATAAAATCAATGCTGGTTTAGCATTCAAAAATATGGGCAGTATGTCGTTTAGCGATACTAAGAACGCTTCTAACTCATACAAACTCAATATTCCTCAGGGACAATTCCTAGACTTGAATGATTTTAGCAATCTTGAGAGTTTGCGCGATGTTGAGCAGGTATTGATTAACAGTGGTTATTTGATTACCGAAAATAAGAACAATGATTTTAATGTAAAACTCCCGGCAACTTTTTCAATCTACAGTGATTTCAAGGTATACGGAAAATTCTTTGTTACCGGACATTTACAACAAAAAATGAGCAACAATGAAGGCAACAATCAAGTAACGGCGCAAAACAACTTCAGCATCATTCCAAGAATCTGTTGGAATTATTTTGAAACTTTTATCCCGTATTCACAAAATGAAGTTTCGGGCAGCAACTTCGGGTTTGGCTTTAGAGTTGGCGGATTTTATTTGGCTTCATCATCGCTCATTACAGCTTTGAGCAACGATGCTAAGCAGTTTGATTTGAACTTTGGTTTCCGTTGGGGATTCTTGTAAAACATACAGAATGACTTGGGAGATAGCCCAGAGAAAACGAGTGTTAAAAAAGCTTTCAGATGAAATTTCTACATCTGAAAAAGCGATTATTGAAGCACTTCAAAAAGATTTTAAAAAACCAGGCTTTGAAACAGTACTCACTGAAATTTCAGTTGTTCAATCTGAAATCAGAACTGTTATTAGTCAACTTGATAGCTGGGCTAAACCCCGAAAAGTATGGCCTTCACTATTGAATTTCCCTTCGACCGACCAAATCATTTACGAGCCATACGGAAAAGTTTTAATTATTTCACCTTGGAATTATCCGTTTCAATTGGCGATGGTTCCGCTTGTATCAGCCATTGCTGCCGGAAATCAAGTAGTTTTAAAACCTTCAGAACTCAGCCCAAATACATCCGGCCTGTTGCATAAAATCATTTCTGGCATTTTTACTTCTGAGCAAGCTCAAGTTGTTTTGGGCGATGCAAATGTTGGTCAAGAATTGCTGAATCAAAAATGGGATTATATCTTTTTTACCGGAAGCACGCGTGTAGGGCATTTGGTGGCACAAGCTGCCGCTAAAAATATTACACCGACAACTTTAGAACTCGGCGGAAAAAATCCTTGTATCGTGGATGCTTCAGCATCACTTGTGGTGTCTGCCAAACGAATTGTCTGGGGGAAATTCATCAACGCTGGACAAACGTGTTTGGCTCCAGATTATCTGTTGGTACACGAATCAGTTTTTGATACTTTCTTGGTGTTGCTTCAAAAAGAAATCACCAAAGCTTATGGCAAAAACCCGCAAGAATCCAGAGATTTTTGTCGGATCATCAACAGAAAACATTGGGACAGGCTGATTAGTTTATTACAAAATGCCGAAATTGTTTATGGCGGACAATCAGATAGTGACGATTTGTTCCTAGCTCCTACTTTATTAGCACAACCAAATCAAAATAGCCCGCTCATGCAGGAAGAAATTTTTGGTCCGATTTTGCCAATCATAAAATATGAGAGCGCTGAAAAACTTGATTTTTATCTAACAAAACACACAAAACCCTTGGCGCTGTATGTTTTTACAACAGATAAAAGTTTTAGTCAATCTATCCTCAACAAATATTCATTTGGCGGTGGTTGTATCAACGATACACTGATTCATTTTGCCAATACAAAACTTCCGTTCGGCGGCATTGGACCATCGGGCATGGGCGCCTATCATGGGCGTTGGGGTTTTGAAACTTTTTCGCATAAAAAACCCATCGTCAAAAAAGCCACTTGGTTAGACATTCCGATTCGGTATGCGCCTTATCCGGAGAACTTTAACTGGATAAAAAAATTACTCAAGCATTTGTAAACCCAACAAATTAATTGTAAAATTGATTTTAAATAATTTGAATTATGTACATAGCCAAAAGAACCATTGAAGAATTAAAAGCCCAAGGTTATGAGCTTGATTTCAGCTCGGTATTTAACAAATCGCTCGAAAATTTTAAAAAAACGGCCTTGACATCAGGAATCGGACTCTTACTAATTAGTTTGCTTCTGGTAGTTTTTTTTGGGGTTATAATTTTTGCGGTAATTGGCATTAGTCTATTTACTGACAAAGCTAAAAATCCAATAGAAATTCAAAACCTTGACCTAATTGGACTTGCAATTTATTGGATGGCATTGACTACTTTTTCGGCCTTTTTTTATCCACTATCAGCTGGTTTTTTGAAAATGGCCCAAGATGCGTCAAAAGACGATTCATTGAGTTTAAGTACTGTTTTTTCATTTTATTTTCACAAAAAAACAGGTTCAATTATGATGGCTGGCGCTTTAATTTCAGGGGTTTCAAATTTTATATCTACTGCCTTGACTTTTGCCCACTGGAATTTCATCGGAATTATTGTGAGTTTTTTCATTTCGGCCATTACACTTTTGACCATTCCGATTATTATTTTTGACAACAAACCTGCTGTTGAAGCTATTGAGGCCAGCATACAAATTGTTGCAAAACAATTCTTAATCATTTTTGCATTGATGATAATTGCAGGCATATTTAGTATACTGGGTATTTTTGGGCTATGCATTGGTATATTTTTTACACTTCCGTTTTTATACTCATTTCACTACACTCTATATGCTGAAATCATAGGCGACCCAATTGAACTTGAAGAAGTAGTTCAAAATGATGGGATTGACCTGTGAATAAAATAGCTCAAAAAGGTTGATAAAATCCTGAGGAAACTGTTAATTTTTAGTACTTTTCTGAAGTATTTTTATTACGAAAACAACGCACTAACCTAATCTTGAGCTATGCCGTTATTTAATTTTGATTTCGGGTTACCAACTGCATTTCAATTGGTTCAAATAACAGTAAAGTGTCTGCATCGTTGGTGGTTACTTCCCAAAAATATAGTTTGGGAAGATTACCTCGGATTTGACAAAAATTTTCTTTGGGTCATTGTTCCCATTTTGTGCGTTTTAATTTTGCTTTTGCTGTTCAACGTTTTTAAAATCAATCAAAGATTCCACAATAAAAACCTTGACAATTATCAAGAATTAGAGGCTTTTGATCAAGAATATCAGTTGTATTTTTTGTTCTTAGGGATACTTTTACCCATTCTTGAAATTGTTTTTAAAATGTTTTTGATTAGACCAAATCATTTGCTGATCATTAATTGCTGTGTGGGTGTTTTTTCGTTAATAATGTATATTTTGACCAAAAAGAACCCCTTTTTCAACCGAAATAACTACCTTTTTTTTATCCTATTTTTTGTTTCTTATTTTGCTTATATCGCCAAAAACATCATCACCCTTGATTATGATATTATTACTGTAATTGCCTTTGTTATTGGTTTCTTTTTTTCGTTTCAGGTTTTAAAAAAAATCAAGTTATATTGTTTTTTTGTTGGCTCAATTGGGCTTTATTTATTGAGTTTATATTCATTTTCAAAAGTCCCGACAAGCTTGATTATAGTGTTGGCTGGTTTTTGTGTGGTGATATTATTTATACACTACATTCAGTATATAAGCCAGCTTAACACGCAAGACAAGCTGAGATTTACCAGTGAAATTGTTCACAAAGGAAACACCCTGACCATTGCAACCAACAAAATAGGTGAAGTTTCATTTTGCAGCGATTCTGTTGAAGAAATTTTGGGGTATAAATCTCATGAAATGCTTGGTTTTGGCTTTTGGACCTTGACCGAAGATCCCGACTTTGTTGGCGCTGATTACCACAATGATTATATTGACAATAGATTGCATGTGCGCAAACTCAAATGCAGAAACGGTCAATACAAATACATTCAGTGGAAAGACAAAAAATTCAATGACAACCTAGTTATCGGTATTGGACAAGACATTACCGAGCAACTTATGGCCAAAGATCAATACGAAACTCTGGTTCAAACCGCTACAGATATCATCTTTGAAACTGATGCCAGAGGTTACTTTACTTTTGTCAATGAATTCTGTGAAAAAGCCTTAGGCTATCATGCCCGAGAGATTATTGGCAAACATTACAGTCAGTTCATCCAAACGGATTACATCGAGATGGTCGTTGACTTTTTTATGAAAACCAATTTTGAGGTTGAAGGCCATAAAACTGTTGAATTTCCGGCCATAAAAAAAAATAAAACCGAATTCTGGATTTCACAAAAAGTTAATGCCCGTAAAGATTCAACCGGAAAAATCATTGGTTATACTGCCATTGCTCGAGATATTACACTACTTAAAAACATTGAACTAGAAAAAGTAAAACGCCAAGAAAAAATTGAACGATACAACCATTCTTTACAGAAGTTTATGGTTCAAAGCTATTCTTCTCAAAAATCATTTGACGATGTTTTACGTGAATTACTTTTGGCAGCTTCTGAAACAGTTGGATTAGATCGCATTAGTTATTGGGATTACTTTCCTGAAAAAATCAAATGTGTTAATCTGTATGAAAAATCAAAAGACAAGTTTGAAAAAGGTTTCACCCTAAAGCGCAGCGATTATCCTGTTTACTTTGAAACCATCGAAAAAGAGTTACAAATCATTGCCGAAAACGTTTCAAAAAATCCAATTACGCAAGAACTCAATCAAAACTACAACGAAAAATACCAAATCAAATCTTTGCTGGATACGCCCGTTTTTATTGATGGCCAATTGCGCGGAATACTCTGCTTTGAATCAACCAATGAACATATAAACTGGGACAACGAAGACATTGCTTATGCAAGAACTTTGTGTGATTTAATTGTTATTGGGTTAGAATCTCAACGAAGATTAGAAGTTGAGCGAAGATTGGCCTATAAAAGTGAACTACTTTCGGCTATTGTGGTCTGTACAGAGAAATTTTTACAAAGTCGTAACCAACATGAAATCTTTGAAGAAACCTACCCGCTCATCGGAAAAGTAACCGGAGCTGATCATCTATATTATTACGAAAACGACCCAAAAACACAACTCATCAACCAAAAATACAAATGGGGACGCGAAGGCATACCGCTTCAAATAACACCATTGCGCGCATTTACCCACGAACAAATTATTGAAATCACCAGTCAGGTCAAAAATCGTAAACCATTTAATTCGTTCACCCGAAAACTCAACGAAGGCTTTTTCAAGAAACTCCTAATTGATAATGAAATTAAATCGATTTTAATTTTACCGGTTTTTATCAAAGATGCTTTTCGAGGGTTTATTGGATTAGATGATTGTTCAAGAGAGCGCGATTGGTCAGATGATGAAATCAATATCTTACAGATGTTGGCCACCAATATTGCCACCTCAATTGAACGCAACGAAAATGAAATTGAGATTCAGCAAAGCGAAGAAAAATTTAGGCTTTTGGCCAACAACATACCCGGAACGGTTTATTTGTCTCGCTTTGACGAGAAATGGTCGAAAATTTATCTTAACGATGAAATTGAAAAACTAACCGGTTATCCAAAATCTAAGTTTTTAGACAATGAACTCTATTATATAGATATTGTTCATCCTGAAGATGTAGCGATTTTGGCCGAAACCGCGCGTGTAATGTTTAATGAACAGAAAAAAATTCATGTTACTTATCGCATCATCCACAAAGACGGGCATGCAGTTTGGGTTGAAGAATTCGGAGAACCTATTTTAAAAGACGGTGAGATTGAATTTATCGGTGGAATTTTCATTGACATTACAGAGCGTAAATTGGCCGAGAACATTCTCAAAGAAAAAGAAATTGCCGAAGCTGCCAACAAAGCCAAATCTGAGTTTTTGGCCAATATGAGTCATGAAATCAGAACACCACTCAATGGCATCATCGGATTTACAGATTTGCTCATGAATACCAAGCTTGAAGATATTCAAAAGCAATATATGACAACCATTAACCAGTCAGCCAATTTGCTGATGGAGGTAATCAGCAATATTCTTGATTTCTCAAAAATTGAATCGGGCAAACTTGAACTCAACATTGAAAAGTATAACCTAGTTGAATTGGCGCATCAAGTGGTTGAATTGGTGCAACACGAATCAAACAATAAAAACTTAGAACTCAATTTAAGTATTGATTCTGAAGTTCCTGAACTGGTTAATATTGATTACATCAGGCTAAAACAAATTTTAGTCAACCTACTGAGCAACGCCATTAAATTTACAGAACAAGGCAGCATCAACTTCAATATCCAAACCCTAAAAATATCAAATCACAAAGCTTACTTACGACTAGCCGTAAAAGACACCGGAATTGGTATTCACAAAGAAAATCAAGAAAAAATATTTGAAGCGTTTTCACAAGAAGATCTATCAACCACCAAAAAATTTGGAGGAACTGGTTTAGGATTATCGATCTCGAACCAATTGCTTGGCCTGATGGGCAGTCAATTGCAACTCATCAGTAACCAAGGACAGGGCAGCGAGTTCTTTTTTGAACTAGAGCTAGAAATTGCTCAAGACTCCGCTGATGTTAAAATCGCAATACCAACATTGCAAATTCCTGAGCAATCTACTGGTCCAATTGCAGCATCTGTAACAATACTTATTGCCGAAGACAATAAAATCAATATGCTTTTGGCCAAAACACTCATCAGACAAATTTTGCATGAAGTAAACATCATCGAAGCCGAAAATGGTCAAGAAGCTGTAGAAAAATTCTCCAAAAACACCATTGATTTGGTCTTGATGGATGTACAAATGCCCGTGATGAACGGTTATGAGGCCACCCAAAAAATTCGAAAAATTCAAAAAGAGCATACACCTATTATAGCTTTGACTGCCGGAACCGTAGTGGGTGAACGCGAACGATGTCTTGAAGCGGGCATGGATGATTATGCTTCAAAACCCATCATCAAAGACACCTTAGAAGCTTTGATAGCCCATTGGGTAAAAGTTTAATTCTAAAATTCAGTGATATGAAATGGATCGGAAGAAGACAAAGCGAAAACATGGAAGATCGCCGTGGAGTTTCTGGCGGTAAAGTAGCTGTCGGTGGCGGAATCATTGGTATTATCATCTTGCTCATCAATTTACTGGGTGGTGAAAATACCCAACAACTCACACCGGTATTAGAACAGTTAAAAGAAAATCAAGCTGTCAGTAGTCCGGCACAAGAACTGTCACAAGCCGATCGAGAAATGGGCGAATTTTGCGCCACCGTTTTGGCGGATACTGAAGACGTTTGGTCAAAAATTTTTCAAGAAAACGGTTTAGAATATCAAAAGCCAAAAATGGTTTTGTTTACCGATGCAGTTCAAACTGGTTGTGGTTCAGCTACAGCAGCATCGGGACCGTTTTACTGCCCGGCAGATCAAAAACTCTACATGGATTTAGCTTTTTTTGAAGAACTCAAAACTCGGTTTGGTGCGCAAGGCGGAGATTTTGCCATTGCTTATGTCATCGCCCATGAAGTCGGACATCATGTGCAAAACTTACTCGGAACCTCAGACAAAACACATCAACAACAACAACAAAAATCTGAAGCCCAAGCCAATAAACTCTCAGTAGCATTAGAACTTCAAGCAGATTTTTATGCAGGTGTTTTTACGCACTATGACCAAAAATACAATCAAGTTCTTGAAGCCGGAGATATTGAAGAAGCATTGAGTGCAGCGCAAGCAGTAGGCGACGATGCCATACAAAAACGCATGCAAGGTCAAGTGGTGCCCGACAGTTTTACCCACGGAACTTCACAACAACGCATGAAATGGTTTACCCGTGGATTTGAATCGGGTGATATGCAACAAGGAAACACTTTTCAAGAATTATTGAACGTATCGCTTTAAGCAAAAGCTAAAATCATTCTTCTTCGCTTTCATCAGCGCGCGCAGTGGCATAAGTGCGCCATTTTTCAATCAGCAATTTCATATCATCCGGGAGTTCGGTATCAAATCGCATCATCTCACCGGTTACCGGATGTGTAAAGCCCAAAGTCTTGGCATGCAACGCCTGACGCGGAGTAATTTTGAAGCAATTCTCAACAAACTGTTTGTATTTGGCAAAAGTGGTTCCTTTAAGGATTAAGTTTCCGCCGTAGCGTTCATCGTTAAAAAGCGTATGCCCGATGTGCTTCATGTGCACGCGAATTTGATGTGTTCGTCCGGTTTCTAAAATACAAGAAACCAAAGTCACATAACCAAATCGCTCCAGAACTTTATAATGCGTAACGGCTGGCTTGCCTATATTCGGATCGGCAAAAACGGCCATTTGCATACGGTCTTTTACGTGGCGTGCAATATTGCCTTCAATGGTCCCTTCGTCTTCTTTGACATTGCCCCAAACCATGGCCACATATTCTCGTTCAGAAGTTTTAAACTCAAACTGACGCGCCAAATGTGCCATCGCAGCATCGGTTTTGGCAATCACGAGCAAGCCCGAAGTATTTTTGTCAATTCGGTGCACCAAACCCGGGCGTTCACTGCTGTTGAGCGGTAAGTTCTGAAAATGATATGCTAGTGCATTGACCAAGGTTCCGGTGTAGTTTCCGTGGCCCGGATGCACGACGAGTCCCGCAGGTTTGTTGATCACCAAAAGCGAATCATCTTCATACACAATATCCAAAGGAATGTTTTCGGGATCAATGCGGTTTTCAAACGGCGGATGCGGCAACAATACACGCACCACATCAAAAGGCTTGACTTTGTAGTTTGATTTTACCGGAACATCATTTACATAAATATCTCCGTTGTTCGCAGCTTGCTGAATCTTGTTGCGCGTGGTATTGGGCACAAAATGCATCAAAAACTTATCAATGCGCAAGAGCTCTTGACCTTTGGGCACATCAACCCGAAGATGCTCGTATAATTCGTCCTCTAGTTCAAGGCTTTGATCATTCATTGGTGACAGGTTCTGTAGTAGGTTCTGTAGCAGGAATGCTGTCTAACTGAGTGTCGTCAAAGCCCACATTTCCGTCTCCCAAAACCAAATCAATCTTAGACGATTTTAAAACCTGATCGCCCGGTTTGAGTTTTTTACCGTTGAGTTGCATTTCTAAAACCATATCTTTTCCGAGGTAGGGTTTATAAATAATACTGCCTTCTTGCAAGCCCAAAGCTTTGAGCGTTGGCACGGCTTGACGATAGGTTTTTTCAATCAAGTTGGGCATCTTGACCATTACAAAAGTTCCTGAATTGATCTTGATGTATATTTTTCGACCTTCTTTAACTTTAGAGCCGGCCGTCGGGTCTTGTTCTACCACTGAAAACTTCGGAAACCCCGGATTGTAATCAACCGTATCGAGCAAAACGTATTCTAAGTTGAGCTCATCGAGTTTGTCTTCTACTTCTTGTTCGCTGAGTTTGCGCAAATCGGGCACCGTAATTTCATGACCGTGATCGGTGGTAAAAGTCAGCCAATGCATGAACAAATAACCCAACAACAAAATAATTGAAACGCCAATGACGGCTTGAATAGCAAAGGTTCGCGTTTTGAGATATTCCTTAAAAGTCATCATCTATTGATTTGCGGCAAAGATATAAAATTACCTTAGGCAACGAGCGCAAAAATCGAATGTTTTACCACCAAAAATCAACGCCGAATATTTACCTGTGCATCATGTTCAAACCAAAAAAAACAATACTTTTGTTTAGGTTTTTCTGAAGCTATTTCCGGCTTTCGCCTTTATCTCTGCGCTGCGCTGCGAGGATATCGGCTCTATCCGGGCTAGGGCTTTAGAACCACAAACAAACCATCATCAAAATCTGAAACAAGCATGAAGCACATAGCCATCATCATGGGCGGCTACTCCAGCGAATTTGAAATTTCGCTCAAAAGTGGCAACGTAGTTTATCAATACCTCGACAAAAGCCGGTATGTGGGTTACCGCATTCACATTTTTAAAGAAAAATGGGTATATGTCAATGATCAAAACCAAGAATTCGCCATTGATAAAAATGATTTTTCCGTAACGGTCAACGGCCAGAAAATTACTTTTGATGCGGTGTTCAACGCCATTCACGGAACGCCCGGCGAAGACGGACTCATGCAAGCCTATTTTGATTTGATTGGTTTGCCGCAATCTTCATGCGATTATTATCAAGCAGCGCTTACGTTTAACAAACGCGATTTGCTTTCGGTGCTCAAACCCTACGGCATTAAATGCGCCGAATCATTTTATCTCAACAAAGGCGACGTCATTGATACCGCAGCCATTGTGGCCAAAGTGGGTTTGCCTTGTTTTGTAAAACCCAACAAATCGGGTTCAAGTTTTGGTATTTCAAAAGTAAAAACCGAGGCCGAATTGCCCATTGCCATTGAAGTAGCCTATAAAGAAGACAGCGAAATCATCATTGAAAGTTTCTTAAACGGAACCGAGGTTTCGGTGGGCGTGATCAATTACCACGGAAAAATCACCGTTTTGCCCATGACCGAAATTGTTTCAGAAAATGACTTCTTTGACTACGAAGCCAAGTATTTGGGAAAATCACAAGAAATCACACCCGCGAGAATTTCACCCGAGCTCACCGAAAAAGTTAATGCGGTGGCCAAACGTGCCTATGAAATTCTCAAAATGAAAGGCTTTTCCAGAAGCGAATTCATCATTGTAAACGATGAACCTTATATGCTTGAGATGAATACCATTCCGGGCTTGACCACCGAAAGTTTGATTCCGCAGCAAGCGCGCGCCGCCGGAATTTCTTTGGAAGATTTGTTTACGAATGCCATTGAGTTGGCACTTACAAAGTAACTGAGATGCTAGTTCAATATAACATTGACCAAAAAAATATTCAACAAGGAAATATTAACGACTTACCCTGCCCCAATTGTAAAAAAACAGATGGGCTTTTTTATGCAGTTAGAGGTGGAATAGTAAGAATATTTTTTATACCTACTGCTCCGATGCGCAAATCAGTTTCTGTGCATTGCAACAATTGTCAAAAGACATTTAAACAAAAACAACTAACTCCCGAGATAAAACAATTTATTATAAACGAACGAAAAAAAAACTCTGTAAAAACACCTTTATGGCATTTCACCGGTGCTTTTATTCTGTTCGGTTTATTGACGGCAGCTATATACACCGGAATTCAGATAAAAAATGAAGAAAAGATATTCATTAGCCAACCCAAAACTGGTGATGTTTATTATGTTCACAACGAAACCTATACAACCTACAAAGTTGACGAAATTGATGGCGATAGTGTGCGTGTTTTTCTTAATCGCATGGAAACTTCTGATTATAACCAGTTAAAAGATATTGATACTGACAATAATTACATTGAACATAAAGTTTTCGCTCATCAAGATTTGAAAAAAATGTTCGAAGACAATGTAATTTATCAAATTAAAAGAAAGGAATGAAAAAAGCCATTTTCCCGGGTTCGTTTGACCCAATTACGCTAGGCCATTATGACATCATTAAACGCGGGGTTTCGTTGTTTGATGAAGTGATTGTAGCTATTGGTGTCAACGCTGACAAAAAATATATGTTTACTCTGGAGCAGCGCAAAAAGTTTATAGAAGAAGCCTTTAAAGACGAGCCCAAAGTTTCGGTAATTACCTACGAAGGTTTGACCATTGATTTGTGCCGAAAAATGAAGGCGGATTTTATTTTGCGCGGTTTGCGAAATCCGGCAGATTTTGAGTTTGAAAAGGCTATTGCACACACCAACCGCAAACTCTCAAAGATTGAAACGGTGTTTTTGCTCACGGCTTCAAAAACTTCGTACATCAGTTCAAGCATTGTGCGTGATGTGATTCGCAACGGCGGTGATTATACCGTGTTGGTGCCGGATTCGGTTGTGTTGTGATTTTTCTGCTAAACGTTTGCGTGAGGGATGGCAACGGTTAGCCCGCAGGCGCGAAGCATGAGCGCCGAGGACTATGAGTGAACAGCCCGACCCGCAGGGGCACGCCCAAAATAAAAAAGGTTGCACGGTATTGATTCGGGCAACCTTTGTTTTTATAGGTTCAATTTACGATTGAACTGTCTGGTTCTCAAACAATAATTTGATGTTTTCGTAGGAGTTTTTAAGCGCTTCTTTGATTTGCTCCGGATTGAGCCAAGCTACTTGCTCGATGCCTTCTTCGGCCTGCCCTACCGGGATTCCTTGGTAGTCAGTGTGCATTTCAAACCAATGGGTAATTTTGAGTTTGTAGACTCCGTTGCGTTTAAAAATGTGATAGGTTTTGGCGAGTTTTCGTTTAATTACTAGGCCGTTGACGCCGGTTTCTTCTTCAACCTCTCGCATGGCGGCGTGTTTCATTTTTTCGCGTTTTTCTTTTCCGCCTTTGGGTAAATCCCATTTTCCGTTGCGCAAAATAAAGAGCACTTCGCCCTTGGCATTATACACCAATCCGCCACCGGCGCGCTGAACGGGAATTTTTTCTTTGAGTTTTTTGAACATTACCTTTTCATCAGGATGGTACAAATAACACTTTTTGATTTTGTTGTTAAACATCTTGATGACCAACTTTTTAATATCAGTACTCTCTAATAAAAAGAGCTGAAAATCGGTCTCTTTAACAATCTGATTTGTGAGGAAAAAAGGTTTATCGTTGACAAAAACTTTATACATTTGTACCTATGATTTTTAATAAAGAAACCGCCGAAAAAACAGCCGAATTGCTTTTGCAAATAAATGCAATTAAATTGAATCCGAAAAATCCTTTTACATGGGCTTCTGGCTGGAAGTCGCCGATTTATTGTGACAACAGACTCACCTTGTCGTTTCCGGCGATTAGAAATTATATCCGCGAAGAATTCTCTAAAAACATCGAAAAACAATTTGGCAAACCCGACGTGATTGCGGGCGTAGCTACCGGAGCCATTGGCATTGGAATGCTCGTGGCTGAATATATGGGGCTTCCGTTTGTGTATGTTCGGCCAGAACCCAAAAAACACGGACGTCAAAATCAAGTAGAAGGCTTTTTGCAAAAAGGACAAAATGTAGTTATTGTTGAAGACCTCATCAGCACCGGAAACAGCAGTCTCATGGCGGTTCAAGCTATTAAAGAAGCCGGCGCCAATGTCAAAGGAATGGTGGCTATTTTTACGTATGGTTTTGAGCAAGCGCGTGAAAACTTCGAACAAGCGCATGTTGAGTTGTATACTTTGAGTAATTACCAACATTTGCTCAATTTGGCCGTAGCTAAAAATTACATCACCGAAGCAGAACAAACCACTTTACAAGAATGGAGTTCCGCACCCGAAACCTGGGGTGTTGAAGTATAATTTATAAAATTCAAGAACCAAATAATATGAACCTAGAAAGCCCAAAAGTAACTGTAGAAAAATCAGCACAAGAACTTTTTGATCAATTGACCGATGTCAAAAACTTTGAAAAACTGATGCCTGATAACATCGCTAAATTTGAATTGCTCGGCGAGGACACTTTTGTTTTTGGCTTGAAAGGAATGCCTGAAATTAAATTGCGTCTTAAAGAACAAGTAGCGCCCAACAAAGTTGTTTTGGGTGCTGCCAGTGATAAACTTCCGTTTTCGTTGACTGCTCAGATTGATGAGTTGGCTCCGGCACAAGCAGCGGTACAGTTATTTTTTGAAGGCGAATTCAATGCGATGATGGCTATGATGATCAAAGGGCCGATTAGCAAATTTTTAGAAACCCTAGCGCAAAACATGCCTAAGTTGTAAATGAATCAATTTTTAGTTTGGGTTACCCCAAAATTATTTAGGGCAAACTTGAGCAAACCACCACTTTTTACAATTGATTACCGACACATTTCAACGTTTCATCGTTTTTTTTGGTTCTATAACAGAATTTTTTTGCATCTCTAGGTGTTTATAATTAATCTTGCCTAAGAATTATTTGATTAACAATCTGATAATGATTTATTAATCAATAACAAACTGGACAAGATAAACCCCGAATCTATGCCAAAAACAGACCAACAACTCAAAAACAACGACTGTGGTATCAGTGCCGTCAAGACAGTATTCAATATCTTTGAGAAGAACATCTCACGGAAGTATATTGAAGAAAACATTCCTTTGGACCAAAAAGGAACTCGTTTAACTGACCTCAAAACTTTCTTGAACGACCACGGCTTTGATGCCAAAACGCGCTTGCTTGATGTGAACTACATTGATGGCAATGAAGCGTATTTGAATTATTTGTTTCCGTTTATCATGCCGGTGCGCCACAAAAACGGAACGCGCTTTATTGTAGTAAGCGAAATCAAAGGCCGCAAGTTTAAAGTGTATGACCCGAACAAAGGCAGCCAATATTATTTGTCTTTGGCCGAGCTCAAAAACAAAGCCATCAGCAACAAATCTGATTGGGAAGAAGCCGATGTTGAAGACCGCATCGTATCGATTTGTTCTGAAGATTTAAAAGATTATAAGATTAATTATACTGAAGCCATCCGTGAAAATGGTCACGCAACGGTATTCAACAAACTCACCTATTTTAAATACCTTAAAGAAAATTTTGGTTTTAAAGATACCGCAGCCGAAAAAAGCTTTTTGGTAGACTTGCTCAAAAACCAAGAAATTTCGAGTATCCCGAATAGTTTTAAAACTTTGGAGCTTGAAAAAGGCAAAATCAAAAACAAAGCACCGCAGATTTTGACGGTCAAGTCAAACGAAGAAAAAGAAAAAGCGATTTCGTATCCTGAAGAAGTGCGCGGAAGCTTATACTGGCAGCTTTTCAAACAACTCGGTGACTACAAACAATTGTGGTACATCTACATTTTTGCGGCTTTGTTCTCAGCAACTACCGCTCAAATTGCCGTGTTTACCAATCAGATTCTCATTGACAATGTCTTGCCAACATACAACATGAATACGCTCATTTTGTTTGCGGTTGGTTTGGGTATTTACAAAGTATTTGACTTGTTTACGACTTTATATAAAAACTACGTGAGCATGCATTTGGGCAATGCGCTCGATCGATATTTCTTGTTTTCATTTGATGAGAAAATCAACAATTCATCATTGGCTTATATTCACTCGTACAAAAAAGGCGATTTGATGGAACGCGTGAGCGACTCCATGAAGCTCAAAACCTTCTTCATGAAATTCTTTACCGGAATTTTGGTTGATTTGAGCGTGTCGTTGTATTCGCTTTGCATCTTGTTCTTTATTGACAAAATGCTCACCATGATTGTGGTGGTGGTGATGGTGATGTTTGTATTTTGGTTTAAATTCATTACGCCTTATCTCAAGCAAAATGAGCGTTTGCGCTACATTCGCAAGGCTGAATTCATTTCAAAAATGATGGAAAAGGTTGAGGGTATTCAAGTGATTAAAAGCTTTAGAATTGAGCGTTTTCACTCCAATAAAATCTACTCGAGCATCAATGATTATTTGCGTATTCAGCTTAGAAACGGCTATGTAGATTTGATCAACAAAACCATCGTAGCGCTGATCATCATTTTTTCATCGGTATTGATTACGGTATTCTTAACCAAATCAGCCATTGAAACACAAATCATCACGCTTGGACAAATTGTTACTTTTATAGCTTTGTCATCTAAGATTTTCTCATCGCTCAAAGGCATTTTGGACGACAACATGACCTTGCAAGAAAACGAAGTTATTTTAAGACGTTATCTTGATTTTGATGAAATTACCCAACAAGAAGAAGGCAAAGGCATCAAAGATTTTGCGATTGACAAAATTGAATTTCAAAGTATTCACTACAGCTACATTCCGAACGAGCACGTTTTGAAAGACATCAATTTAAAGATGAAAAAAGGTGAGAAAATCAAGATTGAAGGTCAAAATGGTTCTGGAAAATCAACCTTCAGTAAAATCTTGACCACTTTGTATCGTCCTGATTCTGGTGCGATCTTGATCAACGGCCGAGACATTAAATTTTACAATGCCGAAAAAGTTCGCGAGAAGATTTTGCTGGTAACCAACGAAGACATTTTGTTCAACGACACCATTTACAACAACATTGCTTTAGGCAAAAACATTGAGATTACGGATATTCTGGACCGCGCCAAAGAAATCAATTTCTATGATTTTATTGCCTCAAAAGAAGATGGACTTGAGTTCATCATCAACGAAAACGGTAAGAACTTATCAACCGGTCAGCGCAAAAAAATTCTGTTGCTCAGAGCTTTGTTTGCCGATACTGAAATTGTAATTCTTGATGAAGTGCTCTCGGGCATGGATATCGAATCAAGAAACAAAGTAGAAACGCTTGTAGATAATGACCAAGACAAAACCTATATTGTCATTTCACACGAGCCGATTAAAAACATCAACTTCACGAAAAAATACAAAATAACCAATGGAGAACTCTACATTTTACAACACGAAGTCGATCAATTTTATTAAGATTCTCAATAAGATTCTTGTCGGGTTTTTGATTATTGTTGTAGTGTTAATTTTTGCCTTGCGGTTAAATGATACGGTAAGTTTTAAAGATGGACAGATTTATTCTGACACACCGCAAATCAAAATCAACACACCCAACGACGTCAAAGTCTTAAGAGTTTCGGTAAAAGAAGGTCAACAAGTACGTAAAGGCGATACCCTTTTTGTACTTGAAAATAAAAAAACACAGTCTGATTACAATGTGCTAAACACTGATTTGGCCTCAAAAGAAAACAAGGTCAAAATCATCAAAAAGCTTATTGCTAATACAACTGAACGCAAAAATGCACTCAAGCGATTGCTATCAATTCAAGCCGGAATTTACAAAACCGATCGCAGCAAAGCCGCAGCCGAGATTGAAGCGCTCAACAACAAACTGAGCTTGTCATCACAGCAAACCAATATCTTAACCGATAAATACAAAACCGACTCATTGTTGTATGCCAAAGGTGCCATTTCACGCTATGAAATGACTGATACCAAAAACCGCAACCTCGATGTAAAAAAGGCTCAAGTTGACAATCGTTCGGTTTATAGCGTGAAAAATTTTGACTATCAGAATTTACACAACAATTATAAGCGTTCACGCAATGATTTGGAACGAAGTATTATTGATGTTGACAATGAATTACAAGGTTATCAACGTGATTTAGTTGAGCTTGAAACTGAAATTCAAGACGGTAAATACACCATGAATTATATGAGTGATGAGCTCAATAAATTGGTTGTTATTAGTCCGGTTGAAGGAACGATTTCAAACTTATACAATTCACGTCAGAATGTAGAAATTCTAGCAAAAGGCGATTTATTAGGAATCATTGCCCCGAAAAAAGAGAATTTCTATGCCAAAGTAACGCTCAACGAAAAAGACTTGGCTTACATTAAAAACGGTCAAGAAATCAACCTCAAACTCGATGCTTATAACTATTACCGATTTGGCGCCATTAAAGGCAAAATCACTTATGTTTCGCCATCTGATGTAGATAGAACGTTTTATTGTTTGGCGGTAATCAAGAAATACAACCCAAACATTACACTCAAAGCCGGATACAAACTTAAAGGCGAAGTGATTATTGAGCGCATGCAATTGTATCAATACATCATCAAGAAATTATTTAACAAGATAGACAACAACATGAACTAGCCCCATGAAAAAATCTATTTTAATCATATTACTAACGCTGAGCAGTTCTGTTTTTTCGCAAGAAATGCTAACTTTTAAAGATTGTCTTGAACTAGCACTCAAAGAAAATCTCGACATAAAAACGGCACTCAATGAGCAACAAATTGCCAAAATGCAATACCATTCAAGTTACGGCAAATTATTGCCCAATCTGTTTGGTAGTTTTGAAAACAAAAACTCTTGGGGACGCGATGTAGACCCGAACTCAAACTTGTTTATCAATACCGATATCAAATCGTATGTGGGTTATTTAAACGCTACTTATAATTTGTTTGCTGGATTTAATACAATCAATAATATCAAACTCAACAAAAGAGAATACAAAATCAGTCAGACCAATGTACAGAAAGTTGAAAACCAAGTAACCATTGAATTGGCTGAACGATTTATCACAATACTATACTTGCAAGAAATTATCGCAGCCAATCAAAAACAGATTGAATCAAGCCAGAAGCAAATTGAAATGGCTGAACTAAAATTTGCTGCAGGTAGCATTGCCGAAAGTGAAGTTTTTAAAATTAAATCGCAAAAAGCCTCAGAAGAACTCAATTTATTGACCAATCAAAACAGATTGACAGACAATATGGTCAACATCAAACAATTGATGAATATACCACTTGATAAAGAAATCATTTTGGTCAAACCTATCATGCAGTTAGACGAAAATGTCGATGTCAGTAATCCGTATGATTTGATTCATAAAGCTGTTGAAATCAATCCTTCGTATAACATCAGTAAAATGCGCGAGAAAAAAGCCAGAACAGCTTTGGCCATTGCACGAGGTTCACGATATCCGGTGCTTTCACTTCGTGCCCAGTATGGCTCACAATACATCAAAACTGACTATCAAGATGACGAGGAAGATTTGCTCCCGTTAGACGAACAGCTCCGAAACAATGAAGTGAACATTTTTAGAATTAATTTGGTAGTGCCTATTTTTAGTCAATTGGATAATCGAACAAAAATCAAGACATCAAAAACACTTTACAAGCAATCAAAAATTGATACACAAATCAAACGCAATGAGCTTTCTAAAGAGGTTATGCAAGCTATTACCGATACCAAAACTTCGATTAAGAAAAAAGAAGCATCTTCTATTGCCTATGAATTCTCTCAAAAAAGCTATGATGCCGATGCATTAAAATTTGAACTAGGCAAAATCAACATCAATGAACTGAATTTAACCAAATCAAACCTCAATAATTCTGAGGCCCAACTCATTCAGTCAAAATATGAGTTGATGTACAACAACGCACTCATTAAGTTTTATCTGGGTGAAAAGTTTAATCTTTAATAGATTTAAACCTATATTTGGGTTTTCGTCAAAATGATGTCTGCCCAAAATATCAATAGATTTTACTTTTTCTTTTTGGCTTTGATGCCATTGATTTACGACCAACATAGAATTGTTGATCCTACGGTTGCGCCGCGACTTTTGTACCTATGCTTGTTTCTTTGTTTAGCTGTTTTTTTGCTGCACAAATCTCAAATCAAGACCATTGACAATTTATTTAAATCTTCATTTTTCTATGCGATTTTTGCTTTTTTAGGCTCGCTATTATTGAGCACAATAGTAAATGGTTTTAACCCTGAAAATCACGCAACTATAGCAAAATGGATGGCTTCAAGTGTTTTTCTGGTTGTGGTTTCGATAGAATTATATCAAGAAAGATTAAGCTTTAAAACATTAGTAAACGGTATTACGGTATTTTTCGGGTTGGCTGTTTTAGGAGCTTATTTTGATGTCTACCAAATGATGCAAAACTCAAGTTCAATCTTGAAGCATATGAGTGAAATCAAAAGCTTTTTTGGCAATAAGAATCTTCTTTCGTCTGCGTTGTTTTTGTGTGTGCCGTTTGTTTTGATTTCAAGTCAACATAGTCCGAAACAGCAATTAATATCCAGACTGTTGTTATTGTTGAGCATTCCTATTTTGCTCTTAACGCAAACCAGAGCTGTTTGGTTGGCTTTTTTTGTTTTTATATTGGTAATTGGGTTTTACAAGCTAAAGTCAAATCTAGCAACAAAAGCAATTTTATTCGTTGGTATTTTGGCCCTAGGTTTTTCAATTTCTGAATTTATTTTACCCAAGTTCAGAGCCATAAAAGACGATAAATTTTCAAATATTTACCTTTCAAAACTGGGCAATCAAAATACGCTCAACAGTAGAAACATATATTGGGAAAGTGCCTATAAAATGTGGCAAGAACAACCAATTTTTGGTATTGGCCCAGGTAATTTTGGCCAGTTATTTTCAGCCTACAATACAAACAAAATGTCTGTTGAAATGGCCAACGGAACAGAAACATTACAAAGGGTTCACAATGATTTTCTGAGCATATTAGCCGAAAGTGGTTTATTGGGATTTTTGTCTTTTATGAGTATTTGGATTTTGACCATTTATTGGGCCGTACAACTAATCCAACAAGCAACTGAAAAAACCGAAAAATCAACCTATTTGTTCTTACTAGCCGGATTATTAGGTTTTGCAGTGATTGTTTTTTTAGATTTTCCGTTTGAGCGAATTGAACATCAACTGATTTTTGTCACAATTATAGCTTTTATATTTGTCTGGTCATTTAAAAAGAAAAAAAAACAAACCAAAAGTTTAAAGAAATCAGATGTTGTTATAGTGCTGACTTGTTTCATCATATACGCAACAACAGTAGCAGCTATGCGCTTGATGAGTGAAATTCACATGATGAAAGTTTATCAGGCCAAAGCCCAAGGCAATTGGAGTGAAGTTATTTACGAAGCTAAAAAAGCCAGAAATTCATTTTATCAACTTGATCCAACTGGTATTCCGGTAGAATGGTATCAAGGAATTGCTTATTTTGGACAAGGCGAACTCGAGCAAAGTCAAGCATCATTTGAATCTGCTTTTAAGGCGTCACCATATCAGGTACAAGTTCTACACAACTTAGGGGCTGTTTACGAGCAAAAAAAAGAAATTGACAGTGCGATGATTTATTATCAAAAAGCACTGGAAATTTCACCAGCTTTTGAAGAAGCACTTTTGAGTTTATCAGCTTGCTATTACAAAAAAGGAAGATACCAACAAGCATTTAACACTATTGAAAAAGTTGAGCCCAAATCAAAAAACAAGCGTTATCGCCCTTATCTTGCTAAGATTTTGGTAAAAAAACTCAACTCAATTTTAGCCAAAATGAACCAACCCACATTGTCTGGCTTTATGGCTAAAGAAATGAATAGTGTTGAAAAAATAAACAATTTTTATTGGGTTGCCAGAGCACATAAAGTAAATCTTGAAAAACAAATCATACTTCAGAAGAAATCGGCTGACTACTATTGGTACGAACGTTCAGTAAAGTTAGCGCATAAATAAACGAAGGCGCGGCCAATCGCATTCCTGAATGAGCAATAGTCAATAGCCAAAACAAATAAAAACTCCAAAAGTAGAGGTTCTGAGTGTTTTTATAATTTATTAAGATGGGAAGAATAAGCAATACCAAAAACGAACCCAAACCCAACAATCCGTGTTCGGCTAGTAAACGTGTAATTTCGTTATGAGACGAAACAGTTTCACCAAAATAATTCTGGCTATTTTGGATTCCTTTGCCCACTCCAACGCCAAAAACAGGCGCTGATTTAAAAAGTTTTAGCTCATAACTCATCAAGTGTTGGCGATCTATTTTTGAAGCATCACTCTTATCAGACAAACCCACCAGAATGGCATAGCGCTTTATAATAAATCCATCGCTTTGGAAAGTTAAAAATACAGTTGCTATGGCCGCTAAACCAACTGCTATTTTTAACTTTTGCCTAATTTCATCAGAATAAGCGCTGGACCGAAAAATTTGAAAAACTAAAATAGTACAAATAATAAGCCCAGTAATCATTCCACCACGTGAGAAAGTTAACATACATCGGTAAAAAATGTACGTCATCAACAAAAAATAAACAACACTATATATTAGAGACAGTTGTTGAACCAATATGCGCCCGAATATAATAAACACACATAGTCCGAGTACCGTAGCCATTTGATTGGGACCAAAATTTCCTGTAAATAAAAAGTTTGATTCCATATTGTAATAAATCTCTTTGACATCAGGATAATCTAATATTAAAAAAGAAATACAAGATGTTACCGGCAACAAAAACAAAAACAATATGTTTTGTAATTGATCCATATTTATTTGCTTTTCACAAGTATAAACTGAGGCAATTACTGTAACTAATGGTCCAATTAAAACAAATACATAATGAATATCTTGAACAATTACTGAGGAAAAAAAACTAATCAAAAAACCGGGGATTAAAAGAATCAAGCTCAGAAAAAACCACCTTGTTTTTTGATTAAAACCGCTGTAAAACAATCCCAACACAAAAAACAACATTACACCATAGCGCCCATATTCATAGAGCAAATTGCCTCGTGTCATGCGCAGAAAAATTTCGGCACCTGCCAAATAAGACACCATTTCAAGCACTTGATTTTTTTGGTTCTTGGCAAGGATAATATAAATCAATCCAAAACTTAACAAAGCAACACCGTATGCTATAGAGAGCCAATGAAAATAATAAACCAACAAACCCAACAAAGAATGCAGCAGCAAAAGAAAAAGTTTTTTGTTTTCTGCTTTGTTGGAATTTACTGCAAATTGAGATATAATCATGAATGGTTTAAAAGATCATCTGTACTTCTTTGATGTCAAAATCAAATATGCCATCATCAGATTGAATGAGCAACTTTCCGATAGGATTAATACCTATAATGCTGCCTTCAAAAACAAAGTCATCCTTTTTTTTGAATAACATTTTTTGATGAAGCTTGAATAACGAAGATATATATTCCGGTTTAAAAAAATCTTTTTTTTCTGACCAATTGGTCACATTAGCTTTGAATTGAATTATTATTTCATACATCAATTCAACAATATCATAGTCAAGCCCGGTAGCTAGTACCAAAGACGAAGCTTGAGGCAAATGGTTAAAATTCTTTTGATTAACATTAAGGCCTAAACCAACAACCGACAGAATTTCATTTTCAGATTTAAAACTGTTTTCAATGAGTATTCCGCCAATTTTCTTATTTCCTGACATAATGTCGTTGGGCCATTTGACAGTGACATCAGGTATTTTATTTCTTTTTAGAACTGATAAAACAGCCAATGAAAAAGCCATGTTTAAATCAAAAACCAAGGTAGCATCAATCAAAAAATCCTTAACCAATATACTCATTATAAGATTTTTACCTTTCTCTGAAGCCCAAACCGAACCCATTTGACCCCGACCGTTGGTTTGCTCATCAGCAGATACAACAGTAAAGTTGTCCACTTGTTCTTTACGGATTAAATCCTTTAGAAAATTATTGGTTGAGTCAATGGCATCGAGTTTGACAAGGCGCATGTAAGTGATTTAAAAAACAGAATTTAATCTTGTGTTAAGAATCCAAATTAAATACAAAAAATGATAACTTTGCACACATTGATACAAAATTATAAATGACAAAAAAAACAATCAACAATGATGTATTACTGGCTCATATCATCAAAGGAATTGAGGAAGTAAAAGGAAATGACATCGATATTTTAGACCTCAGAGAAATTGACAATTCTGCTTGCGATTACTTCATCATTTGCAACGGAAGTTCAAATACACAAGTTAACGCCATTGTTAACTCAATTCAAAAAACAGTTTCAAAAGCAATCAAAGACAAACCTTGGCATGTTGAAGGAACCGACAATGCCGAATGGGTTTTAATGGACTATGTCAACATAGTTGTGCATGTTTTTCAGAAACACATCCGCGAATACTACAACATTGAAAGCCTTTGGGGCGATGCCAAAATCACAACGATTGAAAACAAATATTAAGAGAGAAAATGTCTAACGATAATAAAAATCCCAATAGATTAAGAGTTAACCCTTGGTTGGTTTATGCTGCCGTGATAGGTTTATTCTTATTCATTAGTTATACCACCGGCGGATCAAACTTTCAGGAACTTGCTAAAACCACTTCATCAAGATTCAACACCTTTCTGGAGCATGGTGACATTCAGAAAGTAATAGTTTACAATAAAACCGAAGCCGAAGTATACCTTAACCCTGCAGCCTTAAAAAAACCTGAGCATAAAGCGGTTGCTAAAGATTTGCTTAACCGTGCCAACATCAAAGGTCCTCACTATACTTTTGACATTGGTAATGACGAAATTTTTCAGAAAAAACTAGAACAAGCTGTTGCTGACAAAAAGCTAAAAGACTTCAATTTTATGCCCAAAAGCAATTGGTCAGAAATTTTTATTGGTCTTTTACCGGTGTTGATTATTGTAGCCTTGTGGATTTTCATCATGCGACGAATGAACGCTGGCGGCGCTGGTGGAGGTGGTCAGATTTTTAATATTGGCAAATCAAAAGCAAGGTTGTTTGATGAAAAAACCGACATTAAAACAACTTTTAAAGATGTAGCCGGGCTTGAAGGAGCAAAAGAAGAAATACAAGAAATTGTTGAGTTTTTAAAAAACCCATCAAAATATACCAACTTAGGTGGTAAAATACCCAAAGGCGCTTTATTGGTAGGGCCGCCGGGAACCGGAAAAACCTTGCTTGCCAAGGCAGTAGCCGGCGAAGCAAAAGTGCCTTTTTTCTCATTATCGGGTTCTGATTTTGTTGAAATGTTTGTGGGTGTTGGCGCATCACGTGTTCGAGACTTGTTCAAACAAGCCAAAGAAAAATCACCAGCCATTATTTTTATTGATGAAATTGACGCCGTAGGCCGTGCTCGAGGAAAAAGCAATTTCTCAGGCGGAAACGACGAACGCGAAAACACATTAAATCAATTACTAACCGAAATGGATGGTTTTGGTTCAGATTCAAATGTTATTGTATTAGCTGCAACCAACCGTGCAGATGTGCTCGACAAAGCCTTGATGCGTGCCGGACGTTTTGATCGTCAGATTTTTGTTGACCTTCCTGATATCCGTGAGCGTAAAGAAATCTTTGAGGTGCACTTGGCTCCTCTCAAAAAAGTAGCTGAACTCGATACTGACTTTCTAGCCAAACAAACCCCGGGCTTTTCGGGTGCCGACATTGCCAACGTATGTAATGAAGCTGCTTTGATTGCTGCGCGCAACAACAAAGAAGCTGTAGACAAGCAAGATTTCTTAGATGCAGTTGACCGAATTGTTGGCGGCCTTGAAAAGAAAAACAAAATCATAACTGCTGACGAGAAACGAGCCATTGCCATTCACGAAGCCGGACACGCCACCGTAAGCTGGATGCTTGAGCACGCTGCTCCGCTAGTCAAAGTTACCATTGTTCCGCGCGGACAAAGTTTGGGAGCAGCATGGTATTTGCCTGAAGAACGCCAAATAGTGAGACCTGATCAAATGCTTGATGAAATGTGTGCCACCATGGGCGGTCGCGCTGCAGAAAAAGTAGTTTTTGATCGTATTTCAACTGGGGCATTAAGTGATTTAGAAAAAGTTACACGTCAAGCACGTGCTATGGTTACTATTTATGGTTTAAACGATAAAATTGGAAACGTAACTTACTATGATTCAAGCGGACAAAACGAGTATAATTTTTCAAAACCATATTCTGAGGATACTGCCTTAATCATTGACAAAGAAATTTCTTCGCTTATTGAGAGTCAGTATCAACGTGCCATACAAATTTTGCAGGATAACAAAGACAAACTCAATAAACTTGCCGATATTTTGATTGAAAGAGAAGTCATTTTTAAAGATGATTTAGAAGATATTTTTGGCAAACGACCGTTTGAAAAAGAAATAGAGCAAACGCCAGAAAACCCAACTGAACAAAACTCAGAATTGTCTTAATAGTTACTGGTTTTACTTTTTTAAAAATCTTAATTCAAAATAACACTTTGAATTAAGATTTTTTTATCTTTGGATGTTTTCAAAATATAAATACACGAGTTTCCATATATGAGTCTTTTCAAAAAATTCTTCGGTTCAGGCAACGATTCTTCCGATGAGGAAAAGCAGAGTGAATACAACACGCCACAGGCACATTCTTCTGCGCCAGCCGACGAAAAGTTTACTTTTAACTTCAAGAAAAACGGCGGAAAATTCTTGTATTGTGAAGATTTGACCGAAATGAAAGATCATTTTGAACACATCCTCGAAGAAAACGATTGGTTCGAATCTGAAGCTGCCTGTTATGAGCCTAAACTCTATTCAATGCTTGACGAGAACAAATTAGAATACAAAAACGTATCACAACCCAAATTTTTGTTGGCCAGTTGTGAGAATTTAATTGCCGACGAAGGTTCTATCTTGTTTTCATCAAACCAGATCAAACAATACAAGCCCAATGATTTACCTATGAATATGGTGATTTTGGCTACTACCAGTCAAATTCTTGAAAGCAAAAGCGACGGACTCAGAGCCATCAAAAAGAAATACGACAAAGATTATCCAACCAACATTACCACCATTAAATATTTCGAAAAAGCCAAAGAAGAAGACTTTTTGCAATACGGCAGTAGTGCCAAAAATTTATATCTACTTCTTTTAGAAGACCTGTAAAATGAACGAAACGCTAACCAGAGCGCTCTCAGGGGTTTTATATGTTGTTGTCTTAATTTCAGCGACTTTATTTCATCAGAGTTTCCTGATTTTATTTGGGCTGTTGTTACTTTTGGCTGTGCATGAATACACCAATCTTACCCAATTACCCAAAACCATTCCGTTTATATTGTCTATACTTTCTTATAGTTTATTGGCTTTTAACGAACTTCCGGTTGCTCTTAATTGGTTCTTACTAACTTTTACTCTATTGACCTCGTTAAAAGCTATCCTTTTTTTATTTGAACAATCAAACGAGCCACTGTCTAAATTAGATATTCAAATTTTCTTTTGGGGATATATTCTTGTTCCCTTTATCCTTTTAACTAAGATTCCTCAAAGACCTGAAGGCTTTATTCCTTCGGTTATGATCGGCATTTATATTCTGGTTTGGGTCAACGACACTATGGCGTATGTTGTTGGAAAATCCATCGGAAAAAACAAACTCTACGAACGTATTTCTCCTAAAAAAACCATTGAAGGATTCATTGGTGGAGTTGTATTTGCTATTGTAGCCGGAATTATCATGGCTACTTTTTATTTTGATCAATCAGCAATGATTTGGTCAATCATAGCCTTTATGGTTGGTGTAATCGGAACCATAGGCGATCTCATAGAATCAAAATTTAAACGCATTGCAGGTGTCAAAGACAGCGGCAACATCATGCCTGGTCATGGTGGAATTTTAGATAGGTTAGACAGCATTATTTTTGTCGGACCTTTTGTATTTTTGTTGTACCAAATAATAAACTATGTTTCATAAAGAAGGCGGAAAAATCATCCTTATTGCCACTACACTCACTGTAGTATTATTACTAGCATCCGATCGATTGATTGAATTGATGTGGCTCAAAAAAACGATTCAAATTTTAGTATTATTTCTACTGGTGATGATACTTCAGTTTTTTAGAAATCCTAAACGTATTGTTGACATCAACGATCATCACATTATAGCGCCTGTAGACGGAAAAGTGGTGGTGATTGAAGAAGTTTTTGAAGAAGAATACTTTAAAGACAAACGTCTTCAGGTTTCTATTTTCATGTCGCCCATCAACGTACACGTAACGCGTTATCCGGTCAACGGAAAAATTAATTTCAGCAAATATCATCCGGGCAAATATTTGGTAGCTTGGCATCCGAAAGCCAGTACAGAAAATGAACGAACCACGATTGTGGTTGAAAACCGAATCTTCGGAGAAATTCTATACAGACAAATTGCAGGTGCATTAGCAAAACGAATTGTTAACTATGCGCAACCGGGCATGCAAGTCGTTCAAGGAACAGATGCTGGATTCATCAAGTTTGGTTCACGTGTTGACTTATATTTACCTTTGGGTACACAAGTAAATGTTCAATTGAATCAAAAAGCCGTTGGCGGAAAAACGATTATTGCCATTAAAGAAGCATGAGTCAAAAAGATTTAGATACCCGTTTTGCAGAAGCTGTGGCCATAGCCGAAACTATGTCACAGGCTGATTTACCGCAAGATGTAGCGTTGCGTTTGTATGCTTATTACAAACAAGCTACAATGGGTATGATAAATCCACTTAGTGTAGGAAGCTCATCACACATTAGAGATGCTTTTAAAACCAACGCTTGGATGCAAATCAGTCATCTAACCTCTGATCAAGCCAAAGAGCATTATATTGAAATAATCCGGGATTTGAACCAAAATAAATCATGAAAAAACTTTGCTTATTGAGTCTCGGACTTGTTTTGGCATTGACTACTTCATGCCAAAGAAAAAAACTCACAGAAGTAGTTGAGGTTCCTTTACCTTCCAAAGACGACAAAATGGTCATCGGAAACCCTGAAGATGTAAAAGCTGATGAGGGTATGTTCAAAATGGAAGTACTTCCCTACGGATACGAAGCGCTCGCACCCAATATTGACGCGCTCACAATGGAACTACATTATTCAAAACATTATCTAACTTATACCAATAACCTAAATAAAGCAGTCAAAGAAGCGACGCTTGAAGAAACACCTATTGTTGATTTGCTCAAAAAACTTGACATAAACAACACTGAGTTGCGCAACAATGCTGGCGGTTATTATAACCACGGTTTGTTTTGGTCGATTATGAAAGCCAAAGCGCCTAAGCAACCCAAAGATACTTTAGCGCTGGCCATCAATCGCGATTTTGGTTCGTTCAATAATTTTAAAATACAGTTTCAAGATGCGGCTTCCAAGCAATTTGGATCAGGTTGGGCTTGGCTCGTAACCGATGTCAACGGAAAATTACAAATCACTACCACCGTTAATCAAGACAACCCACTCATGTCTAATTCAGCGATTAAAGGAACGCCTATTTTGTGTTTAGATGTTTGGGAACACGCATATTATTTGAACTATCAATACAAACGCAAGAAATATATTGAGAACTTTTTCAATGTTATTGATTGGGAAAAAGTCAACGAAAAATATGAAGAGGCCATTGCAAAATAGGCCTTTTTTAATTCATAAAATATGAAAAAAGAACTAACCTTACTTATTCTGTCGCTTACTTTTGGAGTATACGCGCAAGAAACACACCTCAAAAACATTCAAAAACTTACTTTCGGCGGTGACAATGCTGAGGCCTATTTTAGTCCAGATAGCAAAATGCTCACCATGCAAGTCACCAACAAAGCTATTGGCGCCGAGTGCGATCAGATTTATACTTTAAATTTGACCGATAAAGAATTCAACGCACAAAGCCTCAAACGCATCTCCAACGGAAAAGGCCGCACCACTTGTTCTTATTTTATGCCCGACGGAAAGCACATCATTTTTGCCTCAACACACGGGTCGCAAAATGAATGTCCGCTACCGCCCAAACCCCGAGAAGGAAAATATCTTTGGGCCGTTTATCCGGAGTTTGATATTTACATGGCCGACTTAAACGGAAAAATTGTCAAACAACTCACCAACTCACCGGGTTATGATGCCGAAGCTGTGGTTTCGCCCGACGGAAAAAAAATTGCCTTCACTTCTACCCGCTCAGGCGATCTTGAATTGTGGACCATGAACATTGACGGAACCAACTTAAAACAAGTGACCACCGGATTGGGTTATGATGGTGGAAGCTTTTTCTCACACGACAGCAAAAAATTGGTCTTCAGAGCTTCACGTCCGAAAACCGAAGCCGAAATTGAAGAATACAAATCGCTCCTAAATGAAAATGTCGTTGCGCCAACCGAAATGGAACTTTACACTTGTAATGTTGATGGTTCTAACCTCAAACAAATCACCCATTTAGGCAAGGCCAATTGGGCTCCTTTTTTTCATCCATCGGATCAAAAAATCATATTTTCCTCAAATCATCACGCCACGCGCGGTTACGATTTTCAGTTGTATATGATTGATATTGACGGAACGCATCTCACACAAATAACCTTTGACAGCGAATTCAACGCTTTTCCGATGTTTTCACCCGACGGAAAAAAACTCGTTTTTTCAAGCAATCGCCAACAACAAGCTGCGCATGAAACCAATGTATTTATCGCTGATTGGGTTGATGTTGATGCGGCTGAATATGTGAGCGAAACCAACCTCAAAAAACACATCAGCTTCTTGGCTTCAGATGATTTGAAAGGACGTTTGACGGGTTCACCTGAAGAGAAAAAAGCAGCGCAATATCTCGGAGAACAATTCAAGAAATTAGGTTTAAAACCGTATCGCGGAAGTTCATATTCGATTCCGTTTACATACAGCTATAAACTCAACCCAAAAGATTCTTTAAACCCAGAAAAAGTCAATATTGAGGCCAACAATGTGGTAGCTTATTTGGATAATAAAGCAGCCAAAACCATTGTAATTGGCGCGCATTACGACCATTTAGGGCTCAATGAACACGGCAATTCAACCAAGATGAATTCTAAGGGCGAAATCCACAACGGAGCCGATGACAATGCTTCAGGCGTGAGCGGTGTTATTGAATTGGCGCGTATGCTTTCACAAAACAAAACCACTGAAAAAGCCAACTATATTTTTGCGCTATTTTCGGCTGAAGAAGACGGTCTGTTGGGCTCAAAAGAATTGGTCGATGTCATCAAAAAACAGACTTCAAATGTGGCCGCAATGATCAATATGGACATGATTGGCCGACTCAACGCCGCCAAAGATTTACAAGTAGGCGGAACTGGCACTTGCCCGGAATTTTCAAAAATAGTAGATCGCAACAAACCCGCCGGATTTCACGTTACTATGGACGAAAGCGGAACCGGACCAACCGATCACACCTCGTTTTACCTTAAAGATATTCCGGTGTTGAATTTCTTTACCGGAACGCATACCGATTACCACAAACCCAGCGATGACGAAGATAAAATCAATTATTACGGTGTGAAAAACATCTTGGAATATGTGTTCAGATGCACCAACGAAATTGCCAACTTAGACGCGGTAGTTTTTACCAAAACCAAAGCCAACGCCGAAAAAATTCGTCCGAAATACAAAGTAACTATGGGTGTGATGCCTGATTATAGCGAACATCCCGACGGTATGCATATTGATGGGGTGACCGATAATCGTCCGGCGCAAAAAGCAGGCTTGCAAGAAGGCGATGTGATTACCAAAATCGGCGCAACCAATGTCAAAGATGTGTATAGTTATATGGAAGCGCTGGGCAAAATCAATCCCGGTGATGAAGTTGATGTAACCTACAATCGCAACGGAACATCACAAACGGTCAAAGTAAAATTTGAATAAATCCCAACAAAAAAGCACCTCGAAGAAAGGTGCTTTTTTTATCATGTCCTGTTGATGATGCTATTTAAGCGATGCCAAACTTTGTTCAAGCGTAGCAATTTTAGCGAGCGCATCGGCTTCTTTTTTGCGCTCGTTGTCAATGACTTTTTCAGGAGCGCCACTCACAAATTTTTCGTTCGACAATTTGGCTTGCACTGATTTGAGGAAACCTTTTGTATACTCAAGTTCTTCGGTGAGTTTTTTGACTTCGGCTTCAACATCAATGTTTCCGGTAATTGGAATAAAATATTCATTTGATTTTACACGATACGAAAGCGCTCCTTCTACTTTATCTTGAACATATTCAATACTGTCCACATTACCCAGTTTAGCCACAATAGCATCAAAAAATGTTGAAGCATTTTCTTTGTTCACAATGCGCAAATCAATGGCATCTTTAAACGGAATATTTTTGTCTTTACGAATGGTTCTAATGCCCGAAATTACCTCTGAAGCAAATTCAAAATCGCTTACTAGTGCAGAATTATATGCTTTAGCGGCTGGCCACTCACCTACAATCAAAGCTTGCTCCGGCGTGCGCTCGGCAATATGTTGCCAGATTTCTTCGGTTAAGAACGGCATAAACGGATGCAACAATTTGAGGTTGGCCTCGAGCAATTCAATGGCTTTGTCAAAAGTAACTCGGTCAATAGGCTGCTGATAACCCGGTTTGATCATTTCTAAGAACCACGAACAGAAATCGTCCCAGAACAATTTGTAAATAGCCATGAGCGCATCAGAAATGCGGTATTTGCTAAAGTTATCTTCAATTTCAATCAGCGTGTGCTGCAATTTGGCTTCATACCAAGCAATCGCTGCTTTTGAAGCTTCGGGTTGCTCAATATCGGCTAGTTCCCAGCCTTTGATGAGTCTGAATGCATTCCAGATTTTGTTGGCAAAAGCTTTTCCTTGTTGACACAATTCTTCGTCAAACAAAATATCGTTTCCGGCTGAAGCGCTGAGCAACAATCCAACGCGAACGCCATCAGCGCCAAAACGCTCAATGAGTTCTAACGGCTCGGGTGAATTTCCGAGTGATTTAGACATTTTACGCCCTTGTTTGTCGCGCACCAAACCGGTCAAATACACATTGGTAAAAGGCTTAGCATCGGCATATTCGTAACCGGCAATAATCATACGGGCCACCCAGAAAAACAAAATGTCCGGGCCGGTAACCAAATCATTGGTCGGGTAATAATATTTGTAATCTTGATTTTCAGGATCGAGTATACCGCCAAAAACAGCCATAGGCCACAACCAGGATGAAAACCAAGTATCGAGCGCATCGGCATCTTGACGCAAATCGGCAGCGGTTAAGGCTTGATTTCCGGTTTTGGTGCGCGCTAATTCTAAAGCTTTTTCAGGTGTTTCAGCCACCACAAAATCTTCTTTACCGTCGCCGTAATAATAGGCCGGAATTTGTTGTCCCCACCACAATTGGCGCGAAATATTCCAATCGCGAATGTTCTCTAACCAATGGCGATAGGTATTGTTAAAACGACTCGGATAGAGTTTGACTTCTTCGGTTTCTAAAACGGCTTTGATGGCCGGTTTCACGAGCTCTTCCATTTTAAGGAACCACTGATCTGAAAGTCTTGGCTCAATCACGGCTTTGGTTCGTTCAGAAGTTCCTACTTTATTGAGGTGGTTCTCGGTTTTGGCTAAAGCGCCAATGGTTTCGAGTTCTTGGGCGATTTCTTCGCGCACCACAAAACGATCTTTTCCCGCATAATGCAAACCGTAACTGTTTAATGTAGCATCTTCATTAAAGATATCAATGATTTCAAGGTTGTGACGCTCGCCGAGTTCTTTATCATTGACATCGTGCGCCGGAGTTACCTTAAGACAACCGGTTCCGAATTCCATATCGACATATTCGTCAAAAATAATCGGAATGACGCGATTGCAAATCGGCACGATGGCTTTTTTGCCTTTGAGGTGTAAATAACGCTCATCTTCAGGGTGAATACAAATAGCCGTATCGCCCAAAATGGTTTCAGGACGCGTGGTAGCGATGGTGACAAACTCTGAAGAACCTTCGATTTGGTATTTTAAATGATAGAGTTTTCCGTTGCGCTCTTCATAAATTACTTCTTCATCAGAAAGTGTGGTTTTGGCCTCGGGATCCCAATTGACCATGCGGTAACCGCGGTAGATATAGCCTTTGTTGTACAAGTCAACAAACGAGTGAATGACCGAAGCAGACATATCGTCATCCATGGTGAATTTGGTGCGTGACCAATCACATGAGCAACCGAGTTGTTTGAGCTGTTCTAGGATGGTTCCTCCGTATTTTTCGGTCCAATCCCAGGCGTGTTTGAGAAACGCTTCACGCGTGAGGTCATTTTTGTTGATGCCTTCGGCTTTGAGCTTGGCTACTACTTTTGCCTCGGTAGCAATTGATGCGTGATCGGTGCCCGGAACCCAACAGGCGTTAAAACCTTTGAGTCTGGCTCGACGAATGAGTACATCTTGAATGGTGTTGTTGAGCATGTGCCCCATATGCAAAACGCCTGTCACATTGGGCGGTGGAATCACTATGGTGTACGGTGTACGGTGGTCAGGTACGGAACGAAAATAGTTGTGGTTCATCCAGTAGTCGTACCATTTTTTCTCGATGTTTTTGGCCTCAAATTGCGCAGGAATAGACATATAATTTTGATTTCTGTATATTGATGGAAACGTTTTCGCCCCGATTGAAGCGGCATCCTTTTGGGGCGGGGTTCGACCCAAAAGATACAGCGGAAAGCGGGAATTAGCGCCTAAAAAACAAAACCTAAAACGGGCAAAAATTCATGCTCAGACCGCGCGGTATGCTTTTTGGTAGCGCAAAAATAAATAATTAAAGGCTGATAAAAAATTAAGAATTAATTATTTGCACATTCGTGAAAAGAAAGTATTTTTAACCAACCAAAAAGAGACCAAAAATGAAAAAATTAATACTATTGGCTGTGATGATGGGCTTTTGCCTAATCGGCAACGCGCAAGGAGCGAAGATTGAGTTTATTGCCAAAGACAACACTATTGATTATGGCAAAGTATACAAAGAATCTGATAGCGGTTTGCGCTCGTTTGAATTTAAAAATACCGGCGATGCTCCGTTGATCATTAGTAACGTTCAATCGACTTGTGGTTGTACAGTACCTTCAAAACCTACTGAGCCGGTGATGCCAGGTAAAACCGGTAAAATTGATGTGAAATACAACATGAATCCCGGGCCGATTCGCAAAACCATTACGGTTGAATCAAATGCAATTAATGTTGAGGGCGGACGCGTAGCCCTGAAAATAAAAGGTGAAGTATTGGTCAAAGAAGAAGTCAATATCCTTGAAAAGAAAAAGACGATGACCACCAGTGACCAATAAAATTTCATAAAGCTCCAAAATCATTGGAGCTTTTTTTTTTTGCTGTTATAATTCGTCTTGAAGTTCAAATTGAAATTCTAAATTTTTGCCGGCCCGCTCAACGGTAAAATACATGGTTTTACCTTCATAAGTTTTGAGCATTTGATTGATTTTCTGTAAGGTGTATTTATAGGCTTGAGCACCGTTAATACTCATAATTATATCTCCTTTTTGCAATCCGCATTTTTCTGCCGGCGAGTTTTTTCGAATTCCTGCTATTGAAAAAACGGGTTTGAGCGAGAACTTGTATTTAAACGATTCGGCTTTGTCGTCGGCTTTGTCGGAAGTAACTTTTTGTTTAGCAGTTGTTAATTGAACGGTTTCTGGTACCCATTGAAAACCTTCATTCTGTAGCTCAATACCACTCATATTATAGTTGAACGGCTCATTAAAATATTTGCTCTTTTTTAATGCAATGGTTTGATTAGAATAATCGAGTAAAATATCAAAACGTTTGAGTAACTCACCTCCTACCGAACCGCGTCTGTCGGGGACTAAATTGACACTTTTGACCGAAACTGAATCCGGAAATGAAACTATAGGCTGATGAAAATTAAAAGAGCCTATTTGCATACCCGAAATCCTAGCACGCTTACCATTTATATCACCGCTAAAACCACGACCAAGATATTCATCAAAGTTGGGTTCAGGAACCTTTACGTATGGTTTTGCGTTTTGAAAAACCCATAATGCGTCACTATTTCCGGTATCAATGAGCATTTTTGAACTTTGCAATTGATTATTGAGTAAGATATTAACTGCTAAATATGGTTTGGCTTTTTCAATAGTAATCGGAAACAACTCAAATTTTTTATTGAACTTTTGATGGGCTTTTACAGCATCTTTATAAACAGTTATTTTTTGCTTGCTGTAGTTGATCTGAACCAAATGATTTTTAAAAAAATGATACCCTATAATACCATTAACCGGAATACCAATATGGGACGAAAAGTTAAAATCTTGATCAAGAACGATATATAAGTCATGATGTTCATCTTTGAATCCGCCAAACGATACAATATTATCTGATGATTTAAGCCCTTCAATAGCATCAGAACTACCCAATCCACGCAATTTTATTTTTTCAACTTGATTAAAACGAACTTCAGCTTTGTCTTCCAAACTCAGTAAAATAGTCTCTTCAACCCCTGAATCAAGCAAAAAACTAAGCGGAACACCATTAACCTGAACCTCAATGAACATTAAATTATTGATGAGTTTAAACGGAATAACTGCTTTGTTTTTTTGGGGCTCAAACTCAAAACCTTCTTGTGCCATGAGCAAGCTGGTTGCTAAAATCATAGAGAGTATAAAAGAAATTCGGAGTTTCATGAAGTTTATTTATCGACTTAAATGTAAGTAAAATTTGAGTGTTTGAATCAACAAGTTTTAATATTTAGCCTATGTAATTGGTCTGCGATTAAAAAATTCGCAAATTTGCATCACTTAAAATCACAGCACTATGCCAAAAGTTTCTAACAAAGGAAAACAAATGCCAGAATCACCGATTCGCAAATTGGTTCCTTATGCTGATATTGCCAAGAAAAAAGGCAACAAAGTTTATCACTTAAACATCGGTCAGCCCGACATTAAAACTCCAGAAGTAGCCATGACGGCGGTTAAAAACGCCAACATTGAGGTTCTAGAATACAGCCATTCTGCGGGTTTTGAAAGCTACCGAAACAAACTTTCACAATATTATAAATCACACGGCTTACCGGTTGAAGTAGCCGATATCATTATTACCACCGGCGGTTCTGAAGCCTTGCTTTTTGCTATGGGCAGCACCATGGATCAAGGCGATGAAATCATTATTCCCGAACCATTTTATGCCAATTACAATGGTTTTTCTACCGCTTCAGGCGTTAAAGTTGTTCCGGTAATTTCAACCATTGATACCGGATTTGCGCTTCCGCCGATTGCTGCTTTTGAAAAACTCATCACAGCCAAGACCAAAGCTATTTTGATTTGTAATCCGGGCAACCCCACAGGCTATTTATATTCAAAAGATGAAATGCTTCAATTGGCCGAACTGGTCAAAAAGCACGACTTGTTTTTGATTGCCGACGAGGTGTATCGCGAATTTGCTTATGACGGATATGAGCACCATTCAGTCATGAACTTGCCGGGCATTGAAGAGCACGCCATTATGATTGATTCAGTGTCAAAACGCTACAGCATGTGCGGCGCGCGCATTGGCTGCATCGTATCAAAAAACAAAGAAGTTATGGCTACCGCGATGAAGTTTGCCCAAGCGCGTTTGAGTCCGCCTACTTTTGCTCAAATTGCCAGCGAGGCTGCGCTTGAAACGCCTCAAAGCTATTTTGATGAAGTCATCACCGAATACCGCGAACGTCGTGACACTTTGGTGGCGGAACTCCAAAAAATTGAGGGCGTCAAAGTAGCAGTTCCCAAAGGTGCTTTTTACTGTATTGCGCAGTTGCCCATTGACAATGCCGATCATTTTGCACAATGGCTTTTAGAATCGTTTGATTCAAACCATGAAACCGTTATGGTGGCCCCAGCAGCCGGGTTTTACTCAACTCCGGGCGTGGGTCTCAATGAAGTGCGTATTGCCTATGTGCTCAAAAAAGAAGACCTAATCCGTTCGGTACAAATTCTCAAAGAAGCGCTTGCACAATACAACAGTAAGTAATTTTTTCAGAAGCTCATCCTGCTGTCCGCTATATCTTTTGGGCCGCTCTTAGCCTGTGCCAAACTGACAACCTAATATCAGCCCAAAAGGATGCCGCTTCCATCAGGGCTAGGGCAACAGATTCCAAAATAAACTGCATAAAAAAAGCAACTTTTTCAAGTTGCTTTTTTTATTTTGCTCTACTGAGCGTTTATCTTTTGATCGAGAAGTGCGATTTAAATTTTCTATCTACACCGTTTTCTTTATAAGATACCTCAAACCAGTAATCGGTGGCCGGAACCGGTGTTCCATCTATGGTTCCATCCCAGCCCTCGCCTGACGGCATAATTTCTTTCACCAATT
>NZ_JAHCDK010000010.1 GCF_018413465.1 Flavobacterium sp. CYK-55
TTCCGGCAGAAACGGGCGCAGTTACTGTTATTGTTCTCGTCGCAGTCGCATTCGGACATCCACCCGAACCAAGCACGGTATAAGTCATGGTTGAACTTCCAGCAGCAACTCCGACAATCGCTCCGGTAGCAGCATTAATCGTAGCGACCGCAGGATTTGATGAAGTCCAAGTTCCACCCAAAACTGTTGAGGCAAAAGTCACCGAATCACCAATGCAAATATTTTGTGTTCCGGATAAAGTTCCGGCCACGACCGGCGCAGTTACCGTCACAGTTCTAGTCGCGGTTGCATTCGGACAACCGCCAGAACCCAAAACGGTATACGTCATGGTTGAGCTTCCGGCAGCAACCCCGACAATCGCTCCGGTTGAGGAATTTATCGTAGCGACTGCAGGATTTGATGAAGTCCAAGTTCCACCTAAAACAGTTGATGAAAAAGTCACAGAATCGCCGATGCAAATGTTTTGTGCTCCGGATAAAGTCCCGGCAGAAACGGGCGCAGTCACAGTTACAATTCTAGTCGCGGTTGCATTCGGACATCCGCCAGAACCGAGCACAGTATAAGTCATGGTTGAGCTTCCGGTAGCAACCCCGACAATCGCTCCGGTTGAGCTATTGATCGTTGCTACAGCTGGATTAGATGAAGTCCAAGTTCCACCTGAAACGGTTGAGGCAAAAGTGACAGAATCACCGATGCAAATGTTTTGTGTTCCGGATAAGCTTCCGGCAGAAACGGGCGCCGTGATGGTCACACCGGTTGTTGCTGACACATTCGGGCAACCTCCGATTCCTAGAATTGTATAAGTCACGGTATACGGACCAGGCGTTGAAGTGCTCGGATTAATATCTCCCGAAGCAGCATTAATGGAAAGTCCGGCTCCGGCAGAGAAGATTCCCCCAGAGAAGCTTCCGGTTCCGGTTAAAGTTACTGCTTGAGCTGTTGACAAAGTGGTACAGAACGGACTTCCGGCATATGAAATTGAAGCTGTTGGTAAGACGCAATTGTTGGCCGTACAGGTGAGCGAACTTGAGGTAAAACAACTCGGCGCTGGCCCGGTAGGGGTAAGGGTAATGCTTACGGTATCGCCTGGTGATAAGGCATTAAAAGGATAAGAAGTCACGTTTCCGATGGCTCCCACATTCACCAAAGCACCGGCGTTGATTTGATAGGATAAATTATATCCGGTAGCACCACTTACAGCCGCCCAAGTAAAGAGAACTGATGAAGTGGTTGATGTTCCGCAATTAATCACCGGCGAGAGCATGCTACTCACATTGACCGTTCGCACATCCGATGCATTCGGACATCCGCCAGAACCCAAAACGGTATACGTCATGGTTGAGCTTCCGGCAGTAACCCCGACAATTGCTCCGGTTGAGGGATTAATGGTAGCGACCGCAGGATTTGATGAAGTCCAAGTTCCACCCAAAACTGTTGAGGCAAAAGTCACCGAATCACCAATGCAAATATTTTGAGTTCCGGATAAAGTTCCCGCCACCACCGGCGCAGTCACAGTCACAGTTCTAGTCGCGGTTGCATTCGGACAACCGCCCGCACCTAAAACGGTATAGGTCATGGTTGATGTTCCGGCAGCAACTCCGACAATCGCTCCGGTTGAGCTATTAATCGTAGCGACTGCAGGATTTGATGAAGTCCAAGTTCCACCCAAAACCGTTGAGGCAAAAGTGACTGAATCACCAATGCAGAAGTTTTGTGTTCCTGATAAAGTTCCGGCAGAAACGGGCGAAGTCACCGTCACAGTTCGCACATCCGACGCATTCGGGCATCCGCCAGAACCCAAAACGGTATAAGTCATGGTTGAACTTCCGGCAGCAACTCCAACAATCGCTCCGGTAGCAGCATTAATCGTAGCGACTGCAGGATTTGAAGAAGTCCAAGTTCCACCTAAAACCGTTGAAGCAAAAGTGACAGAATCTCCGATGCAAATATTTTGTGTTCCGGATAAAGTTCCTGCAATCGGAGGGGCTACAATCGTTATTGCAGTAGTTGTTGTAACCGCCGGACAACCTCCTGAAGCAGGAATAGTATACGTTACCGTATATGGCCCCGGTGTGCTTAAACTAGGGGTGATTAATCCCGTTGAGGGGTTGATCGAAAGTCCAGCACCAGCACTATAAGTTCCGCCAGTGTAGGTTCCGGTTCCGGTAAGTGTAACGGCTTGGGTTCCGGCAGTGGTACAAACTGAAGTTAACGGATAACTAATATTGGCAGTTGATCCTCCGCTCACATTGATGGTTACTGAACTGGTTGTACTACAGCCGGGACCATTGGTGGCTGTAAGCGTATAAGTAGTAGTTGTCGTAGGGCAAACAGTAGGCGTGAGTGTATTAGCATTAGTCATGGCGGTGGTTGGAGACCATGAAAAAGCAGGTTGCATATTGCTCAAAGTAATAGACCAGTTGTTGATGATGCCAGTATCTATTCCGGAATCATCTCGGACAAATAATTGCCAAGTGCCATTGATATTCAATCCGTTTAATCCTGTAAAAGCTTGTTCGGGAAGAAAGGAGCCTGTAAAAGGTGAAGCCCCTCCTGTTATTGCGGTTAAAGCTGACGAACTAAAACAAGTTCCGGTGTAATTATCACCGCCACCACCATTATCAGATGAAAGTTCTATTTGAGTACCGTTAGGGGCTTGAAGAAAAATATCCAAATCACCGTCAAAAGTATGTGTAATGTCAAGGCAAACCGAAGCAATTGTTGTGTTGGTAACTGTAGTTGGGTTGATTCCTGAAACGCTAATCGGTGAGAACACACCTGTTGTATTGTTGTCAGGAATTGTATATGAGGTATTGTTGCTAAAAGTAGTTGTGCCTATATAGCCAACAGCATTGGTTGACCCGCTAAGGTTGTAACAAGCTCCTGGGCAATGAGTGGTTCCGGCTCCTGCGCTGGCGGTAGGCAAAGGGTTTACATTGACTGTTTGTGTGATAGAGTTCTGACATCCACCCGGAACAGCCGTAACAAGTAAAGTAACCGTATGTGGTCCGGAAGTTGCATAAGTGTGTGTAGGGTTTTCAAGATTTGAGGTAAAACCGTCACCAAAATTCCAGCTGTAGGTGTAATTGCCCGGTGTTGTATTGGTAAATTGTGTTGGGCTTCCCAAACAAGCCGTTGTTGCAGTAAAAGTTGGGTTGGGGCTAGCAAAAGTTGCCGTAGTTCCTCCAAAATTCATGATAAATCCTGAGGTAGAGGCCGCCGTAAATCGATCTACCAAAATTGTATAAGACTGCCCGGCAGTAACCGTAATACAAGACTCACACTGAAAACCGGCACAACCTAATCCTGTTACCGGTGAGTCAGGGTCCCAATTACAAACAATTTGAGTTCCCGGACAATTAGCGGTTGTATTGTAAATGGCAAAATCGTAATCAATATCTGTTGTTGGATTAATCGTGAAGCACAATGTTCCAGAGGTAGCCACGGTAAAAGAATACCAATTTGATGAGCGCTCACCCGGTGAACCAAAACAACTTGGCCATTCTTGACTTGACCCAACACCACCGGGTCCATCGGGAACGCTAATATCGTTTAAATTACACAAGGTTTGTGATCCTGTACAATCTTGTGTTGGCAATGCAGGTCCGACAGGCGCGGCTTGTTGAACGCAGATACCGAATGTTCCTGTCAGGTTTCCTTTACCATCAATAGCTATGTAATAAGTGTTGCCTGTCGTGAGCCCGTGTACCACTATATTGTTGTTTAACAAATTTGCGGCAGTATTGACATCTTCTTGACAAGCTAACAAATTGAGTGAAGCACAGGTTCCGCTAAAAAGTGCAATTTGGGTATCGGCTAGCGTTCCTCCAAAATTGGTTGAAATTTCAATGTCGGCCGATGTTGCTACAAATGAAAACCATACTGTATTGCTCATGGTTGCAGGGTTCCAACAAGCCGGTGTAGCCGGATTGCCCGAGGTGGTTGCCGCCGCGTTTGTATACAAAATTGAAGTACAAGACCCAACTTCTACAGTCAACACTTGAGCTGCCGAACACAAATCGTTGGCCGGTTGCGCCCACAAAAATGGAATGCCGGAAAAAAATCCGATCAAACTCAAAAGCAGTTTATGGAATAAACCGCGATTCATTAATGTTGATTTTTGGTTTTTTGTAGATGTTGAAGGTAAGCTTTGTAATCAACAGCTTTGTCATCTACCACATAGAAAACCTCCGGTGCTATTTTGGTTCTTTTTAAAGACTCGTTTTGTAGCGGATTGATTACAGATGTTTTTTGATTAGTAGAAATCACCTTTTTCTGTTTGTCAGAAATAGCAGTCTTTGATTCTTGTTTTTCTGTTTGTGCTGAGCACAATGAAACGCAAAAAACCAGCGCGAGGGATGCGAGGTAGTTTTTTTTCATAGTATCATAGCTTAGTGTTTTCTGCTGGGTCAGAAAAACACAATAGGTTCATAGTTAATCGGTGTTGCTTTTGAATGATTAGGTAAATGAAGAAATTAAAAACGGGTTAAAATTTTAATTTCTACATGTATATGCGTGAATGGGTTTTTACGATATGCTTTGAAAATTTCAAAAAAACCTGAAAACATCAAGAAAATGCAACACAAACAAATGTAAAAAATATATTCTTTTAACCTAAAAATTAATCATTGAAGTTTATCTACAGCTTATAGAGTTTAATCATCTATTTGAGTTTGTATCAATAAAAAAAGCCCGACATTGCTGCCGAGCCTTTAAGCATGATTGGTTAGTTTATGGGTTTTTAGATTTTCATTCCAATTGAAATATAAAAAGTTCTAGCATCGCCGGGTAAAATTCCCGGTCCCGGATAACCTCCGGAACGACGAGTAGCATAAGTTTCATTGGTTAAATTGTTGATGCCAGCTTTGATGTTGTAATTTTTCAGGAATTTGTATTCGGCTGATAAATCGAGTAATTCATAACCTTCGAGCAATCCTGTGGTTCCGTTGGCTGAAGGTTTGATGGTATTGTTGGCATCAGTAAAAATTTCACCTGACATGCGATATTGAAGCGTAGTTGAAAATTGTGTTGTACTCCAAGACAAACCAAAACTATGGATGTATCTGGGTGCATTTTCAACGCGATTGCCAGATAAATTACTTTCTTGAATATTGATGCTAGGCGCTGAACCTGAAGTAGTGTAGGTTTTAAAGTCAGTGTATCGCGCGTCTATAAAACTCATTGAAGCAAAGGCATCCACGTTTCCGAAGGCATTTTTTACACCGAATAATTCAGTGATGTTGACGTTGACAAAACTCTCAATTCCTTTGTGGATGGTCTCGCCCAAATTGGTTCGGTATAAATAAGTTCCTTGTGTCGGATCATTGTTGACAAACTGACGAACTCCCCCAATTTTGTTGTTGTATTGCAAGTAAAACAGTCCAAAGTCAAAGTTTAAGATGTTTTTGTAGGTTCCGCGGTAGCCCAAATCAGCATTAAAACCGTCGGCATCTTTTAAATTTGAATCAATGACATCGGTTACCGCCGGAGGTGTTAAATCAGAGAATAAAACGGGTCTGTACGCTTGTGAAATATTGGCGTAAAAATTAGTGGTTCTGAGTTTGTATTCAAGGCCTAAACCCAAAAGTGGTTTGCTTCGTTTGAGCGATTGATCTTCAAGCATAACCGGATTTCCTGCATTCATGCCAAATCTGCCGCTTGCTTCAGATTGTATATTTTCATAACGCAACCCTGGAGTTACACTAAATTGTTCGGTTAGTTTAAACTGATTTTCGGCAAAAAAAGCCAAGTTTTTGGTGGTGAAATCTAAATTGCGAGCAAATTCACCTTCAATGGTCAAATCAAAGCTAGAGCCGGTGCTGCCATTTTCATCTTGCATCCGATGTGTTTTGGCTTGATACACACGGGCACCAAAAGCCAAGTTGTTTTTGATTTTTCCGAAATTAAACTTGTAAATGCTGCGTGTCTCAACCCCAAAATTTTCATATTCATCGCGGTCAACTCGACGATTTGCATAAGCATCTGTTGTTGGGTTGATAACGTCAAAAGTATTGGCAGCGCCCGTATAACCCACGCTGTTTCTTTGACTGACCAATCCGAAAAGCTTTGTGTTTAAGCTCAAGCGATCATTAATTTGTGTGTCTAATTGTATGGCAAAAACATTCCACGGTGTTCCAAACCAGTTGCGTTCTCTAAAGGATTGTCTTGGATTGTCTTCAAATTGAGCATCAGTTAAACCACCGGGTTGCTGCATTTTATAATCCATATTGGTGTATTCTGCAGAGAGTTTTGTTTTTTCGGTCCATCGATACTCTAGATAAGCATGCGTATTTCGCACATTATATCGATTGTTTTTTCGCCAGCCATTTCCGCTGCGCAAATCATTATATATATAGTATGAGAACTTTTTGTAGCTACCGCCTATCGCGTTGTAAGAACTCATCATATCATAGCTGCCCACGGTGTTTTGTGATTCAAAAGTGAATTTTTTACTATTCTCTTTTTTAAGAATATAGTTAAGCATACCGCCAAATTGTGGTCCGAATTGCAAAGATGCGCCTCCTCGTACTATTTGTATGCTTTCAACAGCTTCCATCGGCGGATTGTAATATGCTTCGGGATAACCAAAAACATCTGATGAAATATCATAACCATTTTGCCTTGTGTTGAACTCCCAACTTCTATTTGGGCTTAATCCACGAACACCCACATTAACTTGAATGCCTGAACCTTCGTTTTCCCAAACTGTTACCCCGGGAACCCTTGAGAAAATTTCACGCGCATTGTTGGTAGCGAAGTTTGCGTTGATGTTTTCAAGTTTGATAACTTCGTTTTTTTTACCAGAAAACAGGATGTTGTTTTTGATTTCAGGCATGCGTTCCGGACTTTGTTGCTTGGGTGAAACAATGACCGGATTGAGGACAATTGTTGAGTCTTTTGCAGGTAAAACATTTTGTGCGCTGAGTTTGCAAAGCAAGCCAAGACTTAAAAATAGATATAGTTGTTTCATAACTTTGTTTGTTTTGGCGGCAAATTTACTATTAATATTTATTTAGACAAATTATAAATAATATATTTTTCAGATTTAACTTTTAATCAAACAATAGGTAAATTTTCAACCATAAACTTTGTAAAAGGTGACATTTGACACATTTTTCTCGGATATCAAAAAGTACCTTTGAGCTATAAATGCTCAACCAATGAAAACTACTGTAATAATAGGAGGAAGCTTTGCCGGGATGACAACAGCTCTTGAACTAAAACGAAAAGGAAAACAAGACCATAAAGTTATTTTGATTGATAAATCTCCGTTGTTTTTGTTTATTCCATCATTAATTTGGGTTCCGTTTGGCAGAAGAAACATTAAGGATATTTCATTCAGGAAAGATGAAATTTTAGCTAAAAAAGGTGTTGATTTTATTCATGCCGAGGCTCTAACGGTTGATACCAATGAGCAAGTCGTTAAAACCGATCACGGAGATTTTGCTTATGATGATTTAGTTATAGCCACCGGCCCAAAAGTAAAATATGATATTGCTCCCGGCGTTGAACAATATGCGCATTATATCGGAACACCATCAGGAGCCATGAAAACCAGAAAAGCGCTTGAAGAATTTAAAGCCAACCCCGGACCGATTGTTATTGGGGCTACTCAAAATGCAGGTTGTATGGGAGCGGCTTATGAGTTTTTGTTCAATGTTGAAAAATGGTTGCGCGAACAAAACATCCGCGAAAAAGTTGATTTGTATTGGATTACGCCCGAGGATTATTTAGGTCACTTTGGCATCGACGGTATGCCTATGGGTGAAGGAATGCTTAAAGTTTTTATGAAAATGTTTCATATTCATTACCGTACACAAGTTGGTGTCAAAGAAGTAAAAGCCGATGCAGTAGTTTTGTCAACCGGTGAGGTTTTGCCTAGTAAATTTACGATGCTCATGCCACCGTTTGTTGGGGTTGATTTTGTGACGCAATCAGAGAGTTTACAAGCCACCGCCAACGGGTATATTCCGGTGGGTGATGATTATCGACATTTGACTGTTCCTAATGTATGGGCAGCGGGAATAGCGGTTGATGTCAAGTTGCCGTTTACCCCAAAAGCAATTCCGTTTGCAAGTCCAAAAACCGGATATCCTTCAGATGAAACCGGCAAAATTGTAGCCGAGAATATTTTGCGTGTTAGCCAAGGAAGAACCGATTTGAAACAAAAAGCGTGGGGTAAAATTCCGGGTGTTTGCATTATGGATTGCGGCAAGAAAGAAGTCATTATTTTTTCAAATCATTTATTCAAACCCAGAACGATTGCGCTGATGATTCCAAATGTATTGTATGATTTCAGTAAGGTTTTACTCGAAAAATATTTTTTATGGAAAACCAAAAGAGGTTATGCGTTTTTGCCGTAACACTAAATAAAAAAAGCCCTCACATTTCTGTGAAGGCTTATTGTTGCTTGCTCCCCCTCTTGGGCTCGAACCAAGGACCCTCTGATTAACAGTCAGATGCTCTAACCAACTGAGCTAAGGAGGAAGGCGTATTGCCTTTAAAAGCGGTGCAAATATAATGCGAAAAATATTTTACGCAAATAAAAACCGCAAAATTTTCAAAAAATATTATTTGTGAAAAATAGCTTTGTAAATATCATTTCCGTTGGCAAATACCAATAAACTGATTAAGAGCACAAAGCCAACCATTTGTGCATATTCCATGAATTTGTCACTTGGTTTACGTCCGCTGATCATTTCATAGAGCAAGAACATTACATGTCCGCCATCCAGCGCCGGAATCGGTAATAAATTCATTACGCCCAACATGATTGACAATAAAGCGGTAATGTTCCAGAAAATTTCCCAGCTCCAGCTTTTCGGAAAAATATCAAAAATAGCTTTGAATCCACCCACGCCTTTGTAAGCTCCGGTACTCGGATTAAAGATGGCTTTGAGTTGTTTTCCGTAGCCTATGAGTTGGTTTTTCCCTTTTTCAATGCCTACCGGAAATGATTCGAAGAAACCGTATTCTTGTTTATTGAATTTATAAACGCCTAGCTTTTCAAGACTTTCTACACCTAATGAAGCGGCATAAACGCCTAATTTTCCGGCTGAGTTTACTTTTATAGTAACCGGAATTTCTTTTTCATCACGCAAAACAATCGCTTTCAGCGCTTTCCCTTTATTGGCTTGTGCAATATCAACAACTTGATCGGCGTATTTTGTTTCAATACCATTGATTGAACGAACCACATCTTTTGGTTTTAAGACTTCTTTGTTTGCAGATGAATCTGAAACCATGCCTACCATAAATGGTTCGCGCCATTCAATAAAAGAGTGTTTTTTTGTATCTAGTAATTTATCAATTAAATCAGTGGGCATCTTCAAGGTCATTTCTTGACCATTTCTAGCTATAATTACTTGCTTTGAAAATAATATCTTGTTGGGAATTTCATGAAAATGTAGGTTGCTTTCACCATCTATAGAAATAATTTTGTCGCCGGTTTTAAATCCTAAACCTTTACCAAAGTCTGAGTTGACGGCTATTCCGTCTTTGAGCTCAGAATTGTCAAGGTATAAATCTCCATAAAAAAAGGCCATCCCAATGTAGATGATAAAAGCCAAAATAAAATTAACGGTTACACCGCCCAGCATGATGATGAGTCTTTGCCAAGCCGGTTTGGATCTGAACTCCCATGGCTGTGGCGGAAGTGCCATTTGTTCGGTATCCATACTTTCGTCAATCATACCCGATATTTTGACATATCCGCCCAGTGGCAACCAACCGATGCCGTATTCGGTTTCGCCTATTTTCTTTTTGAGAAGCGAATATTTTACGTCAAAGAATAAGTAGAATTTTTCAACTCTTGTTTTAAAGAGTTTGGCTGGTATAAAGTGTCCTAATTCGTGTAAGATGATCAAAAGTGATAAGCTTAACAAGAATTGAGAGAGTTTGATGGCAATTTCCATAGTATTGTTTCAATGCATTATGAGCGCACAAAAGTAAGGTTTTCTATTAATGAACCTATATTTGAGTTGTTGAGTATTATTTTTTTATGAATTTTTTAATGGTTCGACCAAAGTTGGTATTGATTTCGACGCTGTATAATCCGGCTGATAAATTGTTCAACTGAATTTTTTCAGTTTGAAAAACCCCTACTTTTTGTCCGAGAGCATTGTAAATGGATACTTCTTGAAGTACTTGATTTTCAGCAATGATAATATTCAATTCGTCAGTTGCCGGATTTGGGTATATTCCTGCACTTGCATCGGTTTCAAAAACATCAGCAGCTAGAGTTGCGGTGCTATTTTTTGAGATAATGTCTTTTTTCGGATTGAATTCAATTCCAGTAGCGTTAAATGGTACATTCACCACAAACTGCTGACCATTGGTTGTATTGTCTAATAAATAATCTTGTTGCAATCCGCCTGCGCCAGTCAATCTCACCGGAACCGGTAATTCAAAGAAACTTACCGACGGGTCAGATTGTGTTTGGTTCAAGGTTATACGAGCTTGGCCTGGAGCAATCATTCGAGCGCTAACAGTATAAGTCGGGTATCCTTGATTATATACCCAATCGTTGAAGAACTCTGTCAAATCTAATCCTGATGCGGTTTCTAAATGTCCTTTTAAATTTGGCGTGAGTGCATAACCATAAGCCAAAGCCGGGTCATTCAAATAATTGCGTAAACCTTGAAAAAAGTTGGTGTCACCTAACTTTAAACGGAGCATGTTAAGCACCATAGCACCTTTGTTGTAGCTAAGTCTACTGCTAAAAATACGATTTACACTAAGCGCTTCGGTGTCGGTCATATATATGGCTCCGCTTGGACTACTCGTGATTGAGGTAATCATACTGTTTTTATTGGTAATAAAGGCTGCCTCGCCGTCTAAAAACTCAATAGTCATTGAGGCTAAATAGGTAGCAAAACCTTCGTTGAGCCAAATGTCTTTCCAAGTTCCGCAAGTCACCTTGTCGCCAAACCACTGATGACCCAATTCATGTGCGATTAAGCTTCGAGAATATCCGCCATTGTTGCCGGCCGTCATAAATGAAACCGTGGTGTGTTCCATTCCGCCGCCCCAACCAAATTGCGCATGACCATACTTTTCGTTTCTAAACGGATATGGGCCAAATTTGGTTTCGTAAAAATTCATAATACTCGGAGTAACCGCTACACTGTTGATGTTGGTTGTTGCAGTTTCAGGATACAGATAATTTATAATCGGAAAAAAAGGACTTTCTGTTGTTCCTAAACCGGCTTGTTGTTCGTGAATTTGATAATTAGTCACGGCCATAGCAATCAAGTAAGCAGGAATAGGATATCCGTGATGAAAATGGGTTGTTGAGGTACCGTCTCCATTATTCACTTTAGACTGCTGCATTCCGTTGGCAACAGCATTGTATTCTGAGGGCGCAGTAATATATACATCTATTGAATTAACTTTGTCATTCAGGTCTTGTTTGCATGGCCACCAATCGCGAGCGCCAAAAGGCTCAGAAAGTGTCCAAAGTACCGGTGTTCCGTTGTGGTTATCGGTAATAAATGACCCAAATCCGCTTCCTCCAGGAGCCCCGGCATAATTGATCTCAACTGTTGCAGAAGTGCCAACAGTTTGCGTCGTTGGCAAGTTGATGATAAGCTCTTCGGCATTGCGCGTGAAAGTCAAATCATTTCCGTTCATCTTTACTGAATTCACTTCAACTCTGTTGGTAAAGTTTGGATCAGAAGTATCCGTAATCTGTGTCAGGTCAAAAACCAACGTAGTCATATCTGCCACAGCAGTATAGGTTGTGGTCACTTTCCCTTCGATATTAAAAACGGCCGGATCAACTTTGAACTCTAATTTGTGATAAGTAATATCGTAATTATAGGTGTCCGGATTAATGACAACCGCCATTCTTTTTGAAGCGGCTTTTCGTTCGGCATTGACCAAATCTTCAAATTCTTTGTCCAGTGTTTGAGCTGATAATTGTAAACAAGGAAGCAAAGCCAGTAGTAGGTATATTTTTTTCATTTTGCGAAATTTTTTTGGCGAATTTAATCAATAATTCAAACTACAGTTGTTAATTTTCAGCAAATTAATACGCCTTGACAGAAATACCGCTAATTGTCAAAATGTACCTTAAGGTAAACAAATCATTTATTACATTTGCCACTGCTTAACGGAACTTAAACCCAATAACATGTTACAAATCGGATTTATTAGAGAAAATCAAGAAAAAGTGATTCAGGCATTGGCCAAACGCAACCTCGATGCGCGTGCTACCGTGGCCGAAATTGTTCAAATGGATGAAGCGCGCAGAGCTGCTCAAGTTGAATTAGACAACACACTTTCTGAATCTAATAAATTATCCGCATCGATTGGGCAACTCATGAAAAGCGGAGAACAAGCCAAAGCAGCCATCCTCAAAGAAAAAACGGTTTTGCTCAAAGAACAAAGCAAAGAACTTTCAGAAAAAGTTGATGCCTTGGCGCATGAGCTTACTCAAAAACTATATACTTTACCCAATTTGCCCGCCGATATTGTTCCGCCGGGCAAAAGCGCCGATGATAACTTAACCGTTCACCAAGAAGGCGAAATCCCGACTTTGTATGAAGGAGCGCAACCACACTGGGAATTGCTCAAAAAATACGACATCGTTGATTTTGAACTCGGTGTAAAAATTACCGGAGCAGGTTTTCCGGTATATAAAGGCAAAGGCGCCCGTTTACAGCGCGCACTCATTAGCTATTTCTTAGATAAAAATACCGAAGCCGGCTATAAAGAATTTCAAGTGCCGCATTTGGTCAACGAAGCTTCGGGCTACGGAACCGGACAATTGCCCGATAAAGAAGGACAAATGTACCACGTAGGCATTGATGATTTATATTTGATTCCCACCGCTGAAGTGCCGGTAACCAACTTATACCGCGATGTGATTTTGTCAGAAAATGAATTGCCGGTTATGTGTACCGGGTATACGCCATGCTTCCGTCGTGAGGCTGGTTCATACGGTTCACATGTGCGCGGACTCAACCGTTTGCACCAATTTGACAAAGTTGAAATCGTGCGCATTGAGCATCCCGACAAATCATACGAAGCTTTAGACGGTATGGTAGAGCATGTTAAAACCTTGTTGCGCGAACTTAAACTTCCGTATAGAATTTTGCGTTTGTGCGGAGGCGATATGGGCTTTACATCAGCCTTGACTTATGATTTTGAAGTGTTTTCAACCGCTCAAGATCGTTGGCTTGAAATCAGTTCGGTATCTAATTTTGAAACCTTCCAAGCCAATCGCCTCAAATTGCGTTATCGCGATGCCAACGGAAAAAACCATTTGGCACATACGCTCAACGGAAGTGCTTTGGCTTTGCCGCGCGTGTTGGCCGGAATCATTGAAAACTATCAAACGCCAGACGGTATCGTTGTGCCCGAAGTATTGCGACCGTACACAGGCTTTGATATCATCAATTAAAAGTTAATCTTTTTACACCAGTGTTGGGTTTGCCTTTAAAACCAATACCTTAGACGTGCTTTATTTATTGCTGATTCATGAAAAAGATCGTTTTGTTGCTTGCTTTACTTTGCTGCGGATTAGCTTCTTCGCAAAATGAGCAATTGGCACAAAATTACTTTGATAAAGGCGAGTTTGATAAGGCTAGATTGAGTTATGAGGCTCTACTCAAAACCCAACCGTATAATCAGTTGTTTTTTCAAAGAATTGTTGAATGTTATCAACAGTTAGAGCAATACAGTCAAGCTGAACAAGTTATTGAAAGCCGAATAAAAACATTTCAGCAAGCCAATTTATGGGTAGAGTTAGGTTATAATTATCAACTGCAAAAAGATACCGACAAAGCCCAGAAATACTACGAAAAGGCATTTGATAAAATTATTAAATTTCCCAATGAAGTATATCTGATTGCCAATGCTTTTGAACGGCATTCCATGTTTGAAAATGCCTTGAAAGCCTATCAAAGCGCACAGCAAATAGAGCCTAATTTTAATTTCAATTTTCAGATGGCCTTGCTTTATGGGCAATTGGGGAATACTGATATGATGATTGAAATGTTCTTAACTGAGGCGCAACGCAATCCGCAAAACAATGTGATGATTCAAAATCAGCTCACTCGTTTTATGACCGAAGATGCCGATGTGAATTTCAATGAATCGCTAAGAAAAGCCTTGCTCATGCGCGCTCAGAAAAGTCAAGATTTGTTTTGGAACGAATATCTGAGTTGGTTTTACGTGCAGCAAAAAGAATACGGCAAAGCGTTTATGCAGCAAAAAGCCATTTATCGCCGCAACCCTGAAACCTTTGCCAACATTGTCAATCTAGCGCAATTGTGTATTGAAGAAGGCGACAAAACCACCGCGGCCGACATCTTCGGATTTGTACTTGAAAATACTCAAGATGTTGAACTTAAAATACACGCGAATACTTATTTAATGCAACTTAAAATAGACGCTGCCAACGCTCAACAGCTTACTGCGATTGATGCTGAGCTTGACGGTTTGCTTAAGCAATTTGGCGTGAGTCCGTATTCGTTGCCATTGCAAATTCTGCAAGCACACTTTAAAGCTTTTCAGTTGTCGCAAGCCGAAGTTGGCAAGACTATTTTAAAAACATCACTCAATCTTCCGCTTAACGAATTCCAAAAAGCCGAGGTCAAAATGGAGTTGGCCGATATTTATTTGCTCGAAGAGAAATTTAGTCAAGCACAGATTTATTACGCGCAAATTGAAGAAGACCTCAAAAACGATACAGTCGGGCATGAAGCCAGTTTTAAAGCGGCGCGCACGAGTTATTTTAAAACTGATTTTTCGTGGGCGCAAAAACAATTCAAAGAACTCAAATCGGCTTCGTCGCAACTCATTGCCAATGATGCGCTCGAGTATTTTTTGCTCATCAATGACAACACCGTTGCCGATTCAACCCAAACCGCGCTCAAACAATTTGCTAAGGCTGACTTCTTGTTGTATCAAAACAAAAACCAGCAAGCGCTCGAACAATTTCGGGCCATTCTCAAAAGTTTTAAAGGTCAAGAAATTGAGCCTGTTGCCTTGTATCGATTGGGTAAAGTCTATGAAAAACTCGGCGATTATGCATCGGCTTTGTCGCAATATCAAACCATCATTGACCATTACAAAGACGGAATTTACATGGATGAAGCTTATTATTTTTCGGCCGAAATCTACCATCACCAACTCAAAGATGTCGCCAAGGCCAAAGCATTATACGAGCAGATTATTTTTAACCACCAAGACAGCATTTACTTTACCGATGCCCGACGAAAATACCGTGAATTGCGCGGCGACAGTACTTTATAAATCTAAGATGTTGCCTTTGTGACATCTTTAAAACCAAACTAAATGATTCTCTACAACGTCACCATCAACATTGACAACAGCGTACACGATATTTGGCTCAATTGGATGCAAGAAAAACACATTCCTGAAGTTTTATCCACCGGCAAGTTTAGCTCGGCGCGCCTGATCAAAGTACTCATTGAAGAAGAAATGGGAGGCACCACCTACGCCATTCAGTACACCACCGACAGCAAAGACACACTCGACAAATATTATATAGAAGATGCGCCGCGTTTGCGTGAAGAAGGAGTGCGTTTGTTTGGCGATAAAATGGTTGCTTTCAGAACCGAGCTCGAATTGGTTTCAGAGTTTTGGCAGAATAAAAATTAATCTAAAACGCCCCAAATCATGGATAAAGTTACGGCCAAAAAACACCTCGGGCAGCATTTTCTCAAAGACGAAAACATCGCTGCTAAAATTGCCGACACCCTTACTTTAGAAGGCTATAATAAGGTGCTTGAAATTGGTCCTGGCATGGGTGTTTTGACCAAATATCTGCTCGAGAAATCTATTGATACTTATGTAATCGAGATTGATGCCGAATCGGTAGAATATCTACAGCAACATTATCCAAAATTGCACGGAAAAATCCTTTCGAAAGATTTTCTCAAATACAACATCAACGAAGTTTTTGATGGAGCGCCACTGGCCATTATTGGTAATTTCCCGTACAACATTTCTTCACAGATTGTTTTCAAAACGCTAGAACTTCGCGCTCAAATTCCGGAGTTTTCAGGCATGTTTCAAAAAGAAGTGGCCGAACGCATTTGCGAGCAAAAAGGCAGTAAAACCTACGGAATCCTTTCGGTGCTCGTGCAAGCCTTTTATCATGCGGAGTATCTTTTTACCGTAGGCGAACACGTTTTTAATCCGCCGCCCAAAGTAAAGTCGGGTGTGCTCAGACTCAAACGCAAAGACAATTATCAACTTCCCTGCGATGAAAAATTGTTTTTTCAAGTGGTCAAAACGGCTTTCCAGCAGCGCCGCAAAACGCTTCGCAACAGTTTAAAATCCCTAAATTTGTCCGATAATTTACGAGAAGATACTATCTTTGACCTCCGACCGGAACAACTCACCGTGGAGCAATTTATAGAATTGACACAAAAAATACAGGCCGATGGAGTTTAAAATCAGCAAAGAATTAATCCAAGAACTGGAGCAACTCATTCAAAGCAAAAAAGACGAGCAACTCGAAGCTTTGTTGAATGATTTGCACCACGCGGATATTGCTGAAATTCTCGATGAGCTTGATTTTGATGACGCCACCTACATTTTTAAAGTACTCGACAGCGAAAAGACCGCTGAGATTCTCCTTGAGCTTGAAGATGATTTGCGCGAGAACATCCTGAGTCGACTATCGCCTAAAGAAATCGCAGAAGAGCTCGACGAACTCGAGACCAACGATGCGGCTGATATCATTGCTGAACTTTCAAAAGATCGAAAAGAAGAGGTAATCTCTGAATTACAAGACGTTGAGCACGCCAAAGACATTGTTGATTTGTTGCGCTACAAAGAAGACACCGCCGGAGGGATTATGCACAAAGAATTGGTGAAGGTCAACGAAAACTGGAACGTACTCACTTGTGTAAAAGAAATGCGCATTCAGGCCGAGAACATTTCGCGCGTGCATTCGATATATGTAGTTGATGATGAAGACCGACTCAAAGGTCGTTTATCGCTTAAAGATTTACTGACCACATCAACCAAAACACCCATTCGCGAAGTTTACATCAGCAAACTCAATTACGTTAAGGTTGATACTGAAGATATTGAGGTAGCGCGTATCATGCAAAAGTATGACCTCGAAGCTATTCCGGTGGTCGATGAACTCGGACGCTTAGTAGGGCGCATCACCATTGATGATATTGTAGACGTAATCAAAGAAGAAGCCGACAAAGATTACCAATTGGCGGCAGGTATTACGCAAGACGTTGAGGCCAATGACAGTGTACTCGAACTCACCAAGGCGCGTTTGCCCTGGCTTTTGATGGGTATGTTTATTGAGTTTTTTGCTTCATTTATCCTTAAAGGAAACGAAGAGGCTTTTCATACTTATCAAACCTTGATTATTTTCGTTCCATTACTTTCAGCAACAGCGGGTAACATCGGTGCACAAGCATCAGCGCTCGTGGTTCAAGGCTTGGCCAACGGAACCTTTACCTCGTTTACCAAAGGTTACCTTGCCAAAGAGCTTCGTGTTGCTATGATTTCAGGAGCCATTATTTCAATAGTTGTTTTTGCTTTTCATTCCATGATTTATGGTGAATATATGGCCGGATTGGCTATTGGAATCTCATTAATTATAGTTATTTTATTTGCAGGAACGTTGGGAACTTTAATACCTATGCTGCTCAATCGCTACAAAATTGATCCGGCATTGGCTACTGGACCATTCATTACAACAACCAACGACGTTTTTGGGATTTTACTTTACTTTACCATAGCCAAAATTATTCTCGGCATTTAACTCTTTATGCTATAAAAATTAGCAATAAATATACTGAAAATCATCAGATTAGATGTTTTTCATCGAGGTGTGTTGTTCAACAAAAACCATCTTATACAAACGCGTTAATCACAAAAGCAAACCAAATGCTTGTGCCGTTGTTATACGCAACTAAATAGAACACCAAATTTAGTTGCTATTCAAAGGCATTAAAAGCGGAAATCAAAGAATAATTTTAGACTTGAGCTTATTGAGTGAATCTGAAAATTGTCTACAGAATTCTTCAGAACCAGTTTTGTTCATATGAAAAGAATTGTAAAAATACTTTTTGTGATTACTCATTGATGATTCCGAAAAATCTAAAAAAACAACAATTTCTTTATTTTTTTGGGTGAATGCTTTGATTCTCTTTTTGACTTGTAAAAAAGTTGGTTGCTGTAGTTGAGTTAGCTCAAAATATTGCGGGGCCCAAACCAAAATTAATTTTGCTTTTATGATTGTACAGTCTTCAGTAATTAATTCAAGTTCTTTGAATTGTTGGTCAATTTCGTTTTGCGAATATTTGATTTTTGCCCCATGTAAGCTTTTTTTCATTTTGGCAAAATCTTGATTCCAAGTTTCAATATGAGCATTGTATCCTTTATTTTTCTGTTTTGATTGGTCTAAGTTGTTGAAAAGAGTTTTGAAAACTAAAGATTCATATCCGCGGTATTTACTCATCGGGATCAGTTTTTCAAGCCCAACCGTAGAGTCTATTTTTTGGAGATTTTGAAACATTTCCGGCTTGTTGTAATATGGTAAAAATTGGCTTTTTTCAGGAATCTCTTTTTTACTCAAACTATATAAATCAATATTTTGAACCACAATTTTTGGGTTTTTGTTGTTTGCTAAATAGCTTTTCCAAAGCAACTGTTCTGCGCTTAAAGATGCGCCAGGAAGGCCTAAGTTATAGCCCGGAATGGCACATAATTTTTCTATTAGAACGGGGTCAAAATGTGCCTCAGTTCTTGAGTTTCCTATAAAAATCATAGGTTCATTAATTTGCCCATGAAAGAGCATGTTCCAATCGTGGTATAAGATATTTTTGCTTTTTTGTAGTTGATTGTCGATATAATATTCCAACAAAAACAAAGCTCCGTAGAAAACTATAAACAAGGCAGTAAATCGGACTAAAAATTTTTTCACTCTTTTGGTTTAAAATTGAAAATAGATAAAATCACTTGCTTGGTTTTTTATATTTAAGAGAATCATGAGTACAATAAAAAAATAAAAACTTTTCCGAAGAATACTCATCTGCCATCCGTTTTTGTTCAATGTTGGATGTACAATATATTCATGTTGACGATTAATCCATTCAATCATGATTAAAAAGCACAGGTAAAAGAGTAGAGGAACAATTGTTTTTGTATAAGTTGTTTGGCTGCGAATTGTAAAAAAATGTTCGGCATTTGCAATATTCTTAATATAAGCCAAGGCATGATTAATCGATTCTGCTCTAAAAAAAATCCAAGTAAAAGTAATTAGACCAAAAGTCAATAATATTTGTAAAAACTCTTTAATGCTTGGTAGTAAATGATGATGGTTGTGAAAGTTAGCTGTTCGGTTTTTAAATAATAATAATGGAATAAAGAGTAAAGCATTCAGTCCGCCCCAACAAACAAATGTCCAGTTAGCACCATGCCAAAAACCACTGACTAAAAAAACAATCACAACATTCCTTACTTTAAAGAGCCCATTACCACGGTTCCCTCCTAAGGGCAAATACAAATAATCACGAAACCACGTTGAAAGCGAGATATGCCATTTTTGCCAAAATTCAGAGGTGTTTCTTGAAAAGTAAGGATAGTTGAAGTTGCGCATCAAATCAAAACCAAACAAACGAGAAAGACCTACTGCTATGTCTGAATAACCACTAAAATCACCATAAATCTGAAAAGAAAACAACACTGCCCCTAACACCAAAGTTCCTCCTGAATATTGATTGTAATTTGTAAAAATGTCATTGACATAATATGCAGCATTATCAGCAATCACAATTTTTTTAAAAAAGCCCCAAAGAATCAAACGCATGCCACCAACGGCAAGTTCGTAATCAAAATGTCGTTTTTTATAAAATTGAGGAAGCAGGTGTGTAGCTCGTTCAATAGGGCCTGCCACCAATTGCGGAAAGAAACTAACAAAGGCTAAAAAAGCTGTGAAATCTTTGGTTGGCTCTAATTTTTTACGATACACATCTATACCATAACTTAAGGTTTGAAAAGTATAAAAGCTAATACCTACAGGTAAAATGATGTTTAGTGAACTGATGTTCAAATCATGTCCAAAAAAACGGAAAGCGGTTTTGAAATTGTCAATAAAAAAATTGAAATACTTAAAAAAGCCTAAAAGGCCCAAGTTGAGGCATAAACTTAAGGTCAACCATCGTTTGCGAATATTGACTCGTTCTTCGTTTAGGAGCTTCAATCCTACGTAAAAATCCACAACCGAGCTAAAGAGCAATAGGCTTAAGAATCGCCAATCCCACCAGCCATAAAAAATCAAACTTGAAGCAACGATTAATCTATTTTGCCATTTCAGGCTGTTTTGGGTTGCAAACCAATACAAGACAAAGAAAATCGGCAGGAAAATCGCAAAGTCAATCGAATTAAACAGCATGTTGAGTAGTCAAAACTTTTGCGAGCTAATGTATGAAAAATCACATTCAAAAAGGGTAAAGTTTAAAATACTAAATTGGCTTTTCATATATTTGAATTCAAAAAATACATGGCTTTAGTTCAAGATTTCAAGATTCTTCACCTCGATAGCAACCATCCAACTTTGTGGCAACAGTTGCAAGATTTAGGCTGTGAAAACCATCAAGATTACACGTCAACCAAAGCCGAAGTGGCCGCCAAAATCCACGAGTATCACGGCATTGTCATCCGCAGTCGATTTGTCCTTGACCGCGCTTTTTTAGAAAAAGCCACGCAACTCAAATTCATTGCGCGTGTGGGCGCTGGCCTTGAAAGCATTGATGCCGAAGCTGCCGCCGAGCACAACATCGCGCTCATTGCTGCGCCCGAAGGTAACCGAAATGCTGTGGGCGAACACGCTTTGGGCATGTTGCTTTCCCTGATGAATCACCTCAATCAAGCCGATACGCAAATCCGTCAAGGTCAGCGACAGCGCGAAGGCAACCGCGGGCACGAACTCGATGGCAAAACCGTCGGGATTATTGGGTATGGAAATATGGGGAAATCCTTCGCCAAAAAGCTGCGCGGCTTTGATGTGGAGGTTTTGTGTTACGATATACAAGAGCATGTGGGCGATGCCAATGCGAAGCAAGTTTCACTTGAAGAGCTGCAACAAAAAGCCGATGTTTTGAGTTTGCACATTCCGTGGACACCTGAGACCAATGGCCTAGTCAATGCTGAATTCATTCATGCTTTTGCCAAACCATTTTGGCTCATCAATACCTCGCGCGGCAAAAATGTGGTTACTGCTGATTTGGTTTCGGCGCTTAAATCCGGAAAAATCATAGGGGCAGGCCTAGATGTAATCGAATATGAAAACCTTTCATTTGAAACTTTAAACAGCGATGCATTGCCCGAGCCTTATCAGTATTTGCTCCAAGGGTCGAATGTTTTGCTCACACCTCATATTGCCGGCTGGACTTTTGAAAGCCACGAACGATTAGCGCAAGTGATTGTCGATAAAATCAAAGCGCTCATTTTTCATCAATCTTCTACAGAGATTCCAAAACCTAAAGTGACCGGAATTGGCGGTGTGTTTTTTAAAGCTAAAAACCCTGCAGAACTCAAAGCTTGGTATGCCGAACATTTGGGTTTTCCGGTGGATGAATACGGTTGTTCGTTTTGGTGGAAAGACGTTCAAGGCCATGATGCCATGACGCAATGGTCTCTGTTTGCCAACGATAGTCAATATTTTGAACCGAGCCAAGCGCCGCTGATGCTCAACTATCGCGTGAATGATTTAGAAGGTTTGCTCAGTCAATTAAAATCCTCAGGAATAACCGTTGTGGGTGAGCCGCAAAGTTTTGATTACGGCCAATTTGCATGGATACTCGACCCCGAAGGAAATAAAATTGAACTTTGGCAAGCCAATGACCGCGCATTTTTATAAAACTTTTTTTACTTTTATGACACTAACTTTAAAACAAACATCATGGAAGACCAAAAATTCGAAGCGTGGAACCAACCGCAACCTGAACCGCAACCCCAATATCGCCCTGATAACAAAAAGGTAGCGGCCGGAATTCTCGCCATTTTATTAGGCGGATTAGGCGTACATAAATTCGTTTTAGGATACACGACTGAAGGAATTCTGCAAATTGTTTTTAGCATCATTACCTGTGGAATTGCCGGAAGTTTGATTGGTCTTATCGAAGGAATTATTTACTTGACCAAAACCGATGAAGAGTTTTACCAAATGTATCAGGTAAACAAAAAAGGCTGGTTTTAAGATTGGCTTTGATGAACCTCAATCAACTTACCATTCCGGTAGCTGAACTTGAACGTTCGGTTGCTTTTTATCAGAAATTAGGGCTTCAACTCATAGTGTTGTCACGGCCACATTATGCTCGTTTTGCTTGTGCTGATGGGTCAACTACATTTTCTTTGCATTTAGCTGAAGGCCTAATAAATTCTGGTTGTTGGATTTATTTTGAAATCGAAAACCTCGATCAAAAAGTCCATGAATTGCAAAAACAAGGGTTTGATTTTGAAGAATTGCCCAATGATAAACCGTGGCTTTGGCGTGAGGCTCGGTTAAAAGATACGGATGGTCATCAACTTATTTTGTATTATGCCGGACAGAATAGGCTCAATCCGCCGTGGCGTATTAAAGAATAATTATTCGCCTTTCTCAGCGAGTTTGCGCTCAAGTTCTGCCTGAAATTCTTCCATAACCGGTTTTACAGTACTTTCGGGCAAGTCGGCAATGCGAATATACATCAAGCCGTCTACGGCATTGTTAAACAACGGATCCACATTAAAAGCAATCACGCGTGCATTTTGTTTGATGTATTTTTTAATCAGCACCGGCAAACGCAAAGTGCCCGGCTCGATTTCATCAATAATTTTATCGAATTTATTCAAATCGGCTTCGGCTTCTTCAAATACAAAATCCTTGTCGGCATCTTTGAGTTTTACTTTGTATTCCTTTTTCGGATATACATATTGCGCCACATACGGATCATAATAATGCGATTTCATAAACTCAATCATCAGCGATTTTGAAAACTCCGTAAACTGATTGCTGATGCTCACCCCGCCAATCAAATAACGGTGCTCCGGATGGCGCAAAGTAGTATGCACAATGCCTTTCCAAAGCAAAAATAGCGGCATGGGTTTTTGCTGATATTCTTTGGTGATGAACGCGCGTCCCATCTCAATAGATTTGCTCATCATATCGAACAACTCAGGCTCAAATCTGAACAATTCCTGCAAATAAAACCCCGAAATTCCGTGTTTGGCAAAAATCTCAGAACCCAAGCCCATACGATAAGCGCCTGCAATTTGTTGGTTTTCTTCATCCCACAAAAACATGTGGTGATAATATTCATCGTATTTATCGAGGTCAATAGAGTTGTTGGTTCCTTCGCCTATTTCTCTGAAAGTCACCTCGCGCAAACGCCCAATTTCGTGCAAGATGTTCGGAATTTTATGCGCTTCGGTAAAGAATACTTCATAGTTTTTGCTCACAGTTAGTCGAGAGTCAGAATGGCGCAAATTTTCAACTTCAGCCGCCATTTTCTCGCGGTTGGCCGGTGTGGCAATTTGCTTTGGACTGCGCGGTAGTTTTAACTGATTGAGATTTGTAGCCGATAGAAAGTTGTGGTCTTCATCATCAAATGAATTGGCCAACATATAGGTTTTCTTGCGCAAAAATTCTGAATATTCCTCTATAGTTTTATGCTCGTTTTGCTCGGTCACCAAAATAGGCTTTCCGATGCGGACTTTAATTACACGGTCTTTTTGGGTTAGTAATTCCGAAGGCAATTTGGCCGTGCGCAAAGTTGAATTCAAGCTGGACAAAAAGTAAAACAAACGGCTGTTTTTGGCGTGAAAATAAATCGGAACCACCGGAACTTGCGCTTTGCGAATCACTTTAATCGCGCCTTCTTCCCAGGTTTTATCAACCACAAGCTTTCCGTCTTTATAGGTTGAAACTTCACCGGCCGGAAACATACCCAAAGGTTTTCCGTCGCTCAAATGGCGCAGCGTTTCTTTGATGCCCACCACGCTTGATTTGGCATCTTTGTGGTTTTCAAACGGATTCACCGGCATGATATACGGTTTCATCGGATCAATACGGTGCAACAAAAAGTTGGCGATGATCTTGAAATTCGGTTCGCGCTCGAGCATGAGTTTCAAGAGCAATATGCCGTCAATTCCTCCCAGCGGATGGTTTGAAATGGTAATGTATGCGCCGTCTTTGGGCAAGCGCTTGAGGTCTTCTTCAGGAATTTCAAATTTAATCTGAAACTCATCCAAAATGGCATTCAGAAAATCTAAATCGCGCAAATGCTTGTTGCGGTCGTAAATTTTATTCAGGGTTGAAATCTTCAAAACCTTCATGAGCAACCAACCAATAAAAGTGCCCAAAACGCCGTATTTATCGACATTGATCGCCTTGGCAACTTCTTTAGCGGTAACTAATCCCATGAATAAATTTTAAATTGATTGAGCCGGAAACAAAGATAGCAAAAAACTCTACTTTGAAAGGCTTTTGTTGAATTTCCTCGGCACATTTTTATTACTTTTGAAACGCTCATTTCAAAAGCCAATCATGAAGATAATTTCATACAATGTCAACGGTATTCGGGCTGCTATTTCTAAAGGATTCATCCATTGGTTGCAAGCGGCAGACCCCGATGTAATTTGCCTGCAAGAAATCAAAGCAACACCCGATCAAATTCCAACGCTTGATATAGAACTCGCAGGTTACCCTTATCACTATTGGTTTCCGGCGCAAAAAAAAGGCTACAGTGGCGTGGCGATTTTGTCAAAAGTTCAGCCCAAAAATGTAGTTTTCGGAACCGGCATAGAGCACATGGATTTTGAAGGCCGCAACTTGCGCGTTGATTTTGAAGATTTCTCGGTCATGAGTTTGTATTTGCCTTCGGGCACCAATATTGATCGGCTTGACCACAAGTTCATGTATATGGACGATTTTCAGAACTACATCAGCGAGCTCAAAAAAACCATTCCCAACCTGATTATCTGCGGCGATTACAACATTTGTCACGAGGCTATTGACATCCACGATCCGGTGCGAAACAAAACCGTTTCAGGCTTTTTGCCAGAAGAGCGCGCTTGGCTCGACGGCTTTATGAAATCGGGCTTTATTGACAGTTTTAGAATGCTCAACCCAGAACCGCACAACTATACTTGGTGGAGCTATCGTGCCGGTGCGCGCGGCAACAACAAAGGTTGGCGTATTGATTATTGCTTGGTCAGCGAGCCGTTGCGATCACGCATCAAGCGAGCGCTCATTTTACCCGAAGCCAAGCATTCTGATCATTGCCCCACAACCGTTGAAATTAGTTAGAAGCCAAGAACCTGCTCTGCGCTACTATCTTTTGGGTTGAACCCCAACCCAAAAGGATAACCGCTTCGATCAGGGCTAGGGCATCCATCAAAAATGAATCATTTGAATCACCCTAAAATATGAAACAAACCGCAACCCTATTACTCGGCCTACTGGTACTCACTTCATCGTGTGTGACCAAAAAAGTGTATCAAGACCTTGAAAGCAAATACGCCGACCTCAAAAAAGAAAACCGTCGTCTGCAAGATGAAAACGATGATTGCGTCAAAACCAAAGCCGATTTAGACATGGCTTACAACGCACTCAAAGATGAACTCAATACAACCAAGCTAGAGCGTGATCGCAACATGGCCGATTATACCTCGGCGAGCAACAACCTCAAAGCGCTTCAGTCATCTTATGACGCCTTAGAGAAAAACAGCAACGATGCTTTGCAAGCCAACATGGCCAAAAACCGCGATTTGCTTGACGAACTCAAAGCCAAAGAAAGAGCCTTGGCCAATGAACAATCTCGACTCAATAAACTCAAAGCTGATTTGCAAGCCAGCTCTGAGCGCCTCACCGAGCTTGAAAACTTGATGGCCGCCAAAGATGCCAGCATGCGCAAACTCAAAGAAACTTTATCGAGCGCGCTCAACAGTTTTGAAGGTAAAGGACTCACGGTTCATCAAAAAAACGGAAAAGTCTACGTATCCATGGAAAACAAATTATTGTTTAGCTCCGGAAGTTGGGCCGTAGGCTCTGAAGGGCGCCGTGCTGTGGTTGAAGTAGGTAAAGTATTGGCTGCCAACCCCGATATTTCAGTGCTCATTGAAGGCCACACCGACGACGACGCTTATAATGGTTCAGGTCCGATTGCCGACAACTGGGATTTATCAACCAAACGCGCCACAGTAATTGTCAATATTTTGGCCGAGAACAAAAGCATCAATCCGCAGAATTTAACAGCAGCGGGCCGTAGTGAATATGCGCCGATATCAAGCAACAATACCGCTGACGGAAAAGCCAAGAATCGCCGTATTGAAATTATCTTGACCCCTAAACTCGACGAGATATCCAAAATGTTGAATCAAATGTAATAGAAAAGGGCTCCGTTTTGGAGCCCTTTTTATTTATTGAATGGTTAGTTTTGATTGCCATTGTTTTTGGTCTTTTCCTTGAATTCGCATCAAATAAACTCCACTTGATAATGATGAAGTGTTTACTGATTGCTCGGTTTCAGTAATGTTTTGGCTGTGTAATAACTTTCCGGCAAGGTCAAAAATTTGGGCTTGTGCCGGATATATTAATTTTTTAGACTTGACAAAAACTTCTGCACCTGCCGGATTAGGATAAACTTGTAAATCATTTGCTTCAAAGGTATTATTGGCCAATTGAGACGTATCAATAAGTTTATAAATTGTTCCGTTGGTAATACCCGCAATATACATTTCTCCGTTGAGGTCTTGTCCAAAGGTTGAGAAGTTTCCGGAGAAAGTATTTGACCAAGTAATTGTACTCGAACCCACCGAAATCATTCCGATTTTATTAAAGCAATAATCAGCCATAAAGTATTTGCCGTAAAAATTTGGGTAAGTAGAACCGCGGTAAACATAACCTCCCGTTATTGAACAACCCACACTATGGCTGTATTGAGCTACAGGAAAAGTATAAGTTGTGCCTGAAACGGCACATCCATTAGTGTACACGTTATTGGCTTCATAACATTTCCAGCCATAGTTTAAACCCGGATCTACCGGAGCAGGACTATGGTTTACTTCTTCATAAGCATCTTGACCAACATCGGCTATCCATAAATCGTTGTTGAGCATATCAAACGAAAATTTCCAGGGATTGCGCAAGCCAATAGCCCAAATTTCATCGTTTCCGGCAATTCCAACATACGGATTGGTGGCCGGAATTCCGTATGGAGCCGTTCCGTCAACATCAATGCGGAGCATCTTACCTAAATTTTCATTGATGTTTTGCGCACGGTTACCCGGATCACCACCACTTCCGCCATCGCCCATACCAATATATAAATAGCCGTCAGCACCAAAACGAATTGTGCCCCCGTTGTGATTAGTAAAAGGTTGGTCAATGGTGAGTAAAATAGTGCCGGAGTTTGGATTAGCAATGTTTGGGTCAGAACTAACAGCATATCTCGCAATCACAGTATCGCCAGCCGTGTTGGTATAATTGAGATAAAAATAGCCGTTATTGGCATAATTGGGATGGAAAGCTAAGCCCAACAAACCTTGTTCACCTCCATTTGAAACGGTTCCTGAAGGCAAGGTCAAAAAGTTGGTTGGATTTACTGTTCCGTTTAAATTTAAGATTTTAATTGAACCACCTTTTTGAACCACAAACAAACGCGAATCGCCCGCCGGATGCGTGATTTCGATGGGAGCCGAAAAGCCTGTGGCAAATGAGGTTAAACCGATAGTTTGCGCATTAGATAATGCAGAAAGGCCGATAAGCATCAGCGAAATCATTTTTTTCATAGCACTAGAATTGAATGTTTAGGTTGTAAATATAGCAATCCTAAAATTACAGACCAACAATCAAGGACAGAACTGCTTAAAAATCAAACTCTTCAATACTTGATATGGTGTCGGCTTCCGTTGGATTATCCACGCGAATTTTAATCAGAGATCTTGCCGGACCTGAAACCATAATGGGCAATCGGTTGATTGTGTCTTCTGAGCTGATTAATCCGCGGCGCATCATTAAACCAATTAATTGATCATCGCGACTCGTGGCAAACGATCTCAGATTGCCTTCGGTGTTAAATTGATACATAAACCTGCGCGGACTCGGAATAATATTGGCCAAATACAAGCACTCGTTCAAAGTGAGTTGCGAAGGATGTTTTTGAAAGTAATAATGTGCAGCTTCGCCAATTCCGTATACATTCGGACCCCATTCAATGATGTTGAAATACACCTCAAGCATGCGCTCTTTGCTTACAATATGGTTGTTTTCCATGATATACACCAGCAAAATTTCTTCAAGTTTGCGCGAGAGTGTTTTTTCCCGAGTTAAAAAGGCATTTTTAATCAATTGCATGCTGATGGTGCTGCCGCCGCGTGAGAATTTACGGGTGCGGATATTCTTAACAATTGACTGTTTGAAGGCTTCTTTGATAAAACCTCTGTGTGAGAAAAACGATGGGTCTTCGGTAGTTAAAACACATTTTCTAAGGTAAGGTGAAATTTGACTCAGAGGTGTGTAATTCGGGTTTGATGGCCCGACCATGACTCCGCGTTGTTCAATTCCGTTGATGATGGCATGATACATAAACGGTCCGTTGAGTTTGGTTAGATTGGCTTCGCCGTATTTGAGAATTTCGAGATTTTCTTTATTAAACTGACTGTCAAAAACGGTTTTGTTCGGATGGTCTTTGTTGATGGCTAAATTGAGTTTGTAATCAAAGTTTCCGGTCACTTCCATGCCTTGAAAATGCGTAAACAATCCTTCGGGTAATGAAGTGATGAAGTTTTGCGCACTCATTTTAGGAATCTTGACTTTGAGCGTGTAGATTTTATCAAACTCATTGTCATAAGAAACATACGGATGACATTTAATTTTATTTAAAACCGCTGTTGAACTGCTGTCTAGCGCAATAAAGTTTTCGCCTAAAACAAACTTGTAGTCCAGACGCGCATTTTTGATGACCACATCTTTGCTGGCAATTTTCGGGTGATTAATTGTAAAATTGCGCACTGAGCTTGATCCGTTGATATGTAACTCTCCACTTTCCATCTCAATTTCAGTTACCTTTAATCGAATCGAATCAAAACTTGACTGAAGATTGTAGCGCTCGTCAAAATAGGGAACTTTGATTTTTCCGGTGTCGAGGTTGAAAAAGCGCAAATCGGTTTGTTTGTTGCGCGGATCGGCAAAACCTTTAATCTTCCAACGTTGCGCAAAAGTGTTGGTGCGAACTTCAATAGAAGATTCAAGTTGTTTGTCAACCAAAATCATTTGGTTCAAACGCATCATAGCTGCCTTTCCTCGATCATTCACGCGCAGGGTTAAATGGGCAAGTTTCAAATCTGTCGGAACCAAATTCAAACCTTTGTTGAGTAGTTTGTAGGCCAGCTTGGCATAATTGCTTTTTTCACCGGTGTCAACCGTATCTTTTTTGGGTAGAAAAGATTTAAAGTTCCAACCTTTCTCATTTTTGATCAATTGCAAATATCCGTTGCGCGCATCTAAATGTGTAAGTTGAATGTCGCCTAAGAACAGATGCCACAAACTCACTTCGGCTTTGACATCGGACATTGATAAGAGCGTATCAGCATGTTTGGGTTTGAGTATGATTCCTTGCATAGAAACACCCGTAATTCCGGTAAATTCGGCATGTTTTACAGAGAATTTACTGTCGTATTCACGATCCATTTTTTTAGAAATGTGCGCGATGGCTTCTTGCAAAATCGAATCGCGAAATACAATGGCCAAAATCATCAACACAACCAACAAAGCGGCGGAAATTTTTAGGGCAAGAAAAATTTTCTTTTTGCGGGTTTTCTTCATTGGATTTATATTTTATCCAAACAATTCGCTGGCAATGTCTTCAATTTTAGAGACCAATTTGACTTGAATCATGGCGCTTTTGTGCGAAATTTTGTTGTACTTAGAAACAAATATAGTTGAAAAACCCAATTTTTCGGCTTCTTGTATGCGGTGGTCAATGCGGTTCACCGGACGAATCTCACCCGAGAGTCCGACTTCGCCTGCAAAACACACACCTTGTTCAATAGGGATATCTTCGTTTGATGAAAGTATGGCGGCTACAACAGCCAAATCAATCGCTGGGTCATCAACATTGATGCCGCCGGTAATGTTGAGAAAAACGTCTTTGGCAGCCAGTCTGAAACCGGCTCTTTTTTCAAGCACAGCCAAAATCATGTTGAGTCTTTTGGCGTTGTATCCGGTGGTGCTGCGTTGTGGCGTTCCATAAACAGCGGTGCTTACAAGCGCTTGAATTTCAATCATCAGCGGACGCGATCCTTCAAGTGTTGAGGCGATTGCAGTTCCTGATAATCCAGAATCTTGATGAGATATTAATATTTCTGACGGATTTGAAACTTCGCGCAATCCGCTGCCGAGCATTTCATAAATGCCCAATTCTGCAGTAGAACCAAAGCGATTTTTAAGCGATCGCAGAATTCGATAGACGTGATTTCGGTCGCCTTCAAATTGCAAAACCGTATCAACCATGTGCTCGAGAATTTTAGGGCCGGCAATAGTTCCGTCTTTGGTAATATGACCAATCAAAATGACCGGAATGTTGGTTTCTTTGGCAAATTTAATCAGCTCTGCGGTGGTTTCGCGAATTTGTGAAATACTACCCGGCGAGGCTTCTATATATTCTGTATGCAGCGTTTGAATTGAATCAATGATGACAATTTCAGGCTCGATTTCTTCAATTTGCTTGAAGATATTTTGCGTTTTGGTTTCGGTCAGGACATAGCAATTGTCGGCTTTATCGGTAATGCGTTCAGCGCGCATTTTTATTTGTTTTTGGCTTTCTTCTCCTGAAACATAAAGTGTTCTGTACGGAAGTTTGAGCGAGATTTGCAACAATAAGGTGCTTTTACCGATTCCGGGTTCTCCACCCAATAAAATAAGCGATCCGGGAATAATACCACCGCCCAGAACACGATTGAGCTCACCGTCGAGTGTGTTCATTCGCACTTCTTGTGCGCTGTCAATTTCTTTAATTTTGAGTGGGCGGGGTGTTTTTTTTGTTTCTGCAGAACTGCTTCGCCAGGAAGTTTTCTCTTCTTTCTGGACAATTTCTTCTACAATGGTGTTCCAAGCTTTGCAAGCATTGCATTGTCCTTGCCATTTGGCGTATTGGGTTCCGCAACTCTGACAAAAAAAGGCAGTTTTTATTTTAGACATAAAACCTATTGGTTTTTGAGTTCGTCTGCTTTGTCGAGCATCATATCTTTGGTCAAATCGCCGATTTCTTCTTTTTGAAAAGCTGCCTGATAGGCTTTTACGGCCTTTTTGTTATCACCCATGTTTTCGTACATCAAGCCCAATTCGTAATCGGCTAACATGGTTTTTGGGTAATTTTTGCGGGCTAAATCAGCTAGTTTGTCAAACTCTTCATAAGCTTTGTTTTTTAAAATAGCCGCTTCAATAGCTTTGAAATCATTGATTCGGATATTCATTTTTAGGCTTAATGACTTTTCTAGGGTTTCGTATTTTTTGGATAAATAATCAACATAACCCGAAGACAAAACGGCTATTTTATCATTGTATTCGGCCATAGAAATGGGTTGATACACTGAAAAAAATTGATACAAAGCATTCGGAATTGAGTGCAAAACCAGAGAATAATGTGAAGCACCTTTGAATTCGTCGAACTGATAATTAAGGTTTGGTTTTTTTATTTCTTTTACCGCTTTATCTAAGGTTTTGATGCGGTCTTGCATTTTTTTCAAATCACCGTCAGCCGTTGATTGATAGTAGTAAATGTTTTGCTCAAGGGTGTTGAGGCGGTTGGGAATATGTTCTTCCATTCCTGCCGGAAGTTCAGGACTCATTGAAATATAGGCGTCAAACAACGGTTTTTCTTTATACAGGAAAAAATTTAAAAAACCAGCTGTTACATCGTGTCCGGCTATGATTTTAAAAGGAGCAATACGGTATTTTTTTTCGAGATAACCAACTAGCTCCATACCAATAAATTCAAAAAACTTATTGCCCTTTTCATCGGGTAAGCCACTTATTTCATTGGTTGTACAGTCAGCGACACGCTCGTCGTTTTTGTTTTGCGAAACACCTACAATAATTACCTCAGGCAAATCGTCCCAGTAGGCACCGTAGTTAAGTGCTCCTTGAAAAGGATCAAATAAATAATCTCCGTCAAGCAAGACGAGCAAAGGATATTTTTGATTGGTATTTTTTAAGTAAGAATTTGGAAGGCTAATGGTGATTTCACGGTTTTCATTGAGTTTTGGAGAGAAAACTTCTTCGGTGATTTTTTGCGAAAAACTGCTCATTTGGTATAAAACACAAAGCAGTAAAACTATTTTTTTCATTTTTTTGCTGAAGGTGTTAGTTGCTTAAAAACAGTCAGCAATATAGTGATTTATTTTTTTCTGTTCATGATGGGCATTAATATAAATGAAATAGCGCCCAAAGCAACCACTACAAGCATTTGTGATATCCACACAATCCAACCAAAGGCCTGCCCTGTAGTTTCGGCAATTGAATAAAAGGTTAGGATTTTTGCAATCAAAAACGGATAAGAGCCAAAACCACTGTTGGTAAAGGCAATTGCAATACTGCCCACTACAAAGGCGCTTGCTACAGCATTTATAGGAAGATGACCGGTTTCTGGAAATACAAAGATGGCCAGATAAAAAGTCAATAAGTATGAGAACCAGATAAAAAAAGTATGTAAGAGATAAGCTCCTTTGTTTTTCATGTGTACGACGCTCATAACTCCGTCGCGTAACCCGCTTATTTTATCTCGGATGCTATGTACAAAGCCCCATTTTGAATATCGATATAGCCAAAACGCAATTGCTAACAGTGTTGTGCTCAAAACCATAAGAGTTATTAGTTGACCTAAAGGCAGTTGGTCAAGGATGAATTTTTTGACCAAATCAAATTGTAACCAAACAGCCCAAAGCATGAACATTAAAAGAACCAATAAATCAATAATCCGTTCGGCAACAATGCTTCCAAAGCCTTTGTCAAAAGGAATGTTGTTGTATTTTTTGATGAGTAATGCTCGAGAAACTTCACCTGATTTTGGAATAGTCAAATTCAAAACATAGCCTATACTCACTGCCATAAAGTTGTTGGCAAAACTTGAAGAGTATCCCAACTGAGTGAGTGAATACTTCCAGCGATATGCCCGAGAAGCATTGCCTAAAACAGCCACAATCCCGGCACAATAAATATAAAAATAGTCAGCAGTTTTGAAGTAATTTTTTATCTGATCTATTTGTTGATCATTGAATTTGTAATAGGTATATATCACTAAAAAAGCACCCACCAAAAAAGGCAAAACGATAGAAAACCAACGAGTTAATGCTGCTTTGAATCCTTCGTTTTCAGATTGGTTTTGATTGGGTTCGGCACTCATTTCAACGGAGTATTAACGCAGTGAATTGGTTTGTTCATTCGGAAAAATAATCCACGGGCGAAAGGTTTTGGCGGCTTCAAAATCCATTAACGCGTATGAAATGATAATGATGATGTCATCTTTTTGAACTTTACGAGCCGCTGGTCCGTTGAGCACGATTTCTCCACTATCAGGATTGCCTTTGATGGCATAAGTTTCAAAGCGCTCGCCATTATTGATGTTGACAATCGATACTTTTTCACCTTCAATAATATTAGAGGCTTGCATTAGATTTTCGTCAATGGTAATACTTCCGATGTAATTCAAATCGGCACCGGTTACGCGAACGCGATGTATTTTTGATTTTAAAACTTCAATTTGCATAAAATTTAGTATAGAGCAACGGTGTCAATGAGTCTGATTTGTGCTATAAATACCGCTATAAAAGCTCTGTATTTTTTGTTTTTACTTTTTCGAATGCAAGGCAACAACCTCGATTCGTCGGCAATCTGAAAATATTCAAGTTTCATTTCAGGAATTTTTTCAAAACTACTCACGACCCATTGATGAACAGCATGGGCGCTGTTGTTTTTAAATTTACTTCTAGCAGTTTTAAGAATTTTATAGATTACAGCCGCTTGTTTTTTTTGTTCATCATTCAGGCGTTGGTTGCGCGAACTCATAGCCAAACCATTGGATTCTCGAAAAATCGGACAACCAATAATTTCAACGGGTATCTTGAGCTTCTCGACCATTTTTTTGATAATCTGTAATTGCTGAAAGTCTTTTTCTCCAAAATAGGCCTTGTTTGGGTTGACAATTTCAAAGAGTTTCTTTACAACAGTGCCCACTCCATCGTAATGGCCGGGACGAAACTGTCCTTCCATTTGGGCTTCTAAGCCGTCAAAATCAAAGTGTTCAGACTGGGTTTGACCTTGATAGATGTCATCAACCGTTGGAGCATAAACAATGATGTCTTGAGAAACCGTTTTTATTTTAGCCACATCTGAATCAAGTGTTCGCGGATATTTTTCAAGGTCTTCAGGATTATTAAACTGTGTTGGGTTTACAAAAATACTCATAACAGTATAAGTGTTTTGAGTCATTGATTCGCGCAAAAGCGACAAGTGTCCTTCGTGCAACGCACCCATAGTCGGAACAAAACCGATGCTGGTTTGTGTCTTCGAAACCGATTTTAAAAAGGAAGATAAATCGGATTGTTTTTCGAATATTTTCATCGAAGCTTTCTTGAAATAGACTGCAAACTTAAGATTTTACTTCATACAAGCATAAATTTTTGTACTTTTGCCTGTTTTTTGACGAGAATTACTCAATAGTGAATTACTTATGGAGGATAAGAGGATATTATACGTATCATCTGAGGTAGTGCCTTATTTGGCAGAGAATGAAGTGTCTATGATGTCATATGATGTGCCAAAAATGGTCAATGATCGTGGCGGTCAGATCAGAATTTTCATGCCCAGATACGGGAATATTAATGAACGCAGACATCAACTACATGAGGTAATCAGATTGTCAGGGATGAATTTGGTAGTGAACGATTTAGATATGCCGCTCATTATTAAAGTGGCTTCGATTCCTAAAGAGCGCATCCAGGTTTATTTTATTGATAATGATGAATATTTTAAGCGAAAAGCGACTTTCACAGATGAAGACGGCACTTTGTATCCTGACAATGATGAGCGTGCAATTTTTTTTGCCAAAGGCGTAGTTGAGACCGTTAAAAAACTCAATTGGGTGCCTGATATTATTCATGTACATGGCTGGTTGGCTTCAATGCTTCCAATTTACATGAAACATTATTATAAAGACGAAGCCCTTTTTGCCGACACCAAAATTGTAACTTCTGTTTACACACAATCTTTTGAAGGGCAATTAGACGCAGAGATGATCAATAAAGTCAAATTTGACGGCGTTCCAGAAGCTTCGGTTTCAGCTTTATCTGACCCTAGTTTTGAGAACTTGATGAAAGCAACTGTAGATCATTCAGACGGTGTTATTGTTGCTACTGACCAATTGTCGGCAAGTTTAACAAAATATATAGAGTCATCGGGTAAACCTTTTCTATCTTTCGTTCCCAAAGAACAATTTGCAGAAGCATATACGCGTTTTTACGAGCTTCTTTAATTTCCGATATTCATGTACAAAAGAATTTTATTTCCTTGTTTTTTCATTTGTTTTGGTTTTTTGCTGCTGGGTTCATGCGACAGCGATTTTAATGAACTTGGAGCTGATATGATTGGCGGCGATAATTTTGAAGTTGGCGAACCAGAAACCTTTTCAGTTGCTGCTTATAACCCACAAACAGGTCCGGTTGAAACATCTGATTTGGCTATCAATGCTCTGGGGATATACAATGATCCTGTTTTTGGTAAAACTACTGCTTCATTTGCTCTTCAGTTAAGATTGCCTGATACAAAACCGGTAATTGATCCTTTATACCAGCCTGAAATTGACAGCGTGGTTGTTTCTATTCCGTATTTTGCCACAAGAGAAACTTTAGAAACTTCCGGACTTGCCACCTATACTTTAGATTCTATCTACGGTGATCCCGAAATTTCGAAAATGAAACTCAGTGTTTATGAGTCAAAATTCTTTATGCAAAATGTTGATCCGAATAGCCCAACAGGCGAAACAAAGAAATACTACAGCAATCAAAAAAACGACTTTGATGCAGTAAAAGGTCAAAAGTTAAATACGTTTCCTGATTTGGCACAAAACGATGAATTCTTTTTTGATAAAAAACAGGTCATTAATATTACTACTGATGAAGAAGGTGTCGAAACTCCTTCGTATAAAAGTCCGAGGCTTCGTTTGAAATTAGATAAAAATTTTTTTAAAACTAAAATTATGGAAGCCCCTGCCGGAAAGTTGTCAGATGACAGCGCTTTTCAAGAGTATTTCAGAGGATTGTATTTTACCGTTGAAGAAGCTCCGGGATATCAGAGTTGTATGGCCATGTTGAATTTAAAAGGAAACTCTACTGAAACCAGCAATCTGACCATTTATTACACAGAACTTAAGGATAAAACTTTACCTGACGGTGAACGAGTTAAAAAGACGATTGTTATGAGCCTCTCTGGACGTTCGGTAAATTTTCTTGAAAACCAACCTGTTAATCCTATTCCTGAGTCTGGTATGATTTATTTAAAAGGAGGTCAAGGTTCAATGGCTATAATTGATTTGTTTGGACGCGATGCCAACGGAAATTCTGCAGAATTAGACAACTTAAGAACTAAAAAATGGTTGGTCAATGATGCCAGTTTGACTTTTAAAGTAAACAGTGGTGCGATGTCTTCGTCAGTTAATGAACCCAATAGAATTTATTTGTACGATCTGACCAACAAGAGACCAATTGCCGATTATTATTCAGACCAAACAACCGCTGTAAAGCCAAAATATGCCAAAACTACTTTTGGAGGAATTATAAAAAAACAAAACGGTCGTGGCTATGAATACAAAATAAGGTTAACTAATTATATCAGAGCCTTGCTCAAAAATGAAGACTCAACCAATGTTCGGTTAGGATTGGTTGTAACCGAAAGCATAGCTGAGATAAATAATAAAAAACTTAAAACAGAAATTCCTACATTTGGCATCAAATATATTCCGACTGCTTCGGTTTTGAGCCCATTGGGAACTGTCATTTATGGCACCGATGCGGTAATCCCTGAAGATGATAGGATTAAATTTAAAATATATTTTACTAAACCTAAACAAAACTAAATTATGTGCGGAATTGTAGGATACATTGGGCACAGAGAAGCCTATCCGATTATTATAAAAGGATTAAAAAGATTAGAGTATCGAGGTTATGACAGCGCTGGCATTATGTTGTACAGCGGTCAAGATCTTAAAGTTTCAAAAACCAAGGGTAAAGTTTCTGATTTAGAAGAAAAGTCTTCTAAAGAAATTGATCTTAAAGGAGCAATTGGAATGGGGCATACGCGTTGGGCGACCCACGGCGTGCCTAATGATGTTAACTCACATCCACATTTGTCAAATTCCGGCAACTTGGCTATTATCCACAACGGAATCATCGAGAATTATGAACCGCTCAAAAAAGAGCTCATTAAACGAGGATATACTTTTAAATCAGATACTGATACAGAAGTATTGGTAAATCTCATTGAGGAAGTTCAGAAAAAAGATCAGCTCAAACTCGGAAAAGCTGTTCAAGTGGCTCTTAATCAGGTGGTTGGCGCCTATGCGATCTGTGTTTTTGATCGAACAAATCCAGATGAAATCGTAGTTGCCAGATTGGGAAGTCCATTGGCGATTGGTGTTGGAAATGATGAATTTTTTATAGCTTCTGATGCATCACCATTTATCGAATATACTTCAAATGCAATATATCTAGAAGATGAAGAAATGGCTATTGTTCGTTTGCACAAGCCGTTAAAGATTCGAAAAATAAAAGATGATTCACTCGTTGATCCTTATGTTCAAGAACTTCAAATGAATTTGGAGCAAATTGAAAAAGGTGGTTATGATCACTTTATGCTTAAAGAAATATATGAGCAACCTAGTGTTATCAAAGATACTTACCGCGGGCGATTGTTGGCCAACCAAGGAATCATTCAAATGGCGGGTGTTGAAGATAACATTGAAAAATTCCTCAACGCACAAAGAATTCTCATTGTAGCCTGTGGAACTTCATGGCATGCAGGCTTAGTGGCCGAATATATTATTGAAGAATTTGCCCGTATTCCGGTTGAGGTTGAATATGCTTCAGAATTTAGATACAGAAATCCAATCATCAACAAAGGTGATGTGGTTATTGCCATTTCACAATCGGGTGAAACAGCCGATTCGTTGGCTGCGATAAAATTAGCTAAGGAGCAAGGTGCTTTTGTCTTCGGAGTTTGTAATGTGGTTGGCTCATCTATATCACGTGAAACACATGCCGGAGCATACACACATGCCGGACCTGAAATCGGAGTAGCATCGACCAAGGCATTTACCACACAAATTACAGTGCTTACCATGATTGCGCTTCGTTTGGCTAAGGCTAAAGGAACGCTTTCAAATTCAGACTTCCACAGATATTTACAAGAACTTGAGATCATTCCGGATAAAGTTTTAGAAGCTTTAGAAACCAACGAAAAAGCCAAAGAAATAGCGGCTAAATTTAAAGATGCCACCAATTGCCTTTATCTAGGTCGTGGATACAACTTCCCGGTAGCTCTTGAAGGCGCACTCAAACTAAAAGAAATTTCATACATACATGCTGAAGGATATCCAGCTGCTGAAATGAAGCATGGCCCAATTGCTTTGATTGACGAACAAATGCCGGTTATAGTTATCGCACCTAAGCAAGGGCACTACGATAAGGTTGTGAGCAATATACAAGAAATTAAATCGCGTAGCGGTAAAATCATTGCTGTGGTTACCAAAGGCGATGTTCAAGTTCGTGATTTGGCTGATTATGTTATTGAGATTCCAGAATCGTCAGATGCGCTTTCGCCATTGTTGACCACTATTCCGCTTCAGTTGTTATCCTATCACATTGCTGTTATGCGCGGTTGTAATGTAGATCAGCCAAGAAATTTGGCAAAATCAGTTACTGTAGAATAAAATTTATTTAAAAAAGATTTTTATAAGCGGGTTTTTTGCCCGCTTTTTTGTTTTTATAATTGTGATTAATGCAATAAAACTTTTGATTTATAGGCGCGCATAATATTTTTTTTAATGCAGTGTCAAAACCGTTAATAAAATCATAACAAATCAAGAAAATATACTTATTTGACAAGCTCCAGCGGGGTGTTTTGAAGATAGTTAAAAAAAAAGTGAGTTTTTTTAGTAATGATAAAAATATTCGTATTTTGGCTACATAAACCATCAAAATTTAAACCCGATGAAATACTATTTAATCATGATCTCGCTGATGTTTTGCGGATGGGCACAAGCGCAAAGCACAGTAACGGGCACAGTTACTGACAGTAACAAACAACCTATTCCGGGAGCCAACGTTAAAGTTCAGAGCGGTGATTCAGGAACTACAACTGATGCCGACGGTAAATTCAAATTGACTACAACCAAAAAACCGCCTTTCAAACTTGAGATTTCAAGTGTCGGTTTTGGTAACTCAAGCCAAGAAATCAAATCTGATAACCAAGACGTTAGTATTGTCTTGCGTTCAGAAGAAATGAAACTTGATGAAATTGTTGTTTCGGCCTCTAGAACTGCTGAACGTGTTAAAGAATCTCCCGTTACCATTGAGAGAATGGGGGTTAAAGACATAAAAAAAACAGCTTCTCCTAGTTTTTACGATGGCCTCGAAAATCTCAAAGAGGTACATATGAATACCAGTAGTTTGGCCTTCAAATCTATTAATACAAGAGGTTTTGCTACAGTTGCTAACACTCGTTTCATGCAATTGGTAGACGGGATGGATAATTCTTCGCCGCTACTCAACTTTGTTTTAGGTAATATGATAGGCGTGTCTGAATTAGATGTGCAAAGTGTTGAATTACTTCCCGGAGCATCGTCAGCATTATACGGGGCCAATGCTTTTAATGGTATCTTGTTCATGAACAGTAAGAGCCCATTCACGAGTCAAGGGGTAAGTGCATATGTTAAATATGGGCAAACCAATCAATCGGCTGCTGGGGCTAATAATTTTTATGATTACGGAATTCGAGTAGCACATGCTTTTTGCCCGCGGTTTGCAACTAAAGCCAATTTTACCTTTTTAAAAGGAACCGATTGGTTGGCGGTTAATTATGACGATAAATTTCGTCAAGGCGAAGGATTTGATAGAACCGATCCAAACTATGACGGTATTAACGTCTATGGAGATGAAGTAGCCACCAACATCAAAGCAGTAGCGCCAAAGCTATATGCAGCTGGAGCTATTACGGATGCTCAATTAGCCGCATTTAATGCTATTTTACCGGATGTAAATGTCAGCAGAACAGGATATCGCGAAACTGATTTGACCGACAATAAAGTAACCAATGCAAAAGCAGACATGTCTTTGCATTTTAAACCGTTTGCCAACGATTTTGAAATTATTTGGCAAAGTAAATTTGGTTTTGGTAACGCTGTTTATCAGGGAGCCAGTCGTTATTATTTGAACAACTTTTTTATGCAACAACATAAATTAGAATTCAAAGGCAAAAATTTCTTTGTTCGAGGATATACCACTACTGAAGATGGCGGAAACTCATATGACATGCTCTTTACAGGTATCAATGTCAACCGTCAGTGGAAAGAAGACAAAGTTTGGTTTGGGGAATATGCAGGAGCCTATGTTCAAGGAACTCTGGGAGGCATGACTCCGCAACAAGCTCATAATTTTGCTCGTCAAAAGGCCGACACCGGAAGATTAATTCCCGGAAGCCCTGAGTTTAAAGCTGCTTTTAACAAAGTCATTTCAGAGGCTGATGTAACACAAGGTTCTAAATTGGTTGACAACTCAAGAATTTATCATTCAGATATTAATTACAATTTTAAAGATATCATCAAGTTTGCCGAAATTCAAATCGGAGGTTCCTATAGAGAATATCAATTGAATTCTTTTGGTAGAATTTATACGGATGATGACGGGCCAATTTACTATACAGATTACGGTGCATATACTCAAGTCACGAAAAAACTCCTTGAAGACCGTTTGAAATTTACTGGTTCAGCGCGCTATGATAAGAGTAAAAACTTTGACGGAAACGTTTCTCCTAGACTATCGTTGGTTTACTCAGCCGGTGAGAACAGAAATCACAATTTCAGAGCGTCATTCCAAACCGGATTCAGAAATCCATCAACTCAAGAACAGTATATTGGTTTTAATATCGGTAATATTGTGTTGATTGGATCAGCAAAAGACAACTTAACCCGTTACTCTGAAACCTTACCAGTGGCCGAGGGGTCTCCGGCAGTGGGTCAGATATACGCACAAGGTGACACAGCAATAATGACAGGTGTAAATGCTTATGACAATTCATATACTGCAGCTTCAGTTCAGGCTTTTTCTAATTTCTTAAAAAATAACCCAGGTAACACTCCGGGAGCCGCTGCATTGCTCAGAAAAACCAATGTTGACTACGTAAAACCAGAACAAGTAAAAGCATTTGAAGTTGGTTATAGAGGTCAATTAAAAGATTTTACTTATGATTTGAGTGCATACTACAATACATACACCGACTTTATTGGGAATCTCAATGTTATAGCTCCATATTACGGAAAAGCGACTCAAACTTTTGATTTTACTTTTGATGCGCCTAACTACCTCAATAACCCTGAAGTGCAATCACTTCATGCTTTGGGCAATGAAAACTACAGAGTTTATCAATTGTACACCAACACCGATGTTGAAATTAAATCTTTCGGATTCGGAGCTGGATTCTCAAAAAAATTACCTGCTAACTTTGAGTTTGGAGCCAACTACAACTACGCACAGTTTGATTTCGACCAAGCCAAAGATCCAAGTTTTGAGGCCGGATTCAATACGCCAAAACACAGAGTTAAAGCAAGTATCAGCAACGATAAATTGTTTAAAAATTTTGGTTTTAATTTAAGCGGAAGATGGAACAGTGAATATCGTTGGGAATCAACTATGGTTGATGGGACTATTGAAGAAAACGTAGTTGTTGATGCACAAATTAACTACAGTATTCCTAAATTGAAATCAGTAATCAAATTAGGCGCAGCAAATTTAGGCGGAAAAGACTATACCCAAGTATTAGGAGCAGGCCTTGTTGGTCAACAATACTTTGCTTCTTGGACAATCAACCCATAATTTAAATTTAAAATTACAGCAACATGATAAAGAATTTTAAATGGTTACTATTGGTTTCGTTGACCATAGTAGCGTGTGATAATAGCGATGACACCGATCCGGTGTATAACTCATCCGACGGAAATCCGCTCACATCTGGCGAGGCCGACTTTTCAAAATATGTAGCTCTAGGCGATTCATTTGCAGCCGGATACAGTGATGGAGCCTTGTTTATTGAAGGACAAAAAGGCGCTTATCCAAATTTATTGGCAGAACAATTTGCTACCGTTGGCGGGGGAGAATTTAAAACACCATTTATGGCTGATAATTTTGGAGGATTACTTGCTGGTGGTGCTCCGATTCCGGGTCAGGGAGTTCGTCTTATTTTCAACGGAACGGCTCCGATTTCTTTGCCCGGTGCAACCCCGACGACTGATGTTACAAGTGTTCTTTCAGGGCCTTTCAATAATTTAGGTGTTCCGGGTGCCAAAAGTTTCCATTTAGTAGCTTCGGGTTACGGAAGCCTTGCCAATGTAGGAATTGGCGCAGCAAATCCGTATTATGTCCGATTTGCATCTTCAGCCACTTCAAAAATACTTGAAGACGCTGCTGCTCAGTCACCAACCTTCTTTTCATTGTGGATAGGCGGAAATGATGTTTTGTCCTATGCAACATCTGGAGGGGCTGGCGTTGATAGAACTGGGAATTTAGATCCAACCACTTATGGCAGTAATGATATTACAGATCCGAATGTTTTTGCCAATGTTTATTCAAGCATTGTAACAACCATGACTGCAGGCGGAGCCAAGGGTGTGGTGGCTAATTTACCTTATGTAAATACACTTCCATACTTTACAACTGTTCCATACAATCCGGTTCCGTTAGATGCGGCTACTATAACCGCGCTCATGAGCAATACAACAGGGTACGGAGCATATAACAACGGATTACTTTTGGCTAAAGCTAATGGATTGATTACCGATGCTGAATTGGCCAGAAGAACTATTTCATTTACACCCGGAAGCACCAATGCCGTTGTAATGGTTGATAGTTATTTGACTAATCTCTCAGCGCTTGGTATACCTTCATATCGCCAAGCAACCGCTGAAGATTTGATTGTGTTGCCTGCCAGAAATTTCATCGGAACTCAAGTAAACGGAAACCCACTACAAGTTAATGGTGTTTCAGTACCTTTAGCTGATAACTGGGTACTCTCAAAAGATGAAATCACCGAGGTCAGAAATGCTACTGACGCATACAACATAACTATTGAGTCAATAGCAAACGCGAATGGATTAGCTTTTGTTAATGCAAAAGCCATCATGGATAAATTAACTTCTGGCGGAATCACGGCCAACGGATTCACGTTGACTTCGGGTTATGTAACCGGAGGTGCTTTCTCGCTTGATGGTGTTCACCCAAGCCCACGCGGATATGCTTTGATTGCCAATGAATTTATCAAAGCCATCAACGAAAAATACGGTTCAAACATGAAGGCAAAAGACTTAAGCAAATACAGAATTCTGTTTCCGGCTGATCCGGATGCTTTCTAAAAATAAAACGCAAACATCAAAAGCCCGTTGTGATTTTCATAGCGGGCTTTGTTTTTTTGTGAATTATCAATATAAATTTAGCATTCAGCCTATAAAGCAAACAATATTGTAAAATCAGAATATTTTTTTATTAAAAAGTTGTTGATTTTCTGTTTTAAAAAATTATCTTTGCGCTCGAAAAAACAGCGGTAATTTGGCTGTTGTTTTACAAATCTAAAACGCTATTTAATAAATACATAAGCAATGTCAAAAGTAATAGGAAAAGTTGCACAGATCATCGGTCCGGTGGTTGACGTAGTGTTCAACGGTAAAGATGTTGAGCTTCCAAAAATTTATGATTCATTAGAAATCAACAAAGCAGATGGTTCAAAATTGGTTCTTGAAGTTCAAGCACACATCGGTGAAAACACCGTGAGAACAATCTCAATGGACTCTACTGACGGATTGAGCAGAGGTACAGATGTTCTCGCTACCGGAGCTCCAATCCAAATGCCGATTGGTTCAGATATCTACGGAAGACTTTTTAACGTAGTAGGTGATGCTATTGACGGTTTGGGTGATTTGCCTAAAGAAGGCGTTAGCGGAACACCGATTCACAAAGCGGCTCCTAAATTTGAAGACCTTTCTACATCAACAGAAGTTTTATTTACGGGTATCAAAGTAATCGATTTGATCGAGCCTTATGCAAAAGGTGGTAAAATTGGTTTGTTCGGTGGTGCCGGAGTAGGTAAAACCGTATTGATTCAGGAACTCATCAACAACATTGCAAAAGGACACGGTGGACTTTCAGTATTTGCCGGAGTAGGTGAGCGTACTCGTGAGGGTAATGACCTTCTTCGTGAGATGTTGGAGTCAGGTATTATTAAATACGGTGACGATTTCATGCACTCTATGGAAAACGGCGGTTGGGATTTGACCAAAGTTGACAAAGCCGGTATGCGTGATTCAAAAGCTACGTTTGTGTTCGGACAAATGAACGAACCACCAGGAGCTCGTGCTCGTGTGGCGCTTTCAGGTTTGACTATTGCGGAGTACTTCCGTGACGGAGCAGGTTCTGACCAAGGTAAAGACGTACTATTCTTCGTTGATAACATCTTCCGTTTTACACAAGCAGGTTCTGAGGTATCGGCACTTTTGGGTCGTATGCCATCAGCGGTAGGTTACCAACCAACGTTGGCTACTGAAATGGGTGCGATGCAAGAGCGTATTACCTCAACCAAAAAAGGATCTATTACATCCGTACAAGCGGTATACGTACCTGCGGATGACTTAACTGACCCGGCACCGGCAACTACTTTCGCACACTTAGATGCAACCACAGTATTGTCACGTAAAATTGCTGAGTTGGGTATTTATCCTGCGGTAGATCCACTCGATTCAACTTCAAGAATTTTGACGCCACTTATCTTAGGTGATGATCACTACAACTGTGCTCAACGCGTAAAAGAAATCCTTCAGAAGTACAAACAATTACAAGACATTATCGCCATCTTAGGTATGGAAGAATTGTCTGAAGATGATAAATTAGCCGTATCACGTGCACGTCGTGTACAACGTTTCTTGTCACAGCCATTCCACGTAGCTGAGCAATTTACAGGAATTCCAGGTGTACTTGTTGATATCAAAGATACCATCAAAGGTTTCAACATGATCATCGACGGTGAATTAGATCACTTGCCAGAAGCGGCTTTCAACCTTAAAGGAACCATCGAAGACGTGATTGAAGCAGGACAAAAAATGCTTGCTGAAGCATAATCAAAATTCTAAACAATATGTTATTAGAAATAGTATCACCAGAATCAAAACTCTTCCAAGGCGAAGTTACTTCGGTATCGCTTCCGGGCACAGCGGGCAGTTTTCAATTGCTCAACAACCACGCGCCCATCGTAACGACGCTCAAAGATGGTGAGATCAAAATCGCAGCTTCGTCGTTCTCATTTGAGAAAGAAGTAGCCGATAAATTCAACAAAATCAATGAGCAAACCTACACGCTAAACATCAGCTCAGGAACCATTGAAATGAAAGACAACAAAGTAATTGTGTTGGTTGATTAATCACCGCAATTCAGTTATAAAAGAAAGCCCGACCTTGTGTTGGGCTTTTTTATTTTTATTTGAAGCTGATCCGGCTGTTCGCTATTATCTTTTTGTTTTGCAAACAAAAAGGATAGCCGCTGCCATCCGGGCTAGGGCATTAGTGTATCAATCATCTTTTCTAAAAGACGAATGACTAGCCAAGTGTTCATTCAAATTTATTTCAACCAAACAATCCGGCCATATACAACCAAACCAAGATTCCGCTGGCCAAAAAGGTGAAAGTTATCACGCAAAGACTTACCAAAAAAGCTTTCAGTTTTTTTCCATCGCCAATAAAATTCTGATAAAAAACTGTAAAATAACCCATCTGCAAAAGCAAACACAACAAGTAAATCAAGTTGGTATTGATTGAAGTAATTAAGTTCAGCAAGGTCAAAACCACAAAAAAGAGGGTGCAAAAGGCATACATATACATGCCGGCCACCAAATGTTCGGTGTAGTTGTATTTTTCTTTTCGGTAAAAAAACCAAAAAATGAGCGCCATAAACGGCAGTGAAACTAAAACTGTTTTATTGGCGTGGGTTCTGATAAAATTTATCGCGGTGTATTGTCGTTCGTACATTTGAATCATGTGTTGCCTCGATGCCGCATCCAATTGCATCAACTGCGGATTTTCTTTGAGCACATCGTGTTTTTCTTCAATACCGTCTGCTGTCATGGCAATCAAGTTGAGTGCAGCCACAATCATAAAAAAGTTCAGCGGAGAAAAATACTTCTTGCGCTTTCCGGCGATGTATTCTTGTGCAACCAAACCATTTTTTACAACCAATTCTTTAATCAATACTAAAAAACCTTTGTCGGCATGCGTAAAATAATGCAACAATTCATGAAAAACTTCATGCAAACTCAATCGATGTAAAGGTGTTTTTTGGCTGCAGTTCGGGCAATAATGATAATCTTCAACCAGAGCAGTATCACAGTTTTGGCATGTTGTTTCCATAAACGTTTTGGTTTACTGCAAGATACAAATTAACATTTTGGCTCAAATAGTTACAGCCTATTTTTTACCTTTGGCTCATGAAGAAATTCCCACAGAATCTCAAACAAAAACTCGACGAGCGCATACAAAATCAAGCCTTGCGCACATTGGGCTTATCCGGTTCTGACCAAGTTGATTTTTCTTCTAATGATTATTTAGGATTCTCAAAAAGTACAGATTTATTCCAACAAACACACACCTTTCTGCAAGCCGAAGGTTTTACAACCAACGGAGCCACCGGTTCACGGCTTTTATCCGGAAACCATCCGCTATATGAGCGCACTGAAAAGGTCCTTGCAGATTTTCACGATACCGAATCAGCGCTTATTTTTAATTCCGGCTATGATGCCAACGTTGGTTTTTTTAGTTCTGTTCCGCAGCGTGGCGATGTGATTTTGTTTGATGAATTGTGCCATGCATCGATGCGTGACGGCATTCGGTTATCGCACGCCAAATCTTATAAATTCGCGCACAACGATTACGAAGATTTAGAAAAACAGCTCAACATTTACACCGAAAATGCCAACGTTTACATCGCCACCGAATCAGTATTCTCCATGGATGGCGATGCACCCAACCTTGAAATGCTCACCCAATTAGCCCAAAAGCACAACGCTTATTTGGTGTTGGACGAGGCGCATGCTTTGGGTGTTTTTGGCGAAAAAGGCCAAGGTTTGGCCCAAAGTCAATCAGTGCATCATCAGGTTTTTGCGCGCATTGTCACCTTTGGCAAAGGCTTGGGTTGTCATGGAGCCGCCGTTTTAGGAAGCTCAGAACTCAAAGATTATTTGGTCAATTTTGCGCGTAGTTTTATTTATACCACAGGTTTATCGCCGCACAGCGTTGCGTCTGTTTTAATCGCCTATGAGCATTTGGCTACGCAACCTCAGGCGCTTGCCGAATTGCAGCAAAACATTGTTTTTTTCAATCAGTACAAAATGCAGTTGGGGCTCAAACCGATGTTTGTTTATAGCAAATCGGCCATTCAATGCGCCATTATTACCGGAAATCAAAAAGTGAAAAGCATCGCGGCTCAATTGCAAAAAAAAGGTTTTGATGTCAAACCTATTTTGTCGCCAACAGTTCCCGAAGGTCAAGAAAGACTGCGTATTTGCTTGCATAACTTCAATTCACAAGAACAAATAAGGGCTTTGCTCGACCAGATTTTGCAAGCGCTGTAAATTTTTTGTAACGTTTGAAACTTTTGTTTACTCACGGCTTGAATCCAAAACAAAGCTTTTGACTTTGGATTCGGTCAAAGGCTGAGCACAAAGTTTCATTCATCAACAAAAAGAATCATGAAAAAACCATTCAAACTCGTTCTATTTTTAGTAGTTACTTTTTTTACTGCTTCAATTTTCGCCCAATCAAAAAATCAGCATTCATCTGTGCTCTGGAAGGTTTCAGGCCACGGACTTTCAAAGCCATCGTATCTTTTTGGTACCATTCACATGGTTTGCGCTGCCGATTTTACCATGTGGCCCAAAGCCAAAACTGCTTTTGAGCAAACCAATCAACTCGCGCTCGAAATCAATATGTCAGATCCGCAAGAAATGCAAGAAGCGCAAAAACTCGCCATGGGCAGCCAACCTTTGAGTCAAGTTTTATCGGCAGATCAAAAGAAAAAACTTGAAGCCATTTTGCAAAAAAACGCGCTCGGTTCACTGGCGCAATACGATGCTTTTACACTTGAAACGATCATGAGTTTAGTCTTTATGAAATCATTTGGCTGTGCTGATTTAAAATTCTACGAAATGGAATTCATCAGTATGGCCGCCCAAAGTCAAAAGCCGGTGGTTGGTTTAGAAAAAGTTTCAGAGCAAATAGATATTTTGAATCAATCATTTACCGATGATCAAATGATGGCTTATTTGGATGAAATCAGCCCCAAAATGTGCGCAGATTTGGTTCAAGAATACAAGTCTGAAGATATTGACGGTGTATTAAAACTTATCGCCGATGACGATTCAATCGATGCCGAAGCCCAGAAAAAACTCTTGCACAACCGCAACGAGCATTGGGTAAAAGTCATGCCGGCCATGATGCAAAAACAAAGTGTTTTCTTTGCTTTTGGTGCGGCACATTTGGGCGGGTCGCAAGGTGTTATTGCTTTGTTACGACAAGCCGGATACCATGTTCAACCCGTTTTAAACTAAGGCTTTGAAAGAAAAGGAACAAGCTTTTTTGCGTCGGATGAATGAGCACAAAGGAATCTTATTCAAGGTTTCTAAAATGTACATGGACCAACCCGACGATCAAGAAGATTTGTTTCAGGAAATTGTTTTGCAACTCTGGAAGGCGTATGACAGTTTTAAAGGCGATAGTCAATTTTCGACTTGGATGTATCGCGTGGCCATCAACACGGCGATTGTTTATTTCAAGAAAGAAAAACGAAAGCCTATCCAACAAGCTTTTACGACCGAGAATATTGCAGATCAACCCAGTAATACTGAAGAGCATGAAAGTCAAATCAATCATTTTTATCGAGCGGTTCAGCAATTAGACAAAATTGACAAGGCGATTATCTTTTATCAACTCGAAGGTTATTCGCACCGAGAAATTGGTCAAAACCTCGGAATTTCTGAAGGTAACGCGCGGGTCAAACTCAACCGCGCCAAAGAAAAATTAAAACAAATCATCAAAAAACAAGGATATGGATTTTAACGAATTACAATCAGCTTGGAACAACGATCATCCCAATCCGGCCTCGTTGCCCCATAATTTAGACCGAATTCAATCGGCCAACACACCTTTGGATCGCATCAAAAAAAACCTTAAAAACGAGTTTATTTATCAGATAATTTCTATAGTAATTCTCGGATTTGCTCCCGCATTTTATGCCTTTCCCCAAAATGCTATTCTGCCGTTCTATTTAATGTTTGCCATTTTTGTAGCGGTCTGTATTTACTATTTAGTTAAGCTTTATTTGTTTTACAGACGATTGGCCCAAACCACATTGAATACCAAAGACAGTCTGTATGAAACCTATTATGAAATCCGCATCAACATGGAGCTTTACAAAACCTTTGGCTTTGCTTTGACGCCTTTTCTGATTTTATTTTTAATTGGATTTTGGTACCTGAAAATGCCTGAAACCGTATTGTCAGAATCGGGGAATCACACCTTTTTGATGGCCGCCTTTTGCATTGTTGTATTTTGCATTTTGTTTATGGGCATCGCCTTAGAATGGTGGGTGCATTATTTTTACGGAAAGTACGCGCGCGAGCTCAAAAAAGTCATTGATCAGCTCAAAGAAGAATAAAAACAAAGCCCGTTTTCACAGCGGGTTTTTTTATTTTTGCCAAAACAATTCGCATGAAAATATTCATCACCGGAATCGGAACTGACGTAGGTAAAACCGTCGCTTCAGCCATAGTTACCCAATCGCTTGAAGCCGATTACTGGAAACCCATACAAGCCGGCGATTTAGACCATTCCGACAGTCATAAAATCCAATCGCTCATCAGCAATTCCAAAACGGTTATTCATCCGAACGCTTATGCGCTCAACACACCAGCGAGTCCGCATTGGGCTGCCGAAATCGACGGATTGCGTATTGACCTTAAAAAAATCAAAGAGCCCAAAACCCAAAATCATTTGGTGGTTGAAGGAGCGGGCGGTGTTTTGGTTCCGCTCAACGAGCAAGATTGCGTGCTGGATTTGATACAAAAAGACTATCAAGTTATAGTGGTTTCAAGACATTATTTGGGCAGCATCAACCATACTTTGCTGACGATTGAAATGCTCAAAAGCAGAAATTTATCAGTGTCTGGAATTATATTTTCAGGCGATGAGCATCCGTCAACCGAGCAAATCATCCTTGAAAAAACAGGCCTAACGATGATCGGTCGCATTGAAAATGAACCTTATTTTGATGCCCATGTCATTGCCGATTATGCCGATGCCATGCGCGGAAATCTTCTTAAAATTTAATGATGAATTTATCTGAAAAAGACCAACTTTATCACTGGCATCCGTACACGCAACATCAAACTACTGGCTTGCTGCCGGCGATTGTCAAAGGTGAAGGCGCGCTGCTTTGGGATGAAACAGGAAAGGAATACATCGACGCCATTGCCTCGTGGTGGGTCAATCCGTATGGACATGCCAACAAATTGGTGGCTGATGCCATTTATGCGCAATTGATCACATTAGAGCATGTGTTGTTTGGCGGATTTACCAATGAACCCGCGGTTCGGTTGTCAGAAAAATTGCTGACTTTGTTGCCTTCAAACCAAAAGAAAATTTTCTTTTCAGATAATGGTTCTACCGCCGTTGAAGTTGCGCTCAAAGCGGCCTTGCAATATTTTTACAACCAAGGCGAGCAAAGAACCAAAGTCATCGCTTTTGAAGATGCCTTTCACGGCGATACTTTTGGCGCGATGGCCTCAAGCGGAATCACCTTTTTTACCGAAGCTTTTCAGGGCTCACTCATTCACGTAGATAGAATTCCGGTTCCGGTTCAAGGTCGCGAAGGCGAAAGTTTAGCCCAACTTGAAAAACTTCTGCAAACCGGAGATTATGCTGCCTTCATTTTTGAGCCTTTGGTTCAAGGCGCGGCCGGAATGGTCATGTATGCGCCTGAAGCTTTAGAGGCTTTGATGAAGCTTTGTCAAGCCCAAAAAGTCTTTACCATTGCCGATGAAGTGATGACGGGCTTTGGCAAAACCGGGAAAAATTTTGCTTGTGATTATTTAGGCGTTCAGCCCGATATGATGTGTTTGTCAAAAGCGCTGACTGCCGGAGCTATTCCGATGGCACTGACTACTTTTACCCAAGAAATCTTTGATGGATTTTTAGATGCCGATGTCAACAAAGCGCTTTTTCACGGCCATACTTTTACGGCTAACCCTACCGGATGTGCCGCTGCTTTGGCGGGTTTGAGTTTGTTGGAATCTGATGAAATGCAAGCCAATATACAGCGCATTCATCAAAAACATTTGGCTTTTCAATCGCAGATTGCACAACATTCAAAAGTCAAAACCACGCGCGTTCTGGGCGTTGTTTTCGCGTTTGAAATCAAGACCGACAACACCGAAAGCTACTACGGAAATTTGCGCAATAAACTCTACCATTTCTTTATTGAAAACGGAATCATCTTGCGTCCGGTGGGTAATATCGTTTATATTTTACCGCCTTATGTCATCACCGACCAACAACTTGATAAAGTCTATCAAATCGTTGAGCGAGCCATTGAAATGGTGTAACTTTGCTGCCAAATAAATTTATTTTGAAACACCGAATTGCCATATCGGCCTTGGCTTCTGTATCGCCTCTGGGGTCTGATTCAGATGAAATAGCAGCACATTATGCCGGCACACACACTGCGATTGAAATGAAAAATCTCGGAGCGCAGGCGTATTGGATGGCTTGTTTGCCTGAAGCTGAGCAGCAAAGATTAGAAACCTTGCGTCAGTCTGAGGCCAAATACAAAGCGCTCGATCCATCGGTGATTATGGCTTTGGATGTTTCGCGCCGCGCGGTGGCTCAAGCTGGCTGGAAAAAAGGTGATGTGATTGGGATTAATATTGGTTCGTCACGCGGAGCTACGCATTTGCTCGAGCAATATCACGAGGAATTTATGACCACCGGAAAAACCGCAACGCTGAGTTCGCCTACCACTACTTTAGGTAATTTGTCGAGTTGGGTAGCGCATGATTTAAAATCAGCCGGACCTGAAATTTCGCATTCGATTACCTGTTCAACGGCTTTGCATGCGGTGCTCAATGCGGTTGCTTGGCTAGAATCGGGCATGGCAGATAAATTTATTGCCGGCGGAAGCGAGGCGCCACTCACACCGTTTACGCTCACGCAAATCAAAGGTTTGAAAATATATTCGCGCGAAACCGAAGGTTATCCGTGTCGTGCTTTTGATCTGAACAAAACGCGGAATTCAATGGTTTTGGGCGAAGGCGCTGCTGTAATTGCTTTAGAACGAGACAATGCCCATGCTCTAGGTTACATTACCGGTGTAGGCTATGCGACCGATGATTTAGAGCACAATACTTCGATTTCAGACCAGGCCGAATGTTTTCAGAAATCAATGAAAATGGCCCTAGGTTCTATTTCGCCCAATGAAATCGACGCCATTGTGATGCATGCACCAGGTACGATGAAAGGCGATGTGTCTGAATTCAAAGCCATTGAAAAAATATTCCCAAACAAATTACCATTGCTCACTACCAACAAATGGAAAATCGGCCACACTTTTGGTTCGTCGGGTTTGCTCAGTATTGAATTGGCTTTGCTGATGTTGCAAAAGCAAACTTTTTTCGGGACACCTTTTCAGGAGCAATATCTCATCGAAAAACCCATTCGGAATGTGCTCGTAAACGCCGTTGGTTTTGGCGGAAATGCCGTGAGTATTCTTATTTCTAATTCATAAAAAAGCCGCTGAATGAAGCGGCTTTTTTATGAATTAGAAACGTGCTGTTTCAACACTAAAAAATATAAGAGCCAGTGCAATGAGTATAAGATGCAGCTGATGAAACACTGTTGTGGCAATTTCTAAAGTGTTTGATTTTAATTTGGATAATGATTCTTTAGTCATGGTTAATTGATTTAGGGGTTCAATTTAAAAATCGACCAAATGTAATAAATAATCGATAAAGTGCATAAAAAATTTAAAAAAATAAATTAATTCTTATTTTATATCAAAAACTTCTGTTGCTTACAGATGTAGATTTTAAAATCAATGGATTGTGTTTAAAGCAAATTTTTAAGTTCTTGAGAAAAGCCACTATGATGACAATTCTTGAATTTTATCATATACCCAATGGCTTTCATAGCCTTTTCTGAGTAAATATTCTGAACATTTTTTCTTTTTTAACAACAGATTATGTTCTGTAGTTTGCTCCCAAATTTTAAATGCAATTCGATTAAAATTCTCTGAGTATTCTTCGTCTGAAATTTCTTGAAGAGCCGTATTGATGATGCGTGAAGATATATTTCTGAACTTGAGTTCACTAGATATTCTGATTTTCCCCCAGTGTTTAATCCGATGTTTTCCGCTAGCAAAGGTTACAGCGAATCGCTCTTCATTCAAAAAATTATTTTCAATAAGATAAACCATCAAGTCATCACGATACTCATAGGGAACATTAAGCTGTTTCATTTTAATTTTAAGATCTTCATGACAACGTTCCTGATAAACACAATAGTGTTCAAGTTTTTTTTTAAATCCGTCAATTTCTGCACTTGAAAAACCCATCTGTGTTGAATGATAAATGTCAAAATTAATTTCTTTTTTGAATAACGTGTTGTGTTTTTGGTAATTCATTGATTCGCAATAAATTAATAATTTGTAAGAAAAAACACGTACAAAAGCTTTGAGGATCATTAATCCTAGATTTTTAAGAGAATTTGTTTACAATTTCCTAATCTCAAGAGCATCATTTTAAATGAAATAGTAGTAATTTTGACTTGCCCAAACTACCCAAATAATAACAACCTGCTTTTTTTGTGCGCAAATGTTACCTAAATCACTATGGAAACAATGAAAATAAAATTACTCATAACGGCTCTTTTATGCAGTTTTTTTGCAGTTGGACAATACTCAATAACCGGGACGGGTTCCGGTAATACATACACACAGAACTTTGATGCTTTCAGAGGTACAGCTTTAACTTTACCTGCCAATTGGACAGTCACAACAGCTACATACAACGCTACCTATCCAATCATTACATCAGGTGCAGCGACACCAACTGTAGCCAATGCTTCGGGAAATAATTGCTATGCCGGTAGAGCTTCGAGTGTTAGTACAGATTATGCTATTTTACAAAAACAAGCCACTTCTGGTGCAACCACTTTTACCTTTAGTTCGGTGAACAATACGGGAGCAATTGTTGATGGTTTTGTCATTACTTGGAACGTTGAACAATACAACGATGCCGGACGTGCCACTACAGTCGCAATGGATTACAGAATAGGAGCAGCAGCTTATTCTACTACCGGAATTTCCGGAACCAATAGTTATACGGCAACCACAGGTACTTCAACTCTTTTTAATGTTGTCCAGACAGCCAGATCAATAACTATTTCAGGTTTAAGCGTGCCCAACGGATCAACGGTTGATTTTAGGTTTTCGATTGCTAATGGTGTTACTTCAGGAAGTAATGCCCACATCGGGATTGATGATTTTACAGTTTATGCTACTTCTCCAACACCTTCTTCGTATTCAGGAGTTACCGCTGGGGCAAGCGCAGAACCGGCAACCATTTCTTCTTTGGTCAATACCTTAGCAGCCTCTTCATTAAATTTTGACTTTTTAGTTACTGATGATGCCAATACGGTAGCGGCCAATGATGCTTTGCCAACATTAATTAGCCAAATAGTCATTCCGCAAGGAACCGGAAATGACATAGCTGATTGGACACAAGCCATTTTAGGGGCAGAACTCTCAGACGGAACCAATACTTTGACCGGAACTGTCAATGCAACCAACCTTACTTTTTCTGGAATCAATACCGCAACTTTAGGTAATGTTGCTGATGGAGGAACCAAAACCTACCGACTTAAAATTTGGCTCAGAACAGCATTAGGCGGAACTTTACCTACAACCATTGACGGACTGAATTTTGCTTTCAAAATAGATAGGACCAACTTTACAACAGCAAACTTAGCGACTTCAACTCAATTTGAATCTGGTGCAGGTACTGTTGTTGAATCTGGAGGGACCAACAATCAAGTAACCGTAGTGGCGACCAAAATTGTTTGTACCAATACTCCCGGTGCAACACAGTATGTAGGGGTTAATTTTACAACATTGCCAACAGTATATGCTCAAGATGCCAATGGCAATCAAGATTTGAATTACGCCAGCAATGTAACTATTACCAATGCTGGTTCACTTGGGATGAGTAATGTGCCAACAACTTTTTCGGGCGGTGTGCTCACTTTTCCCGCCAATTTTCAATATACTGCTCCAGGTAATGGGACGTTAACTATTAATGCCAATCCGGTTGCCGGAATAACACCAGCAACCACAAGTAGTATTACTGTTGTAACCACATCTCCTGAGATTAATATTTTAGGAAACGCAACAACGATTGTCGATGGCGATTCTACTCCGACTACTGCCGACTGGACGGTTTTTCCGTCAATGGTGATTGGTTCAACCACCACGACAAGAACTTTTACTATTCAAAATACAGGAACTGCATCTTTGACTATTTCCGGAATTAGTTTTTCAGGAGTCAACGCTGCTGATTATACCGTAACCACGCCGCCAACATCGCCAGTTGCCGCAGGCAGTTCAACAACTTTTACGGTTACTTTTAACGCACTTACTTTAGGGGCTTCAAACGCCACATTGACCATCACTAACAATGATGTTGATGAATCAACCTATGATTTTTCAATTCAAGGAACCTCTACAGCCAGCAGTGCTTCAGACATTTTAGCGGTGGCTTTATCTGAACCGGCAACCATAGCTTCGACTATCAATGATGCAGCCAATCTGACTTCTTCAACCGGAATTCAAGTTTGGCAATTTCAAGTGCGAGACGGCGGAGCTTCTGCAGATGCAGATAATTTGAGTACTATTTTAACTGATTTTACCATCACCAAAGCCACCGGAAACCAAGTAACCAGTTGGTCAGATGCTATTAAAACGGTAGCCTTATTTGACGGAGCAACTCGTTTGGCCAATGGCGTTGTAAATACGACAGCCGGAGTTTACAACATTACCTTTTCAGGTTTGAACGTAGTGGTGGCCGATAACACTCAAAAAACACTTTCTCTCAGATTATCGCTCAATTGCGGTATTGGAGCGACTAATTTTGACGGCGATGATTTTGGTTTTTCCATCACCAATGCTTTGACGATCTTTTCATCAACCGGATCAGGAAAAACAGCATTTGGTGCTCAATCATCAGCCAATTCAAAAAATATTATAAGCGTAACAGCTACTAAATTGGCTTTTACGCAACAACCTACTACAACCGGAGCTGGTAACACCATGACTAATGTAATCGTTGCAGCCCAAGATGCATGCGGGAATCTTGATAAAGATTACACGGGTTCCATAACCATCAGCAGCACCGGAACCATGAGCGGCGGAACTATGACTGTTAGTGCCGTAGCCGGATTAGCTACTTTTACCAATATTATTCACACGGTTGTTGGAACTGGGTTTGTTTTGAATACGTCTTCGGCTTTTCCGGTGGTGAGCAGCTCTACTTTTGACATTATTGCTGTAACGGTGCTCAATCCCGGTGATTTGGCGATTTTGGCTGTGAATACAACTGCAGAATCATCAGGGTCTGCTGATGAAATTTCTTTTGTTTGTTTTCAAGATTTATTACCCGGAACAACCATTTACTTAACTGATAATGGTTATGAAAGGGTCACAGCAGGGTTATGGGGTAATACAGAGGGAATCATCATGATGACCAGAACCAATTCTTTATTGCCAAAAGGAACCATTGTTACGATTCATACCGCTAATGGAGGTGTGAATGACGGAACTGATTACACTGTTTACACTTGTGGATCAACTGATGCCAACTGGAATAAATCAGTAGCCTCATCTGCTTCTTATTTCTTTGATTTGAACAAAGATGACCAAGTTTGGATTTGTCAAGGCGGAACTTGGGGCAATGTCAACACCGGTAGCCACGACATGACTTACAATGGTAATGTACTTTATGGATGGACGGATATTCCTTGGAAGACAGCTCCTGCTTGGGACATTGCCAACGGAACGAAAGGTTCAACTATTTTTCCTAAAAGGGATTGCTTTACAACTGATGTTGCTAACCTTGAAACAGGAGCTTCTCAAGTAAAATTCAACGATCCGGTTGATCCTGATTTTTCAACTACTACCAACGGAAAATATGAGTGGATTGCATTGATCAACAATCCGGCAAATTGGAATTACTATTCTTCTGATGTGCTTTTTGACAGCAGCGGATACAACTATTTAGGAGCAACAACTTGCCCGGGAATGATAGTCGCTTCGGATGTTTACGTAAACGGAAAATGGACAGGATTCAAAGATACCAACTGGTTCAACTGTGGCAATTGGGATACTTTATTGGTGCCCGATGCAACCGTTGATGTACAAGTGGGAGACAATGTTTTCAATCGTCAAGCCACGATTGATGCTACAGCGCAATATGCTGCGGCTTTCGGCAATATTGCAACTGCCAAAAATCTTACAGTAACCGGAGAAAAAGTTGAAATTATCGGTAACGCCAACAACAAACTTGAAGTTCATGGCAATGTTTTAATCAATGGTCCGGCAGGTTATATTGATATGGATGATTCTAACCCAGCCACTGCAGATGGGCAAATTTATTTATACGGAACTTGGACCAACAACATCGGTTCATCGGCTTTTGATGAAGGAAACGGAACAGTTCAATTTGTGGGAACAGGCGTTCAAACCATCAGTAGCTCAGCAACCGTCGGGACAGAAACATTTTACAATGTCATTCTTGACAATAATTTTGATACAGCAACTTCAAACGATTTGATTGCCTCTGGAACACTTACGGTCAATGCTGCCAGAAATGTCAACATTGACAGCGCAGGTTATATCATTGCTGGAAAAAAACTCAGTCATAATGGTAATTTAACCATTGCCAACAACGGACAATTGGTTCAGATTGATGAAGCCAACACCAATGATGGTACTTATACCGGAACTAAGTTTCAAGTCAATAGAACCGCACAAGTCAAACACTTTGATTATGTATATTGGGGTTCTCCGGTCAAAGATTTTCCGGTAGCTTCATTGCCGAATGCATATCGTTTTGAGTGGAATACCTTACAAGCCAATGCCAACGGAACTACCGGAAATTGGATAGCGCCAACTACCTTAACTATGACTACTGGTAAAGGTTACATAGCTCGTGCTTCAAACGGTGCTTCAACTCCTCAAGCCATGAATTTGGTTTTTCAAGGCGAACCCAATAACGGACAATTTACTTTCCCGATTAACCGCGGAACCTATGTCGGGCCTGACTATGATGCTGATCCAACTAACGCCACTAATGCATTGACAACTCAACGTGACGACAACTGGAATTTACTCGGAAATCCATATCCTTCAGCCATTGATGCTGAGAAATTTTTGGTTCTTAATCAAACCAAAATCGAAGGAACGGTTTGGATTTGGAAACACGGATTAGATCCGGCTGCTACCGGAAGCCCATTTTACAACAATTATCAATATAATTATTCAGCAACTTCCGACTTGATCAAGTACAACGGCTTGGGTTCTTCAGAACCAGATAGTTTTGCAGGAAGTATTGCTTCAGGTCAAGGTTTCTTGGTAGCCATGCTTGATTCGGCACCACAACCCGGAAGCACGGTTACTTTTAGCAATGATTTGCGTCGTGGTTCTTTAGTTAGTGCGTCTGGATTGTTTGACAATACTGACTTTTTTAGAATGTCAACAAATGTTGTTGCTGAGCATCGTCCGGAATCAAAAAGCCGCATATGGCTTGATGTTGTTAATCAACAAGGCGGTCAAAAAGATACCGCATTAATTGGTTATTCAGAAAACTCAACTCTCGGAAAAGATCATATGTATGATTGTATGAATTCGATTAAAAATGAGTTGACTGTTTATTCGTTGATTGATGCCGATCCATATATCATTCAAGGCCGACCTTTGCCTTTTGATGTGTCTGATGTGGTTCCAATGGGCGTAAAAATTGCCAATGAAGGGGCGCATACCATTGCCATCCGTAAAGTAGACGGATTGTTTGAAACCACGCAGCAAAATATTTATATTGAAGACAAGCAACTCGGATTGATTCACGATTTGCGTCAAGCTCCGTACAACTTCACCTCGCCAGCAGGCAGATATGATGATCGTTTTGTTTTGCGATATACCAATGAAATGCTGAGTAATCCATCATTTGAATCAAATCAAAATGTGGTGGTTTTGACCAAAACAGATTGTGTTGAAATTCACTCATACAACCAAAATATTCAGCAAATTGAAGTGTATGATGTTTTAGGAAGATCGGTTTTCGAAAGTAAAAACATAGACCAAGCTTCGTTCAACATCAATACTATTAGCCCGTCAAATCAAGTATTGATGGTTGAGGTCAAATTAAAAGACGGAACGCGGGTGGTTCAAAAGATCATTTACTAATTAAAATAAATCAAATAAAAAAAGGCCCGATATATTTCGGGCCTTTTTATTATTAGGTTGTAAAGATTAAGCTTTTGCTTTGTTGCTTGCTTCAAGGTTGCGCTCAATTTGATGTCCGGGGCGTGACCATTTTGGTTTTTCGCCTAACGAAGTAAATTGAGAATCTTTGGCTTCAACTGTAGTGGGTTGCATAAGTTTGATGAATGGTTTTTGCGGTTGCAATCCCAAAAGTTCAAACATTTTCATGTCTTCATTCACATCCGGATTAGGTGTGGTCAACAGTTTATCTCCAGCAAAAATAGAGTTGGCTCCGGCAAAGAAACACATTGCTTGACCTTCACGACTCATATTGGTTCTTCCGGCTGACAAACGAACTTGGGTTTCTGGCATGACGATGCGCGTGGTGGCAACCATACGAATCATTTCCCAGATTTCAACTGGTTTTTCATCTTCCATCGGAGTTCCTTCAACGGCTACCAGTGCATTGATGGGTACAGATTCTGGTTGCGGACTTAGGGTAGCCAAAGCAACCAACATCCCGGCGCGGTCTTCGATGGTTTCGCCCATTCCGATAATTCCGCCACTACAAACCGTAACATTGGTTTTGCGCACATTTTCAATGGTTTGTAGACGATCTTCAAATCCGCGGGTTGAAATCACTTCTTTGTAATATTCTTCAGAAGTATCTAAGTTGTGGTTGTAGGCATACAATCCGGCCTCGGCCAAACGCTGAGCTTGGTTTTCGGTCAACATACCCAAAGTACAACACACTTCCATATCTAATTTATTAATGGTACGAACCATTTCAAGCACTTGATCAAACTCAGGCCCGTCTTTGACGTTTCGCCAAGCAGCACCCATACAAACACGCGATGAACCACTTGATTTGGCACGTAAAGCCTGTGCTTTTACTTGTTGCACCGACATCAAATCATTGCCTTCAATATTGGTGTGATAACGCGCAGCTTGTGGGCAATAGCCACAGTCTTCTGGGCAACCACCGGTTTTGATTGAAAGCAAAGTCGATACCTGAACTACATTCGGATCGTGGTATTGACGATGGATGGATGCAGCTTCAAAAAGCAAATCCATCAATGGTTTGTTGTATAAGTTGATGATTTCTTCTTTGGTCCAATTGTGTCTGATGGTACTCATACATCTTATTTTATGATTGCCTCAAAAGTAGGTAATATGTTCTGAAATAACAATGCTGTTGATCAGCGGTTTTTTAGGTAGTTTCGGGTAATGTCTAAATCACGGCTAATGGCTTTCGTGAGCGCATCAAGCGATTCGAATTTTTCTTCATCACGGATGCGTTCCAAGACAGAGATGTCAAGCTTTTGTTCGTAAAGATCTGCTTCAAAATCTATGAAATAAACTTCTATTGAAAGGTTTTGTCCGCTTACTGTCGGGTTGGTTCCGATGTTCATCATACCATAAGTCAATTTTCCGTTGATGTGGCTTTGAACGATATAAACCCCTATTTTTGGAATCAATTTATAATCAATTCCGAGTTCGATATTGGCTGTCGGAAAACCAATAGTTCTGCCAAGTTGCCTACCTTTTTTTACTGTCCCACTCAACAAGTACGGATAGCCCAAATACTGGTTTGCCAATGTTATTTGACCTTCTTGTAGCGCAGTTCTGATTTTGGTTGAACTCACCGAAACATCTTCAATCTGTTGTGCGGATATTTGCTCAACTTCAAAGCCATATTGGTGCCCAAAATCAATGAGGTCATTAATGTCGGCAGTGCGGTTACGTCCGAAACGGTGGTCGTAACCAATCACAATTTTTTGAATATTGAGTTTTTCAACGAGAACTTTTTTGACAAATTCTTCAGCAGTGAGTCGAGAAAAACTGTGGTCAAAAGGATGAATAATTAAATAATCCAAACCGGTTTTCTCCAGCAACAGTGTTCGTTCTTCAATAGTGTTGAGTAATCTGATTTCAGATTGGTCTTGCAAGACCATTCTCGGGTGCGGAAAAAAAGTCAGAATGACACTGGCACAATGACTTTGTTGTGCACTGCTCAAGAGTTGTTGCACAATTTTTTGATGTCCGATATGAACACCGTCAAATGTGCCGATTGTGACAACGGTTTTTTGATGGCAGCTGAAAGAATCTATTGAGTGAAAAATATTCAAACGTGGTAAATTTTCTTGTGGCAAAGTTAATTTTTCTGAATGATTTTTTTCAAATGATTTTTTACACTATGATTGATGATTGTAATAACGTTGTGTTTTGATGCTTAAGTTGTCTTAATATTTAAAAAGTAGAGTATTTCTATAGCAATCTGTTAAAAAATACAATCTAATTATCAAATTATTACAAAATAGATAGTACCTTCGCATCGCATTAACCCACTTAAATTGAAATGAAAAAACTATTACTCACCTTGACTGTTGTAATGACTATGGCAGGAGCATATGCTCAACGAAAAGTGACCTGGTCTTACACTTCTGAGAAAGTTGCCGATTCACAAAGAATTAAAGAAGAAAACTATTCTCAAAACCAACAACTACTTAAAATTGACTTGGCTAATTTTAAACAAAGTTTAGCTGGTGTTCATGAAAAATTCTCACAACAACCAGGTCTTTTGGTTAATTTTCCGAATATTTCTGGACAAATGGAAACTTATGAAGTTTGGGAAAACTCAAACTTTGAAGCTGAATTGCAGGCTAAGTTTCCTGAAATCCGTTCGTATGTCGGAAAAAGTTTAGACAATCCGGGATCAACCATACACTTCAGTTTATCGCCTGACGGAGTTCAGACTATGGTGATGCGTCCTGATACAGGAAGCGAATTTATAGAGCCATACAGCAAAGATCATTCGGTGTATATTTTGTTTGATTCAGCAACCAGATTGGCTAACCGTTTACCGTTTAATTGTAGTACCGTTGATCAGAGAATCGGTGCTGAATTAGCTGAAAATCCGAGTGTTGCCAATAGAGCAAACAATCAGCTCTACAAGACCATGCGTCTAGCGCTTTCTTGCACGGGCGAATACGGTGTTTATTTTGGAGGTACTGTTGCCGGTGCAATTGCGGGTATGAATGCCACAATGACGCGTGTGAATGCCATTATGGAAAACGATTTAGCGGTTCACTTGAATATGATTGCCAACAACAATTTAGTTGTATATACCAATGCTTCAACAGATCCGTATTCGGCTGCCGGAGCAGGTTCTGGTGGTGCATGGAATGCTGAATTGATGAACAACTTACACAACGTTCTTGGCGATAGTGCTTTTGATATTGGCCACTTGTTCGGAGCTTCTGGAGGTGGAGGAAATGCCGGATGTATTGGATGTGTTTGTTCAAACGTATTGTCAACCGGAGGTACAGCAGAGAACAGTTATAAAGGTTCAGGATATACTTCTCCATCAAACAACGTTCCTGCCGGAGATACTTTTGATATTGATTATGTAATCCACGAAATGGGACACCAATTAGGAGCCAATCACACTTTTTCACACAATATAGAAGGTTCGGGAGTAAACGTAGAGCCAGGAAGTGGTTCAACCATTATGGGTTATGCGGGAATTACCAATTATGATGTTCAATCTAATTCAGATGCATATTATACCTATAGAAGTATTCTTCAAATACAAACAAATTTAGCAACAAAGACTTGTCCGGTAAGTACACCAATTGTAAATACACCGCCAACAGTTACAGCACCTGCTGATTTTGCTATACCATCAAATACTCCGTTTGTCTTAACAGCAGAAGTTTCTGATGCTGAAGGTGATACTCTTACCTATTGCTGGGAACAAAACAATACAGCGACCTCTGCTTCAAGTGGTGCGAATTCAGTTGTTTCGCCAACTAAAACTACCGGGCCAAACTTTAGATCGTTTATTCCTAAAGCGGTTAAAGAAAGATATATGCCAGACATGACTAAAATTTTGGCGGGGACTTACAATGCTAACTGGGAGTGCCTTTCAACGGTAACAAGAGCATCAAAGTTTACGCTTACTGTTCGCGATAATAACCCGTCTGGCCCACAAACAACTACTGATGAAGTAATTGTAACGACCAAAACGGCTTACAACAGCACAACTGCTCCAACTGGTGCGGGTCCATTTACAGTAACCTCTCAGAACACAACAGGAATTTGTTGGGCACAATCAAGTACACAAACCATTACTTGGGATGTAAACAATACAACCAGTTTGACAGGTTCAACCAATGTAAACATTAAATTGTCAACTGATGGAGGCTTAACATTTCCGCATGTTTTGGCCGCTGACACGCCAAATGATGGTTCTGAAGATATAGTTGTACCCAACATTGCCGCGTCACAAACTTGTCGTGTAAAAGTTGAACCAACAGGGAACTACTATTTTGCGGTTAACTCTAAAAACTTTTATGTAGGTTATGAGGCGGTTAATGCTTGTGATACATACACATTCAACACGCCTTACAACATTCCGGACGGAAGTAACAATTATACTTCTAAAACCATCAATGTTCCTACTGCAGGTACAATTACTGATGTAAACATTTCACTTAATGTAACACATCCAAATATTCAAAATTTGACTTTTGCTTTTGTTCGCCCGGGCGGCTCTTTGTCTACCTTGTTTACACAAATATGCTCAGGTAGTTCTGATATAAATGCAACTTTTGATGCTCAAGGAACCACTTATACTTGTGCCAGTCCGTTGGCAGGCAATATCATTCCGCCGTCTAATTATAATATGTCTAGTTTGAATGGCTTAAACAAATTAGGAAACTGGCAATTTGGAATCAAAGATAACGTGGCCGGTAATGCAGGAACGGTAAATTCTATTGCTCTAGAGATTTGCTCAACCAGTTTTGTGTTGTTGTCAAATAACGAGTTGACTTTCCAAAATTTAGCGGTTTATCCTAATCCATCAAACGGAAACTTTACAGTTGAGTTCCAATCAAAATCAAACAACAAAATTGGAATTGAAGTTTATGATATCAGAGGAAGAAAAGTATTCGGACAATCTTTTGATAACAATGGAATGTTCCGTGAAAACCTTGCTTTGTCAAACATTCAACCCGGTGTTTACATGGTTTCTATTCTTGACGGTGATGCCAAAACAGTCAAGAAAATTGTTGTTGAATAATCTAAACATTCTAAAAGTAAATATTAAACGCCTCTTCAAGGGGCGTTTTTTTGTTTTACATAAATTGTATATTTGAGCTTTATTAACCAATAAATTGCTGTCATGAAAAAAGTATTATTTTTTGCGGTTGCTTTTATTTCAGTCTCAATGAGCTATGCCCAAGATATCATCTGGAAGAAAGTTGACCATGTTCCTTCAGGTTTGGCCTTATTAGCCAGAGACTCAAATCCAACTGAATTCAAAATTTTTAGTTTGAACATAGAGGTTTTGAAAGCTCAGTTAGCCTTGGCTCCATCGCAAAACAATACCGGCCAGGAATCACAAATCATCATAGCATTTCCAAATGCGCAAGGTGAAATGAAACGCTACCGTGTTTACGAGGCCTCAGTAATGGATCCGGCTTTGGCTATTAAGCACTCAGAAATTCAATCGTATGTTGGCTTGGGGGTTGATGACCCAACAGCCAGAATCAGATTCAGTACAACTATTTTTGGATTACACACGATGACTTTGTCAGGAATTGACGGGGCCACTTTTATTGACCCATACACTAAAGATTTGAGTTATTATATGGTGTTTAACAAGTCAAAATTAACAACCAACAAAACCTTCAAATGTGATGTTGCAGATACTGAAATTGACCTAGTTGATACTATATTAAATCAGTCACCATTAAATCGTGCCAACAATAGTTTATTTAAAACTTATCGATTGGCTTTGGCTTGTACTATTGAATATGCTGCTTTTCATGTAAATGCAGCAGGAGTAGGTTCAGGAACTTTAGCTCAGAAAAAAGCCGCAGTTTTGGCTGCGATGGTGGTAACCATGACTCGAGTGAACGGTGTTTACGAAAGAGATATGGCACTAAGAATGGTTTTGATTGCTAATAATGAAAACATCATCAACATTACTTCAGATACTTTAGACAACACCAACGCCAATAATGTTCTTTTAGATCAAAATCAAACTTTCATTGATACCACAATTGGTAGTGCAAATTATGACATTGGTCACGTTGCCAGTACCGGCGGCGGTGGAGTTGCTACACCTCAATCACCGTGTAATGACGGTATCAAAGCACGAGGAGTTACCGGATTACCATCACCAGTAGGCGATGAATACGATATTGATTTTGTGGCGCACGAAATGGGTCATCAGTTCGGATGTTCGCATACTTTTAATGGTGATCAAGGAAACTGCGGGGGCGGGAATCGCGTACAAACTTCTGCCTATGAGCCCGGAAGCGGTTCAACTATAATGGCTTACGCCGGAATTTGTTCTCCGCAAGATGTACAATTGCACTCAGATGCGTACTTTCATGCCAGAAGCTTACTGCAAATGATTTCATTTGTCAATGCCGGAGGAAACTGCGCAGTAGCAATAGCCAACAATAATAACCCACCGGTAGTTAATGCAGGAGCAAGTTATACTATTCCCAACGGCACACCATTTGTGCTCACCGGCTCGGCTACTGACGCTAATGAAGATTCTTTAACCTATTGCTGGGAGCAATACAACTTTAGTTCATCAACAGCTTTGCCTTCGCCAACAGCCACCGGAGGGCCAAACTTCAGGTCGTTTAATCCAACGGCTTCACCCAAAAGATATTTTCCGGTATTCTCTAGTGTTTTGGCAAATAATTTAGCCCCAACTTGGGAGGTTATTCCAACGGTTTCACGCTCAATGGTTTTTTCGCTTGTCGTGAGAGACAACCGAAGCCCACTGGGAGGACAAACCGAACGAGGTACCATGAATGTTACTTTTGCCAGTGTAGGACCATTTAGAGTTACCTCACAAAGCACCAATACAGCTTGGGACAGAAATTCTACCCAAACGATTACTTGGGATGTTGCCGGTACAACTGCCAACAATATCAATACAGCCAATGTTAATATTAGATTGTCTACCGACGGAGGGGCTACTTTTCCGTATTTGTTAGCTGAAAACACCCCAAATGATGGTTCTGAAGATGTTATAGCGCCTGAAGTAACATCATCTAATTGCCGTATTATGGTTGAAGCCGTAGGGAATATTTTCTATGCACTCAACACCAAAGCTTTTTATATTGGCTATACTTTGGTAAATGGCTGCAATACCTATACGTTTAATACGCCTTTTAATCTCAATGACGGTTCTAATTTATATACTGTAAAAACCATCAATGTTCCAACAGCAGGAACCATCAGTGATGTAAACATCAGCGTTAATGCAACACATCCGAATTTACAGAATTTAATAATGGCCGTTGCACGACCGGGTGGAGCCATCGGAATTTATTTTAATCAGCAATGCTCCGGAAGTTCTGACATGAATGTAACCTTTGATAGTCAGGCGCCAACACTTACATGTGCGAGCCCAACAACAGGAACCTATGCGCCATCGGGAACACTTAATTTTGATAGTTTTAACGGATTTAGCCAACAAGGAAACTGGCAGTTTGGTTTTAAAGATGTGGTAGCCGGAAATGCCGGTTCAATTAATTCAATTGCACTTGAAATTTGTACTATTTCATTTGTAATGGCCAACAATAATTTTGCTTTTGAAAATTTTGCTTTGGTTCCCAATCCAAACAACGGAGATTTCAGCGTTCAGTTTAATTCAAATTCCAACCGCAACATTCAAATTTCGGTATATGATATGAGCGGCAGAACCATCTTTGATCGCAGCTATGCCAACCACGGATTGTTTGAGCAAGAAGTGCGTTTGCAAAATGCGCAAACCGGAGTTTATCTGGTTTCAATCTCTGACGGTGAAAACAAAATGGTCAAACGCGTTGTCGTTCAATAAAAACCATATTTATATAAAAGAAAAGCCGCTTTGAAAGCGGCTTTTCTTATGGCGTTGTCCAAGAAATATGTTGGACGATTTGTGGTACTTCGGAAATCGTGAAATTAAAATCAACCGAAGTTTTATTTTGACTTTTAGCAACCGATAACTGACCATTTTTGATGGCATAATAACCCGTTTGTCCTTTGCAATAACAAAATCTACCAAAGAGCACTTTTTTCTGCGCCAAAGCTTCATTGGCTAGGCTGATGTTGTCATGATCACTCACTTCAAAAATCACTTCTTCGCGGTATTGTGCGTCTTGTAAATTTCCTTTGACTTTGCGTTTGTAGGTATATTGATAAACGCTTTTGACATTATCATCAACCAATGTATAATACAAGCGGCCAAATTCGTCGGTTTTGAGTTCAATGGCTTTGTGCTGATTGAGTTTTACCGAGCAATCGCCATCTTTTGGACATTCACTGGTAACGGTAATATTAGATTCGGCGACCGTTTGTTTTTTTGATTTGCACGAAAACAAGGTTGTTGCCAATGCTGTAATATAAATCGCTTTCTTCATCTTACTTTCCGTTAAAAGTAGTCATGGTGTTTGAGATGCCTGCTGTTCCGAATGATCTGACAATCTCAGCGCCCAACTGTAAACGCTCGGGCAAAAGTTGGTTTTCTTCGTCTGACCATTCGCCCAAAACATAATTCACTTGTTGGCCTTTTTTAAAAGTATCGCTGATGCCAAATCTAAAGCGTGCATACTCTTGTGTGTTCAAGATTTGCTGAATGTTTTTGAGCCCGTTGTGTCCGCCGTCGCTGCCTTTGGTGCGGATTCTGATCGAGCCGAACGGCAAGTTCAAATCATCGGTGATGACCAATAAATTTTCAAGCGGTATCTTTTCTTTTTCAAGCCAATACTGAACGGCTTTTCCGCTGAGGTTCATATAAGTGTTGGGTTTGAGCAACAAATAAGTGCGGCCTTTAAATTTATATTCGGCCAAATCGCCCAAGCGAACCGTCTGAAAACTCAGTGATTCGGTGCGCGCCAAATGATCTAAAATTTTAAAACCAATGTTGTGGCGGGTATTAACGTATTCAGCGCCGATATTGCCCAAGCCGACAATGAGAAACTTCTTCATAACATCTGAGTTATCTGTGGGCTCGATGGTTTTTGAGGTGAATAAATTTGTGAGCCATTTCATGCGGTAAAAATAGCAAAATTTGTAGATGGTTCTATACGGTGAAACGCAAACCCTAGCCCTGACCGCAGCGGATATCCTTTTGCTAAATGCCCAACTTTGCTTTAACTCAAAAATATCCGAGCAAAAGATATAAGCGTAGGGCAGGTTCCCGGCTCAAAATAAAACATAAAAAAAAGCACCAGCGTAAACTGATGCTTTTGGTATAGTGTTTCGGAAAAATTATTTTTTCTTTCCTTTTGCACCTTTTTCTGCTTTGGCAGCTTCTTGAGCAGCTTTCATCGCAGCACGTGAAATCTTCACTTGACAGATCACCGTGTTGTCTGGGTGCATCAACTTAAAGTTGTTGGTTTCTAATTTAGTAACATATAATTTGTTACCCATTTGCAATTCTGAAATGTTGGCCTCAACAAAATCCGGAAGATTTTTTGGCAAAGCTTTTACTTTCAATCTACGCAAGTTCAAACGCAAATCACCACCCAACAATACACCTGGCGATGTTCCAACGATTTTCACCGGAACTTCCATCATGATTTCTTTGTTCTCGTTGAGTTGGAAGAAATCAATGTGCAAAATTTTGTCAGATACTGGGTGAATCTGAATGTCTTGCAAAATTACATTGGTTGATTTTCCGTTCAAATCCACGACTACTGTGTGTGCGTTCGGAGTGTACACCAAATTTTTAAATGCTTTTTCTTCTGCTGAAAAGTGAATTGGGCTATCTCCTCCGTAAATAACGCAAGGGATCATTCCAGCATCACGTAAGGCTTTAGTAGCTTTTTTGCCTACGCTTTCTCTTTCTTGTCCTTTAATCGTAATCGATTTCATTGTAAAAAAATATAATTAATAAATAAAAATTCTCTGTTGTTAGACTTCAGTTACCTGTGGTCTGTTTTGGGCGTTGCGTTCGTTCCTCACGCCGCGCTATTCGTTTCAATCTTTTACTCCGCTTTGCTCCGCAAAAGGATTTCCACTGCTATCGCTAACGCAACCCTGTTCCAAATCTACGCTTGTTTTTTTCTTGCAGCGCAGCGGTCTTTTTTCTCCTACATTAAGAACTTCCCGCTAATCGAGTTGTTGTTTTGTACCATGCGCATCACATCGGCAAAAAGCGGGGCACAACTCACCACCCTTATTTTTTCAGACGTTCTTTGCAACGGAATCGAATCAGTTACGATCAATTCACTCAGTTGCGAACGCTCGATTTTTTCATATGCATCACCCGATAAAATCGCGTGGGTACAAATAGCTCGAACGCTTAAGGCGCCTTTTTCAATCATCAAATCGGCCGCTTTGGCTAGCGTACCGCCGGTATCTACCATATCATCTACCAAAATCACGTTTCTGCCTTTGACTTCTCCGATGAGTTCCATCGTGTCAATCACATTGGCTGCGCGGCGTTGTTTGTAACAAATCACCACATCAGATTCTAAAAACTTAGAATAAGCATACGCTCTTTTTGATCCGCCCATATCAGGCGAAGCAATGGTGAGATTTTCTAGATTTAAACTTCTTACATACGGCAAAAAAATTGTCGATGCAAAAAGGTGATCTACCGGTTTTTCAAAGAACCCTTGTATTTGGTCAGCGTGCAAATCCATCGTCATGATGCGGGTAGCGCCCGCAGCATCTAATAAATTGGCGACTAACTTGGCTCCAATCGGAACTCTGGGTTTGTCTTTTCGGTCTTGACGTGCCCATCCGAAATACGGAATCACGGCGGTTACGTGTCGGGCCGAAGCTCTTTTGGCGGCGTCTATCATGAGCAACAATTCCATCAGATTGTCTGAACTCGGAAAAGTCGAGCACACGATAAAAACCCTGAGCCCACGAATAGACTCTTCATACGACGGTTGAAATTCGCCGTCGCTGTATTTTGAAAACGTCACTTTTCCGAGCGGTACGCCATAATGCGTGGCTATTTTTTCCGCCAGATGGATACTTTGCGAACACGCAAATATCTTAGCTTCCGGTTCCTGGTGTGGCATTTTTGTCGGTTGTTTTATTCCGTGATTTCACATACAATATGGCTTGTTCATTTCTGAAAAGCCAGACGTATGTAAACGTCTCGGAGGTAGTTAGTTAGTGTGTGTTGCCGTAAATGCGGGGCAAATTTAGAAATAAAAATCAAGTTTCTAAGATTATTTTTCACAAATTTCTTTAGGATATGCTAGATTATTTTTTACATTTGCACCGTGTTTTACAGCAAGCATGATTTTTCATGATTGTTTAAAGCGATAAAGCCAACTGTTGTTGGTTTTTGTCTGTCACGCCCGGATGGCGGAATTGGTAGACGCGCTGGTCTCAAACACCTGTGGGAAACCGTGCCGGTTCGACTCCGGCTCCGGGTACAAAAAGCTCCTCGATAGAGGGGTTTTTTTTTTAGAGCCGAGTCAAAATCTTTTTGTTTGTCGGCTCCGGGTACAAAAAGCTCCTCGATAGAGGGTTTTTTTTTTTTAGAGCCGAGTCAAAATCTTTTTGTTTGCCGGTATCGGGTACAGAAAGCCTCTGAGAAATCTCGATTTTTTCTATTTGTAGAATTTAGAAAATACCTGAAGCCCACTGGGCTTCCTCCTCTTAATATCAAATGGCTCCGGGTACAAGAAATCCTCTCTTTTAGAGAGGATTTCTTGTAGGGCCCTCTGACTGTTAATCAGAGGCTCCTTGAAAAACTTCATCAAATACATGAAGTTAAATTTTATTCGCATTTGCCCAACCGTCTCACTTCACCGCCTTAATCACATAGGTCACTATGCCCCAAATCATCAGTTGGGTTTCATCGGTTATTTGAATCGGTGGATATTTTGGGTTTTCGGGCATGAGCCAAAGTTCTTCTTTTTTGCGTTTGATGCGTTTTACGGTAAACTCGCCATCAACAAAACAAACAGCAATTTTGTGGTTTAGTGGTTCAAGGCTCCGATCTACCACAAGTAAATCTTGATCGTCAATGCCTGCGCCGGTCATAGAATCTCCTTGTACGCGAATGTAAAAAGTAGCCAACGGATGCTCAGAAAGCGCCGTGTTGAGGTCAATGCGCGATTCGGTAAAATCAAGTGCCGGCGACGGAAAACCCGCCGAAACGCCATGACTCACAAACGGTAAAGGTTGTGCATCTTTGAGCTCAGGGGTATAAATAATGTTTTTTTTTACAGACATTTTACAACGAGAATTTGATCCAACTGAGTGGTGTATTTGGGCGAAAGCAACTGCTGTTTCATGTCCCAGGTTTTGGGGCTTTGCGTTCCGAGTTTTATTTTTCGGTCGCCTATTTTTCGATTCACGGCATCAATGGCCTTCATTAGCGGCAAATGTTTCGGGTTTTCGTCTTCAAATAAATCAAATTGTTTTTGATTTTCCGGACTCAATTGGCTCACAATCACGCCCGCTTTGGCAAAAACCAAATCCGGATTCCGCTGGTAAATTTGCGCCAACAAATGAACAGCGGTTTGCACCAAAGTCAGCGTAGAATTTGAAGCAAAAGGCAAAGTCATCAGCTGCTGATAGCTTCGGCTTTTTCGGTGGCCATCCGGGTAGTCCACCGTTTTTAAAAAAACATACACCGATTCACAACACGATTTTTGTGCGCGCAATTTCTCGGCACAAACCGAGGCAAAGGTTGATACGCGTTCGCGCAAAGCATCGTAATCACGCAGCGCGTTCGGAAAACTCCGCGTCACGGCAATGCTCTTTTTTTCGGTGAGCGGCGCTTCAAGATCCAAGACTGATTGCCCTTCGAGTTCGCTGGCCAAACGCAAACCCACTACGCCCATCTGGAGTTTGATCCACGCCCGGTGTTTTGGGTCAACAAAGTCATAAGCGGTCAAGATATTTCGGTCTTTCATCTTTTTAGACAACCTAAAACCAATGCCCCAAACGTCTTCAATTTTCGTCCATTTAAGTGCTTTGATTCGTTTTTCATCAGTATCAATGATGTGCACGCCCAAGGTTTGGTTCGGAAACTTGCGCGCAATTTTGTTGGCTATCTTAGACAAGGCTTTGGTTGGGGCAAATCCCACACAAACCGGAATGCCCACCCATTGCTTGATGCGGTTTTTCATCTGCAAGCCATAGGCGTGAAAATCATCCACACGCAGACCATCAAAATTCAAAAAAGCTTCGTCAATACTGTATTCTTCAACATAAGGTGTATACTGCCGCAGAATTTCAAAAACGCGTTGGCTCAAGTCGCCATACAGCGCATAATTCGATGAGAAAACTTTTACATCGAGCTGTTTTAGCTCTGCTCGCACTTTAAATTCGGGCGCGCCCATCGCAATGCCGAGCGCTTTGGCTTCGTCGCTGCGCGAGATGATACAGCCGTCATTGTTAGACAGCACCACCACGGGTTTTCCGTTCCATTGCGGCTGAAAAACGCGCTCACACGATACGTAAAAATTATTGCAATCTACCAAAGCATACATGGCTTAAAGGTACAATTCAGCCACAAAAAATAAAACCCACAGAAGTTAATTTCTGGTGTTTTTTATCAGAAGCTCATCCGGCTCTGCGCTTTTATCTGGGCTTGCTCAAGACCGCCGCCCAGGATAACCGCTGCGATCCGGGCTAGGGCAGTAGCGGTTGGGCAAAATCTGAACATAAAAAAACCACCCGAAGGTGGCTGTATATTTTTTTTAAAGCAGTTGTTTACCCCAGTAAATCCATCACCAACGACGGAAACAAACCAACGGTCAAGTTGAGTAAAATGGCTACAATCGCTACGGTATAAATCAAAACCGGAGTTCCGGTGCGCGTTTCATTCGGCTCTTTGGTGTACATCGCCAAAATGAGTTTAAAGTAATAACCCACACTAATGATTGAGTTGATGACCGCAGCAATCACCACAATCAAATAACCCGCTTGAATGGTTGGTCCGAACAAAGCCAATTTGGCAAAGAAGCCCGCAAATACCGGAATACCCGCCATAGATAATAAAGCACCGGTCAAAATCGCAGCCAAAAGCGGATTGGTTTTGCCCAAACCGTGAAAGTTTACAATATCTTCGTTGTCGCGGTTTTTGCACACATACAGCAAAACGCTAAAAGCAGCAATTCCCGCTAAGGCATAAGCAGTTGCATAATACAACAACACTGAAGCAGCGCCGGTGGTATTGAGCAAAGTCATAAGCATAAAGCCCGCGTGCGAAATTCCTGAAAAGGCCAACATACGTTTTACGTTGGCTTGTTTGAGCGCCATCAAGTTGCCCACGGTCATCGAGGCAATTGATACCACCACCACAATAATCTGGAACTGATAAGATATCTCGGCGTTCATCGATGTCAAAAGCTTAAACAAAGTAGCCATCGCTGTTACTTTGGCCAAGGTACTCATGGTTGCTGTGGTCAGCGCAGGTGAGCCTTCGTATACATCAGGCGCCCAAAAATGAAACGGAACCGCTGCAATTTTAAAGAACATACCAATGGTCATTAGGGCAATTCCAATCGGAAACCAAATCGGTAATTCAGCCGAACGCGAAAGCTCTGAAATTTCTTGAGTATCAAAAGTGCCCATCGCACCGTAAATCATACAAATTCCGAATAGGATAATTCCTGAGGCGAATGATCCCATCAAGAAATATTTCATCCCGGCTTCGTTGCTTTTTAAGTTCATGCGGTTGCTCGCCGCCAAAACATACAATGAAATCGATAAAACTTCAATTCCTAAAAAGAACATAGCCAAATTGCCAAACGAAACCATCGCTACGGCGCCCGACAAAAGGAAAATTTTGAGTGCCACATAGTCAGACAGTTTGGTCGGATGCGCCTCATAAAAATTGTGGCTGAGCATCACCAAGAAAATCGTCAAAACAATAAACAAGCCCGAAAAACCCGAAGCAAATTTGTCTAAAACCAGCATGTGGTTGTAGAAACTTCCTTCAGTTCCGAACTCTGAAGCCGTCAAGCCCAATATGCCCAGTAAGCCCACTACCGTTAGTGGGATCAATACTTTTCTCAGATTTAGGATTTCAAGCAAAAGGCAAAATATACCCAATCCTACAATAGCAATTAATGTATTCATTTCTTATCTGACGATTATCGGTTGATTTCAGTTAATATGTTTTCAATGCTCGGCGTAATCAAATCGGTAATTGGTTTTGAATACAATCCAAAGAAAAACAATACAGCCACAATAGCCAGTAAAACAAGTTTTTCGTTCCAGTTTACTTCGGCAAAAGGTTTCGCATTGGTTTCGCCCAACATCACGTGTTGAAACATTCTGAGCATATAATAGGCGCCCAAGATGATGGTCAAACCACCGGCAATGGCAAAGGCCATATTCACTTGGAACAAACTGTATAATACGGTAAATTCACCCACAAAGTTAAAGGTTGATGGCAAGGCAACCGAAGCCAAAACCAACAACAAAAACAAAGAGGTAAACTGCGGGCTTTGTGCGCGAATTCCGCCCAATTCAGCAATTTGACGCGTTTGATAACGGCGCTCAATAATTTCAGCTACAAAGAACAAACCGACGACCACAAAACCGTGCGCGAGCATTTGTAAAACGGCTCCGCGTAAACCATCCATCGTGAGTGAGTAGGCTCCGGCAGCGATCAATCCGACGTGTGCCAAAGAGGAATAAGCCAATAATTTTTTGAGGTCTTTCTGGCGCAAAGCCACAATCGATCCGTAAATAACTCCGGCAATACTCAAACCAATGAGTGCGTATTGATAGCCTTTAGCGGTAAGCGGTGCCATCGGTAACTGCCAACGCAAAACGCTGTATAATCCCATTTTGAGCATGATGCCCGAAAGCAACATCGTGCCCACGGCCGGTGCTTTTTGATAAACATTAGCCTGCCAAGTATGAAAAGGAATAATCGGAATTTTGATGGCATAAGCCAAGAAGAATCCCATGAAAATCCAGAATTGCTGACCGCATGACAAACGCAATTGGTATAAATCAGCTAGGGCAAAACTTCCGGCTTGCAAGTATAAATAAACGAGTGCAGCCAACATAAAAAGCGATCCGCCCAAAGTATAAATAAAGAATTTAACCACCGCTTTTTTGCGCTCTTCCATATCGCCATTGCCCCAAAGCAAAGCAATAAAGTAGATTGGAATCAGCGAAAGTTCCCAGAAAATATAATACAACAAAGCATCGGTAGCCATAAAAGTGCCCACCATGGCAAAAGTCATAAACAAAATCAGTGCATACAGAGAACGGGCATTTTTAAAATCAGTGCCCCAGCCCGATAAAATAATCAGCGGAGTCAAGGCTGCCGAAAGCAAAATCATCGCCATAGACAAACCATCGGCTTGCAAAGCAAAGGCTACATTCGGATGCGAAATCCATCCAGACGAATAGACAAGCGGTGTTCCGCCACTCATCAGGTTCAACAAATGCAACGAATATCCGAGCGTGACAAGTCCGAAGAGCAAAGCTACTTTCGGCGCTAATTTGTCGCCCGAGAGATAGGTGGCCAGCGCACCGACCAAAAACAAAAGCAATAAGTAAACTATATCCATCTGTTACTGATTATTGAACGAGAAATAAATACGAAATAATGGCGCAAACCCCAATCACAAAGGCAAACAAATACAAACCGATGTTTCCGTTTTGCAATCTTCTACCTTGAGCGCCCAAGGCAACCGCGGTTTTGCCCAAGCCAAAAATGAATCCTGAAACAGCGGTTTCAATATAATCTCTGAATAGGCGCGATAAGCTATTGATGGGTTTTACGATGATCATTTCGTAGCATTCATCTACATAATATTTGTTGTATAAAACTTTGGCAAAACCTTCCATTTGCTCATCTGCCGGTGGCAATTGATTCTTTTTGAGGTATTGCGAAAAAGCGATGCCAATACCAATCAGCCCGCCTACCACAGCCACAGCCATGAGCATATATTCGGTGGTGCCCAAATGATGCGCCTCAGCTTTGTGTGCCGATAATACCGGAGCCAAATATTCGTTGAGCCAACTGTTGCCCGGCAAACTAATCAGTCCGCCTACCGTAGCCAAAATAGCTAATACAACCAGTGGGAACGTAATCAGCGCAGGGCTTTCATGTAAATGGTGTTTTTGTTCTTCGGTACCTCTGAAATCATTAAAGAAGGTCAGATACAACAAACGGAACATATAAAAAGCCGTCATGATCGAGGCTACAGAACCAATCACCCAAAGCGCTTTGTTGTGTTCAAAGGCCACCATCAAAATTTCATCTTTTGAGAAAAACCCTGAAAACGGCGGAATACCTGAAATGGCCAAGGATGAAATTAAAAACGTAATGTAAGTAATTTTCATCACGCCTTTGAGTCCGCCCATGCGGCGCATATCTTGTTCTCCGTGCAGAGCGTGAATCACCGAACCTGAACCCAAGAACAAACATGCCTTAAAGAACGCGTGTGTAATTACGTGAAAAACGGCTACTTCATAAGCGCCCAAGCCCAAAGCCATAAACATGAGTCCGAGCTGAGAAACCGTTGAATAAGCCAATACTTTTTTAATATCGTTCTGAACCAAACCAATAGTGGCGGCAACCAGTGCTGTTACAGCTCCGACAATGGCAATTACATTTTGGATTTCGGGAGCCAAATCAAACAAGAAGTTCAAACGCGTGATCATAAAAATACCCGCGGTGACCATGGTTGCTGCGTGAATGAGTGCCGAAACCGGAGTCGGGCCGGCCATCGCATCAGGAAGCCAAGTATAAAGCGGGATTTGTGCTGATTTTCCGCAAGCGCCTATAAACAAAGCCAAAGCAGCAGCAGCAATCCAGAAAGCATCGGCTTTGCCGGTAGCGAGCGCAGTTTTGAGCGACATAAAATCTAAGGTTGAGAACAATACGCCCAAGATAAAAATTCCGATGAGCAAACCTAAATCGCCCACGCGGTTCATGATAAACGCTTTCTTGGCCGCATCGTTGTAATCTTGGTTTTTATACCAAAATCCGATGAGTAAATACGAGCAAAGACCTACGCCTTCCCAACCAATAAACATCATCGGAAGGTTGCTGCCCATTACCAAAAGAATCATGAAAAACACGAACAAGTTCAAATACGCAAAAAACGAATGCATTTTTTCATCCTCGTGCATGTAACTCATCGAATACAAGTGAATGAGTGAACCGATTCCGGTCACAAACAACAACCACAAAATCGAAAGTTGATCGAGTAAAAACCCAAAACTCACTTTGAAGTTGCTGATGCTCATCCATTCAAATAAATCAACCGTAATGGCTTGTTTGCTCTGACTGATTTGCATAAAGAACATCACCGAGGCAATGAACGATACGGCTACGGCCAAAGTTCCCAAGGCACCCGAGAGGGTTTTGCCGAGCGATTTACCCAAGAATACGTTGATTAAAAAACCAGCGAAAGGCGCTAATACTAACAATAAGGCTAGAGTGGTATCCATTGCGTGTTTATCCTTTTAATTTTTTTAAGTTGTCAATGTCAATCGAGCCCAAATTGCGGAAAATCGAAACCAAAATCGCCAATCCAACGGCTACTTCGGCAGCGGCTACCGCCATCGAGAAAAATACAAATACCTGTCCTTGGGCATCTTGATGGTAGGTTGAAAACGCCACAAACAACAAATTCACGGCGTTCAACATGATTTCAATCGACATAAAAACGATGATGGCATTTCGGCGATACAACACTCCAAAAACGCCAATGCAAAACAAAATGACGCTCAAAAAGATGTAGTTCTCAATACCTATTTGATTCAGAATATTGTTCATCTTACTTTTGTGATTTTTCTTTTTTAGACAATAATACCGTTCCAATCATGGCTGCCAACAACAAGATAGACGCGTATTCAAACGGCACCATATATTCGTTGAGCAATACTTTTCCGAGTACTTTGATCGATTGGTAATCTTCACCAGTTGATACATATTCGCCCACAATAGGTTTTGAATTCACAAAAATGGCAATGAGTACCAAACACATCAAGCAAAACAAAACCACCGCAGCCCAACGTGTCACGCGCGGCTTGTGGACTTCATCTTCTTTATTGAGGTTCATGAGCATGATCGTAAAGAGAAACAAAATCATGATGGCACCCGAATAAACAATGATGTGCACGATGGCCAAAAACTGTGAGTTCAAAAGCAAGTAGTGACCGGCAATCGAAAAGAAACAAATCACCAAATAAATCGCCGAGTGAATCGGGTTTTTGGTAAAAATGGTCAAGAACGCGGTAGCCAAAGTAATGGCCGATAACACGCAGAATAAAATGAGTACTACTGACATTAGTTCGCGTTTTTAGATTGAGTATTTTGCATGGCCATCTCCAACGGCATGACCAATTTGTCTTTTCCAAAAATAAAGTCTTCGCGATCGTAACTCGATGGCACTAAAACTTTTGATTTGGTCAAATAAATGGCGTCTTTCGGACAAGCTTCTTCGCACAATCCGCAGTAAATGCAACGCAACATATTGATTTCATAAATCGATGCGTATTTTTCTTCGCGGTACAAGTGTTTTTCATCCGGTTTGCGTTCTGAGGCCACCATCGTAATGGCTTCAGCCGGACACGAAAGCGCACACAATCCGCAAGCCGTACAGTTTTCACGACCTTGCTCATCGCGTTTAAGCATATGCTGACCGCGATAAACCGGACTCATCGGACGCACTTGCTCCGGATACTGAATAGTCACTTTGCGCTTAAAAAGGTGGCGCAGGGTAATGAACAACCCTTTGATAATCGCAACCAGATAAAGGCGTTCCCAAAAGCTCATTTGCTTGTTGGAAACCACTACTTTTCTGCCTGACAATGAAATAGTTTCAATAGAAGCCATTTGTTTTTATTGTTTTTCAGAAGCCTTTTCCCGCTATCCGCTTTATCTTTTTTTGCCTTTGGTTTTCGTTGCACTACAACGCAAAAGCTAAAAAAGGATGCCGCTTCTATCGGGGCTAGGGCATTGGGTTTTTATTTATAATTCCGGTTTAAAACCTATTTTCGTTCGTTCGTTATTCATTTGTTTTTGGTGCATCAACTCATCTAAATAGGTAAAAACCAATTCGATGTTTTGGTCTTGACTCACCAATTTCTTTTTTATTTCTTCGAGTTCGAGTTTCCAATTCAAATTCGTCAACAGAAAATCTCTGAGTTTGACAAACACCTCAATAATTTGGATGCTTACTTGGCTAGCTCGTTCACTTTTTAATACGTTGGCCAACTGCAAAATGCCATGTTCGCTAAAAGCGTAAGGCAATTTTCTGGATCCGCCCCAACTTGAAGTCGCATTTTGCGACTTCAAGTTTTCGTATTCTTCAGCTGTCAGTTGAAACATAAAGTGCTCGGGAAAGCGCATTTTGTTTCGCTTGATTTGCTCGTTAATCCTTTTTGTTTCGACTCCGTATAGCATAGCTAAATCACGGTCTAACATTACTTTGGTATTTCTGATGTAATAAATTTTATCAGAAATCACCTCGTTTGAAATGAGTTCTTCGTTCATAAAAAATCTGTTTGGCGTTGATATATAAAATTTTGCGCTTTTTTGAGTGCTGCCCAAACGCACTTTATATTTAATTACATACCCAAAAGAGCTGCAATTTCGTGTCTTAAAATGACAATTCCGGTAATCACAATATTGGCAATCGATAGCGGAATCAAAATTTTCCAACCCAAATGCATCAATTGGTCATAACGGAATCTTGGAATCGTCCAACGAACCCACATATAAAAGAATATGAATCCGCAGATTTTAGCAAACAACACGGCAATACCAATGATGTTGGCCACATTTACACCCCAGTTTTCAATCGCCCAGCCCATGCCCGGATAGTTGTATCCACCAAAGAACAAGACGGCCAAAATGGTTGATGAGATAAACATGTTTGCATATTCGGCAAACAAATAAAAGCCCATCTTCATTGATGAATATTCGGTGTGATAACCACCAATCAACTCTGATTCACACTCAGCCAAATCAAACGGTGTACGGTTGGTTTCGGCAAAAGCACAAATCAAGAAAATCAAAAACGAAAGCGGTTGATAAAAAACATTCCAGTGCATGCCCGGTTGTTGTGCTGCTATTTCGCGCAAGCTCAAAGTTCCGGTCATCATCAAAAGCGCAATGATTGATAAGCCCATCGCTACTTCATACGAAACCATTTGCGAAGCTGCACGAACAGCACCCATCAAAGAAAATTTGTTGTTCGAAGCCCAGCCTCCAATCATGATTCCATATACACCTACTGAGATCACCCCGAAAATATAAAGCAAAGCCACATCAATGTCGGTGGCTTGCAAAATAATATCGCGACCAAATAAATGCAGTTTATCGCCCCAAGGAATCACGGCACTGGTCATCAGCGCTGTACTCATGGCAATCGCAGGCCCAACGACAAATAAGAAACGGTTGGGTGTATTCGGAAAAAATTCTTCTTTTGAAAATAATTTTAAACCGTCGGCCAGCGGTTGAAAAATACCGCCGATTCCGGCGCGGTTCGGTCCGATTCGGTCTTGCAACCAAGCAGCAATTTTTCGTTCGGCCAAAGTTGAGTACATCGCCATAAGCATGGTAATGGCAAAAACCACTACAATAACCACACTTTTTTCTATGATAAAAGCACTATCCATTGTGGGTTAAGTTTTGTTGGTTTTTAATATCTTCTTCGGTCAGTGGCACGTTTTGCATACTGATTTTTTTGCGGTCGGTATCGCGTCCCATCAAAATATTTTTCTCGGTGTGGATGGTTACTTTACCCAATTTACGCGTGTAATTGTTTTGGTTAATTACAGAGTCTTTTTCAAACTTGCGCGGCCCTTCAATTACCCAATCCGCCGGATTTTTGTGGTCAAAACGACACTCATTACAAATAAACTCTTCCACTTCATGGTATTCGTTTTTACGGCCGGTCACACGTTGAATTTCATCACCAAACATCCAAACGGTGGTTTTTCCGCAACATTTGGTGCAATTGCGGTGTGCGTTGTATGGTTTGTTGAACCAAACTCTTGATTTGAATCGGAACGTTTTATCGGTGAGCGCACCTACCGGGCAAACGTCAATCATGTTTCCTGAAAACTCGTTGTCAATCGCTTTTGAAATACAGGTTGAAATGTTCGAGTGATCGCCTCTGTCCATAACTCCGTGTACACGATTGTCGGTAAGTTGGTCGGCTACCATCACACAACGGTAACACAAAATACAACGATTCATGTGCAACTGAATGTTCGGACCAATGTCTTCTGGTTCAAAAGTTCTTTTTTCTTCAATGAAACGCGTCTCTGATTTTCCGTGCTCAAAGCTTAAGTTCTGCAAATCACATTCGCCGGCTTGGTCGCAAATCGGACAATCAAGCGGGTGGTTGATGAGCAAGAATTCAGTGACGGCTTTGCGGGCTTCGGTTACGCGCTCAGAAGATTTGCTGTTGACTTCCATACCATCCATGACTTGAGTCACGCATGAGGCAACCAATTTAGGCATCGGACGCGGATCGGCTTCGCTTCCTTTAGAAACTTCTACCAAACAACAACGACATTTTCCGCCGCTTCCTTTGAGTTTAGAATAATAACACATGGCCGGTGGCACCGACTCGCCGCCGATCATTCGGGCAGCTTGCAAAATGGTGGTTCCCGGTTCTACGTCAATTGATTGACCGTCTACAGTTACTTTCATTATCTTTAGATTTAAAGCTGAAATCAGCTTTTCATTATACGGTTTGTTTTAATAAATGGCGCACTTTTTCAAAAGGCTCTGCCACAAAATGTTCTCTGTTTTTCACCTTTTCAGGGAATCTGATGTGAAACTCAAATTCTTCTTTAAAGTGTCGAATTGCAGCAGCCACCGGCCAAGCAGCAGCATCTCCGAGCGGGCAAATGGTGTTGCCTTCAATTTTGCTTTGGATGCTCCACAAAAGTTCGATGTCTTCTTCACGACCGTGACCATTTTCAATGCGGTGTAAAACTTTTTCAAGCCAACCGGTTCCTTCACGGCAAGGAGAACATTGCCCACAGCTTTCATGGTGGTAAAAACGCGAGAAATTCCACGTGTTGCGCACAATACAAGCCGTGTCGTCATATACGATAAATCCGCCTGAACCCAGCATAGAGCCTGTAGCAAAACCTCCGTCGCTGAGCGATTCGTAGGTCATGAGTCGGTCTTCGCCGGCAGCGGTTTTAAAAATCAAATTTGCGGGTAAAACAGGTACTGAACTTCCCCCCGGTACAAACGCTTTAAGCGGACGGTCTGAGCTCATTCCGCCCAAATATTCGTCAGAATTCATGAATTCATCTACGCTTAAGCCTAATTCAATTTCATAAACACCCGGATTTTTGATATGTCCTGAGGCTGAAATCAATTTGGTTCCGGTAGATCTTCCAACACCAATTTTAGCGTATTCTTCGCCGGTATTGTTCACAATCCAAGGCACGGCTGAAATCGTTTCAACATTATTTACAACCGTCGGATTGGCCCAAAGACCTGATACCGCCGGAAACGGTGGTTTGATTCTTGGGTTTCCGCGTTTTCCTTCAAGCGATTCAATGAGGGCAGTTTCTTCGCCGCAGATATAAGCACCGCCACCGATTTGAACGTAGAGTTCTAAGTCATAACCGGTTCCGAGGATGTTTTTTCCGAGCCAACCGGCAGCTTTCGCCTCGGCAATAGCGCGCTCTAAAATTTTGTATACCCACATGTATTCACCGCGGATATATATATAGGACAAATTTGCGCCCAAGGCATAGCTCGAGGTAATCATGCCTTCAATAAGCAAATGCGGAATGTATTCCATCAAGAAACGGTCTTTAAAAGTACCCGGTTCTGATTCATCGGCATTACATACCAAATGTCTTGGTTTTCCTGATTTTTTATCGATGAAACTCCACTTCATACCGGCCGGGAAACCCGCACCGCCACGACCGCGTAGCCCTGAAGTTTTGACTTCTTCAACTACTTCGTCCGGAGTCATGCTTTTGAGGGCTTTTTCAACCGAAGCATAACCGCCTTCTCTGCGGTATACTTCGTAGGTTTTAATCCCCGGAACGTTGATTTTTTCTAATAATATTTTTTTCGACATATTATTTATCGTGTAAGTTGATTTTACCTTCTTTGCAATCAGCAATCAGTTGGTCTACTTTTTCTTCGTTCAAATGTTCGTGGTAATAATCGCCCAATTGCATCATCGGAGCATAGCCACAAGCGCCCAAACACTCTACACCGCGCACTTCAAACATACCGTCAGCGGTGGTTTCACCTATGCCAACTCCAAGTTTTTTACAGGTGTAATCCATCAGGTTTTCAACGCCGTTCAAACAGCAAGGCGAGGTCTGACAAAACTCAAACATATACTTGCCAATCGGTCTTTGATTGAACATGGTGTAAAAAGTCACCACTTCATATACTTCAACAGGTTTGATGCCCAAGATTTCAGCGACTTTGTCTTGCAGCTCAATGCTGAGCCAATTGTCATGCGCATCCTGAACTTCGTGTAAAACGGGCAACAAAGCCGATTTTCTCTTATCGTCCGGATAGTGGCTGATGAGTTCGTTGATGCGCTCCATCAAGGCCTCGGTGATGTTGATTTGCTGTGGATGTTGGGTTATTTTCATTTAAACTGAAAATTTAAATTCTTCATTTATTTTATGCGTCGAGTTCTCCGGCAATCACGTTCAAACTAGACAAAATCACGATGGCATCTGAAAGCATCGCGCCTTTAATCATTTCAGGATACGCCTGATAATAGATAAAACACGGACGACGGAAATGCAAACGATACGGTGTTCGGCTGCCATCGGTAATCAAATAAAAACCGAGTTCTCCATTACCGCCTTCAACAGCGTGATATACTTCGGCCACCGGAACCGGAACTTCACCCATCACAATTTTAAAGTGATAAATCAGCGATTCCATATTGTGGTATACGTCTTCTTTTGGCGGTAGATAATAATCAGGAACATCAGCGTGATAAGGGCCTTCAGGTAATTTAGCCAAGGCTTGACGAATGATGCTTAAACTTTCCCAAACTTCTGCGTTGCGCACACAGAAACGGTCATAAGTGTCGCCAGAGGTTCCTACCGGAACTTTGAAATCAAAATCTTCATACGAAGAATAAGGATGTGCTACACGCACGTCATAATCAACGCCGGCTGCACGCAAATTCGGTCCGGTAAATCCGTATGAAATGGCTTTCTCAGCACTGATTGGACCTACATTTACAGTTCGGTCAATAAAAATACGATTGCGCTCAAAAAGGTTTTCAAATTCTTTCCAAGCTACCGGGAACTCTTCTAAAAACACATTGAGTTTTCTGAAAGCTTCTTCCGGCCAATCGCGTTCAAACCCACCAATACGACCCATGTTGGTTGTGAGGCGAGCGCCGCAGATTTCTTCGTAAATCTCATATACTTTTTCACGGAATTGAAACACGTATAAAAAGCCAGTATAGGCTCCGGTGTCAACCCCGAGAATAGAGTTGCAAATTAAGTGGTCGGTAATACGGGCGAGTTCCATGACAATAACACGCAGATATTGTGCGCGTTTGGGAACTTCAATGCCCAATAACTTTTCTAAAGTCATCCACCATGCCATGTTGTTGATGGGCGATGAACAGTAGTTCATGCGGTCAGTGAGTGGCGTGATTTGATAAAACGGTCGGTTTTCGGCAATTTTTTCAAACGCGCGGTGGATGTATCCCACAGTTGGCTCGGCATCTAAAATACGCTCGCCATCCATCAGTAATATGTTTTGGAAAATTCCGTGCGTAGCCGGATGCGTTGGCCCGAGGTTGAGTATCGAGAGTTCGCTGCCGTCTTCGTTTCGTCTTTGGTCAATTACCTTGGCGTATCGATGCTCTGGTGATAACAATAAATCTGACATGTGCTATCTGGAGTTATATTAACAGTTGGTAGTGGTTCTTCCGAAGAAACGGTCGTCTTTGTCGGTGCGGCCGCTGTCTTCCATCGGGAATTCTTTGCGCATCGGGAACGATTCCATTTCATCCATGTTCAAAATGCGTTTGAGTTGCGGATGTCCGATAAAATCAATACCGAAAAAGTCATAGGTTTCGCGTTCCATCCAATTGGCAGAAAGAAAAATATTACTGACGGTTTTGATTTCGGGTTTTGCGCCGTTTAAAAAAGCACGGATGCGGATGCGTTTGTTTTCATACCAATTGTGCAGGTGATAAACCACCGAGAATTGTTCTGAGGCATCGTTGTCCGGATAGTGAACTCCGCAAACATCTGTTAGGAATTCAAAGCGCAATTCTGGGTTGTTCTTTAAAAACAAAATCACAGCGGTGTTTTGTGCCGGATCTACTTCAAAAGCAAAAACATCTTGCTCTTGCTGAAAATTTTTAACGCCGTCGCCAAAAGCTTCGGTGAGTTTATTTTGGATATCTGTGTTTTCTAATGCCATCTCAATTATTTGATGTTGTAAGAAGCCAAAAGTTCTTGGTATTCTGGTGAACTTCTGCGACGAACAGATTCAGTTCTCACCATTTCTTGTAATTTCATCACGCCGTCCACAATTTGTTCCGGTCTGGGCGGACAACCCGGTACATACACATCAACCGGAATCACTTTGTCAATGCCTTGAAGCACAGAATAAGTGTCAAAAATTCCGCCTGATGAGGCACATGCGCCAACGGCAATGACCCAACGCGGCTCTGACATTTGCTCATAAACTTGACGAAGAATCGGAGCCATTTTTTTAGAAATGGTGCCCATTACCAACAACATATCGGCCTGACGAGGAGAAAAACTCACACGCTCAGAGCCGAATCGGGCCAAATCGTAATGTGATGCCATGGTGGCCATAAATTCAATACCGCAGCAAGAAGTAGCAAACGGCAAAGGCCAAAGTGAATTGGCTCGGGCAAGACCTACAACATCGTTGAGTTTTGTGGCAAAAAAACCTTCGCCAACCACACCTTCAGGCGGTGCAACCATATTTATTTTAGAATCGCTCATGGTAGTTTTCATTCTTGAATTTTGAATCGGTTAGAATTGAAAATTCATCATTTGAAATAAATTTTATTCCCACTCTAAGGCTTTTTTCTTGATGATGTAAAAGAAACCAACAAGTAAAAGTGCCATGAAAATGACCATTTTGATCATGCCTTCGGCGCCCAAGCTTTTGAAGTTTATGGCCCATGGATAAAGGAAAATAACCTCTACATCAAACAAAACAAACAAAATGGCTACTAGGAAATATTTTACCGAGAAGGGTATACGTGCGTTGCCGACAGATTCAATACCGCATTCGAAATTTTTGTCTTTTATTTGAGAGGAGCGCTTCGGGCCTAATTTGCCGGAAATAATGATGGTCATCACTACAAAACCAACAGCTAGAAGCATTTGCATGATAATCGGAAGATAATCTAATTGATTCGATTGCATGTTGCTGGAATACTTTAAAATTTTTCAACGACAAAGATAACTTTCATTCATTAATTAGCAACCAAAAAGTAAAATTTAGTCTATAAATCAGAAAGGCAACAGCGTAATTTTTATTCATTATAAATAATAAAAAAATAGTGCCTTTACATCTTGAAGAGCAATGATAAATAATGAAAAACGCCTCGGTGAATTCGAGGCGTAGTCTAGTAAAGTCTGAAAATAGATATAATTTAAAGAAGGTGAACCTCAGTGGCTACTTTCCCTTTTCTTCCGTCTTCTTCCTGATAGCTTACGCGATTTCCTTCGCGAAGTTCTTCAGCTTTAACTCCTGAGGCGTGAACAAAAATGTCTTTGCCAGTTTCTTCATCTGTGATGAATCCGTATCCTTTAGATTCAACGTAAAATTTTACAGTGCCTGTGCGCATGGTAATGTTAATAAAAATTAAATAAAAACAAATGTAACTTTTAAAAGTATACAAATGACAGCTCAAGGTTATTTTTTTGTAAAATTTATTGATTTACAAGCTTTTTGCTTTTTTCTTCAAAATAAACTTAACTTAAATTGAGCTGAATTTGCAATTCTGTAAGTTGAGCTGAATCTATCACCGAAGGTGCATCAATCATGACATCGCGGCCAGAGTTATTTTTCGGGAACGCAATAAAATCACGGATGGTTTCTTGTCCGCCCAAAATGGCCACCAATCGGTCTAAACCAAACGCTAAACCTCCGTGTGGTGGTGCGCCATATTGAAATGCATCCATCAAAAACCCAAATTGATTGCGGGCTTCTTCATCAGAAAAACCTAAATATTTAAACATCAGTTGTTGGGTTTCTTTGTCGTGAATACGAATCGAACCGCCGCCAATTTCGTTTCCGTTGAGTACCATATCATAAGCATTGGCGCGCACTTTTCCGGGATCGGTTTCGAGCAATTTCATATCTTCAGGTTTGGGCGAAGTAAACGGATGGTGCATGGCATGCCAACGGTTGCTGTCTTCATCTTTTTCTAAAAGCGGAAAGTCAATCACCCACAGCGGAGCAAACTCATCAGGTTTACGCAAGCCCAATCGGGTAGCGATTTCCATACGCAAAGCACTGAGTTGTGTGCGGGTTTTGTCGGCCGGACCTGAAAGCACAAAAATCATATCGCCTGCTTTGGCTCCGGTGGCTTTAGCCCAAGCAGCTAAATCAGTTGGGTCATAAAATTTATCTACCGATGATTTATAGCTTCCGTCTTCGTTGCATTTTACATACACCATGCCCGAAGCACCGATTTGCGGACGTTTTACCCAATCAATAAGCGCATCGATTTCTTTGCGGGTCATTTCGCCACAACCAGGCGCAGCAATACCTACCACGAGTTCTGCCGAATTAAATACGCTAAAATCTTTGTGTTGCGCTACTGCGTTGAGCTCGCCGAATTCCATGCCGAAGCGAATATCGGGTTTGTCATTTCCGTAGGTTTTCATGGCGTGGTCATAGGTCATACGAGGGAATTTATCTACCTCAATGCCTTTGATTTCTTTGAGTAAATGACGTGTCAAACCTTCAAAAGTATCTAAAATATCTTCTTGTTCTACAAAAGCCATTTCGCAATCAATTTGCGTGAATTCAGGCTGACGATCCGCGCGCAAATCTTCGTCGCGGAAGCATTTCACAATCTGAAAATATTTGTCCATTCCACCCACCATTAGCAATTGCTTAAAGGTTTGCGGCGATTGTGGTAAAGCGTAAAATTGTCCGGGATTCATGCGGCTCGGAACCACAAAATCACGAGCGCCTTCAGGTGTTGATTTAATCAAATAAGGTGTTTCAACTTCGCAAAAACCTTGTTTTGAAAGATAGTTACGCACTTCCATGGCCACGCGGTGACGGAACAACAAACTGTTTTTTACCGGATTGCGTCGGATGTCGAGGTAACGGTATTTCATACGAATGTCTTCGCCGCCATCGGTTTCGTCTTCAATGGTGAATGGCGGAACAATCGCCGCGTTGAGCACGGTGAGTTCTTGTACCAAAATTTCAATATCGCCTGTTGGGATGTTGGGGTTTTTGGATTCGCGTTCAATGACTGTTCCGCGCACTTGAATTACGAACTCACGACCTAAAGTTTTGGCTTGTTCAAACACAGTTTTGTCGGTGCGGCTTTCATCAAAAACCAATTGCGTAATGCCGTAGCGATCGCGCAAATCAACCCAATTCATGAATCCTTTATCACGTGATTTTTGTACCCAACCCGCGAGGGTTACTTGGGTATTGATGTGGGCGCTGTTGAGTTCGCCGCAAGTATGACTTCTGTACATGTTTGAAATTTTAACCGCGCAAAGTTAACCATAATTGTCAATTTACCATACGGTTTTTTGCTGAAGATACGGCGCTGCGTTAGGGATGGAAGCGGCATCCTCCCGTTTTTTTCGGGAGATACAGCGCACAGCCCGACCCGCAGGGAACGCCCTATTGACAAGGGTTAACGGTGTTTTTGTGAAATTTTCAATGTTAAGTTTTTACCCAATGTTACCAAATTGTTAAGTAAAAGTTTGGTTAATGTAAATTAAAACCTAATTTTGAGGTATTGAAAACAACTTAAAACAACCTACATATGAGAAAGTTTGTGATATTAGCAGGATTGATGATTTCAGGATTGGTACAAGCCCAAGCATTAGAACCTCAATTTGAAGTTATAGGAAACCGTGTTCAAATTACGTATTTCTATGACAACGGAAGAGTACAACAACAAGGTTTTTATAAAGACGGAAAACTCGATGGCGCATGGACATCGTATGACGAGCAAGGCAATAAACTTGCGGTGGGCACTTATGCGCAAGGACAAAAAGTAGGCGAGTGGTCATTTTGGAGCGGATCGCAATTGAGCCGCGTGCGCTATACCGACAACCAAATTGCTTATGTGAGCAAAAACTAAAAATTAAGATTTAAAATATTAAAAAGCCCGCTGATGAAGCGGGCTTTTTTGCGTTTGTTTGTTTGTTTTGTTGTATTTATTCGGCAAGTTTTGCAGCGCGTCTATCACGCAAGCGATACTTGATGCGTTTAACCAAGAAGAAGGTTACAGGAACAATCACCAAAGTCAAAATGGTGGCATAGGTTAATCCGAAGATGATGGTCCAAGCCAATGGCGACCAGAAAATCACGTTGTCACCTCCGATAAAAATATGTGGGTTCAAATCAGTGATGAGTGAGAAAAAGTCAAAGTTCAAACCAATGGCCAGCGGAATTAAACCCAACACGGCGGTAAGCGCGGTGAGCAATACCGGACGCAAACGCGATTTGCCCGATTCGATGATGACTTCTTTGATTTCGTCTAAGGTTAAATCATCGTGTGATTCGACGCCTTTTTCTTCAACTTTTCGATCCATGAGCAACACAAAGAAGTCCATGAGTACGATACCGTTTTTCACCACGATTCCCGCCAGTGAGATGATGCCCATCATGGTCATCAGAATCACGAAATCCATGTTGGCAATCACATAGCCATAGAAAACACCGCTAAAACTCAAGAGCACCGTAAAGAGAATCACCATGGTTTTAGACATGGAGTTGAACTGCAACACAATAATCAAAGTAATTCCGGCAATAGCCAACAAGAACGCAATGTTCAAGAATGCTTGGTTTTTGCCTTGTTCTTCTTGTACGCCCGAGAATCCGTAAGCAATGTTTTTAGGCAATTTGTAAGTTTCCATTTGTTGGGCAATTTCTTTGGTAATCGCATCGGCATTGTAACCGGTCAATACGTTGGAATAAATGGTCATCACGCGTTTGTGGTTTTTGCGTTTGATCATATTAAACGTATTGGTTTTATCTGTGTGCGATACCGCTGAAACCGGAACTTGCATGATTTGTCCGTTGTTCGGATTGCGGAATGTGAGCGATTGGTTGAACAAAATGTTCTCGTTTTTGCGCTGATCTTCCTGCATACGCATCACGATGTTGTAATCGTCATCGCCTTCTTTATAGGTAGAAATTTCTTGGCCGTAAACCGAACGACGCAAAGTAAATCCGAGTTGTCCGGTGGATACTCCGATGCTTCCGGCGTTGGCGCGATCTACACTTACTTGAAGTTCCGGACTGTCTTTGTTGATGTCAACTTGGAGTTTTTCAATGCCCGGAATGTTTTTAGAGTTGATGTACGAAATGATCTTGTTCGATTCGGCCAACATTTGGTTGTAATCGTCGCCTTTAAGCTCCAAACTAATCGGATATCCGGCTGGCGGACCGTTAGAATCTTTCTCAACCGTTACAATGGCACCCGGAATTCCTTTGACCAATCCGCGGATTTCTTCGAGCAATTTTGAAGTATCCACACCACGACGGAATTTGAATTCTCTAAAGTTAATCGAGACTTTTCCTTTATAAGGCGTTTCGTTGGCAGAACCGGCATCGACATTTGGGTTACCGGCGCCAACACCTACTTGTGAAACGATGGATTCGGCCAAGTAATTCTCACCGGTTGATTTGTCTTGGTATTTATCGAGAATTTTGACGATTTGTTGCTCGACATAACGCGTGGCTTTGTTGGTTTTTTCAATGTCGGTTCCTTGTGGATATTCAATATAAGTAATAACTTGATTCGGGATGTTGTCCGGGAAGAAGAGCACTTTTCTCGGGAATACACCTACCAATACAAAGGATAAGATGAGCATTCCGATGATGCCCACAAAAGCATACCAAGCATTGCGTCCGGTGAGGATTTTAGCCAAAAAGATTTTGTATTTTTCTTCCATTCTCGGAAAGAAACTGTGCTGGAAGTCTTGTGTCCACTGATAAATTTTTAAGTGATAAGCCCACATCATACCCAAAGCAATCACGGCTAAATGCCCCATTGATTTGAAAAATTTACCGTCGGTGCTGTATCCCACCACCAAAAAAATCACGGCTGCAACGCCCATATAAATGGTGTTGCGACGGATGTTCTTTTTAGAAACGTTTCTGTCTTCAATATCCATCGAACCGCCCGTCATGGCTGCGTTGACCACCATCGCCACAAACAACGATGCGCCTAAGGTGACCGATAAAGTCATCGGGAAATAAATCATGAATTTACCCATCGTGCCCGGCCACAAAGCAAACGGCAAGAAAGCCATCAGCGTGGTAGCGGTAGAGGAGATAACCGGCCAAGCAATTTCGCCGATTCCTAGTTTCGAAGCTTGCAGTCGTGTCATGCCTTTTTTCATGTTGGCAAATACGTTGTCAACGACCACAATACCGTCGTCTACGAGCATTCCCAATCCCATAACCAGCCCGAATAAAACCATAGTGTTGAGCGTTTTGCCCATCGAAGCCAAGAGCGCAAAAGCAATGAACATCGACAGCGGAATGGCCGCGCCCACAAACAACGAGTTGCGCAATCCCATGGTAAACATGAGTACAATCATCACTAGGATAATCCCGAAAATAATGTGGTTTGAAAGTTCATTTACTTGGTGTTCTACACGTGATGATTGATCACCGGTAAATTCGAGTTTGAGGTTTTTAGGCAAATAATTGGCTTGTGCCTCGGTTACTTTTTCGCGCGCTTGTTCAATGGCCGAAATCATGTTCTGACCCGAACGTTTTTTAACGCTGAGCATGACGACTTCTTGACCGCGTTCACGGGCATAAGTGGTGCGCTCTTTTTCTTTAAAGCTAATGGTAGCGATGTCTTTTAGATAAACCGATCCGCCAAATGATTTTACGATGATTTGGTTGAGTTCGGTCGGATCTTTCATCTCACCAATGATGCGGATGTTGTTGCGCGAGCCTTGTGAAACCAAGTTTCCGCCCGACAAAGTCATGTTTTCACTACGCACAGCGTTTTGAATATCGTCAAAGCTTACTTGAGCCGCGGTCATTTTAAAAATATCCACCGCAATTTCAACTTCTTTGTTGTCAACCCCGAGGATGTCCACCTTTTTTACTTCGGGAACTTCTTCAATATCGTCTTGCAGTTTTTCGCCGAATTTTTTGAGTTGTTGCGCCGTGTAATCGCCTTTGAGGTTGATGTTGAGCACCGGAACTTCTTCAGAAATGTTGAGCTCAAATACGTTGGGCTCGACTTTGCTTCCGTTGTCTAGATTCGGCCAATCGGTGTCGGCTTTGGCGTTATCGACTTTGTCTTTGATTTTTTGTTTGGCGAGTTCAATGCCAATTTTGTCATCAAATTCAACAACGATCATTCCGTAATCTTGAAACGAACTCGAAGCAATTTTGTTCACGCCACTGATGTTTTTGAATTCTTTTTCGAGTGGTTTTACAACGAGTTTCTCAACATCTTCAGCTGAGTTTCCTGGGAAAACCGACGAGATGTATACTTTGTTTTCGATGATTTCAGGGAAATCTTCACGCGGCATGGAGATGTATGAATAAATCCCCGCCACGACGATGATAAAAGTCAAGATGTACACCGTTACCCGATTGTCAACGGCCCAACTTGATATGCTAAATTCTTTGTTATGCTTGCTCATTTTTTTTGTTTAAGGATGTGTATCAAAGAATGTTTCGTTTAGAAGTTAAGCTTCATTCCCTCAGAAATGTTGTTCACACCGTCGGTTACAATCATGTCTTGGGCAGTTAATCCGCTCAAAATTTCAGTAACATTGTCAGATGATTGGCCTACTTGAACAACTACTTTTTTGGCCGTGGCTGTTTTGTCTTTGATGTTGGTTGCTACGTATACATAGTTTTCGCCAGAAGCATCTTTTTGGATGGAATTTGATGGAGCAACGATGGCTTTTTTGTTGGTGTAATCAATGATGCGCAACTTGGCCACTTGATTCGGGCGCAACAAACCTTGTGGGTTCGGAACGCTTACTTCAATACCGAAACTGCGGTTGCTCGGGTTGATGAAATTGCCTACTTGGCGTACTTTTCCTTTGTAGGTTTTGCCCAGTGATGTTAAGAAAACATCTACTTCGGTTCCGACTTTGAGTTTGCCGATATAGGTTTCAGGCACTGATGTTGACACATACATATTACTCACGTTTACGATGCGCATCAAACCTTGCGGTGTGCCCGGCGCAACAACTTGACCTTTTTCAACAAAAACTTCGTCAATGGTTCCGCTAAACGGAGCGCGAATCACGGTTTTGGCCAATTGTGCTTTTAGCTGTGCCACGCCTTTTTGCGCGCTGATCATATTGGTTTGCGCTTGAAGGTATTGCATTTCTGAGCCAATTTTTTTGTCCCAAAGATTTTTCTGACGATCAAAATTGGTTTTGGCCAGCGCAAATTGATTTTCTAAACTCGCGAGTTGTTGGCTCAGGCCGGCGTCATCTACACGCCCTAAAATTTGCCCTTTGGCTACGCTTTGTCCGGCTTTGGCATTGAGACTCACCAATGTCCCACTGAATTCTGGTTGTACGATGATGTTTTCTTTGGTGTCCACATTTCCCTGAACTTCAAGATAATGCGTAAAAACCGTGTCTTGAATGGCTTGTACCGAGACCAAAGCCTCGTCTACTTTTACGTTGAGCTGGGTAAGCGCCGCATCAATTTTGTCAATATCTGCTTGTAAGGCTGTTTTTTTGGCTTGTAGTTCGGTTACTTTTTTGCCTTTGATTAAATCGTCGATAGAACCCGTGGCTTCTTCTTTTTTTCCGCATCCGATGACCAGTAATGCCGATGCCAAAATGAGTGTGATATGTTTTTTCATGGTTGTATTTAGTGTTTATTTAGTTTTTACTGAGTAATTTTTCAAGCGAAGCTCTTTTGGTAATGACATCCACCATGGCTTGCAAATAGGTTTGTTGCGCACTGTACAACTGACGTTGCGCATCGGTCAAATCAAAACTTGACGTGAGTCCTTCTTTAAACTTGACTTGATTTTTGTTCTCGATGCGTTCGGCTAGGTTCAAATTGCTTTTTGAAGTGCCCAATTGCTCTAAGCTGAATTCATAATCGCTTTTGGCTTTTTCAAAATCTAATTTGAGTTTTTGCTCGGTTTCTGAGAGTCGGGTTTTAGATTGCTCGAGAGCGATTTTGGCTTGCTGCGTACGTGCGCTTCGGCCTAAACTACTGAAAAGCGGAACGGTCAATCCAACACCAACATTCGAATAATTAAACCAAAGTTGATCACTGTTGAACATGGTAAATCTGCTCCCAAAAGTATTCGAACCAAAATTTACTTGTGCGCCCAATGACGGCAAAGCTTTGCTGCGTTCTAACTTGAGCAACAACTCGCTGCTGGTGAGTGTGTTTTGCCCAATTTGATAATCGATGTTGTTTTTAACTTGAAACTCTTCTTTGAGAATGGCCAAATCCATATTGTTTTGGGTTAGGTTTTCAAGCTTGTCTTTCAAGGTTAATTGATCTTCGAGGTTGATGCCTAAAACGAGTTTGAGCATATCAAGCGCAATGCGTTTTTGTCGTTTTACATTCTCGAGCGCGCTGTTGACCGATGCGAGTGTAATTTGCAATTGCTCGACGTTTTCTTCTTCAATAAAACCGTTTTTGTAGATTTCCTTAGTGTCACCTAAAGTTTTTTCTAAAGCTGCTTTGTTGCGCTCAAAAATTGCGATGCTTTCATCGGCCAACAAAACGTTTCCATAAGTATTGGTCACAATTTCGCGCAATTCTTGGTGGGTTTTTACCTTGGCATTTTCTGAAATTTTCAAATAGGTTTTTGCTGATTGCAATCCGACCAAATAAGAACCGTCAAAAATCAATTGGGTCAATTTAAGACTGGCATCCATCGAGTTGTAATTACCAAACGCGATGGTCGTGCTTTGACCGTTAACCGTAATTTGATTTTGTTGGATTTTTAAATTGTTCAAGTAATTGACGTTTCCGCTGATTTGTGGCAAACCGATGGTTGTGGTTTCCCATTTTTTCTTTTGGGCGGCTTGTACGTCGCGGCTGGCGTTGATGGAAGTGTAGTTGTTTTCAATGGCGTGACTAATGGCCTCTTGTAACGTAAATGCATACGTTTGAGGCTGATTTTGCCCATACATCACTACCGAAAACAGCACCAGAATGAGATAGAGTTTGTTTTTCATAAAGCTGACTGATGATTATTAATAAGTGTATTTGGATAGTTGTTTTTCTAATTCTTCAATGCCTTTGGCCGTTGCAATAGCTCGTGTATGGTATTCAAGCGCTTTGGCTTCAAGCTCGTAGGCATCTTTCTCAAGCATGGTGTTTTCATTGATCGAGAAAATCAAAGTATAATAGAATTTTACGGCAGCTTCTACATCGGTTTCTGCTCGGTACAAACCTTCTGAGATTCCTTTGAAGATGTTTTGACGGAACATTGTACTGCAATCTTCTACTTCGTTGGCCATCATTTTTTCATAAATCTCCGGATAGTGTTTTTTGAGCTGATAGGCCGGCGAATGATCAAACGATTGAAACATTTCTTTAAACATTTTGCGCAATTCAAAGTTTTCGGCAATGGCATTGTGGTTTTGAGCGACTACTTCGTCCATTACCGCATGAATTTTTTGATGCACCACTTCAGTGCCTTCTTCAATGAGTTTTTCTTTGTTGCTGAAATATTTGTAGATGGTTTTTTTTGAAATGCACATCTCGCAGGCAATATCGTCCATCGTCACACTTTTAAAGCCGAGCTTCAAAAACATATCGGTTGCCTTTTTGATGATTTTATCTTTCATAGGTGGGATAAATTTCTGGGCAAATGTAAAATGGAAACTTTAAATACCAAAAAAGTTTCCAAAGTATTTACAATTTTTTAACATATGGTTCAAATGCTGTTTTGTCAAACCCGACAGAAAGATTTACTTTAGCCAAAAATTTCTACATGCAAAGTCTCGCAGTTTACCAGGCTAATTTTCAAGCTTATCTTGAGCAACATCAACCCCAAAAAGAGCCTAAAAATCTCTATGAGCCTATTGAATATATCCTCAGTTTGGGCGGAAAACGCATCCGACCCATTTTGACTTTAATGAGTGCCGAAATCTTTGGAAAACACAGCCAAGAAGCATTACCAGCGGCTATGGCGGTTGAGGTTTTTCATAATTTTTCGCTTGTTCACGATGACATTATGGACGATGCGCCCCTTCGTCGCGGCAATGAAACTGTACACGAAAAATGGAATCTCAACACCGGAATTCTCTCGGGTGATGCGATGCTTATTTTGGCGTATCAATATTTTGAGCAATACCCGCCGGAGATTTTTAAAGAATTGGCGCAACTTTTTAGCAAAACGGCGCTTGAAGTTTGCGAAGGACAACAATGTGATATTGATTTTGAAACCCGAGATGATGTGACTTTGCCTGAATACCTCAAAATGATTGAATTCAAAACGGCGGTTTTGGTGGGTGCAGCTTTGCAAATGGGCGCCATCATTGCCCAAACCAGTACTGAAAATGCTCGTTTGATTTATGATTTTGGCCGAAATCTAGGCATTGCCTTTCAGTTGCAAGATGATTATTTAGATGCTTTTGGCAATCCCGAAACTTTTGGCAAACAAGTAGGGGGCGATATCATCGAGAACAAAAAAACATATCTTTATCTTAAAGCGGTTGAGTTTGCTTCGGCAGATATGCGCGAACAACTAGATCAACTTTATTCAATCAAACCCAATGACCCAACCGATAAAATTGAATCGGTCAAGCAAATTTTTGAACAAACCGGAGCCGTAAATGCTACGCGCACTGCAATTCAAGACTACACTTCAAGAGCTTTTCAATCATTAGAACAATTACAAATCAGTTCAGAAGCCAAGCAAATGCTTCATGCCTTTGGATTGAACTTAATGGGTCGTTCGGTATAAAAATGAACGCAAAAGCCATCAATTTTTTGTTCAGAAAAAACACTGAAAACCCTAAAACACTGTGGTTTTTAGCTGTCTTTTTCTTCGCTTTTACACCGTTGGCCTTGTCTGTAGAATCGGTTCAGACTCCCATGAACGGGCGTTGTGTAACCAATGTCATGGCCATTTTGTATTTTTTGCTGATGTGGCTTTCAGCCGATAAACTTCTTCGGCTGTTGATGATGCACATGGTTTGGCTTTCATATATCGGTGAGCTTATTTTTTGCGAGTGGCTCAAGATGTATCACTATCGAACCGATGGAATTCCGATGTATGTTCCGTTTGGTCATGCCATTGTTTATGCTTCAGGTTATGTGTGGGCGCACAGAAATTGGGCAATACAAAGTGATGCGCTCATTCGAAAAATATTTACCGTTCTTTTTTTATTGTCATTTTTAGCGGTTGGCTGGTGGTTAAACGATATCTTTACCTTGGTTTTTGCCGTGTTCTTTTTTGCTTTACTCAAACGAAAACGCTGGCAAAATCTGTATTATTTTATTGCGGTTTGCGTAGTTTTTATTGAACTTGTTGGAACCTATTTTAATTGTTGGGCTTGGTCCGAAAAAACGTTTGACTATCTTCCGACAGCCAATCCGCCTATTGGAGCCGTGTTTTTTTATGCCGGCGGCGATGTGTTGTTGGCTAAATTGGTTCAGAAATTAAATCAGAATCACACTTAAATAATGATGAGTTTTATAGCGCCTTTAAATACCGATATGCTTTTGGATGAAGCCTCAAAACAAGAGCTCTACCTTAAACTCATTGAGCAAATCAACAAAGATTTTAATTTGGCCAATGAAGGTGTTGATTTTCCGATGAGCACCACGCCTGAAGAACTCAAAATACAACTACACGAAAAAATGTACCGGCTTATTCAATACAAATTTGCCGAATATCTCAACTTGCTTTACATTGTTGATGTTTCAGAAGATCAAGTTAAAAAGCTCGACGGTTCAGACCTAAACAAACTTTCTAAAGAAGTAGCTTTTTTGATTCTCAAACGCGAATGGGTAAAAGTCTGGTTTCGCAACCGATACTAATTGATATTTTGTTCAAATATTTTTTTGAAATTGGGATTATTCCGAAAAAAGTCAACCGGATAATATTCTATAACCTCGCGCTCTAATATTTTTGAAGAAAAAAAATCCAAGGTTTGTTTATTCTTAACAAAATGAAACTTCTTGTTGTTTAATTTTTCTAGAACTTCAACACAAAATTCAGAGCAATAAAGTTTTTTATTTTGGGCTTTAAAATCAGTATCGAAGGTGATTTTTTGCTTCGAATAACTCTGAAGAATTTCATATAATCTAAGCTGTTCCTTTTTTGATATAGCACATGCCCAAATACTCAGATAGAATAAATCCTGAGGGCTTTTAAAACCTGCAAGCGATTCAATAACCAAATCTGAAGGCCCGTTGCGGTCATTGATTACATGATAAATCATAAATTTTTTACGCACCCAAAGTCCAATTCCAACATGTGTGATATGCGGATCTTTAAGATTGTATTTTTCGGCTATTAAACCTACTTTTTGTTTGGTTCCGCGACAAATTAAATAGATGCAATCTTTGCGATATAGGTTTTGAGCTGATAACGAACTACTGCACAATAACAGCATGGCAGACCAAAACACAAGCAAGGTCTGAATTGTTGATTTCATTATTTTGTGATTTATTGTGTGCTGAACTGAAAAGTAATTTTGTAAGCTAGATTGTCATTCGCTTCCGGATGGGCATAATATCCGTATCGATAAAAAACAGCAGTTCCTATACCTAAGTAGCCAATATTTGAGACGTTTACCTTAATCAAATTGTCTAAGCCTAATCCGGCTTCTAAAAACACATTTTTTTGATCTTTAAACCAAAGATTTGCTGTGTTTTGTTGATTTAATAATTGACCCCAACCCAAATGATTATATATACTCAGACCGGGTTGCACATATTTGGTTTTAAATAATAAAGTGCCAAAATGATGTTTTAAAAATAGATGTGCATATCGATCAGATGAAAACTCGTACGGCTTCATGGTTTGAAAAGTATTCTTAGTCACATAAGGGATGTCGGAATCATAACTGCCTTCACCGGTAAACTGCAAACCTAAGGGTACTGTTTGGTTGATATAGCCTGACTCAAATCGGTAGGAAGTTGTTCCGAAATTAGTAGTGTAAAAGCTTTGTTCAACAGCCATTTGTAATTTGAGGTAATTCAAGTCTGAGTTAAACCAATTTTTGATTCCTTTTGATCCAAAAAAGTACAAGATTGGATAGGTGGTTCCCGAACTAATATTTCTGTTAAAAACCTGCGTTATTTTTTCTTTGTAAGCAAACCTCAAGAAAATTCTCAAATCGGTATTGTGGTATCGGCTCAAATTTGAAACAAAATCAATAGGGTAAACAGGCTTAATGCTTGTTCTGTTGAGCGAAGTTTCACCAGTTAAATATCTTGAAATTCTATACCGAGCAACAATTGAGTTTTGATGAACATTGTCAAACCACGAACTTATAAACCTTCTCCATTTTAGTATATTTTTATCATACAGACTCAAATCAGTTCCTCCGATTTCAAATAGATTGTTTTGATGGCTAATACCAATACATAGCTCGTGTTTTTTTGAAATAAAGTAGTTGGCTTCATAACCGTATTTCCACTCAGAATCGCCTGTTCCGTAACCAGCAAATGCGCCCAATGAAAATTTTGAAGAGATTTTTTCATTGGTGTAAAAACCAGTTCCTAACCGTAATTTTTCAAACTCGTTATAATGGAACGTTTGAGAAAGATCAAGATCAACATAACCCAAATCTACTCGATTGTTGGCTGCTTTTTCGGCTATTCTCAAATAGCGATCAAACTGATGTTTTTGCCCGATACTATCCATAAAGCGATAGGTTTTAATCTCCTGATTATTGAGCTTTTCTTTTCGGTTTTCATCCCAAAACGATGTGTCTTTTTGGCCTGCATCAGCTGCTAAATGAACCGCTTCCAGCGCAAATTCTTTACGGGTAAGTTTAGGATTAATCTGCACTTGGTTAAGATAGCTTTTCCCTTCAAAAACAAAACCGGCTTTTTTAGACGGATATTCATCAAGTTGCAATACGTAATTTAATTGTTCCGGAAACCAATAAGTTCCTCCAATTAATTGATATTGTTGTTGAATTTTTAAATTAATCTTACCGCGTTGATAAGGCGATGCAATTACATTTTGCACAGCATACTTATTTGAGTTGATATACAGTAATCCTTTCAATCCATCAAAGTTCTTGTTTTTTTTAGGTTCAAACGAAATAATAAAAACAGTATCTTTTTCTTTCAGAAAAGAGTCTTCAATTTTAAACTTATATTTTTTTAAGCTGCCAGAGCTGATCGGATTTAAGTAGTGAATATCGATTAGTTTGATGTTGTCTTGATAAAACGAAAAAGGTTGCATTTCAGTAGCGACAGAGGCAAACATCGGGTTTTTAAATCCTGAGACTTTTGTAGCCAAAACTTCTTCATCGCTTAAATCGGGGGCGATAAATTTTCTGCGCGTTACGTTTTCCATGATAAATAAATGTTTTCCCCGCATAAATTGCTTCAAGCCAATACTGTCTTTTTGGTCTTTTGAATTGAGCTTAAGATCAGCAACCAATTTGTTGTAGCATTGATAAGTAAAAGACCCTGATTTTTCAGGATTGTTGATGTCTTTGTTTTCAATAACTTTTTTCATGATGCGCCAAGCAGGATTCTCACCGGGATAAACCGTAACCTCATTCAAATTTTGACTATCCGGAGTCAAGGCAATAGTCATGATCGAGTTCGGAGCTACTGTAAAAGGTACTATTTTGGTTTGATAACCAATAAAACTGCACCTAAGCGAAGTAATCTCTTGAGCCGAATAATAACTAAATGTACCGTTGATATCGCTACTAACCGATAGAGCGCTGTTGTTGTTGAATATAATATTCGCAAATGACAAAGGTTCGCCTGATGCTGCATCAACAACTTTTCCTCGGAGCGTTTGTTGGGCATACAAACCGATGAAGAAAAAACAAAAACACAGAATCAAAAACTTTTTTTGCATAGATAAATGTATAAAAAACCACAGTAAGCTATCTCACTGTGGTTTAATTAATTTTTACGGTTGGGCACCCCATCCAGAACTGTAACCAGAAGAGCCGCTTGAAGAATTAACAACAACTGTTCTAATACTGCCTTCGTCCATCCATCCGCCAATAACAAGGCCGACGAGTCCGCCAACAGCAGTGCCTATAGGGCCAAATGTGCTTCCATAACTAGCCCCAATACCGCCCCAAATAATAGCGTTGTATCCGTTAGAGCGATTCAAAAGTACGGTGTCTGAATAATTGCTATGACCAAGTGACCCTTTGCCGGGCGAAGTTTCGGTCTGATCAAAATAGGGCGCTATCAAATTGTAGTTGATGGCCAAAACACACAAGACATCCTTTTTTTCACGATCAGCAATTTTACTTTTTTGAACTTCGTCAACCAATTTGGTTATGCTGTAGTGCTCTAGTGATTTTTGTAAAAAAACCTTGGCTTCGTTTGAATACTTAGCATTTTTAATGATTGAAGCATTGTTAGCATTTTTGAAGCTTGCTAAAATTTGATTAAAATCAGCTAATGAAATGTTGCCCTGTTCCGGAAAGAACTTTTTGATGTAGAGGTCTAAAGTTTCTTGATCAATGTTGTTGAGTTTACCATTCTGATAATCAACATAAACAGCTTTGGCTGCGGTGACTACATCAATTCCAAATTGATTGTAAGGGTTGTTGGCTTGCGCTAAGCTCAATGATGCGCAAAAAACGCTGGCAATAATGCCTAAAAGAATTTTTTTCATGATATAAATATTAAATGGCGTTGATAATAAAAATGTTTGAACCTTCTCGAGAGTTTCAGAAAACTAAATTAGTAAGATTTGCAATTTATGCGCTGAGGATTTTCTGTAGTTTTTCTTAATTTAAAAATAAACCCGAACAAACGGCATAAAGGCCTCGCTATACACAAAATCATCTTTTTTAAACAGCACATTATATCTGAAACCCACCGTTATGTTGTCAGTACTGTAACCGGCACCAAAATACAAGGCGGTATTCCAAAAGTTGCGTTTGTATTCCAATTGTTTGAATTCTTGATTAACGCGAACTTGCTCTAATTCAACCGATAACTGAATGGCCTCCATCGGATTGAACAACCCGATCAAACTTCCGCCGTAAATATTTGACGTATATTCGTTTTTAAACTTTACATGACTGCCCTGCAAGCCTACACCAGCCGAAAAATAATCGTTAAAATTATAAACAGCACTGGGTGCAATCAGAATATCGGTATAGCCTGAACCTACACTAATTCCGAAGCCTCCGCCAAAGCGTACATGATCCCAAAAGTCGCTTTTAGGGGTTTGGTTTTGAGCGTTTGAGGTGATGGTTAAAAGCAAACTAAAAAATGCGAAAATCCATTTTATTCTATCCGAAAAAAACACATTTTTAAACATGTCAAGTTTTTTTTTGATTAAAACATAAAAGTATCCAAATTAATGAGAAATGAAAGGCATTTATTGTACTTTTGCCTAACATTTTTTAAAAATCCGCACATTCCTATATAAATTATGGACAGGTTTTCATTTCTGAACGCAGCACATACCCAGTTTTTTGCCGATTTATACGAACAATACACCCAAAACCCAGACAGCGTTGAACCCAGTTGGAGAGCATTTTTCCAAGGTTTTGACTTTGGGTTGGAATCATCGGGTGAGTACATCGGTGAGCAAATTGCTGCCGAAGCTCAAACCGGCACCGGTTCTGAAAAACTTCAAAAAGAATTCAACGTACTTCGTCTGATTGATGGCTATAGAACCCGCGGTCATTTGTTTACCAAAACCAATCCGGTACGCGATCGTCGTGTGTATGCACCCAATTTAGATTTAGAACATTTCGGTCTGGGCGCAATCGATTTAGAAACCGTTTTTGATGCCGCCAGAGTATTGGGCAAACAGCCGTGTTCACTCAAACAAATATTGGTGCATTTACAAAATATGTACTGCCAACACATTGGTATTGAATACATGCACATGGAAAACCCGATTTTTGTCAATTGGGTACAAGAGCGCATCAACCAAAATGACAACCAGCCCAACTTTAACGCTGAGCAGAAAAAACACATCCTCGGAAAACTCAATCAAGCGGTTTCATTCGAGAACTTTTTACATACCAAATATGTCGGACAAAAACGTTTCTCGCTCGAAGGCGGCGAAAGTCTCATTCCCGCGCTTGATGCCGTGATTGAAGCGGCTGCCGAAAAAGGCGTAGAGCATTTTGTTATGGGTATGGCCCACCGCGGACGTCTGAATACGCTGGCCAATATTTTTGAAAAACCCACCCAAGATATATTCTCAGAGTTTGACGGAAAAGACTATGACAAAGAATATTTTGACGGTGACGTAAAATACCACTTAGGGCTTACCTCTGAGCGCAAAACCAAATCAGGTAAAAAAATCAACATTAATTTGGCGCCGAATCCTTCGCATCTTGAAACCGTAGGTGCCGTGATTGAAGGAATTTCTCGCGCCAAACAAGACAAATATTTCCCGGACGATTTCTCAAAAGTATTGCCGATTGCTGTACATGGCGATGCGGCCGTAGCCGGACAAGGCATCGTGTATGAAATTGTACAAATGGCTTTGCTGGACGGATACAAAACCGGCGGAACCATTCACATCGTCATCAACAACCAAGTAGGTTTTACCACCAATTACCTCGATGCGCGTTCATCCACCTATTGTACCGATATTGCCAAAGTAACGCTTTCACCGGTGTTACACGTCAATGCCGACGATTCTGAAGCCGTGGTGCACGCCATGTTGTTTGCCCTTGATTTCAGAATGCAATTCGGACGCGATGTATTTATCGATTTACTCGGATATCGCAAATACGGACACAACGAAGGCGACGAGCCGCGTTTTACCCAACCGGTCTTGTACAAAATCATCGCGCGTCACAAAAACCCACGCGACATTTACGCCGAGAAGCTCATCACCGACGGCATTATTGATGCAGCTTATGTAACCAAAATTGAAAATGATTACAAAGCCAAGCTCGATGAAAACCTTCAAGCTTCGCGCAAAAAAGATAAAACCATCATCAAACCCTTCTTGCAAGACGAGTGGAAAGGCTTTGTTCAGGTTTCAGATGATGAAATGCTCAAAAAAGTCGACACCAAATTTGACCGCAAAAAACTCGATCAAATCATCGAGACCATTGCCAATTTGCCTTCAGACAAAAAATTCATCAGCAAGATTCAAAAAATTGTTTCTGATCGCAAAACGATGTATGACAACAACGCCCTTGATTGGGGAACCGCAGAGGCTTTGGCCTACGGAACCTTGCTTACCGAAGGCTACGATGTGCGTATTTCAGGTCAAGACGTTGAGCGCGGAACCTTCTCGCACCGTCATGCGGTAGTGAAAGTTGAAGACAGCGAAGAAGAAGTCATCTTGCTCAACCAACTCAAAGACAAAAAAGGACAATTCCACATCTATAATTCATTCCTTTCAGAATACGGCGTACTCGGATTTGACTACGGTTATGCCTTGACCAATCCGAATGCACTCACCATTTGGGAAGCGCAGTTTGGTGACTTCTCTAACGGAGCCCAGATCATGATTGACCAATACATTTCTTGTGGCGAAGACAAATGGAACAACCAAAACGGCATCGTGCTTTTGTTGCCTCACGGATATGAAGGACAAGGGGCTGAGCACTCATCGGCGCGTATGGAGCGCTACTTGCAGCTTTGTGCCCGTCACAATATGTATGTAGCCGATTGTACCACACCGGCCAACTTTTTCCACTTGTTGCGCCGTCAGATGAAAACCAAATTCCGCAAACCGCTCGTGGTGTTCTCGCCTAAGAGTTTATTGCGCCATCCGCTGTGTGTATCTACCGTTGACGAGCTGGCCAAAGGCGAGTTCCAAGAAACCATAGACGATACCGGCGTTGACAAGAAAAAAGTAAAAACCGTAGTGTTCTGCACCGGTAAATTTTATTACGACATCTTGGCCGAGCGTGAAAACTTAGGCCGCAACGATGTAGCTTTGGTGCGCATTGAGCAGCTGTTTCCGTTGCCGGTAGAGCAACTCAAAGCCATCATCAAAAGCTATCCGAAGGCCGATGATTTTGTTTGGGCACAAGAAGAGCCGAAAAACATGGGCGCCTATAGTTATATGCTCATGAATTTCGACTTGGTGCCTTGGCGTTTAGCATCGCTCAAAGCTTATGCAGCACCGGCTGCCGGAAGTCACACGCGTGATCGCCGCCGCCATGCCGATGCCATTAGAATGGTATTTGATAAAAATTTATTCAGATCATAAGAAGCTCATTCCCGCTCTGCGCTGCAATCTTTGGGTTCTTCAAGAAAGAACCAAAAGGATTTCCGCTTCGATCGGGGCTAGGGCAGCAGAGAAAACAGAAACAATACAATAAAGAATAAACTAAAATATACTACTATGATTTTAGAGATATTTGAAATTAAAAGGAGGACAGCCAGTGGCTGTCAGGTATTTTGAATATTCTAAAACAGTTCAATACTAATTAGAGAAATAACTAAAATATATTACTATGATTTTAGAAATGAAAGTCCCATCACCGGGCGAATCGATCAAAGAAGTGGAAATCGCAACTTGGCTCGTGAAAGACGGAGATTATGTAGAAAAAGATCAAGCCATTGCCGAGGTTGATTCAGACAAAGCAACCCTTGAACTTCCGGCTGAAGCCAGTGGCGTCATTACCCTAAAAGCCTCAGAAGGCGATACGGTAGCCGTTGGCGCTGTGGTGTGTTTGATTGACACCGCCGCTGCCAAAACCGCCGCCGCTGCACCTGCAGCCCCAGCCCCAGCCGAAAAACCCGCCGAAGCTCCTAAAGTAGAAGCTTCTAAACCTGCACCAGCACCAGCACCAGCCGCTACTTATGCAGCGCAAGCACCCTCACCGGCTGCTCGAAAAATATTAGACGAAAAAAACCTGCAACCTTCTGACGTGATCGGCACCGGAAAAGGCGGTCGCATTACCAAAGACGATGCAGTGAATGCGGTAGCTTCTATGGGAACGCCCACCACCGGCGGTAACCGGGGCAGCGAGCGTACCAAACTTTCAATGTTGCGCAGAAAAGTTGCCGAGCGTTTGGTTTCGGCCAAAAATGAAACAGCCATGCTTACTACGTTTAACGAAGTAGATATGACCAACATTTATGCGCTTCGCGAGCAATACAAAGACGAATTCAAAAACAAACACGGCGTGGGCTTGGGCTTTATGTCGTTCTTTACCAAAGCCGTTACCCGCGCTTTACAATTGTATCCGGATGTGAATTCGATGATTGACGGTCAAGAGAAAATCTCCTATAACTTTTGCGATATCTCCGTAGCGGTATCAGGCCCGAAAGGATTGATGGTTCCGGTGATGCGCAATGCAGAAAACCTTTCTTTTAGAGGTGTGGAAGCCGAAATCAAACGTTTGGCTTTGCGCGCTCGTGATGGTCAAATTACCGTGGATGAAATGACCGGCGGAACTTTTACCATCTCCAATGGTGGTGTGTTTGGCAGTATGCTCAGCACGCCGATCATCAACCCGCCGCAATCAGGTATTTTAGGCATGCACAATGTGGTGGATAGACCGATTGTGCGCAACGGACAAATTGTGATTGCTCCGGTAATGTATGTGGCGCTTTCTTATGACCACCGCATCATTGACGGACGCGAATCAGTAGGTTTCTTAGTAGCAGTGAAGGAAGCGCTCGAGAATCCGGTAGAAATATTAATGGATAACAACCCTAAAAAAGCCTTAGAGCTTTAAGGGTTTCTTACGTTCCCGGATGGGACGCCTATATATTTGATCCCGCTTGTTTTTTCAGGCGGGATTTTTTTTTAAGACCTACAAGGTTTGATAAACCTCGCAGGTCACCCAACCTCGCAGGTCAAAAAACCGCACAGTTTCCCACAGATTTTTCGTTTATTTGTGCAGCCGCGTGAGCGATGGGAGCAGAAATCTTGAGCGCCCGAAGCTTTGCGTAGGGCGGTCAAATTGCCGCGGACAGCGCGACGCGAGGAGGCACGACGAAGCGGCACGCCCCAAAAATCAGCAACCAAACAAACGGCATCATGAAACAAAATCAGAAACAAGCAGCCATCGGGTTTATTTTTATCACGATGCTTATTGACATTACCGGTTGGGGTATTATTATTCCGGTGATTCCGAAACTCATTGAAGAACTCATTCACGGCGATATTTCGCAGGCGGCCAAAATTGGCGGTTGGCTCACGTTTGCTTATGCGATTACACAGTTTATTTGTGCGCCACTGATTGGCAATTTGAGCGATAAATACGGACGACGGCCGGTGATTTTGATTTCGCTGTTTGGTTTTGCGATTGATTATTTGTTCTTATCGATGGCTCCGACCATAGGCTGGCTGTTTGTTGGGCGCATTATTGCTGGGGTGACTGGAGCGAGTATTACCACGGCTTCGGCTTATATTGCTGATGTGAGCACCCCTGAGAACCGCGCCAAAAACTTTGGAATGGTGGGTGCAGCCTTTGGGCTTGGGTTTATCATTGGGCCGGTCATTGGCGGATTGCTCGGGCAGTACGGAGCGCGCGTTCCGTTTTATGCCGCTGCGGTTTTGTGTATGCTAAATTTTATATACGGACTGTTTATTTTGCCCGAATCATTGGATAAAAGCAATCGTCGAGAATTTGATTGGAAGCGAGCCAATCCGGTGGGTGCTTTGCTCAATTTGAGAAAATATCCACAAGTGATTGGGCTGATTACCTCGGTTTTTATTTTGTATGTAGCCTCACACGCGGTGCAAGGCAACTGGAGTTATTATACCATGTATAAGTTTAAATGGGATGAAAAAATGGTCGGTATTTCATTGGGTGTTATCGGTGTTTTGGTGGCCTTGGTTCAGGGCGGACTCATTCGGTGGGTAAACCCCAAACTCGGCAATGAAAAATCAATTTATGTGGGCTTTGCGCTGTATGCTCTAGGCATGTTTATGTTTGCCTTTGCTACCCAGAGCTGGATGATGTTTGCTTTTTTGGTGCCTTATTGTTTGGGCGGAATAGCCGGTCCGGCTTTGCAGTCGGTTATTTCAGGCGATGTGCCACCCACCGAGCAAGGTGAGATTCAAGGAACACTCACGAGTTTGATGAGCGCTTCGGCCATTGTAGGGCCACCGCTTATGAGCATGTTGTTTTATTATTTTACGCATGACCAGGCGCCGGTTCAGTTTGCCGGAGCACCGTTTATATTGGGCGGAGTGATGATGCTCATCAGTGCGATTATTGCTTATTTTTCGTTTAAGAAATAAATAAAAAACCCGCTTCAACAGAGCGGGTTTTTTTATATCGTTTCATCGTTATTGGCGAATGAGTTTGACGGTTTTTTCTTGAGCACCGCTGCTGAGTTTGGCAAAATATACACCTTTGTTCAAGTCGGATAAATCTACTGAAGCATTTGCATTTTTAACTGCTTTAAACAACAATGTTTTTCCGAGGATGTCGCTGATTTCTATGTTATCGATTATAGCATTTTTCATTGAGAAATTGACTGTTGAAGCAGTTGGATTCGGATAATATTCTAAACTTCCGCCCGCAAAAACATCCACGCCCAAAAACGGCACAAATTCTGTTGTGCATGTATTGGTTACAATGGCCGGATTAAAGTCAAAATAAATGTTGGCGCTGTTCGGAATGATGTCCCCCAAAGCAAAACCGGCTTTAGGTTTTACTTGAAACACAATGTAGCCATGACCGGTTACTTCGTCTCCGGCTACCGAAGGCGGCAAGTTAACTCCGTCAAAACGCCAAGTCAAGTGATTGCCTATGCGATCGAGCGTATAATTATGACTCGCGCGTATCATTTTGATAGAACCTTCATTGAGCTTGTTGTCTAAAACATCATCTACGCGAATATTGATGGCTTCGGCCGTTCCGGTATTCTCAAAGCGAATGGTATAGGTCAGATAATCATCGGCTGTAAAACCAGAATGCACAATCTTTCCGCCATGGGCTTCGGTTTTGTCGTTCGGATCATATGAACCAATGATGTTTTGAGTTATGCTCTGGCTGTTGTTGGCCATATGAGCGTCTGTAGGGGTAACCGAAACCGAATTGGTGAGCAATTGCCCCAAGCTTACCGTGGGAATGGTCGGCACTTGCATGGTTACGGTAACCGATCTGGATTCGCCGGGATTAAGATTGTAAAAATTCAATGTGAATCCACTGGCGTTGGCTGTATACCCAGAATCTGAAACCGCCGTAACGGTTACAGCGTTGTCTTTGGTAAAAGTAAGGATGCCGCTTGGAATGGCTTGATTTCCTTCGTTTTTATAATTAATGGTGTTGGTGTAAGTAAAACCGGGTCTGGGTCTGCTCCAATATGAGTTAAGGTATACAGCAATATCAGTACAAGGAACTGCGGTAATGGCAAAATTATAAGTCACAATTCCGGAGCCATGGGCAACAGTAATCCCCGTGTAGGATGATGTTGCTATGGTGTATTGTGTGCCGCAATAATTGTTGTTCGGATTAATGTTGTATTGCAAAGTATACGAATGGTTTGGATTGGTTTCGTATAAATAATGCGTTCCGGTTGAAGTCATTACTTGGTGGCTCTCACCTGAATTTATTTGATAACTAAAAGAACCTTCGGTATAATTCTGTTCGCCGTTGTCTTGAACTCCGTTGTTATTGGTATCAATAAACGCATTGAGTTTAATACCGTCTGAGATATTCAAAGCTACATTTATCGGTACACTAAAAGGATTAATGCCCGGGTTAGAAACACCTATGTTGATAGGCGCATGCACAAGACCACTGTTGATGTGTTCTTGAGTAATCGGAGCATATCCGGTTAGTGTCGTTGCATCTGTTGCGCTTGGGGCAAGGATAGGTATCGGCCCGCCCGTGGGTGTAATCAGATAATAAACTTCCACATCGTTCATTGTACAAACTGGACTACTGTTGAATACAGTAAACTGATAATTGACAATATCGCCCACATTGACAATACCGTCATTGTTGTAATCCTGATAAGTTCCGGTTCCTGTTGCGCTGAGCGGATTGTCAATGGTCAGATAGCCGGCGGGTTTATAGTATTCGGCAATAATCCCGCAATTGTCGTTGGTAATCTCATAAAAATAATCTCCGAAGGTAAGATCCTGAATAAATAAGTCGGATTCTGGCTGTCCCGGAAATAGCTGATAAGTTCCAACAGGTTCAGAGATTCCGTCTTTGTAAAGTTTTAGGGAGCAAGGCCCACCAACAGCCGATACGTTATGGATTGTGATGGAACCACCATTCGGATATTCACACGTGGGTTGTGTGATGATGCTAGCATACGTTTGTAAACGGTGTATCAAAAAAGTAATCGTACTAACGTTTGAAGTGTTACCCATAAGATCTTGTACCGTATAGCTGATGTCTACGCTCTGTAGCGGAGGGCCAATCGGAAAAGGCATAAATGAAATATTCCCATTTGACACCATAAAAAACCCTTGAGGATTTACGTCGATTTCGCTTTGAATTCCGGGCTGGTTTTGATCAAGATCCACTGTGCTCCAATTTACACCGCCTCCGGTATTAGTCACACTGCCACTGCTTATTAAATACATAAAAGGCGAATTGCAATCTGACGCAAATATCTCAAAAAAGGCAGGGTTAGCTACAGGTGCTTGTGCTAATAAGGAGTTGTTACACAATATTCCTAAAAATAAGAATATGAGGTTATAATTTTTTTTCATGAATGTTTACAGGATTATTGTTTGGCTATTTTAATGGTTTCTTCTTGTCCGTTGGCTTTTATTTTTACCAAATATATTCCTTTTTCAAAAGAGGATAAATCAAGGGTCGCCTCACGATAGTCAACCGTTTTTGAAAGCAATGTTTTGCCCAGAATGTCCATAACTTCAACAGTGTTTATGGCTGATGAACTGTTTTTCAGGTTAAAGGTTACCATGCCCGAAGTCGGATTCGGATAATATTCTAAACTTCCGCCCGCAAAAACATCCACGCCCAAAAACGGCACAAACTCCGTCGTACAGGTATTGGTTACAATGGCCGGATTGAAGTCAAAATAAATGTTGGCGCTGTTCGGAATGATGTCCCCCAAAGCAAAACCGGCTTTAGGTTTTACTTGAAACACCACATAACCATGACCGGTCACCGGGTCTCCATCTACCGATGGCGGCAAATCAATCCCGTCAAATTGCCACGAAAGCGCAGCGCCCGTGCGTTTTAACACATACGGATGGCTCGAAGCAATGGTGCGCACGCTAGATTCGTCCAGTTGTGTGTCGAGCACATCGTCTACTTTTACGTTGATGGCGTTGGCGGTTCCGGTGTTTTCAAAACGAATGGTATAAGTCAAGTAATCGTCGGCTGAAAAATCTGAAAAAACTACCTCAGAGCCGTGGCTTTCAGATTTGTCATTCGGGTCGTAGGAACCCACAATAATCTGGGTTAAGCTCGAAGTATTGTTGTTGGGTGCAATGTCATTCGGGGTTAAAGTAATCGAACATGTATTGGTTAGTTGTTGTCCCAAGGCCACTGTCGGAATGGTCGGAACCTGCATATTCACCGTTATAAAACGCGTCTCGTGTGGTTGTAAATTCGTAAAGTCATAGGTAAATCCGTTGGCGTTCATGACCACTCCGGCGGCAGAAGTGCCGGTAATGTTCAGTAAAGGATCTTTGACAAAAGTAACCGTTCCTGAAATGGCTTGAATGCCTTGGTTGGTATACGTGATGTAATTTTGATAGATAAATCCGGGTCTAGGCGGTGCTGAATAAGTGTACAGATAAACGGCTAAGTCGTTGTAAGGAAGAATGGTAATCGGAAAGTTATAGGTTGTGATGCCTGAGCCTTGAGCTACAGTCACATTGGTATAACTGCTCGGCGATACGGAGTAATTTGCCGCTATGGCCGGATTAACCGCATATCCTAAATGATAAACGTTGGTTGGGTTTGATTCGTAAATGTAGTGCTGTCCGCTGTTGGTTGCGATGTTTATATCTGATCCGCCATTGATGCTGTAGCTGAATTCACCCTGTGAAAAGTTAATCTCGCCCGGATCTTGAATGCCGTTGGTGTTGAGGTCTAAAAAAGCGTTGAGTTTGATGCCGTCGGATGTGTTTAAAGCATAAGTGATTAACATGGCAAAATCATTGAATAGGGGTATCCCGTTTTGCATTCCAGAAATAGATAAACTGCTTGAAATTTCTCCGTAATTAATATCTTCTTGTGTAATGACATGAACAGCAGTAAAAGTGGTGCTGTCGGTGGTTCCTTGCGGAAAGAAAGCAATAGGGCCACCCTGAATTTCTAATCCTGAATGCAGCATGAAATCAGTTATATCTCCACAAGTACTATTCTGAACCGTAAAACTAAACTGAACAATGTCTCCTACATTGGTATAGCCATCATTGTTAAAGTCAATATAGGTTCCTTGCTCAGAGGTGTTGACAACAAACAAATTGTCATTTATATTGAGATTTATATTAAACGATTCAAAACAATTCGCCAGCAAAATATCTTCGGCCAAAACATTCAATTGATACGATCCCGGCGCTAAGTTCGGGATACTTGTAGTTGTTCCGGCGCCGGTAAGCGTTTGTGTTGGGCCATTAGGCAGTTTTTTATAATTGATGGTCCAAGTGCCCATCTCGGGTAATCCGCTCAAAGCAACAGCGCCCGTGTTTACGGAACAAGTGGGTTGGGTAACGGCATCAATGATGGGTGTATTCGCTCTGCAATAATCCACTAAAACAGTTACCGTAGCGGTATCGCAGTTACCAGGCGCAGTTAAATCACAAATTTGGTATATCAATGTATACAATCCGCTGGGCGTATTCGAGTTGGCAGATACTCGGCCATCAGGGGTTAAACCTACATTCGGATTGGTGGTTGATAGTAAATTGAGAGAAACAGTATTCAGATTGGCCGGTTGACCCCCTGCGGTATCGTTAAACAACACACTGCCGTTGCCCGGAGGCGTAGTGGTGCCATCTAAGTTTGATAAAGTAAACGAATCATCATTGGCCTCAATGGTAATCATCGGAGGGTTAAAAACCGACACCGTTGAAGTACTACTACAGCCATTAACGTCAGTTACAGTGGCTGTTACAACATACATTCCGGGGGTATTGGGCGGAAGCATAAACGTTGGTCCTCCGTTTATAACAGGAGTTCCATTCATTGCCCAGAGATAGGTATAAGGTTCTTGACCTCCGTTTACCCAAGCAGTAACTATTGAGCTGGGCAAAGTAATAATGGTATTTAAAATAACTTGTAAATCACTATTGACAACCAAATTCACCGGAACGATACTTGTGGTTAATGCAATCGAGTTCAGCACCCGCGCAAAAACAACTTGCTGTGTTGTGCTGATCGTAAAGTTGGTCGGGTCAGCAATGGCGTTGAGGTTGTTGGTGGCATCGCCTTGTGTTAAATGATAGGTAATCGTTGCTTGTGGCGGATTTTGATTGCCCATTATTTGACTATTGAGCTGAGTCAAATCAAACGATGAGTCGTTACAATAATTAGTCAAGGTAAGGTTTTGCGCATAACCGATGATGCCCATCAACAGCAATACGAGGAGGAGTGTTTTTTTCATAGCTTTTGTTTTTAAAAAAAGAAAACTCCAAATAAATCATTCGGAGTTTTCTACAGGGTTTGGTATTTATTCTTTGATGATTTTAAACACTTTACTTTGTTTTTGTGCCGTAGCTTTTACAAAATATACGCCCGAATTAAGTTGCGATAAATTAATCTGCGCTTCTGTGGTTTGCAGTGTTTGCTCAAGAACGATTTGTCCAAGGGTGTTCGTGATGCTCACTTTCTCTATCGGGGTGGTGTTTGAAATTGTCAATTGGTCTTGTACCGGATTCGGGGCATAATGCAATTGGTCTAAGTTAAAAGTGGTATTAGATAAATTAGGCACAAACTCAGTAGTACAGGTATTGGTTACAATGGCCGGGTTAAAGTCAAAGTAAATACTGGCCGTGTTCGGAATCACATCGCCCAAAGCATAACCCGCTTTTGGTTTGATTTGAAAGGTCACAAAACCATGTCCAATGTTGGTGTTGGGCACTGATGGCGGCAATTGAATATCATCAAAAAACCAAGTCAAAGAGCTGCCCTCACGATCTAGTGTATAACTGTGGCTGGCATTGATCATCATCAAAGTGGTTTCGTCTAATTGATTGTCAAGCTCATCGGTGATTCTAACAAATTCAGCATTGGCCGTACCTGTATTTTCAAAAGTAATGGTATAAGTCAAATAGTCATCTGAGCCAAAATTTGCATGCACCACACGTCCGCCATGCGATTCGTATTTTTCGTTCGGGTCATACGAGCCCACAATGGTTTGTGTTAAAATAGCATTGTTGTTGCTCAGCATAATATCGTTGAGGGTTGGCTCAATACTCGCTTCAAAATGAACCAAATCACCCAAAGCCACCGTTGGAATGGTTGGCGTTTGCAGTGTGATATAAATATATCGGGTTTCATGCGGGCCTAGGTTGGCAAAATTATACGTAAATCCGTCGGCTGTAGGCACAGTACCCGGAACAGAAACATTGGTGATGGTTTGGTTGTCAATGTTGTGAAAAGTCACCGTTCCTGAAGCAATAGTTTGCACACCATGGTTTGTATAGTACAGATAAATATCATGCGTAAAACCCGGTCTTGGGTTGCTGCCATACATATAAAGTCCCAAATCAGTAAAAGGTGTTAAGGTAACCGGAAAATAATAAGTAGTAACCCCTGATCCGTTGGGAACGGTAATATTGTTGAGCGTTGGAGCCACTCCGTAAAAAGCCTGATAAGCGTTATAAACACTAAAACTAATGTCATATGAGTTGTTCGGGTTTACCTCATACAAGTAGCAAGCATTGTTGGCTTGTAATTCAATAGCCGGTGCTGCATCATTAATCTGATACGTAAAAGAGCCATTGGTAAGTGTAGCCTCGTCCGGGTCTTGAATGCCATTGCCATTGGTGTCAACAAACGCAACGAGTTTGATGCCGTCAGAGGTGTTGAAATTATTGGTGTAGGTTAAGTTGACATAGGTTTGTTGCCCAATAATGCCGGCTGTACCACCGATGGTAATGGTTTTGGTTACTTTACCTGCGTTGATATCGGCTTGGGTTAAGGTGTAGTTATAGCTCATTGTAGTGCTGTCTGTAGCGCCTGCTGCCAATGAAGTGATGATGCCAACTGCCGGCAGTGAACCCGAGATTCTACGGATATTGGTCATGGTACAACCGCTGTTGTTGGTCACATTAAAACTGTAGTGAATTACATCACCCACACTCGGATTACCATCGGTATTTGTATCGGTGTAATTTCCTACCATTGACACATTCAGGTACCGCATGTCAACATAAACAGGCGAGGTAAAACAACCTTGAGCATTCCGCACTTTTAAGTAATATTCACCGGGGTAAAGATTGTTGATCGTAGCCGTGGTTCCGATACCAGTATATATAGCTGTGTTGTTTTGATTTAAAATGGTCCAAATACCAGAGGCTGGCAAACCTGTGAGGGTTACCGATCCGGTAGCTGAACTACAATTAGGCAGTACAACACCGGTAACCACAGGCGGATATAAATCAGTACATCCTACGCTTACATAAGCTGCTGCCCAACTCGCTGATGTGCTGCTGTTGGTAGGCATAATCTCGTATTCAATAATGTAGGTTCCTACCGGAGCCGGACCGTTTGAAAATATAATAGCACCGGTGGTTTGGTCTAAGGTCAAGTAATTTGAAGACGAGGATATCGAACTAAAAACCACATTTGACAAAGTGGCCGGCATGCCGTCAAACGTATCGTTGGCCAAGACATCTTGAATAGCAATGACAGGACCGGTTGCGTTGTCAATTGACTCGTAATCATCAACCGCAATAACGTTGGTGCTTTGTGCCGAAAGCACAGATGAAAACAACAAAGTGATGAATCCCAAGCAAAATAAAGCGTAGTGTTTTTTCATAGTAATTTATTTAGTCTACCAAATGTAAGTAATATTACTACAGAAAAAACCAAAACCCAAAAATAAATTCCTTGTGTTCAGATTATTGCAAATAAACACAGCCGTGGTAATAGTCAATAATAGCATGGCCGCTGAGCAAAACATCGGCGCCAATAATGCCCTGAACCGGTTGCGCTTTGTGTTGGCTAAGGGCTTGATTTACATGTGATAAATCAAAAACCACCAGCGGGAAATGCCGGGTTTTCCAGCGTCCGATTTGCAAGATGTTCTTGGGGGCTATTTGCGTATACATGCCCGTAGCACCCGCACCGGCCGCTTTGGTTGACGAGTTTTCAGGACTGAGCTTAAAGAGTTCTATACCTTCAAAACCCACGCAACTGTTGCTGGCTCCGGTGTCTAAAATAAACCATCCGGCCACGCCATTGATCTTGGCTTTGACCAACAAATGCTGTGTTTTACTGACTTTAAACTTTATTTTTTTATAGCCTTGCTCATGCAGTAAATCGGGGAGTTTTTCCATGGTAAAAAAACAAGAATTGTCTGGGGTAAAGTTCGCAAAACAATTCATTTAATTGTAATTTTGCTCGAGTTTTAAAAGTTTATGATTACCGATACCCACACCCATTTATACAGCGAATCCTTTGCCGATGACCGATCAGAAATGATTCAGCGCGCATTGCAACTAGGCGTCACCCGTTTTTTTATTCCGGCTATTGACTCTTCGTATACACAGGCGATGTATGATTTAGAGGCGGCTTATCCTGAACACATGTTCCTGATGGTGGGTTTGCACCCTACTTATGTCAAAGCAAATGTTCAGCAAGAACTAGCGCATGTGGCCCAACAACTTTCAGCCCGAAAGTTTTATGCCGTGGGCGAAATCGGTATTGATTTATACTGGGACAAAACTTTTCTCAAAGAGCAACAAGAAGCCTTTAGAACACAAATTGCTTGGGCCAAACAATACGACTTGCCCATTGTAATTCACTGTCGCGACGCTTTTGATGAGGTTTTTGAAATACTCGAAGAAACCAAATCACCTGAATTGCGCGGTATTTTTCATTGCTTTACCGGAACCTATGAACAAGCTTTGCAAGCCATAGCCTGCGGCATGAAACTCGGTATAGGCGGGGTGGTCACTTTTAAAAACGGACAGATTGATCAGTTCATCGCGCAAATTGATCCGAGCCATATTGTTTTAGAAACCGATTCACCCTATTTAGCACCCAATCCTTATCGCGGCAAACGCAACGAAAGTGCCTACATTGTTGAAGTTTTGAATAAATTGGCCGCCTTGTATCAAATCACGCCCGAAGAATTGGCGCAAATCACCACCCAAAATTCAAAAGCAATTTTTGGTATTTAAGCGGTCAAAGTAGCGGCAGTTGTCAATAAATTTTGTTTTTTTGTTGCATCAAATAAAAAACACATGCAAAAATTCGACGCGATTCGCCCGTTTTATGATGCCGAGGTCAATGAAGCCTTAAGAGCATCGGTAAACCATCCGATGATGAAAGCGCTGATGAATTTTAGTTTTCCGGACCAAGCTGATGAAGTCTGGAAAGAACAACTGCTCAAAACGCATTCTATACGCGATTTTCAGTGTAATTTTATTTATCAATCGCTGCAAAAAGTGCTCGAAAAAACTTCAGACGGGCTCTCGACTTCAGGGTTTGATAAGTTAGAAAAAAACACTTCCTACTTGTTTATCTCAAACCACCGCGACATTATTCTAGATACCTCATTGCTCAACGGAGCTTTGTTTGATCACGGTTTGGTCATGACCGCATCGGCCATTGGCGATAACTTGGTGCGCAAATCGTTTTTAAGAACGCTATCTAAACTCAACCGCAATTTTATTGTACAGCGCGGATTACCACCCCGTGAATTGCTTGAGAGTTCAAAACTCATGTCTGAATATATTCGTCAATTGTTGCGCCGTGAAAACCGCTCAGTATGGATAGCCCAACGCGAAGGCCGTACCAAAGACGGCAACGATGCAACACATTCGGGTGTTTTAAAAATGCTCGCCATGGGTTCTGACGAGGCCAATTTGATGGACTATTTTAGAAAAATCAAAGTGGTGCCGGTGTCGATATCTTATGAATATGACCCAACCGATGCCCTCAAAATGCCGCAACTCATGGCCGAGGCCAACAATGAAATCTACATCAAAGAAAAGAATGAAGATTTCATGACCTTGCTCAGCGGAATCATGGGACAAAAAAAGCACATCCACATTCATATTGGCGATGTCCTCAAAACCGAAATTGACCAAATTGAACGTGAGAATGACAACACCAACAAACAAATTCAAGCCTTGGCCCAAGCCATTGATGATTCTATACTATCAAGTTATAAATTGTGGCCAACCAATTATATCGCTTATGATTTGTTGTATAAAACCAATGAATACGCGGCGTATTATACCGAGAATGAAAAACAACTCTTTGAGCGTAGGTTAGATCTAAAGATTGATCAAACCAACCCGATTTTGCTCGAAGGTTTCTTGAATATGTATGCCAATCCGGTAGTCAACAAACGCAAATATCAAAATGCAGTCTAAACCGCGCATCTTGCTGATTTATACCGGTGGCACCATCGGGATGGTCAAAGATTTTGAGACCGGAGCCCTCAAGGCATTTAACTTTTCAGAGCTACTGCACAACATTCCTGAACTCAAACAACTCGATTGCCATATTGAGACCATCTCTTTTACCGAGCCTATTGATTCATCAAACATGAATCCGGCTTATTGGGTCAAAATGGCTGATATGGTCGGAAATCACTATGCAAAATTTGATGGTTTTGTAGTGTTGCACGGCTCAGATACGATGTCGTATTCGGCCTCGGCCTTGAGTTTCATGCTCGAGCATTTAGCCAAGCCGGTGGTGTTTACCGGATCACAATTACCCATTGGCGATTTGCGAACCGACGCCAAAGAAAACCTCATTACAGCCATACAAATTGCTTCGTTACAACACAAAGGCAAACCGGTGATTCAAGAAGTTTGCTTGTATTTTGAATACAAACTCTACCGCGGTAACCGCACCACCAAAATCAACGCCGAACACTTCAATGCATTTACCTCGCCCAACTATCCGGCCTTGGCCGAATCAGGCGTGCATTTGCTCGTGAACCACGCAGCGCTATGGCCACAAGACAAAGCCAAAAAACTCATCGTACACCACCAGCTCGATAGCCATGTAGTGGTGCTCAAAATGTTTCCGGGCATGAATGAAACCGTGCTCAATGCGGTGTTGTCAATCCCAGGATTAAAAGGCATCGTACTTGAAACCTACGGCTCGGGCAATGCACCCACCGAAAACTGGTTTGTACAAGCGCTCAAAAAAGCCATCAAATCAGGCCTGCACGTGGTAAACGTAACCCAATGTTCAGGCGGAAGCGTGCGCATGGGGCAATATGAAACCAGCACCCAACTCAAAAAAATAGGCGTGATATCAGGCAAAGACACCACCACCGAGGCCGCTATTACCAAACTTATGTATTTGCTTGGTCAAAACGTAGCCCCGGCCGTGTTCAAAACCATTTTTGAAACATCCCTACGGGGCGAACTCAGTTAATTTTTTTAAGTCAATAAAAATACATTTATTTGCACCCCAACAGAGAGAGGTGTCCGAGTGGTTGAAGGAGCAAGCCTGGAAAGTTTGTATGTGGGCAACTGCATCGTGGGTTCGAATCCCATCCTCTCTGCAAGACAAAAACCAAAGCGACAGCTTTGGTTTTTTTATAAAAGAATTGTGCGTCGAAAGTTCACTTTCGTAAGCAGAATTCTTTTATAAAAATCCCAGCTTTTGCAAAAAGCTGGTTTTTATCTTGACCACTGACCCCCCACAGGGATCACCGCAGGTAATCCCGTCCTAATCCCAGAAAACCATCCCCGTCGAAAGTTCACTTTCGTAAGCAGAATTCTTTTATAAAAATGCAGCTTTTGCAAAAAGCTGGTTTTTATCTTGACCACTGACCCCCCACAAGGGAACACCGCAGGTAATCCCATCCTAATCCCAGAAAATCATCCCCGTCGAAAGTTCACTTTCGTAAGCAAAATTCTTTTATAAAAATCCCAGCTTTTGCAAAAAGCTGGTTTTTATCTTGACCACTGACCCCCCACAAGGGAACACCGCAGGTAATCCCATCCTAATCCCAGAAAATCATCCCCGTCGAAAGTTCACTTTCGTAAGCAGAATTCTTTTATAAAAATCCCAGCTTTTGCAAAAAGCTGGTTTTTATCTTGACCACTGACTCCCCACAGGGATCACCGCAGGTAATCCCGCCCTAATCCCTTAAAAACCACCCGCTTCAAAAACAACCCTTATTAAAAGTTCTCACCAAAATACCGCAGGTGTTTTGTAACCGAATAGATATAAAAATCATCCCCTAAAACACCGCAGGTTTTCCGAACAATTATATAAATCAACAATAATAAAAATAAGCCAAAATTTGGAATTCTAGTTTTTAAGCTTTTATATTTGCATCATAAACGCCACGCTTTACTGTTAAGTAAAGTATAGCTACCGACTTAGGTAGCTTTTTTTTTGCCTATTATGAGAACAATTTACTACATAGACGGTTTTAATTTCTATTACGGATTAAAGAAGAGTATTAATCAAATTCATCCAGAATGGAGGGCCTTTTATTGGATTGATTTTTTGAAATTTGCAAATCAATTTGCTTTACCAGGCGAAACAATTGAAAAGGTTAAATACTTCACATCTCCTCCACTTAATAGTGGTAAAAAAAGTAGACAAAGCGCATTATTTAAAGCCAATGATTTAATTAATAAGGATAGGTTTGAAGTCATAAGGGGAAAATATTATGACAAAGAGATTGTATGCTCTAATTGCGCAACTAAGTTTACTAAGCCAGAGGAAAAAAGAACTGATGTAAACATTTCTGTTAACATGGTAGGTGATTGCGCACTTGGTTTAGTTGATAAAATAGTACTAATTTCTGCGGACAGTGATTTAGTTCCTCCAATTGAATTTATTAAAAAGCATTTTCCAAATATCGATATTAAAATATTTTTTCCTCCAGGAAATTTTAGTTATGATTTAAAAGATGTAGCTAAAGGAAAAAAAGTTGTTAGGCTGGAACAGAATAACTTTAGATTTAGAAATTCGATAATGCCGGACGAAGTATTTAATCATGACAAAACAGATAGCGCGAAAATTCCCCCTGAATGGAAATAATTATATTTTTTTAACCCATCACTCCACCACCAACTGCTCCACCCATCTTCCCTCATCGCTTTCCACCACCACCCAATAACACCCTCTGGCAAAAGCACGTACATCTAAAGAAATATTATTTTCTACCGGCAGCCTATTTTGATAAATCACCCTACCTAAATCATCCAAAACTAAAATTTTCTGAATATGCATCGGTTGTTGCGTTTGCAGATACACAAAGCCTGAAGCGGGGTTCGGGTAAACTTTTATTTGATTTTTTTGCCTGGCTGAGCTTGTAGCCAGTGAGCCGGTAGTATTTTTGTAGATTTGACCGTTGTAGTTAACGGCAAAACCCACGGTTGGATGGGCAAAATAAAAAGCAGAAAAAATAGGTTGGCCTTCTTCAAATGAAAATCCGTTTTGTGATAAATCTATTTTAAAAGTTTTTAGATTTTCGGGTTGGTTAATGACGGTTTCAGCAGGTGTGCCCCAAGCAATGTCTTCAGAGGTAGCAAACAACTGCAAAGCCGGATAATCTAAAAAATTGATCATCTCAAAATATGCCCCGCCATCCGTGGTTCGGTATAAAGTATTTCCGTGTTTGGTAAAACCAACATTTTGGTTGTAAAAGTCAAATGCAGCGCGTCTCTCGCCATAATCAACTAACCCTATTGCTGTCCAAGTCAGGCCGCCGTCAATGGTTTTAGATAAATTATTACCCACCGAGCCAAAGCCGTTTATATCATCGATAAATTGAATGGTCTGAACGGGCGCTTGTGTATTTACTAACGAAAAATGAGCACCACTATCCTGGCTTTTATACAAAGAAAAGGGTGCGCTCGTTACCCACAAGGCGTTGGGTTGCGGGCAAGAAAAATCAATCACATCAATCAAAGTTGGAGTAATGTTGTTCCAATGTATTCCGCCGTCAAGGGTTTGAAATAAGTAGGAATGGTTGCTGTCTATACCCGAAACATAGCCTATGAGTTCATTGGCAAACCGCACTTTAATCAATTTACAATTAATCCCGATGGATCGTTCTGACCAGAGCACCCCACCGTTGTTACTAATCAGGATTTTTCCGTTGTCACCCACTGCCACTATTTGTTGTGTATTGATACAACAAACGTCATAAAGGATTGATGAGGCATCTGTATAAACCAATTCCCACTGCGCATGGGCCCAAAAACAGTTTAAAACAACCAAAAGCGTCAAGAGTTTTTTCATACCATTTTAATTTTGTTTGATCACTTTTAAGGCTTTGATTTTTTGGTTTTCTTTTGTATAAAATTGAACAGAATAAACCCCAGAAGGCAGATTTCTCACATCATATGAGCGGGATGCATTTTTAGGCAAAACCATCACTTTCTGACCCAAGGCATTGCTGATGCTCAGGGAATTAAAATCAAAATCATCTGATATATAAAACACATCACGCATTGGATTCGGATAGACCATTGCTGATGGAGCACTATTTTGTTGGGTTGCTAAATTCAAGTCAATGAAATGACTGTATACGTTTTGAACCAAAATCGGATCCCGTGGGGGTTGATCGGCCAACATCAGCACATCAATAACTAGGGCAATATATTGAACGTTGCTCGGAATCACATGCGGGTATATAACACTCTGATTATAAATCAAAGGGTTGCCAAAATAAAATACTTCGGTGGTGATATCACAAGTCAAACGCACATATAACGTATCGCCATCGATATACGTTGTGTTGGTAAACACCGGCACATAATAATCGAGGATGGATACCTGAAAATGAAATGAGTAGTTGTCATCAGCCCATTTTTCATAAGAAAAGAATGGCGTTTGAACATTGTTGTGCACGTATTCTTGCGCGGTGACCCGCACCGAAAACAAACCACCCAAAACCAAAAGAAGGACTATTTTTTTCATAGGCTAAAACCGTTATACAAGACAAAAAAAGTGAAGCAGCAATACAGGGGTGGGTTGATTTCAATTCAAATATAAGCAAAGAAAACTTTGATGGGTATTAAGGTATTAAAAGTCAGATGTTTTTTTTGGTTTTACGGCAGATTTTCTGTAAAAAATCTTAATGAATCTAAGCTAAAATTGATTGGCTGCTCGGGTTCATTTTTTAATACTTTTCCATTGTTTATCGTTAAAGCCTAGCCTCCAACCGTCCCAAAAACCCTCCTCATTTTCTTAATAATTTGTTAAAGCTCTCGGGTAGATTTTCTGTAAAAACACCCAAAATAATAACTTTTCAGGCAGGTTCTTCAGAGCAGTTTCAGCCTGAAAAAGCCAATAAAAAAAGGCAGTTTCCGATTTTTTTAGCCTAGGGCAGGACGGAGTTGCAGAGTGTCTTAAAATTTTGTTAAAGCCATTAGCATATCTATCGCCCACAACGCCCATTTTGCGCTTTAAAAGGTTCGGGTTGCAAAACAGTTTTAAGGCACCTTTGTAGCACAAAACGGCTTTTTTCTCGAACAGACTGCCTTGAACCTGCCTTCAATCTGCTACGAACCCTTTTTAAAAATGCTGGAATTATCACACTATTCGTACAAAAAAGCCTTTTTTTGCAATTTTAACATTTTGGGCGTGCTACCCCCGTGTTGCGAAAGCTATTTTGGCATAGATTTGTATAGTGCTTTGCCAGCACCGTTGTGGTAGCCCTGGCCGATGAAAGAACGGGCGCAACCTGTGTAGAGCCCAACAAAGGCGGGTACTGAACGCAGCGGTTCACGGCCATGAGCCTGCGGTGGTTACCGTATTCCGGTGGGGTGTAGTGCCCCGAACAATGACGTGAAACCGTGGGGTTTGACGTGGGGTATTATCACAGCATTGTGTGAGTAGGGGTGGTGTATGTTATGAGCAAGACGCTCGCGGTAGCGGGGGGAAATAGGCTAGGAGTTTTGGGGTAAAAGATTTAAGATATAATATTGGTTGGGCGTTGACAAAATATTAAGTAAAAAGGCCACCATTTTAATGATAGCCTTTGAATATAAAATTGTAATTGGTTAAGTTTTATCTTTTAATGACTTTAATTGTTTTTAATTCTTCACCTTGTAAGATTATAACATTATAGACGCCGGAGTTTAGATTTTCACCAAATTCTTTAGTTTCTGCATCAGAATAGTCAAATATTTGCTGCTCAATTAATCTTCCTAAAAGATCATATACTTTAATTTGAACAAGCTCATTTGAAGATGAATTGAGTTTGATTTTAAAGTTTCCAGAGAATGGATTAGGGTAAGCCGTGGTCTCAAATATTGTTTGGTTAGATAAGGTGCTTCTTGGGGCTGGATTAGCCGGCGTGTATACAGGGCAAACGGAACCATATACCGGATTCCCGCTTCCATCTTCTTGCCATTGTTGCGCACCGGGATTGCCAAATTTAATTTGAACCCTAACATAATAAGTTGTATTAGGTTGGGGTACATAAGGACTTAGCTGCGTCAAACTGAAACTATTTGATCCTGATGTAACCAATCCTACTATTGTTCCTGCGTCAAAGGTACTTGTTGTACTCACTTGAAATCGCCAGCCAGATGTTGAAAACCCTAGTTCAGAAGGAGATCCACAATAAAGAGTTGTACTGTAGCTGCTAAGTGTTTTACCACAAGAGCCTTCAATTCCATTAATCGTTTGGGATAATTGTGTGGTTGGAGGTGATGGTGTAGTAATTTGACAAATAGATCCAAAAGCTAATTGACCGTTTAATTGATAAGTTGCTACTCTGATGTAGTAAGTGGTATTGTAATTTATTAGCCCGGGGATATTTAAATTAAACTGATAAGGGAGATAGTATGGAGGTACATTTCCATTGAAAAGCCCAATAATCGAACCAGCTGAAAAACTTGGGTCAGTAGCTACTTGGTATTGATGATTATTTGGCCCTTGCTGAGAATAAACGGTATTAGATATATTTTGAAGCGTAGTTCCACAAACAGCCGGAAAAACTATTGATGGAGGTGTTGGTATACCATAAACAATGGCAAAACGGGTAGTGTTATCATTTGTATAAGATGTTGTTGTAAATGTATATGGTGTATTTCTTATATCATAATAAGTCACCACACTACCTAGAGTTTCTCTGAGCCAAAAATATTGTGTAGCAAATATTCCTTCAGCACCTAAATTAACAGCACTAATAGAGTAAGTTCCGGCCGGACATGAAAAACCCAAGGGAACTACATCGTTAGTATTAAAAGTTGCATCTAGTTTTCTTCCTTGAATTGCTAATCTTGGGCAGGGAGTGGTTGGATTGATAATGCTGTAAAATTCAACTCTATTATTTAGTTCAGTAGCTGTATTAAAAGCAGTTTTAAATAATTCAGCGTCATACATCTTGTCGTATCCATTTACTGACCCAGGAATAGTATAAGCAGGTGTTGAACTTTGAGCTGCAACATTCTTTTGAGGCATATATCCAATAAGTATTTCTTTTCCACCAAAACTAACCCAAAACCTATTCTTTGTTGTCGGGTTTACCATATTAGTTCCATTGCTTCTGTAGAACTGTTGTGCTGCGGTTGCTATACTAGAATCACGCATGTCATTGTTGAAGAAGGCACCAGAGCTATTTAAAGCTTTAGTAAAAAAGCCTTGACAATTAGCAACTTTTCCTACTGGCCTGTCAGAAATTGTTGTCCCTATACCTCCGATTAAGTTATAAGTAACATAATCATCAGCTGTATAATTGATTGGAGCAGTTCCATTGCCAGGGTTTGAAGTTGATGGAGGTGTTTTATGTGACCAAAAGTAAATGGCACCTCCTAGATTTGTAACATTTGTAGGGTGTGATAAAAATGAATCAGCGTCTAAAGCTGATGGGTAAGGATTCCCTATTAAATTCATGGCGTAATTTGGGTTGGCACAAGGTTGGTATTCAAGTGGTGCAGGACTAGGGTCAACTTGTGATAAAGCTACCGGTGTTGTAATGCTTCCACTAAATGGCGTATATGAAACTCCTTGCATAGGAACAGTAATGTTACCATCATGAGGCTCTCCAGTAAACTTAACCTGCCATTGTTGAGCCACACCTAGTTTAAATGAATTCGGCCCCCTAACGATAAAACCTTTTCCGGCAGGTTCCATAAGCGTTGTTTCAGGAATGTTGAGCCAAGCCCCTTTTTCAAGAATAGTAGCATCGTAACCCACAGGTGTGCCAATGTCATCCCAAGTATAATACTTATCAAAAAGAGGCGGAGCATAACTTCCTGAGCCATCAGGGTTGCCATTATTGTTGTAAGTAAATACAGGAAAGCTATAATCCGTTAATAAATTGAGTGCTTGCCCAGAAACGGGTGAACAAAAATACGTGTAAGCATGACGGTCAATGAATCCAGTTTTTCTAACTACATCAATTGTAGAATTTACAGAATTGGGATTTTTATGCAACAGTTGCGCTATTGGTTCTAATTTTAATTTTGCAGTGTTGTCTACAATGATGTCGTTGATTACACTTAACGTTGTATTATCCGAAACAGTAACTACTACGTTAGGAAGAACCTGAATAGATATAGCAGTAATATCATTGGTAGAAGTAAAATTTGCTGCGAATATTGCTTTAGTTTTCTCGTTTGGTTCTCCATTTGTCCAAGTTGAACCGTTCCAAGTAGTTGATTTTGAAATTAATGTTTGTCGATTTAGGCTTTGCGCTGAAAGAATTTGTATTCCGAAAAGGAAAAGACAAAGTAGCCCAAAGCATTGCTTTGAGAAAAGATAAGATTTCATGAATGTTTTTTTAAAAGTGAATACTAAAATTATTCTTTAACGATTTTTATAGTATTACGTAGGTTGTCTGTTTGGAGGGTAATGAAATAAATTCCTTGAGAGAAAGAAGATAAATCAACTGTTTGGTTTTGTTCTCCTGAATTGTTTTTTTCTGTTCGACTCGATATGAGTTGGCCTAAACTATTGGTTATTGAAACATTAACTAGGCCTTCTTGAGTTAGAATATATTGCAAGGTAACTTTATCATTTGATGGATTAGGAAAGGTTCTAATGGATTTTAAGTTATCAAAATTAGGAGTACTCAAAGGACAAGAATTTCCAATTAAAGTTGGAACGTTTTTATTTACTAACGTTCCATCACCCAATTGCCCGGAAGTGTTTCTACCCCATGCATATAAACTGTGATCACTGGATATGGCAAGTGTATATTGAAAACCAGCTTTTACCATTAACCAAGTTTGGTTTGTAGCAATTTGCGTAGGTAAAGTTTTGACAGTATTAGTGCCGTCACCCAATTGTCCAAAAAAGTTAAAACCCCAAACCCAAAGAGTTCCATCATTTTTGATAGCGCAGCTGTGAAGGTCTGTGGTAACAGTTTTCCAATCATTATCAGTACCAACCCGAGTTGGTGTATTAACATCGACAGTTCCTCCAGTACCCAAGTTACCATTTGCAGCGCTTCCCATTGCCCAAAGACTTCCATCGGTTTTTATCATTTTAGTACTACAACATCCTCCAGAGTCTAACTTTTGCCAATCTATGTTATTACCACCTACTTGTGTTGGAATAGCAATAAAATCGTTCGGGTTGCCTATAGCTAAAGAGCCTTCTTTATTCAATCCCCAACCCCAAACAGTGTGATTACCTTTGATAGACATTGTTTGATTTAAACTTGCTTTTATCTCAACCCAATCAGTATCAGTGCCGATTTGAAAAGGTGTGGAATGATTATCAGTATTCCCTAATCCTAGATGACCTTCAATATTATAACCCCAACCCCAAATAGTACCATTACTTTTTAAGGCGAATGTTTTAATTCCGCCAGTAGATATTTTAATCCAGTCCGAATCATTTCCTACTTGAGTTGGAGTACTGTTAAAAGCACCAGAACCAAAACTTCCGTTCCCTATTTGCCCATAATAGTTAGCTCCCCAAGTCCAAAGTGTTCCATTACTTTTTAGTGCCATTGAATTAAAACCAATAGCATCAATTGTCGACCAATCAGTGTCAGTGCCAATTTGAGTCGGAACAACTCTATTTATAATTGTACCATCTCCCAATTGCCCCTGATCATTTTGACCCCATGCCCAAAGTGTTCCATCACTTTTTAGTGCAAGCGAATGATTGTCGCCAGCAGCAATTTGTGTCCAGCATTGAGCAAATGAGTTGTGGGTGATAAAAATAAGTAGAAGAAAGATTTTTAATGGCTTCATAGCGTTGGTTTTGGTTGTTTAGAAAAGCGGTTTTGTTTAAATTTACCGAGTTGAAAAAAACAATTGTCGAAGAGTGTTTTTTTGACTGTGAGAGCTGCATCATCCCGATGCGGCTTTCTCTTTTTAGAGTGGCTTATATCATGTGCTTGGTTTTTGAAGTTGGGTGAAATTATAAAACTAAATTGGCAATTCAATTAGGGGAAACCCTAATTCGGATAAAAAATTCTAAAATTTAACATTTAGGTTTATTCTATTTTTAAAAGTAGCCTTTGCCTAGAAAGCTAGCTGTAGATTTTCTGCAATTAATGTTAAATGTGTTGTTTTCAGGTTTCAGAGTTGGTAGTCCCAAACGTTTGGCGGCTATGTATTACGTCGGAATGACAAGACAGGCTAGAGACACGTTTCATTACAGACCGCTGCGCTGTATGAAGAATTACGAATTATGAATTACGAATTATGAATGGGGGCTTTAAACTCAATTTCTTAGACCTTTTATACTTTTTAAACCTGTAGTGGGTTTTGGGATTTAAGACACGGCTGCGCCTAGAGACCGCTACGCTTTGAGACCGCTGCGCTTTAAGAATTACGAATTATGAATTATGAATGGGGGCTTCAATCTAAACTTCTTAAACCTTTTACACTTTTTAAACCTGTAGTGGGTTGCCTACAGTTTTTTTGTTATTGTGATTTCAACCATATTATGACTTGTTCGGGGTCAGCAATACCTCAAGAAATAGGATGTCTTATGTGATTTGGTTGTCTGTATCCTTTGTCTGTTGTGGTTACTAAAACAGCATTGGTGTTTTCTAATCGATGCAACTCATTAATCATAGCCGAATGATCTGTAATGTTGTTGCAAGAAAGGTCGTAACCTCGTTCTTTTAATCCCCATTGAATATCAGGTTCACAGATGTGCATTATAGGGGTTTTGATCAAGTTTTTTATGGCAGATTGGGTTGTGTCCGAAAACGAATAAGGAGAATTGGCATAAAAATTTTCTAAGGCCGTTTTTGGGGTACCCTTCATTTCTTTCTCAATTCGGTCTATCATATAGAAAACTTCTTGATTTTTTCATCGTTGAAGAGGTGATTTTTTTATAATGCTACCAAGATAATTTATCGTTTGTTGCATTGGGTTAATGAATTTACCCGGATGTTTATAGGATTGCGCATGATGGTTTTTTGCCAGACGCACGTTTAATGGCGTTTTATGAGCTGTAGCTATTTATCGTATAAAAAGTTCTATTATCTTTCCCTTGCTTTGTTATTATCCGAAACAGTAACTACTACGTTAGGAAGAACCTGAATAGATATAGCAGTAATATCATTGGTAGAAGTAAAATTTGCTGCGAATATTGCTTTAGTTTTCTCGTTTGGTTCTCCATTTGTCCAAGTTGAACCGTTCCAAGTAGTTGATTTTGGAATTAGTTTTTGTCGATTTTGGCTTTGCGCTGAAAGAGTTTGTATTCCGAAAAGGAAAAGACAAAGTAGCCCAAAGCATTGCTTTGAGAAAAGGTAAGATTTCATGAATGTTTTTTTAAAAGTGAATACTAAAATTATTCTTTAACGATTTTTATAGTATTACGTAGGTTGTCTGTTTGGAGGGTAATGAAATAAATTCCTTGAGAGAAAGAAGTTAAATCAATTGTTTGGTTTTGCTCTCCTGAATTGTTTTTTTCTGTTCGACTCGATATGAGTTGGCCTAAACTATTGGTTATTGATATATGCACTTGGCTTTGTTGAGATAGAATATATTGCAAGGTAACTTGATCATTTGATGGATTAGGATAGACTTTGATGGACATTGAGCTATCAAAATCAGAAGTGCTTAATGGACAAGAATTTCCGATTAAAGTAGGAACGTTTTTGTTTATCAATGTTCCATCACCCAATTGCCCGGAAGTGTTTTTACCCCATGCATATAGGCTATGATCACTTGATATGGCCAGTGTGTATTGAAACCCAGCCTTTACCATTAACCAAGTTTGGTTGGTAGCAATTTGTGTAGGTAAGGTTTTGACAGTATTAGTGCCGTCACCCAACTGTCCAAAAAAGTTAAACCCCCAAGCCCAAAGAGTTCCATCATTTTTGATAGCGCAGCTGTGAAGGTCTGTGGTGACGGTTTTCCAATCATTATCAGTACCAACCCGAGTTGGGGTATTAACATCGACGGTTGCTCCGGTACCCAAATTACCATTATCAGCGCTTCCCATTGCCCAGAGGCTTCCATCGGTTTTTATCATTTTGGAGCTACAACATCCTCCAACCTCTATTTTTTGCCAATCTGCTGTATTGTTCCCTGTTTGGGTAGGAACAAGTATTAAATCATTAGGGTTTCCAATAGCTAATGACCCCTGTTTATTCAATCCCCAACCCCAAATCGTATTATTGTCTTTAAGTGCTAAAATATGATTGGTTATACTAATATCTGTCCAATCTGTATCTGTATCAATTTGAATTGGGCTATAATGTGGTAACATATCACCAACACCTAATTCCCCACTTTGATTGAAGCCCCAACCCCATAAAGTTCCATTGGTTTTAATTCCAAAAGCTAAACTTGATTCAATTGAAAACTTTTGCCAATCGTTACTAGTCCCAATTTGCGTTGGAGTTGTGTCAATAGCTCCGTTTCCATGATTACCATTCCCATTTTGCCCCCCGTAGTTATTGCCCCAGGCCCAAAGTGTTCCGTTGGCTTTTATCGCCATAGAGTTTTGTCCTGAAGCGTCAATAGCTACCCAATCGGTATCAGATCCAATTTGTATTGGAGTGATTTTATTTATCGTTGTCCCATCACCCAACTGTCCTTTGTCATTTAAGCCCCATGCCCAAAGTGTTCCATCACTTTTTAGTGCAAGCGAATGACTGTCGCCAGCAGCAATTTGTGTCCAGCATTGAGCAAATGAGTTGTGGGTGATAAAAAAAAGTAGCAGAAAGATTTTTAATGGTTTCATAGCGTTGGTTTTGGTTGTTTAGAAAAGCGGTTTTGTTTAAATTTACCGAGTTGAAAAAAACAATTGTCGAAGAGTGTTTTTTTGACTGTGAGAGCTGCATCATCCCGATGCGGCTTTCTCTTTTTAGAGTGGCTTATATCATGTGCTTGGTTTTTGAAGTTGGGTGAAATTATAAAACTAAATTGGCAATTCAATTAGGGGAAACCCTAATTCGGATAAAAAATTCTAAAATTTAACATTTAGGTTTATTCTATTTTTAAAAGTAGCCATTGCCTAGAAAGCTAGCTGTAGATTTTCTGCAATTAATGTTAAATGTGTTGTTTTCAGGTTTCAGAGTTGGTAGTCCCAAACGTTTGGCGGCCATGTCTTATGTCGGAATGACAAGACAGGCTAGAGACACGTTTCATTACAGACCGCTGCGCTGTATGAAGAATTACGAATTATGAATTACGAATTATGAATGGGGGCTTCAATCTACACTTCTTAAACTTTTTACACTTTTTAAACCAGTAGTGGGTTGTGGGATTTAAGACACGGATGCGCCTAGAGACCGCGGCGCTTTGAGACCGCTACGCTGTATGAATTACGAATTATGAATTACGAATTACGAATGGGGCTTTAAACTCAATTTCTTAGACCTTTTATACTTTTTAAACCTGTAGTGGGTTGCCTACAGTTTTTTTGTTATTGTGATTTCAACCATTTTATGACTTGTTCGGGGTCAGCAATACTATAAGAAATAGGATTTCTTATGTGATTTGGTTGTCTTTATCCTTTGTCTGTTGTGGTTACTAAAACAGCATTGGTGTTTCCTAATCGATGCAACTCATTAATCATAGCCGAATGATCTTTAATGTTGTTGCAAGAAAGGTCGTAACCTCGTTCTTTTAATCCCCATTGAATATCAGGTTCACAGATGTGCATTATAGGGGTTTTGATCAAGTTTTTTATGGCAGATTGGGTTGTGTCCGAAAACGAATAAGGAGAATTGGCATAAAAATTTTCTAAGGCCGTTTTTGGGGTGCCCTTTATTTCTTTCTCAATTCGGTCTATCATATAGAAAACTTCTTGATTTTTTCATCGTTGAATGAGGTGATTTTTTTATAATGCTACCAAGATAATTTATCGTTTGTTGCATTGGGTTAATGAATTTACCCGGATGTTTATAGGATTGCGCATGATGGTCTTTTGCCAGACGCACGTTCAATGGCGTTTTATGAGCTGTAGCTATTTATCGTATAAAAAGTTCTATTATCTTTCCCTTGCTTTGTTATTAGATTTAGTTCAGTTGCTTTTTTCAAATCTCGTGAAGCCGTTGCTGTTGATATATCTTTAAATGTATTCATATAATCTTTTCTTGTAAATTGGTTTGATGAAATTTTTAAAAAATACTCAATCCTGTCCATTTCACGAAGCGTACGATTTTTAAAATTTAAAAGTTCAGCAAGTGATTGATCAATTACTTGCAACATATATTCTATGAATACAGTTGAGCTCCCGGCTTTATCACTTAATGCTAAAGATTCATAATATTCTTTTTGTGTTTTGTTGATTAAGGTTTCAAAAGGTAAAAACTCAAAAACCGGGTATTTCTCCATTAGAATTATAGTTTGCCACAACCTTCCCATTCTACCGTTTCCATCAAGAAACGGATGAATAAATTCCATTTCGTAATGAAATACACAACTTTTGATCAAAGCAATTTCATCTGATTTTTTTAGATAAGTAAATAAATCCTTCATCAAAAAAGGAACATTTTCAAATGGCGGCGCAACATGAGCAACTTCTAATCCTTTTACAATTCCAACACTTTTATTTCTATATTTTCCCGGATTAGTCATTAATCCTTTCATCATGATTTGATGCGCATTTAGAAATGATTTTTCATCAGTAGCTCTAAAGCGCTCTAAATTTTCATATACTTTAATTGCATTGAGAACTTCGGTTACATCTTTCTCAGGACCAATTACTCTTTTGTTTTCAATCAATGCTGTAATCTGTTCTTGTGAAAGTGTATTTCCTTCAATTTGAAGTGATGAATGAATTGTCTTGATTTTGTTTTGCTTGCGTAGAGTAGGAGATTGCTTATTTAAATAATTGGCATTTACTTCTCCGATTTTCTCAGAAATTGAAGTTATTAGTTTTAAAATATTCTGTGTGATTTTATATGGCGGTTTCATTGATGCTATCATTTGATGCTATCAAAGATATGAATTGTATTCGGATTTTAAACGCTATGCTAGAGACACGCTGTATGAATTACGAATTACGAATTACGAATTATGAATTACGAATGGGGCTTCAATCTACACTTCTTAAACCTTTTATACTTTTTAAACTTGTAGTGGGTTGTGGGATTTAAGACACGGCTGCGCCTGCAGACCGCTGCGCTTTGAGACCGCGGCGCTTTAAGAATTATGAATTACGAATTATGAATTACGAATGGGCTTCAACTAAACTTCTTAAACCTTTTACACTTTTTAAACCAGTAGTGGGTTGTGGGATTTAAGACACGGCTGCGCCTACAGACCGCTGCGCTTTAAGAATTATGAATTACGAATTATGAATTACGAATTATGAATTACGAATGGGCTTCAACTAAACTTCTTAAACCTTTTACACTTTTTAAACTTGTAGTGGGTTGTGGGATTTAAGACACGGCTGCGCCTAGAGACCGCTACACTTTGAGACCGCTGCGCTTTAAGAATTATGAATTATGAATTATGAATTATGAATTACGAATGGGGCTTCAATCTACACTTCTTAAACCTTTTACACTTTTTAAACTTATAGTGGGTTGGCAGAAGCCATTATCTTTTAATAATTTTTGTTTTGTACACTTGCTCATTTATTTTGAGCGATAGAAAATACACCCCCGAAGCATGATTGCTCAAATTGAGTGATATTTCTTGATTAACAATCTCTGTGTTTTGTAACAAAAGTTTTTGACCGAGTGGGTTGTATAAGCTTAACTCTACATTTTGAATCACATTTTGATTAAATTGAATGTGAAGGACATCATAAATTGGATTGGGGTATACCGTAATTAAACCGTCTTCAAAGTCATTCACCCCCAAGGTGCAATTGGTGTTGCTAAATAGGGTTGGAAAAGGCGCAACTATGTTTTGATGGTCATTACCCCAATGATACAGGGAATTGTTTTCTTTAATACCGTCACCGTAACCCGCATCCAAATCTATCGATATGGTTTTCCAATCTGTATCACTACCTAATTGAGTGGGTACATCGATAAAACCACCATTTGTTCCTGTACCGATACCCATTTGTTGTCCGGTAGTATTTCTACCCCAGCCCCAGCGGGTACCGTTGGTTTTTAGACCCATAGTAGATGCCTGTGATAAACCGATTTCTTTCCAATCTGAATCTGTTCCAATCTGGATAGGAAATTCAGAAGTGTAGCTGCTTGAACCGTTTCCAAACCTATAAGTTCCTACACTACTTAGACCCCACCCCCACAAAGTTCCATCGGTTTTGACACCGTCAATCATGGGGCCGTTTAAGCCAACAGCAATAGTTTTCCACGTATCGGTGCCAACTTGTTTGGGCGAACGATAGTTGTTATTGATATTTGCATTTGGATAGCCTAGGTAAAGACCATTATTGCCCCACGACCAAAGTGTTCCATCGGTTTTTATAGCGTAAGCAAGTTGTGTCAAACCAGTAAAAACATTACTCCAATTAGTGTCTGTTCCTATTTGCGTAGGGATATTTAAAGTAAAGGTATTGTCAGGATTGCCCATACCTAGTTGTCCAACATTATTAATGCCCCATGACCAAAGTGTTCCATCTGTTTTTACTGCAATTGTAAAACCACCTCCAGTAGAAACTTTTGCCCAATTAGTGTCGGTACCAACTTGAGTAGGAGTGATGAATGGTATATAAACATCACTTCCTAAACCCGCGTTAGCAGAATTTGCTCCCCAAACCCATAACGTTCCATCCGTCTTTATTGCAAAAACGGTTGAATAGCCTATCGAAATGTTCTCAGACCAGTTATTGTCAGTCCCAATCTGTGTAAACTCAGTAGGCGCGGGAACATCGCCAAAACCTAAAAGCCTTCTATTGAACGTTGTTCCTTTAGACCAAAGCGTTCCATCGGTTTGCAGTGCTATGTAGTTTCGTGAATAAGAAACTATTTTAGAATAACATTGAGCAAATGAGTTTTGGGTAATAAAAATAAGTAGAAGAAAGATTTTTAATGGCTTCATGGCGTTGGTTTTGGTTGTTTAGAAAAGCGAGCAATGTTGGCTTTGCTAAGATATAGTTTTATTGATGAAAATAAGCCGGAAGCTAAGAAAGTCAAGCAATGATGCTTGGCGCTGATTGTGAGATTCCTCCTGCGTCGGATGATAAGACACGCTGCGCTAGAGACACGGATGCGCCTACGGACACGCTGCGCTGTATGAATTACGAATTACGAATTACGAATGGGGCTTCAACTCAACTTCTTAAACCTTTTACACTTTTTAAACTTATAGTGGGTTGTGGGATTTAAGACACGGCTGCGCTAGAGACACGGCTACGCCTACAGACCGCTGCGCTTTGAGACCGCTGCGCTTTAAGAATTATGAATTACGAATTATGAATTACGAATGGGGCTTCAACTCAACTTCTTAAACCTTTTACACTTTTTAAACTTGTAGTGGATTGTTAGTTACTCGGCTGTTTCAACTCAACTTCTTAAACCTTTTATACTTTTATTGCGCGTAGTAACTCAATAAAAAAGCCCGCTCGAAAGAGCGGGCTTTTCATTATATCAAAGACTTAATTATCTTTTGATTACCCTCAATGTTTTCACATTGTCTCCTTGAGTTACAATAATGTTGTAAACTCCTGAAGGGTAACGTGATCCGATTTCAAGGTTTGATAAAGCTGAAACGCTTGATACGTTTGATTCAATTGCTCTACCCAACATGTCGTAAACTCTTACACTTACTTCATTTTCGCTAGATGAATTCAATTCTAATTTGAAGTGATTGGCAAATGGGTTTGGATAAGCTTTTACATCATATACGTTAATCGCAGTAGCAGTTTGTCTTGTAGCAGCTGGTGAAACAGTGATGTCACAAGTTTGTGTACCTTGAACGTAGCTTGAGTTGTACAATA
>NZ_JAHCDK010000011.1 GCF_018413465.1 Flavobacterium sp. CYK-55
AAAATGCAATTTTCAGCTATCTCATAGCCAAAAGCTTGAGCTGGAAAATCAAACAATCTTTTCCACCGCAAAGCAAAAAAAGCGGCCAATATTTATCAACGTTTTTGCTGAGCAATTGCGCACAACGGTTTGCGGCCATGTCTTGTGGCGGAAAAGCGAGCCGCGTACGCTCCGCTAAGATAGAATTTCTACGTGAAAAATAGGCGAGAAGCTAAGAAAATAAAGCCATAAGTCATGACCGCGGTTATGCGAAGTTTTTATTTGTATGTTCTTCTAAATTTCTTAATCACAAAGTATATAAAAAAACCACAATATGCTGCAGCTATTCCTAGAATATAAGATGCTTTTATACCAAACAAATCAATTGGTGCTTTAAGTTTTTCTAACTCAGCTTTCCTGATTTCATTAGAGCGTTCAAATACGCTTTTGAATGCATGTTGTCTAATTTCAATATTATTTAAAGTTCGCAGTAATTTTCTCGCATCTCTCTTATTTGTTTCTCTATAATACTTAAGAATTTGTTCTTCGTTTTTTCCAAAAGAATCTTCAAAAAAAATATCCATTTTAATTAGTAAGTCATCAATAGTATTTAGATCATTTACAAAGTCTTGTGTATATTTATCATATTCTTTCTCTGAAAAATATATTGAAGATAATACTGATAATTGTGCATCTAATACGATTTGAGACTCATTAATAAAATGTCTTCCAACTTTTAAAATAGTATCAATTGGATATTTTTTATCCCTAATTGTATATACTACCATTTGATAATAATTTATGGCATCATTAGTTTTCTCCATTGTCATTTTCATTCCTTTGCTAATAACTTCGACTTTCCTTTTAGTCATCTCGTTTTGATGATTTAAAGCATTATATTCATTAATATTAGCATTGGTTGCTGATATTTGCCAAAATATATTTATTATAAAAGTTATAGATGTTATAAATAATCCTCCAGCAAAAATCCATAATTTCTTATCATAAATAAACTGAATTGTATTTTCAAATTTATCAAACCAATCTGGAGAATTTGATTTTTTTTGTCTAACCATGATTTAATTGTTTGAATATTTTGAATGTTCTCTAAAATTTCGCATAACGGTCTGCGCATAGACGCGTGTTGCGGAAAAGCGAACAGCGTATGCTCCGCTAAGATAAAATTTTTACGTGAAAACCAAACATAAAGCCAACAAAATCAAGCAATGGCGTTTATGCGCTGTTATAAGTTCGGCGCTTAATATGGACAAAGTTTGCGCAAAGTTTTTTACACAAAGAATTGTTTAGCCGGAATTGCCTCAACGTAAAGCTTGAAAAAAAGAAAACTTGTCGGCGCAGCCGAAATAAAATAAGCGCTGTTGGCACACAAAGTTTAGATTTCGTTTTCGTCTTGTTTTTCACGTAACGTTTAGGTTTCGTTTGCGTTTGGTTTTCGTCAAGTTTTCACACAAAGTTTGTCCAGATTATTTTCCAAAAAGCAGCGAAATTTCCGCTAGGAAAATTGCTTCAAAAATTGCCGACAAAGTTGAGCAAAATTCAACAGCGCGATTTAAAAAGTCAGATTGGCAATTGCGGAAGTTTGTTTTTTGCGGCTCGTAAAATGCGCTGACTTATAACGGTTTGCGGCCATATCTCGTGGCGAAAAAGCGAGCCGCGTACGCTCCGCTAAGATATAATTTCTACGTGAAAAACAAACTTCCGGCAAAGAAAATCAAGCCATGAGTTATGACCGCGGTTATGCTGCGTTGCTATTAATTTGCTTTATGTTTTCGAATACTGAATTTTTAGAATTTTGTTCTTCTTCAATATCATAATCATCTTGTAAGCCGAGCCAGAATTTAGCAGAAGTTCCGAAAAATTTTGCTAGGCGTAAAGCAGTGTCAGCAGTAATTCTCCGATTACCTTTAAGGATTTCGCTTACTCTAGTTTGTGGAATAAATGTTTCTTTGGAAAGCCTATATGCGCTTATTTCCAAAGGTTCAAGAAACTCTTCTTTCAAGATTTCTCCAGGATGAATGTTTTTAAGCTTTTCCATTTTGTTTCTATTTAATGATAATCAACAATTTCTACTTCTAAAGCGTTGTCATTTTCCCATTTGAAAATTATACGCCATTGTTTATTAATACGTATGCTATAAAATCCAGCAAGATTTCCACTTAACTTTTCTAAATGATTTGCCGGCGGAATTCTTAAATCATTTATATTTTGAGAGTTATTGATCATTCTCAATTTTCTTCGAGCGACATTCTGTATATCGGCTGGAAGTTTTTTTGACTGAATTCCTTCCCAAATTTTCTCAGTTTCTTTACTATTAAAACTTTTAATCACGCTTTACGTATTTACTAACGTCAAAAGTAAGTATTTATTTTTGAACCACCAAATTTAGTTTCGAGCTCAATGCAATGCGGCATAACGGTTTGCGGCCATATCTCGTGGCGGAAAAGCGAGCCGCGCACGCTCCGCTAATATAGAATTTTGTTTGTGAAAAATAGGCTAGAGGCCAAGAAAATCAAGCCATGAGTTATGACCGCGGTTAGGTGACGTTTCTGTTTACAAGAAAGTTAGGCCAACCCTTTTATTCAAACCAATTTCAAAAATTCTGATTAAAGTTGAAAGTTGAATATTGCCTTTAGCATTTTCAATTTTTGAAATATAGCTTTTTTTTGTTCCAGCTCTTTCGGCTAATTGTTCTTGAGTTAGATTCGCATCTTTACGCGCTTCTTTGAGCATTTCACTTATGATAAACATCTGTGAATTTTCTTCGTATTTATTTCTGGTTTCGGTTCCGATTTTTCCGTGTTCTAAATCAATTAGTTCGTCAAAATTTTTAATGTTATCGTACTTTCCCATGATTACTTTTTTTGTGTAAAATATTCTTTCTTTAATTCAATCGCTTTATCTAATTCATTCTTTGGCGTCTTTTGAGTTTTCTTTTGAAAACCATTAAAAAGAATTACCAATTTACCTTCGTCAAAGCAGCAGAATATTCTATAAATATTTGATTGATATTCTACTCTTATTTCATACAATCCATCAGTTCCGGATAAATGTTTTAAAAATTTCTCAGGAACACGATCGACTTGTTTAATCAATTCAAGAACTTGTTGAATTTTACCTTTCACTTTATCATTTTGATCTTGATAAAATTTTATAAAGTGATTTTCGTAAAATATAATTGTTCTTGTCATGTGGCAAAGTTATCTTAAAAGATAACAAATGCAAATTTTTTGAATGATTTTTTATCGCGTCGATTTGAAATGTCACCTAACGTGTTGCGCATAGGCGAACGTTGCGGAACAGCGAAAAGCGTATGCTCCGCTAAGCTAAACAAAAAACGTGAAAACTGAATATTAAGTTTAAAAAAAGCAGCAATGGCGCTTGATGCGCTGTTAGCTGGTTGGCGCTCATTTATGCTCAAAGTTTGCGTTCTGTTTTTCACGCAACGTTTTACGCAATCAAATTCCGCAAAGTTTTTAGACAAAATAGGCGAGAAGCCAAAATTCAAGTTTCGGTTAAAATTTTGACAAATTGATTTTGAAAAGTTCTTTATTTTACGACTCGAAAATGCGCTGGCAGCTAACGTTTTGCGGCCATGTCTTGTGGCGGAAAAGCGAGCAGCGTACGCTCCGCTAAGATAGAAATTCTACGTGAAAAATAAGCGTGAAGCGAAGAAAATCAAGACATTGCGGGTAGGTGCTGTTGTGCGATGTGCTTCTTATTTTCAGTTTTTGGTTTAATATGTTTTAGCATTTGTTCAGCTACTTTTTCAATCACGTTTACTGCAACACTATTTCCAAATTGCTGATATGCTTGATTGTCTGAAACTGGAATTATAAAATCATCAGGAAAACCTTGTAAGCGACCAGCTTCTCTTGGAGTTAGTTTTCTTGGGTTTTTACCTTTTTGTTCAACTAAAATCTCGCTTCCGTCTTTATAATATCTCGCAGAGATTGTATTTGTATACTCAGAATTTTCATTTACAATACCAAATCCAAAACCTTTTCCTTTTTCTTTATTGGATATTTTTCTTCTTTGATGTCCTTCCCAAAGTTTATCGGAAATTGTATATTTTTCATCTACATTTTTCTCTAAAATATCACCAACTTTAGTTGGTAATTTAGTTGGTTTTGGAAATTTAAACTTAACAGAGTTATCTAAAAATCCAACAATATAGATTCTTTCTCTATTTTGAGGAAGACCAAAATCTCTTGCTTTCAAAATTTCATATTGAACATTTTCATAACCGATATTTTTTAAATGCTCAATTATGGTAGCTAATGTCCTTCCTTTGTCATGTCCTTTTAACTGCTTCACATTTTCAAGTAAAAAAGCTTGAGGTTTTTTTGCAATTAATATTCGTTCAATGTCAAAAAATAAAGTTCCTCTAGTGTCTGAAAACCCTTTTTTTAAGCCTGCTTGGGAAAATGGTTGACATGGAAAACCAGCCAATAAAATATCATGTTCAGGAACTAACTCTTCATTAATTTGTGTAATATCTCCGTGTACAATCAAGTCATTAAAATTGGCTGTATATGTTGCAACAGAATATTTATTCCACTCGCTTGTAAAAACGCATTCAATATTGTTTTTTGATGCAATTTCAAAACCAAGTCTGATGCCGCCAATTCCAGCGAAAAGGTCAATGATTTTTATTTTGTCATTTGTTTTCATTCCAAAATTTTAAAATGTTAGGAATTTCTTCAAATAAATACTCTTCAAAACTAATGATATTTTTCATTGATTTTAAAGATTCAGAATTAGCAACCCAATCATAAGTAACCACAATAATATTGTGATTTGCCATTTCTTGGGCTTTACTTTTGGGTATACTTTCGTCAGCAGTTAAAAGATGTATCTCTGGTATTTTAGTGCGCTCAATTTCCTCAGCAACTTCTTGCCAACGTTCTCGCAATGAAGTTTTCATTGTACCAATGATAGTTTTATTTCGTCTTTCAGAATAACACTTTATATTTGGCAAAATGCTATCTACTTTTTTTCCTAAACCTAAACTGTCAAATGTTTTACGACCAACTTTACTTTGGCTATCATATTCATAGCCAAGATTTTCATATATTTTATAGATGATTGCTTCAAAACTTTTTCCAGCTCTTGAACGTCTTGATTGTGTATTGCTTAAAGAAAGTCTATAAATATAAGGAAAAACACGTCCTGCATATTCACCACAAATTTCTTTTATAGTTTCAACAAGTTCTTCTCCTTTTTTATCAGTGATGTTTTTGTAAAGTAAAACTTCTAAAATCTCTTTAGGTGTTTCTATAATTTTATGTAAATCACGCATTAAGATAGCATTGAAATTCACCTCGTCCAAGAGATATTCTTGCCAAACAATTTCACGAAGCTCTGATATACATTTGCTTACGTGTTTTGATTTTATTTGTTTTAGATATTCTTTGTTTTGAGTAAGAGCAAATTCAACAATTTCTTGTGAAGTACGAATATACTTAGTTCTATACTGTTTGATAAGAGCATCAAACTTGTCTAATTCGCTTTTCGGAATGTCAATAATTACTGGTATTTCGTCAATTTTACTCACTTACAATCGTAATTTATTTTGTTTGTTGCAAATCTATGAAAAATAGTTAGTGATTTTTATTGCTAGTAGTTTTTCCGCAACTTTTGGCCGCATATCGCACAACTCTGATATATCCCCCAAAAAACCATCCAAAAACATCCATTTCTAATGGAATAGGTCGCAATATATCCGTTCATAGCGAAGATATAAAAATTTATAAATCGTCAAACGGACTTTTAATCATTTGTATGCTTTGTGTACTCACGTGGGTATAAATTTCGGTGGTTTTACTGCTGTTGTGGCCCAAGAGTTCCTGAATATAGCGCAAGTCGGTGCCGCTTTCTAGTAGGTGTGTGGCATAGCTATGGCGCAGCCAGTGCAAGGTAACGGGTTTTTGTATTTGGGTTTTGCGCACCGCTTCTTTAAGTACAAACTGAAGGCTTTTGGCCGAGAAAGGTGCGCCGGGTTGGTTACCCTCAAACAACCAAACTTTGGGTTTGTAGCCGGTATAATATTGTCTGAGCATGTCAAGAATCAACGGCGATAGCGGAACAATCCGGTCTTTTTTTCCTTTGGCTTGCCGAATCACCACCACATTGCGGTCTGATTGAATATCGGTCGGTTTGAGCCCAACCAGTTCACTGCTGCGCAGCCCGCAACTATAAATCATGCACAGCATTACTTTGTGTTTAAAGTTGACATGAGCTTCCAGGAGCATTTTAACTTCGGCTTTACTGAGCACATTAGGCAAAAGTTTCTGACGTTTGGGCCGGTGAATCAGTTCAACATCCAGTTTGCGATGCTGAATTTGCGCAAAATACAACTTCACGGCATTGACAATCTGGTTCTGATAGGAAGCCGATAATTTCTGTTCCAAAATATATTCATTGTTAAACAAAATCAAATCGTCAATATCAATCTCGTCCACGGTTTTGTGCACAAAAAAAGTCAAAAAACAAATCAGCGCATCGGCATAGGTTTTTACGGTATTTTCGCTGTATCGCCGCGATTGCAGCCAAAGTTTAAACCGCGCCACTTGCTGCACGATTGATTTATCGGGGCTTTTATCTATTTTCGGCGCCAGTCGAAAAACGGCTCGGTTGCGCTCAGTATCAGGCACATGCCAACCGCGGTGCGTGTGGCTCCAGCGCGCATCAGTAAAAGTTTTGATCCATTGTGAAGTTTCAAAATCGTCGGTGGCTACCAAGATTCTGTATTCGGCGCGATGCACCAGTGGGCGGGCGTTCCATTTCATGGCGTGTAAAAATTTTAGGCGTATACGGTTGTAAAAATAAAAATTTAATCTTCATGATGCCTATTTTTATTTTCAAAAGCCAACCCATAAAAAAATCGCTAACAATTTCAATCGAACCTGCAAGTCTCAAGGCGCAGCCGCGTCTGTAGCACAGCGTGTCTATAGTGAAACGTGTCCAAAGCGCAGCTTGTCTTAAGGTGTAGCCGAGTCTTAAAAGTTGGGCGTGCCACCGGCTCCGCTGCGCTGCGCCGCTGTCGGGCTGTTCGCTCATAGTCCTCGCTCGTGCCTCGCTGTGGGCTAACCGCTGCCATCCCTCACGCGTACAGTTTATTATTTGGGCATTTATCTAAAATGAAACTTTAAAAGATACCTCAAGTCCACTGGACTTTTATTCCGCTATCGCTCCATACTGTTCGACCTGCGGTCTCGGGTCTCCTTATTAATTTCACTCGAGGCTTTAGCCGAACTGAGCGAAGCTAAATCTCACGCAGCCAAAAGATTAGTGATTGAAGAATGTTGATTGTTGATTTTTGAATTGAAGAGAAAATAAATACGAATTACGAATTACGAATTACGAATTACGAATTACGAATTACGAATTACGTTTCAAACTAAACTTCCTAAACTTTTATAAACTTCTTAAACTTTCTCATACCATCCCTTTTGTCCAAAAGCGCAGTGGTCTGTAGCGCAGCGTGTCTCAAGGCGCAGCCGTGTCTCAAGCGCAGCGTGTCTTAAAGCGCAACACTATTTGCCACATTCAGCTTTGTGCCTTACCTTTGCCGCACAACAACACAACCATGTACAAACAACTCATTCGCCCGATTCTTTTTGGGTTTGACCCTGAAAAAGTCCATCATTTTACCTTTTCGGCTTTGCGTTTTGCGGCCCAAATACCCGGCGTGAAAAGGCTGCTCAAACGCACTTATGAACTTACTGATACGCGTTTGGAGCGCGAAGTTTTTGGGCTCAAGTTTAAAAATCCGGTAGGTTTAGCGGCCGGTTTTGACAAAGATGCTTTGCTGTACCACGAATTATCTTGTCTGGGTTTTGGCTTTATCGAAGTAGGCACGCTCACACCCAAACCGCAAGACGGAAACCCCAAAAAACGCTTGTTTCGTTTGCTTGAAGATTCGGCCATTATCAACCGCATGGGTTTTAACAACCAAGGTGTTGATGCGGCGGCGTTGCGTTTGCAAAAAAACAAAGGCGTGCTTGTGGGCGGTAACATCGGCAAAAACAAAAACACACCCAATGAGTCGGCTACTGATGATTATGTGTATAGTTTTCAAGCATTATACAGCGTAGTTGATTATTTTGTGGTCAATGTGAGTTCGCCCAATACGCCCAATTTACGCGCTTTGCAAGACAAAGAACCGCTCACGGCTTTGCTGCAAACCTTACAAGATTTAAACCGAGCGCAGGTAAAAGCCAAACCTATTTTACTCAAAATAGCTCCTGATTTAACCAACGAACAATTGCTCGATATTATTGATATTGTCAAAACCACCCAAATTGCGGGTGTGATTGCCACCAATACCACCTTATCGCGCGAAGGATTACAATCAGTGCATCAATCTGAAACCGGAGGCTTGTCGGGCAAACCACTTACGGCGCGTGCTACCGAAGTCATTCGTTTTTTGGCCCAAAACAGTGGCGGTGCTTTCCCGATTATAGGTGTGGGCGGGATACATTCGGCACAAGATGCGCTTGATAAGCTCGAGGCGGGAGCCAGTTTGGTTCAGTTATACACCGGATTCATCTATGAAGGCCCGGCGCTGGTCAAGCAAATCAATCAGGCTATTTTAGAAAAAATAGGGTAAGCAGCACAACGTTAGATAACCCACGGCAATGGCCATTCCAAAACTGATGAGTGTTCCGATGAGCACATATTCGGTGAGGTGTCGGTCTTTGGCTTGCGTTAAATCGCCAAATCGAAAAATCGATTTAGCTGCCATTAAAAAACCAATCGAGGCAAAGTTTCCGGCTACCACAAAAAAGTATACAAACAAGCGTTCGAGGATGCCGATGTATTTGCCTGCGTTTTGCAAATCGGTCGGTTCATCGGGTTGATTGGGTTGGGCGGGCGTCCAGATTGAGATGATGTTTTTAATGATGATGGATGCCGGTGTAGTCAAAAACAAAACACCGGTGGTATAGAGCCAAACGCGTTGGTCTAGGGTATATAAATTCAGATTCGTTTTTTCATACAACAGTACCATCGCGCCGATTGAAATCAGATGCAATAACTGATCGCCTAATAACCAATAGCGTTGGGTTTGGGGTTTTTGTAAATAAAGTTTGAGCAAATCAATCAGCCCGTGTAGCAAAGCCAACAGCAAGGCATATCCTGCAAATGACCACGACCATGAAAACAACCAAGCGAGTATGCCATGTAATAAAATGTGTGCATACAAATAAACACTTTTGTGCTTATGCTGCATTTTATTGGCTACCCAAGCATTGGGTTGCAGTACAAAATCACCTATTAAGTGGGCCAGCAGTAATTGTACAAACAAAATCATAGCGTAATGGTTTGAAGACGATTGCGGTAATATAAATCAAGTTCGAGCAAAAGGTCAAATTCTGCGCGTTTGCGTCGGCGGCTTACGGCGGCTTGACTAATACCCAGTTGTTGACCGATTTCTTCTTGTGAAAACTTCGGATGTTCTAAAGCGGCTACTACATATTCGGCAGGTTGCGCGAGCCAATGGTTCATAAAGGTTAGCCCTAAACGCAGCATCAGGTTGAGTTCCGTATCAAAAGCAATATCTCCAGTTTGTACCGCCAAAGTGAGTTTTTGTTTTTTGAGCGTTTCAAACAAATCGCCTGAGCGCACAAAAGCACTGCCGTTGCTTTCGGAGATTTTATCGGCGGTGTAGATTTTTTCGCCCAAACCAATACTCATGCGCGCGTCGAGTTTGCGTGTTTTTAAATAGGCTTTAATCAGAAAAGCGGTGTGCAAAGCTTCTTCGGGCACGGCCACTTCAAGTTGAAACTGATCTCCGCGGTAAATTTCCCACTGAGCAGGCGACTGTCCGTATTTGCCGAGTATTTTTTTTAATCCTTCAAGCCAATTTAAATCGGTTGGCTTGCGCGAATTGATCATATCTCCGGTAATAATGGCTATCATAACAAATTGAATTACACTGCTAAAGTATAAAATAAATTTAATTATTACCAATTTATGTAATATTTTAATTTATTACCATTTTATAGCATATTTTAAAATATGCCTCAAATGCATCATAAAATAAGCCTTGAAAACGATTTCGTAGCCCAAAATTCTTTATTATATTTGGCGCTCTATGAACAAGCTCAAAATCATCGAATGTCCGCGCGATGCCATGCAAGGCATCAAACCGTTTATTCCTACCCAGCGCAAGATTGCCTACATACAATCGTTGTTGCGCGTGGGTTTTGATACGATTGATTTTGGCAGTTTTGTTTCGCCCAAGGCCATTCCGCAAATGCAAGATACCGCTGAGGTACTCGCTGGGCTTGATTTATCGCAAACCACCAGTAAACTCTTGGCCATTATTGCCAATACACAAGGAGCGGTTTCGGCAGCCGAGTACTCAGAGATTCAGTATTTGGGTTTTCCGTTCTCGATTTCAGAGAACTTCCAAATGCGCAATACGCACAAAACCATTGCCGAATCATTGATTACGTTACAAGAGATTTTAGACATAGCTTCGGCTAAAAACAAAGAAGTCGTGGCTTACTTATCTATGGGTTTTGGCAATCCGTATGGCGACCCGTGGAATGTTGAAATCGTTGGCGAGTGGACCGAAAAACTCGCGCAAATGGGCGTGCGCATTTTGTCATTATCAGACACCATTGGCAGCTCAACACCCGAGGTAATCAGCTATTTGTTTTCAAACTTGATTCCGAAATATCCGCACATTGAATTTGGTGCGCACTTGCACACTACGCCCGATAGTTGGTATGAAAAAGTGCACGCGGCTTATCAGGCAGGTTGCACGCGCTATGACGGCGCCATCAAAGGATTTGGCGGTTGCCCAATGGCCAAAGACGATTTGACCGGCAACATGCCCACCGAAAAATTACTCTCGTATTTTACGGCACAAAAAGCCCCAACCGGACTCAATCCAACCTCATTTGAAAGCAGCTATAACGAGGCTTTAAAGTTGTTTGGTGAGTTTCATTAAATCATTTTCAGGGCGTGCCACCGGCTCCGCTGCGCTGCGCCGCTGTCGGGCTGTTCGTTGCAATCTTTTTTTTCGTTCCTCAAAAAAGGATTTTCACTGCCATCCCTCACGCGTACAGTTTATTATTTAGACATTTATCTAAAATGAAACTTTAAAAGATACCTCAAGTCCACTGGACTTGCTCCTCTTAATATCAAATCTGAAGTCCACAGGACTTTTATTCCGCTATCGCTCCATACAGTTCGACCTGCGGTCTCGGGTCTCCTCTTAATATCAAATCTGAAGTCCACCGGACTTTTATTCCGCTATCGCTCCATACAGTCGCAAGCTCTAGTCTCCTCTTAATTTGCTTCGCCTGTTCGCTCCGCTCGAGTCACCCGAGGCTTTAGCCGAACTGAGCGAAGCTAAATCTCACGCAGCTGAAAGATTAGTGATTGAAGAATGTTGATTGTTGATTTTTGAATTGATGAGAAAATAAATATGAATTACGAATTACGAATTACGAATTACGTTTCAAACTAAACTTCCTAAACTTTTATAAACTTCTTCAACTTTCTCAAACAATCTCTTTTGTCCTAAAGCGCAGCGGTCTGTAGCGCAGCGTGTCTATAGTGAAACGTGTCTTGAGGCGCAGCCGTGTCTCTAGTGCAGCGTGTCCAAAAAATAACTATATTTGCCTGCAATTTAACAACAACAACTAAATTGCCATGAATGCACATGCATCCAAAATTGTCGGTGAAGGCTTGACCTACGACGATGTTTTACTCGTTCCTGATTATTCAGACGTTTTACCCCGCGAAGTGAGTATCCGCTCGCGATTTTCAAAAAACATAACGCTCAATGTTCCGGTGGTTTCGGCCGCGATGGATACCGTTACCGAAAGTGCGATGGCTGTGGCTATGGCGCGCGAAGGCGGTATGGGTATTTTGCACAAAAACATGACCATCACCCAGCAAGCCGCTGAGGTGCGCAAAGTTAAACGCGCTGAGTCAGGCATGATCATCGATCCGGTTACTTTACCGCTCACGGCTACGGTGGCCGATGCGCAAGCTGCCATGCGCGAATACGGCATTGGCGGTATTCCGATTGTAGATGAGCAGCAAACTCTTAAAGGCATTGTGACCAACCGCGACTTGCGATTTGAGCGCAACCTCAAACGTCCGATTACCGAAGTCATGACCGCGCAACCGCTCGTAACTGTGGCTGAGGGAACCTCACTCGAACAAGCCGAGGTAGTTTTGCAAGGAAATAAAATTGAGAAACTTCCGGTGGTGAATGCCCAAAATAAATTGGTGGGTTTGATTACTTTTCGCGACATCACCAAACTCAGCCAAAAACCGATTGCCAACAAAGACAGTTACGGCCGTTTACGCGTGGCCGCTGCGGTTGGTGTTACGCCTGATGCGGTTGATCGCGCGCGCGCTTTGGTGCAAGCCGGTGTGGATGCGATTGTGATCGATACCGCCCACGGACATACTTTAGGCGTGGTGAATGTACTCAAAGAAATCAAAAAAGAATTTCCATTACTTGATGTGGTGGTGGGCAATATAGCTACCGCCGCGGCCGCTCAATATTTAGTAGCTGCGGGTGCCGATGGCGTAAAAGTAGGTATTGGTCCGGGCTCGATTTGCACGACGCGTGTGGTGGCCGGGGTAGGGTTTCCGCAGTTTTCTGCCGTGCTTGAAGTAGCCGCAGCCATAAAAGGCAGTGGTGTGCCGGTGATTGCTGATGGTGGTATTCGCTATACGGGCGATATTCCGAAAGCTTTGGCTGCAGGCGCTGATTGCGTGATGCTCGGTTCGCTCTTGGCCGGAACCAAAGAATCTCCGGGAGAGACCATTATTTTTGAAGGTAGAAAATTCAAATCATACCGCGGAATGGGCTCAGTTGAGGCCATGCAAGAAGGTTCTAAAGATCGGTATTTTCAGGATGTGGAAGACGATGTCAAGAAACTCGTTCCCGAAGGTATTGTCGGGCGTGTTCCATATAAAGGTGAACTCAACGAGAGCATGCAACAATTTATTGGCGGTTTGCGCGCCGGAATGGGTTATTGCGGAGCCCAAGATATTGCGACTTTACAGCAAAAGGCAAAATTTGTGCGCATCACCTCAAGCGGTATTGCCGAAAGTCATCCGCACAATGTGACCATTACCAAAGAAGCACCGAATTATTCGCGCTAATTACATATAATTTTTGAGCTCTTTTTTCAAGTAAGCCAGTGCGGTGTTGCTCGGGGCGCTTCGGTCGACCATTTCGGTTAAGATGGCCTCGCGCAACCCGTCGGCACTTGTTACTTTTTCATTCAAAGCTGATTTGCGGATGATTTGAACCGTAGCATTTTTGGCCATGACAATCGCCGTCCAACATTCGTCAGACATATAGATTTGTTGGGTCATGTTGTGCTCAAATTCTTGTTCGATGAGTTCCACTAAGTAGTTTTCGTAGTGTTTTTTCTCTTCAGAAATCGGCGCTACACGCAACAGCAATTTACTCGGATTGATGCGCTCTAAAAACAAAGCCATACGTTCAAAGGCTTGCAATCTGAGCGGAAGAGATTCTTTTTGTAATTCGCGTTGAACCAACCAACGACGCGTGTTGCGTTGGTCTTTGAAATAAGCGGTAAAAAAGTAATAAGCAACGCCTCCGGTTACGAGCGAAGGCAAAGTGTAACTCAGAATTTCAAACAGTTTATTTTCCATGGTTTTTGCTTTTTTTCGCGACAAAAATAAAATAATAGTTTACTAAGTTGAATTTTTGTTTGAAAGAAATTAACAATTGCTTTGGATTGACCAATTTGCCTTATTTTAGCAGGAAACAAAAAATAAAAATGATGAAAATTCTCTATGCCTTTGTATTGCTTTTTGGCAGCTTGACTTTTGCACAAAATATAGCCATTCGCGGAAGCATTAAAGACGCGCAAACCAAAGAGCCACTTTTGGCAGCATCAGTGGGCGTGCAAAATTCAGGTTTGGGAACCATCACCAATGAAGAAGGTTTGTTTCAGCTTTCGGCACCCAAATCATCGGTCATTGTCATTACGTACTTAGGCTATAAAACCACTGCGATTCCGGTATCAGAATTTACCCAAGAAGTTCAAAATATTGCCTTGGAGCCCAGCGAAGAAAAACTCGAAGAAGTAATTGTAACCAAAACTCCGTTGCATGAATATTTGTTGGATGTTTTTAAAGTTTCAAAAGCGCGTTTCAACAAGCCTATTTTGTTGCATACGTATTACCGTGAGTTTGTAAAATCAAACGGAAAGCACGTAAAATTCTCTGACGGATTGCTTGATTATCACGTGAGCGGAACCACCAAAAAAACCAAGTCTGATTTGGTCATACCACAAAACCGTTCGTTCTTTTTATCCAGCGATGAAGACGATGAAGACTCGCGTTCGTTGGTGAATATTCAAACAGCCATTTCCAGAAGTTATGATTTTGGATATTTTATTGAAACCTTGCTTGATGATGATCATTACGAAGATTATGAGTTTATGCTCAAGTCAAAGAAAGATAACTCCGGAGCAGAATTGTATACGATTTACTTTGAACCCATCGCTAGCATTGAGAAACCACTCAACAAAGGCTGGGTTACCTTTGACCCCAAAACCAAATTGATATATGAAATTGAGACTTTTATGGCGCCGTCGCATCAGCAATATGCCCGAACCATTAATTTCTTGATTGGCAAAGCTTCTATTGTAGACATTAAGTACAAAGTTGCTTTTAAGTTGGCCAATAGCAATTACCTCATGTATTACAGCAATCGGTATGGCAAGGTCAGAATTTGGAACAAAAAACTCAATTATATTGAAGAATGGCGCAGCGATTTGATTGTAACTGATTTTGAAAAAGACAAACCTTACGATAAGAAATCTGTATTTAAGAAAAAACGACTCTACGACAAACCTACGCACTACACCGATAAATTTTGGCAAAAAAACAATGCGATTGTGCTCACGGCTGAAGAAGAAAAAGTCATTTCTTCCCTAGAAAAAGAAGCTGTAACAGCGCCCAAATCAGAATAATTTAAGCCCAAAATACGCTTTATTCTTCAACACGAAATCCGTATTTTTGGCATCCGTCTCAAAGACACCAAAACATTGTAACTCAAGAAATGCAAAAATACATCCAACAACTCAACGAGGCCCAGCAAGCACCCGTGCTGCACAAAGATGGCCCGATGATTATCATTGCCGGTGCCGGTTCCGGAAAAACACGTGTGCTTACCGTGCGTATTGCCTATTTGATGAGTCAAGGTGTTGATGCGTTCAATATCTTGGCGCTTACTTTTACCAACAAAGCAGCGCGTGAAATGAAAACCCGTATTGCGCAAATTGTCGGCAGCGGTGAAGCCAAGAATTTATGGATGGGCACCTTTCACTCAGTATTTGCCAGAATCTTACGCGCCGAAGCTGATAAACTGGGTTATCCGTCCAACTTTACCATTTATGATACACAAGACAGTGTTCGGTTGATATCAGCGATTATTAAAGAAAAGCAACTCGATAAAGACATTTATAAACCCAAGCAAGTTTTAGGACGCATTTCGTCATTTAAAAATAGTTTGATAACCGTAAAAGCGTATTACAACAATCCTGAGTTGCAAGAAGCCGATGCCATGAGCAAAAAGCCGCGCATGGGCGAGATTTATCAAGAATATGTAGAGCGTTGTTTTAAATCGGGCGCGATGGATTTTGACGATTTGCTTTTGCGCACCAACGAATTGCTCAACCGTTTTCCGGATGTATTGGCCAAATACCAGGACCGATTTAGATACATCATGGTTGATGAGTACCAAGATACCAACCATTCACAGTATTTAATTGTGCGCGCTTTGTCTGATCGATTTCAGAATATTTGCGTGGTGGGCGATGATGCGCAGAGTATTTATGCGTTTCGCGGAGCCAACATCAACAACATCCTGAACTTTCAGAAAGATTACGAGCAAGCCAAAATGTACCGATTGGAGCAAAATTATCGCTCCACATCCAACATTGTAGAAGCGGCCAATTCCATCATTGAAAAAAATAAATACAAACTTGACAAAGTGGTCTGGACGGCCAACGAACAAGGCAACCGCATCAAAGTGCACCGCAGTATTACCGACGGTGAAGAAGGTCGTTTTGTGGCCGGAACCATTTGGGAGCAAAAAATGCAATACCAAATGAACAACAACCAGTTTGCTATTTTGTACCGAACCAATGCCCAATCGCGTGCTATGGAAGACGCTTTGCGCAAACGCGATATTCCGTACCGCATTTACGGAGGCTTGTCGTTTTATCAGCGCAAAGAAATCAAAGATGTGTTGTGCTATTTGCGATTGGTGATCAATCCAAAAGATGAAGAAGCCTTGGTGCGCGTGATCAATTATCCGGCGCGCGGTATTGGCGATACCACCGTTGAGAAACTCACCGTAGCGGCCAACCATTATCAGCGTTCTATTTTTGAAGTCATGGAAAACATTGAGCGCATTGATTTAAAACTCAACGCAGGCACCAAAAACAAGTTGCAAGATTTTGTGACGATGATCAAGAGTTTTCAAGTACTCAACGAAACCCAAGACGCTTTTTTCTTGGCCGATCACGTAGCCAAAAAAACCGGATTGGTGCAAGAACTCAGAAAAGATCCAACGCCCGAAGGTATTCAGCGCATTGAGAATATTGAAGAATTACTCAACGGGATCAAAGATTTTACCGAAGGCCAAAAAGAAGTGGATGGTGCGCGCGGAGCTTTGTCTGAATTCTTAGAAGATGTAGCCCTGGCCACCGACCTTGACAAAGATACCGGCGATGATGACCGCGTAGCCCTCATGACCATTCACTTGGCCAAAGGACTTGAATTTCCGACGGTGTTTATTGTGGGTATGGAAGAAGATTTATTCCCGAGTGCCATGAGTATGAGCTCACGCAGCGAACTCGAAGAAGAACGCCGTTTGTTTTATGTAGCGCTCACACGTGCCGAAAAGCAAGCCTATTTAACCTATGCACAATCGCGTTATCGTTGGGGCAAACTCACCGATGGCGAACCTTCGCGTTTTATTGAAGAAATTGATCCGCAGTATCTAGAATATTTAACGCCCGAAGAAAACGCGTATCGCTACAAACCTATGATTGACAATGACATCTTTGGTGAAATCGATAAATCAAAATTGCGTTTGGCCAAACCCGTCAGCGGATCGCCACCCAAAATACCTTCGCCACCACCGGCCGCCAACATTCGCAAACTCAAACCGATGAGCAGTCAAGCGCCGAGTCAAAATCAAAATTTGTTTGAGGGTCAGCTTGCGGTGGGCAACATCGTCATGCACGAGCGTTTCGGAAAAGGACAGGTGCTAGCTCTTGAAGGTGCCGGTGCCGACAAAAAAGCCGAAATCAAGTTTGAAGTAGGCGGCATCAAAAAATTGCTCTTGCGCTTTGCCAAGCTCGACATCATTGGGTAAGTTTGATGAACGATTGAAGATTAACGATTTAAGATTTTTGATTTGGGCGTGCCCCTACGGGTCAGGCTGTTCACTGCTAGTCCTCGCCGCAGCATTCCGAGTTTTTGGCGGGCAGATTCTTTTTATAAAACACAAAGTTATTTCAGAACATTCGTTTGGGCTGCGGGCTATCCGTTGCCATCCTTCACGCGGAGGTGGGATTGATGATTAACGATTGAGGATTTTTGATTTTTGATTGATGATTGTTTCGTGTCTACAGCGCAGCGTGTCTCAAAAAAATACTGAAGCTTCTGTATAATAATATACTTTCTGCGGAAACAACTGCCCGCGTGAGCGGTTGGAGCTAAGTGCCGCGCACTGCGTAAAACGCGACCCGCAGGGGCACGCCCTAGAAATAAACGGTTGAATTGTTCTTGCTTTGATTTGTTTATTCGTTATTTTGCACAGACAAACACAATACTGAGTAAGTTTATGAAGTGTAAATGGTTGAAGAGGTTTAGTTGAAACATCTGTAAACCGGAATCTTTTCTGCACACAACGCGCAATTAAAATATGGCCGAATTTATTAAAATCTACGAAGACAAACCCAGCGAAGCCGCGATCAAAAAAGTGGCTGAGGTGCTCAGAAATGGCGGTTTGGTGATTTATCCAACCGATACCGTTTACGGGTTGGGCTGTGATATTACCAACAGTCGCGCGCTCGAGCGCATTGCCAAAATTAAAGGCATCAAGCTTGAGAAAGCCAATTTCTCGTTTGTGTGTTATGATTTGAGCAACTTATCTGATTATGTGCGCCAGATTGATACCTCGACTTTTAAATTGCTCAAACGCGCTTTGCCCGGGCCGTATACTTTTATTTTGCCGGGCAACAACAATTTGCCCAAAGAGTTTAAAAAGAAAAACACTGTCGGAATCCGCGTGCCTGATAACAACATTGCGCGTGAGATTGTGCGTGTTTTGGGCAACCCAATTGTATCGACTTCAATTCATGATGAAGATGAGGTTTTAGAATATTCAACCGATCCGGAACTTATTTTTGAAAAATGGCAAAATCTGGTTGATTTGGTCATTGACGGCGGTTATGGTGACAATATGGGTTCAACCATTATTGATTTGTCGGGCTATGAACCTGTGGTGGTGCGCGAAGGAAAAGGCGAAGTGGATATTTTTTAGACACGTTTCATTACAGACATGCTGCGCTACAGACACGCCCTGCGGGATATAGATATGATACTTTCTGCAAACAGAAATGTTTCCGATAAACCTCTTAAACTTTTTAAACCTCTCAACCCTTTTAAACTTCTTTTTAACCATAAAAAAACACTCAGTGTTTGCTGAGCGTTTTTGTTTTATAGAATGAGCAAATTATTTTGCCGGTTTTTTCATTTCTTTTTCGATCATTTCGTAGAACTCATCGATTTTTGGCATCACCACAATGCGCGTTCTGCGGTTTTTAGAGCGATTGTCAGCCGTGTTGTTGGCAACCAGCGGAATATACTCGCTACGACCGGCAGCAATAAGTTGCGCAGGGTTTACTTTTAAATCTTTGGTCAATACGCGAACAATGGCTGTGGCGCGTTTTACGCTCAAATCCCAGTTGTCGAGCAATACAGCGTTTCCGGTAAACGGAACGTTGTCGGTGTGGCCTTCAACCATACATTCAAAAGTAGGTTTGTCGTTGATGACTTTGGCTACTTTGGCCAGAACTTCTTTGGCGCGGTCGCTCACTAAGTAACTTCCGCTTTTGAAGAGTAATTTATCAGCAATAGAGATGAATACTACGCCTTTTTCAACATTTACTTCTATATCCGGATCAGAGATTCCTACCGAACTTTTCAGGCTGGTGACCAAAGCCAAGGTGATGCTGTCTTTTTTGGTTAAAGCATCTTGCATTCTTGAAATCTTCAAATCTTTTTCTTTGATGGTTTCTAATGCTTTTTCAATGTTTTGCGCACCTTGATGCGTAAGCGTAGTCATGTTGCCGACATTGTTGATCAAATCAGCATTGTTCTTTTTCAAGAAATCAATTTGGCTTGAAAGTGATTCTTTCTCGCTCAAACACATATTGAGTTTCACGGTAGTCGAGTTCAACAAATCTTGACATTCTTTGTTTTTTTGCTCGAGTTCGGCAATTTTCTTTTTGGTACCACATGAAGTGGATAGCAAACCAAGAACGGATAGGGCTAAAACGATTCTCTTCATAATAAAAGGCTTTGTTTGTTACGTTGGCAAAAATAAAGTAATAAACGCATAGAAGCCAACATCATACTATAAACTAATGTTAAAAAATATCTTGAAAGTGCTTTTTTTGGCGCACAAAATATTGATAAACAATGCTGGTAGTCAGATAATATTTATGGGTATATCGTCCGGTTCTTTTGCGACAGTTCTTGATGAGCATGAGATAAAACCAAAAATGTGATCGCAAAATGGCCCAACAATGTTTGGGTTGCGCTTTGAATATAAATTGCACACCGGCAATGCCATCTAACGACAGTCGGATAAAAAGCACCGGAAACAATTGAGCAGTCGGCAAATTTTTGGTGAGCATGTATAATGAATTTCTGAAGTTCAAAAAGGTTTTCTGCGGATGGCCTTGTTGCAAAGTAGCGCCGCCAACATGATAAACTGTTGATTTGGGTTCGTAAGTGGCTTTGTAGCCTAGATTGTAGGCGCGCCAACACAAATCAATTTCTTCTTGATGCGCAAAAAAGTCAATATCAAAACCGCCGAGCTTTTCAAAAACTTCTTTTCTAATGAACAAACAAGCGCCCGATGCCCAGAAAATTTCAGTGGTTTGGTCGTATTGGCCGTAATCATCTTCAAGCGTATCAAACATGCGTCCGCGGCAAAACGGAAAACCAAATCGGTCGATATAACCACCGGCGGCTCCGGCATATTCAAATTTGGATTTGTTTTTAAAGTCAAGTATTTTGGGTTGAACAATGGCCGTTTGCGGTTGCGTATTGAATTGTTCTAAAATAGGTTTGAGCCAATGCTGGGTAACTTCAATATCAGAATTGACCAAGGCTAAAATAGGTTCGTTTACGTGTTGTAAAGCCTGATTGTATCCACCAGCAAAACCCCAATTTTTTGTGTTTTGAATGATTTTTACTTCGGGGTGATTTGATTGAACCCAAACAATGGAATCATCGGTAGATGCATTGTCGGCCACATAAATATTAGCTTCAGGCGAATATTGTATGACCGAAGGCAAAAATTGTTCAAGCAATGGGCATCCGTTCCAGTTCAGGATAACAACAGCAACTGAAGGTTGATTCATAAACGTTGGTTTTGCGTGGGTAAATCGGCCAAAAATTGATAGCGCTGGTTTTGAACATCCATTTGACAAAAGTAGTGATTCAAACCATTGGTGACCATGAGATATTGGGCATCAAGGGTCAGATTGTAGCGCGCAATTTGATCAAAAACATCTTGGGTGATTTTTACCTCAGGCGCTTTGCATTCAACCAACAAAAAAATACTTCCGTCGGGCTTAAAAACCAAAGCGTCGTAGCGTTTAATCAGGCCATTTACTTTGAGTGATTTCTCGACATTGAGGTGTGAAATCGGGTATTTTTTTTCTTGCAATAACCATTGAACGGCGTGTTGACGCACCCATTCTTCGGGGGTGAGGATCACAAACTTTTTGCGAATTTCATCAAAAATAGCTGTTTTATTTTCACTATTTTTGAGCCGAAACCGATAAGCCGGAAAATTGAGTTTTTGCATGCGGCAAAGATAAATAAATTGTTCATTGACGCTGAATTTGATTTAAAAACCGGCGCATCAGCAAACTTAAAGCCCAGCCCCGATGGGAGGGAAAATCCTTTTGCAGCGTTCTTGAGCGCAAAAGATTTGGAAGGACAGCGGGAATTTGCTACAAAAATAAAATAAAAACCTTGGACGAAGTAGTTAAAATAGTCAACGACATCAAAGCCGGAAACATCAAACCCATTTATTTTTTGATGGGCGAGGAGCCGTATTATATTGATAAACTCAGCGATTTTATTGAAGAAAATGTGCTCACTGAAGACGAGAAAGGTTTTAACCAAACGGTGATGTATGGCCGCGATGTGAGTATGGAAGAGGTGATTTCAGCCGCCAAACGCTATCCGATGATGGCCGAGCGCCAAGTGATTATTGTAAAAGAAGCGCAAGATTTGTCTCGGTATATAGACAAGTTTGAAGCTTATGCCGAACAACCCACACCTACAACGGTTTTGGTTTTTGGTTATAAATACAAAACGCTTGACAAACGCAAAAAAGTAACCAAGTTGATTGAGAAAAACGGTTTGGTGTATGAAAGTAAAAAGCTGTATGAAAATCAAGTAGGCGATTGGATCAAACGCGTCTTGCAAGGCAAAAACTACGGGATTGAACCCAAAGCTGCGGCTATGTTGGTGGAGTTTTTGGGTACTGATTTGAGTAAAATAAACAATGAACTTGAGAAGTTGCAAATTGTTTTACCAAAAGGAACGACCATCAGCGCGCAACATATTGAGGAGAACATTGGCTTTAGTAAAGATTTCAACGTTTTTGAGTTGCGCAAAGCCATTGGTGAGAAGAACCAACTCAAGGCGTATCAAATTGCGAAGTATTTTGCCGATAACCCCAAAGACAATCCGATGGTTTTGACTACGGCGCAAGTGTTTTCTTTTTTTGTGAGCTTGTTGCAATACCACGGTTTGAAGGATAGAAACCCCAAAAATGTAGCTTCGGTGCTCAAGGTGAATCCGTATTTTTTAAAAGATTACGATGTGGCTTTGCGCCATTATCCGATGAAAAAAGTGAGTAGCATTGTGGCCAAACTGCGCGACATTGATGTAAAAAGCAAAGGCGTGGGCGCGAATGCATTGCCTACGCACGATTTGCTCAAAGAAATGTTGGTGACGATTTTCTCATGACCGCTGACTTTGTATCTTTGGCGCTGCTATAACCACCACTAAAATTCTAAACATGAAAATGATGAACAAAAATACCGTCTTGGGCTGGGCCACCTTAATCATGGTCATTATGGGGTTAATCCTCATAGGCATGGGCGTTTTTAAATACAATGAAGTAGCCGGTTGGGGCTTTGGAACCGTCGGCGTAGGATTTTTGGCCAATGCATGGGTATTCAATGCGCTCAAAGGAAGAGTCTGATATTCTGCCTATTGTTGATAACTTTTAAGCTCCTTTAGTGGGGCTTTTTTTATGCTAATTGTTAATGTTTGGGTAGCTTTTTTTTAACCGACGTTATCAAGTGGTTTACCTCAATTTTTTGAATAGACCACCAAACTATGCTAATATTGACCCTCTAAACCCAAAAAAACTATGATTAAAATGACAAAAACTATTGGTGGGTTATTGCTCTTGCTCACTGCGTATACCCATGCGCAGACCGCAGTGACGGTAACCTATTACGATGGCAACGTGCAAAACTTTAACGTGGCCACGAGCGGAAAACTCTATTTTGACGCAGCCAATGTATTGATTAAAACTGATGCAGCTGTGGTTACACCGACGACCCTTCCGGTAGCGCTGATTAGAAAAATTACTTTTGGCAGCAACTTGGCCCATGAAACTTTTGAAGCCGCCAACAGCTTGGCTTTGTATCCGAATCCGGGTGCACAAGAAGTGCGTATTAGCTCAATTGTAGAGCAACCACTCAAAACGCAAATCTACACGCTCACCGGACAATTGGTGATGCAAGGCGAATATCAGCCCAACCAAAGCATTGATGTTTCTGGCTTGACTTCGGGTTTGTATTTTTTTAAAATCAATGGTGTAACCCTTAAATTCAGCAAAAAATGAGCAAGTTCTATGTTACTTTAGTCGCTTTGTTGCTGATGGTTTCCTTATCGGCACAACAAAAAATCAGAGTGCACAACTCAGGCAATGTGATGTATGCCAAAGAAATCACTTCGGTGGATAGCATCAAACTCGATAACACTTATGCCAAGTTCAAACTTTCAGCTGCCCCGACAGTTTTAAACCTGCAAAAAGCGGTGATTGACAGCTTGACTTTTACAACAAGTAATGTGGTTTTGGATAAAATTTACATTATTTATAATGGTGCTGACAACGCCACCATCATCAATCCGTATGCAACGCAAGGCGTCAATATTACTACCAATGCCGGAACGGTGGTGGTCAATGCAACTTCAGGCATCGCCAATCTTGAATACAATATTTTGGGTGCAACCGATAACGGAAGCCTAACACTTACCTCAGATACCGATGTTCAATTGGTGTTGAACAACCTTACTTTGACCAACCCGAGCGGAGCTGCTTTTGATATTTTGGGCGGACATACGGCTCATATCATCTTGACACCCGGAACCACCAATACACTAAAAGATGGAGTTTCGAGTGCTCGTAATGGTGTGATTACCTCAGATGGCGCGGTTACTGTAGGCAACACAGGTTCATTGGTCATTAATGGATTTGTCAAGCACGGTATTAATACTTCATCAACTTTTTCGGTTGATAATGCCAATATTACCATTGCTTCGGCGGTGACCGATGGCATACACTGCGAAGGTTTCTTGATGAATTCAGGAACGCTCAACATTACTTCATTGGGCGATGGCATTGATGCAGGAAATGCACTTGTGGCTTTTCATGGCGGAACAATAACTATTACTTCGACTTCTGCAGATGTGAAAGCCATTAAAACCGGAACCAATGTCATTAATATCGACGGTGGAACTTTTACGCTGAATGTTTCCGGAGCACAATCAAAAGCGGTGAGTGCCAAAGGCGATATCAACATTAGCGGTGGAAGCTTTACCGTGAATATATCAGGTGCCGCGGTTTTAGTAGCTGAAGCAAGCGGATTCAATCCATCATATGCTACTGCTTTTAAAACCGATGCCAACATCAATATTGCTAACGGAACTTTTAATGTTACCTTGGCTGCAACTGCCAACGGAGCCAAAGGTTTTTCTGGCGCTACAGGCATCAACATCAGCGGAGGTAATTTTACTATGACTGCTGCCGGAGGTGCCGCTACATACACCAACGCGACTGGTGCGGTCGATGCTTATTCAGTAACTTGTTTTAGTTCAGATGCTGCTATATCAGTTGATGGAGGAACATTCAATCTGAACATTTCAGGCGCCGGTGGAAAAGGAATTTCAGCCGATACTTTGGTCAACATCGGAAACGTATCCACAGGACCCAATATGACCATCGCCAACACTGCTTCGAGATTTTTGGTATCGGGCACGAACAATTCGGCAACCGCCAATTATGTAACGCCTAAATGTATCAAAGGAACCACCGGAGTAAATATAGTTAATGGTCAGTTGACGCTTTCAGTAGCCAATCAAAACAGCGTTTGTATTGATTCAGATGCAACCATTCATGTCAATGGCGGAACCATCGGTTGTACGGTGGGCGGAAATCAATCAAAAGCATTGAAATCAGTAGGCGATATGAACCTTGGCGGTGGAACCATCAACATTACTGCTACCGGAGGAGTGGCTTTAGAAACTTCAGGAACCGGAAATATTCCATCCTATTGCGCCGGACTCAAATCAGATACCAACATCAATTTAGCCGGAACCAACGTAACTATTTCAGGAACCGGGGCTGCTTTTAAAGGCGTTTCGGCCAACAACATCAACATGATTGGCGGTATTGTAAATGTTACCTCTTCGGGCACCGGAGCTACTTTTACCAATGCATCCAATGCAGTTGATTCATACAGTTCGGCTGCTTTCTCGGCCGATACCGGTTTGAATATTACCGGCGGAACTGTGACCACCAGTTGTTCTGGCAACGGCGGAAAAGGTTTAAAATCAGACGGAACCATTACGATTGGTTCTGATACGGGCAATCCGACGATTAGCATTACTACTACAGGCAACAGATTTACCGTATCAGGTTCTGATTACAACCACCCGAAAACTTTGGTAAGTGTTGGCGCACTCACCATCAACAACGGAAACATCACGATCAATTCTTCAGACGACGGAATTCACTCAGATGCTACAGTAGTAGTGAATGGCGGTAATATTGTGGTGAATGCCAATTCAACCACGCAAGGAATGGGCGAAGGCGTTGAGGCTCCGATTATTCGTTTCAATGGCGGGGTCACCAATATTACTTCTTCAAACGACGGAATCAATGCTACCTTCGGAACGGTGGCCGGCGGAACCGAATCGAATGACAACAGCCATTTGTATATTACCGGTGGAATTGTCATTGTGGCCGGAAAAGATGCGATTGACAGCAACGGAAATATTACCATTACCGGCGGAACTACCATTGTCAACGGCCCAACGAGCTCGCCTGAAGAAGGTTTAGATTTTAACGGAACATTTTTGATGAACGGCGGTTTGTTGATTTCAGCAGGATCAAATTCAAATATGACTAAAGCCATGGCCAATACATCAACCCAAGTGAGCATGTACATTAAATCTTCGGGGCAATTAGCAGCCACATCATTGTTGCATATTCGCGATAATGCGGGGAATGAAGTAATCACTTTTAAACCTAAAAATGCGGTGTATTATTTCCATTTCTCAAGACCTGAACTGACACAAAACACGGGCTACAATATTTATTTTGGCGGTTCTTATACCGGCGGAAGTTACGTAGGCGGAACCACCGGCTGGGGCTTGTATACCGGCGGAAGTTATTCGCTCACCGGAGCCACACTCAAGAAAACCTTTACATCTTCGGCATCAGCTACGGTCAATACAGTGACTTTTTAAAATTATAACCTACCACATAACCACCCAACCGGCTTTGAAGCAATTCTGGCCGGTTTTTTTAATCAGTTATCAAAAGATTTAATGCGGTTAAGTTAGATTGATGCACACTTATCTGCTCAAACTTTCTTTTTGGATAATTAATGGTAAATTAGCCGATTATAGATGATGAAAATGAAAAAAATACTCTACTCAATTTTTATACTGACTTTGCTTTCAGTAGCACATCAGGCAAAAGCACAAGCACCCAATTTTGTTTGGGCCAAAAAAAGCAATACGGTTTGGGGCGTTTCGGTTTCGGCTGTGGCTGTTGATGTGAGCGGTAACAGCTACATCACCGGGGTCTTCAACAGAATTGTCACTTTTGGATCTTATACATTCGATGCAGGAACAGGTAGCGGAATGTTCTTAGTAAAATATGATTCTAATGGAAACGTTCTTTGGGCCAAATCAGCGCAAAACGATGATAGAATTGCCAGTAGTTCTTTAAAAGTTGATGCGAGCGGAAACATATATTTAGCAGGCTCATTTTATGCTTCGTCTTTTACGTTTGCCGGAACTACGTTAACCAACTCCGATGCTTCAACCACTTATCAAGACAGTTTTTTGATCAAGCTCAACGCTTCTGGTAATGCGCTTTGGGGAGCTAAATGGTATCCGACAGCATTTGGAAACGATTATATTTTTGATCTCGATGTGGATGCTTCGGGGAATATATATTTGGCTGGAGGATATTATGACTCGGTTTCTGGTTCGCGAAATATTTTTATTGATAAAGTATCGCCCAACGGAGCCGTACTTTGGACCAAAAGTGCCGGAGGAACCGGAACTGATCAGGCCGATAATATCTCGGTTGATTCCTCAGGAAATATATATGTAGCCGGGACTTTTGACAGTAGTTCAATTACCTTAGGGACAACAACACTCACCAATGTTAGCGGTGTAGATATGTTTTTGGCCAAATACAATGCAGCGGGAACTTTGTCATGGACTAAATTGGTTGGTAATACCAATGATGTTTCTCCATCGTCAGCCAAGGTTGATGCTAACGGGAATTTTTATGTTTTAGGTTGCTTTAATAGTCCGACCTTAACTTTGGGAACTACCAATATCAATAATGCCGGATCTTCAATATATACTCCGTTTTTGGTCAAGTATGATACCAATGCAAATGTGAATTGGGTGACTCGTCCGACAGGTGGCGTTGCTACATTGAGTCGCGCTGGTTTGGCTATTGATAACAGCGGGAATAGCTATATTACCGGGGCTTTTTCAACGGCTAACATCCTTTTTGGAACCAACACTTTAGCCAATGTAGGGAACCGAGATGTTTACATTGCTAAATATAACAACAGCGGAACTGCAGTTTGGGCTCTTTCAGTAGGAAACTCTTTGGATGATTACGGAACTCGTATTGCTTTGGGCCCGTCGGGTAATTGTCACGTAATAGGTAATTTTGTGAGTGAATCTCTGACTTTTGGTTCTGCATTATTGGTCAATCAAGGAAGCAATACTTCAACCACAGAAATGTTTTTGACCAAATTAGACAACACCAATCTATCTGTAGATGAAATAACTTTAAATGCATCTAATATCCAACTTTATCCCAATCCGGTTCATCGTCAGTTTGAATTATCAGCTGTTGCGCCCATTCAAAAAGTTGAGGTTTATTCGATGCTTGGGCAATTGGTTAAATCATTCAATCAGCAAAATCAGTACGATGTTTCTGATTTGAAAAAGGGAAGCTACATTGTCAAAGTATCTGCTGAACATTCTTCTGAAAGTAAAATCATCCTCATCGATTAAAATCAACTGCAAAATATTTTACAAACGCTTCATATTTCTGGAGCGTTTTTTTATGCTCAGAATTCTATTTTCATCGCTTGTATTCTTTTTATTATCAATTATCTTTGCAGACATTGTTCTATAAAATTCACATTAATTAAATCACAATACAGTTATGTCAGACGATAAGAAAGTCATATTCTCGATGCAAAAAGTCAGTAAGGCTTATCAAGGAAGTGACAAGCAAGTCCTCAAAAATATTTACTTAAGCTTTTTTTACGGAGCTAAAATCGGAATCCTCGGTCTGAACGGATCAGGTAAATCATCTTTGCTCAAAATCATTGCCGGAGTTGATAAAAGCTACCAAGGCGATGTGGTATTTGCCCCGGGTTATACCGTTGGTTATTTAGAGCAAGAACCGCAACTAGATGATAGCAAAACCGTGATTGAAATTGTCCGTGAAGGCGTAGCTGAGACGATGGCTGTTTTGGATGAATTCAACAAAATCAACGATATGTTTGGTTTGCCTGAGGTTTATGAAGATGCCGATAAGATGCAAAAACTCATGGATCGTCAAGCTGAATTGCAAGACAAAATTGATGCTTTGGGTGCCTGGGAAATTGATACCAAACTTGAAATCGCTATGGATGCACTCCGCACACCGGAAGGCGATGCACCGATTAAAAATCTATCGGGCGGTGAGCGTCGTCGCGTGGCTTTGTGCCGTTTATTGTTGCAACAACCCGATGTTTTATTGCTCGATGAGCCCACCAACCACCTCGATGCCGAAAGCGTTTTGTGGTTAGAGCAACACTTGGCACAATATGCCGGAACCGTCATTGCCGTAACGCACGACCGTTATTTCTTAGACAATGTGGCCGGTTGGATTTTAGAGCTCGATAGAGGCGAAGGTATCCCGTGGAAAGGAAACTACTCATCATGGCTCGATCAAAAATCAAAACGTTTAGAGCAAGAAGAAAAAGTGGCTTCAAAACGCCGCAAGACTTTAGAGCGCGAGTTAGATTGGGTTCGTCAAGGTGCCAAAGGGCGTCAGACCAAGCAAAAAGCGCGTTTGCAGAACTACGATAAATTGCTCAACGAAGATCAAAAACAACTCGAAGAAAAACTCGAAATCTACATTCCGAATGGTCCGCGTTTAGGAACCAACGTTATTGAAGCCAACACTGTTGCCAAAGCTTTTGGCGATAAATTGCTTTATGACAACCTTAACTTCACGCTTCCGCAAGCGGGAATTGTGGGTATTATTGGTCCGAATGGCGCTGGTAAATCAACCATTTTCAAAATGATTATGGGGCAAGAGCAACCTGATTCAGGAAGTTTTACGATTGGCGATACCGTAAAGATTGCTTATGTAGATCAGTCGCATAGTAACATTGATCCGAACAAAACCATTTGGGAAAACTTCTGCGATGGTCAAGAACTCATCATGATGGGCGGACGACAAGTCAATTCGCGCGCTTATTTGTCAAGATTCAACTTTGGCGGAAGCGATCAAAACAAAAAAGTATCCGCTTTATCAGGTGGTGAGCGCAACCGTTTGCATTTGGCCATGACGCTCAAAGAAGAAGGCAACGTTTTATTGCTTGATGAACCTACCAATGATTTAGACATCAACACCCTGCGTGCGCTTGAAGAAGGACTTGAAAACTTTGCCGGCTGCGCGGTGATTATTTCGCACGACCGTTGGTTTTTAGATAGAATTTGTACCCACATTTTGGCTTTTGAAGGAAACTCTGAAGTGTATTTCTTTGAAGGCGGATTCTCAGATTACGAAGAAAACAAGAAAAAACGTTTGGGTGGCGATTTAACTCCTAAACGCATCAAATACAGAAAACTCATCCGCAATTAATCTGATTCAAATTCATATAGAGCAAATTACATGAGCGATTTGAAGAAGATTTTGGTTTGGATGCTTTTGCTTCCGTTGCTGGGTTATGCGCAGCAGGTTTCAGAACGAAAAAGCATCGAAGAACAAATCAACAAAGCCGGAAATTATTTCAATCAAGGTGATTATGCACGAGCGCTCGAGATGTCAAAAGTGGCCCTCAAGCGTTCGTACAAAATCAATGACGATTATTGTTTGGCCCACGCTTACAATGCTATTGGTGTTGTGTATGATGAGTTTTCAGAAGCTAAATATGCTTTGTCTTTTTACAATAAAGCACTCGAACATGCGCTTAAGATTGAAAATGATTCGCTTAAAGATTGGATATACAGTAATTTAGGTAGTGTTTATTATTTCAATAAAATTGATGTCAAAAAAGGCATTGATTACTACAAAAAAGCACTCGTTTATGCCCAAAAAATCAACGATAGTACCCAAATTACCTTTGGCAAACTCAATTTGGCTAGTGCCTATATCTCAATTAATGATTTTAAAAATGGCGTTGCGTATTTAAAAGATTCTGAAAGTTTTGTCAAACGTCGCGGTATACCCGAAATGCGGTTTACTTTTACTTCGCTTTCGGGCATTTACAATACACATATAGAAAAACCTGAACTGGCGCTCAAATTATATGATCAGGCGGTAGCTATTGCCGAAAAATACAAGCTTGAATCATTTTTGGTCAATGCTTATGACAACATTGCGGAACATTATAAAGTATATGAGCAATTTGATTTAGAAAAACAATATAGAGCCAAATCAAAAGCGCTCAGAAATGAGTTGTATTCACAAGAAGAAAAAGCGATGCTCAATCAATCGGCAACGCAAATTCAAATGGATGAATACAAAATTCAGCTTGACAGAATTGAGCTCGAAAATGAAAAGCAACTTCAAAAACTGCAAGAATCCAAAACGGTTTTGTGGTTGGGTTTAGTGTTGGGATTGGCCTTGTTGATATTGGTTTTTACGCTTTACAGAACCAATCGTTTTCGTCAAAAAGCCAACGCTGATTTACTCTTGGCCAACCAAGAACTTAAAGCCGCCAAAGAAAAAGCCGAAGAGGCATCACAGCTCAAAACACAATTCGTATCGACCATTACCCACGAACTTAGAACACCCTTGTACGGGGTTGTCGGTATTACTGATATGTTGGCCGATGAGCATCCGGAACTCAAAGACAGTTCACACCTGAATTCGCTCAAATTTTCAGCGCGATATCTACTTTCACTGGTCAATGATATTTTGCAACTCAACAAGATAGAAGAAAAGAAAATTAATCTTGAAAAAGTGCCTTTTGTTTTGACTGATGAGATAGAGATTATCCGAAATTCGGTACAATATATCGCCACCAACAACAACAATGAGTTGATCATCAACATCGATCAAAATATTCCTGCCCGACTTTTAGGCGATAAGTTGCGTTTGTCACAAATCATCATGAATTTGACTTCAAATGCGCTCAAATTTACCCGAGATGGTTGGGTGAAAGTTGAGGCAAAACTTAAAGATGTCAGAGGTTCTGTATATGAAATTCAGTTTTCAGTTCAAGACAATGGTGTGGGGATCTCGCCTAATGATCAGAGCAAGATTTTTGACATGTTTGTGCAAGTGGGTCGCAGCGATGAAGATTATCAAGGAACCGGTTTGGGTTTAGCTATTGTTCAGAAGTTGGTAACCCTTTTTGGTGGCCATATTCATTTAGAAAGCAGTTTGGGCAAAGGAACTACTTTTACTTTTTGCATTGGTTTTGAAAAATCTGAGCAAGAAATTCTTGTAACTCCAACTCAGACATCATATTCTGACTTAGTTCACAACAAAATCCTCATAGTTGAAGACAATAAAATCAATCAGTTGGTAACCCAAAAAATCATGGACAAACACCATATGCAATGTGATATCGTAGCCGATGGTTTTGAAGCCTTGAAAATAGTTGAAACACGTAGTTACGATGTGATTTTGATGGACATCAATATGCCCGGCATGAACGGTTACGAAACGACCAAAAGACTGCGAGCTATAGGTATAAAAACGCCCATCATTGCGCTGACAGCTTTTGATAAAGACGAGGTTAAATCAGAAGTATATGCCAGCGGAATGAACGATATCATGATTAAACCATTTGAGGCAAATCAATTATTTGAAGTCATTCAAAAACAGTTAATTGAAGTAAATTAATACCAGCGTTTTTTATTCTTTTTAGAACCCGAAGATTTTCTGGAATTATTGCTTTTTCCGCTGCGTTGTTGGCCCTTGGCTTCCGGCTGTGTGGCACCCGAACGATTTTGAACTGGTTTTTCTTCTTCTTTCCAAGGATAAGGATGGTCGGCGATGGTTTTGACATCTACTTTAATGAGTCGCTGAATGTCTTTCCAATAAGGTGCTTCGTCTTTTGAACAAAATGAAATCGCTAAGCCGCCATTACCTGCTCGACCAGTCCTGCCAATTCGGTGTACATAGGTTTCAGGAATATTAGGCAAATCAAAATTAATGACATACGGAAGCTGTTCTATGTCAATTCCACGCGCTGCAATGTCAGTAGCCACAAGCACATTCACTTCTTTGTTTTTAAAAGCATCAAGCACGCGCTGACGCGAAGTTTGGGTTTTATCGCCGTGAATGGCTTCAGAAGCGACACCGCGTTTGCGCAAAGAACGAACAATGTTGTCGGCGCCGTGTTTGGTTCTTGAAAACACCAATACGTTGGCTAAGTTTTCATTGCGAATTAAATGATACAACAAATTTCTTTTTTCAGTTTTCTCAACAAAATAAATGCGCTGTTCAACTTTTTCAGCTGTTGATGAAACCGGAGTTACCGTTACAGTAGCCGGATCGGTCAAAAACATTTCGGCCAGTTCGCGAATCGGAAGCGGCATGGTGGCTGAGAACAAAAGTGTTTGTCTATTATCAGGAGTAAGTTTTACAATCTTTTTTACATCATTTACAAAACCCATATCGAGCATCTGATCGGCTTCGTCCAAAACCAAAGTATGTAAATGGTCTAAGTCAATAAAGCCTTGTTTGTGCAAATCAAGCAAACGGCCGGGAGTTGCAATCAAAACATCAACTCCTTTTTTGAGTTTTTCCACTTGCGGATTCTGTGAAACTCCGCCAAAAATGGTCAGTTGGGTTACGTTGGTGTATGTTCCGTAGGCGTCAAAATTTTCACCAATTTGCAGCGCCAATTCTCGGGTAGGCGTAACAATGAGCGCACGGATGAGCTTTCTTTTTTTGTTTGATCCGACAATTCGGTGTAAGTGATGTATGATCGGAATGGCAAAAGCGGCTGTTTTTCCGGTGCCTGTTTGTGCACAGCCAACTAAGTCACGACCGTCTAAGATTACGGGAATCGCTTGTTCTTGTATAGGTGTTGGTTGGGTATATCCTTGTTCAGTAACTGCGGTCAGTATACTTTTAGAGATGAGTAAATCTTCAAATAACATATAAGTTTGGCTTTGATACTTAGTTTGTTCAGAGCCGTGCAAAGATAGGTTATTTAATTGAAGCAGATTTTACTTCGGTAAAGTTCACTTCCATTTTGGCAATCATTTGTGGTTTTGGGTCATTGGCTTTCATAAAATCAGTAATCAAATAACCAATGAGTTTACCCACCAAATGACTGTTTTTTTCTTCTCCTAGTTCAGGAGCGCCTTCACAAATATGCAAATAAGCCGCGTTTTGATGACCGGCAAAAAAATGAATAAATTGTCGTGCTTGCTCAACCGAAAATCCACTCAAAGTCATAGCGCTGCTGGCAATACCCGGAATTGCATCCAAATCAATTTCAATTCCGTAGGTGTTGTCTTTGATGAAGTTTTGTGCTACTTGCAGTTCGTTCTGAAAATTCTTGGCTCCACGAACAGCTATTTCGTCATAGGTATTAAATCGCACACGTGAATTTATTTTCTTAATGCGCGTGAGGACTTTTTTAGAAGTATAATTTTCGTGAATTCCAAAAATAAAATATTTGTTTAAAAAACCTTCTTCGTAAGCATATGAAAAACCGTTTCCGCTGTGACGCCCTTCTAGAATTCTAAAATCTGTATGTGCGTCAAAATTAACCGCATTGATAGGTTTTCCTTTGGCCAATGCTGTTCCTTTAATGTTTCCGTAGGCATTGTTGTGACCACCGCCAATAACAATCGGAATTTTATCGGCTTTAACAATGAGCGAAATGATATGCGATACTTCTTTGTCAATACGCATGACCAAATCGCTGAATTTTTTGCGATCGGTTATGTTGTGGTAGTTTAGGGTTGAGGCCTCAGACATCTCTTCAGTAACATCTATATGACCTAAGACCAAAAGCTCACTTCCTTTGCAGAATTTATTGAATTGAATATTGGCGATGCTTTTGATGGCACTTTCCCATGCAGAATGTGCACCTTGGCGTCCAAAATTGGCTCTTATACCGATATCTTCAGGGATGCCCAAGAGCACGTAACGAGCAGATGATTGTTGTAAAAAAGTTGCTATTGATTTTGTGCCTTTGGGAACCACTTGCATCTTTTCTCCAAACTTAATTTCGCCTATTCGATGGTTGGTAACCCGCGCCAAATCTAGGTTGCTAAACGGTATGAGTTTATCCATAAAAACTTTTTTATCCCTGAAAATATATTCTGGCAAACTTACGTTATAAACCCAAATATTGTTACTTTTGTTCAAATTAAATGTAAAATTATGGAAAATCAAAAAAGCAATTCAAATTTAAAAGCTGTTATAGCTGTGTTGGCTTTGCTTTTGGTAGGGAGTCTTGTATACATCTTTAAGATGACTTCAGATGCCAAAGCTTTGCAAACCGAACTGACTGAAACTAAATCTGATAAAGCTTCGGTAATGAAAGATTTAGAAGAACTTAAAGCCAGATACGATGCAGCAATAGCTGAAAACACTTCAATGTCAGACGAATTAATCGCTGAGCGTGAAAAAGTAGTTAATTTGATGGCTGATTTGAAAAAATCTAAAGGCGATGCAGCTTCGATGGCCAAGTACAAAAAAATGTACAATGAGCTTGAAGGCAAAATGAAAACACTCATGGCCGAGAATGAAGCGCTCAAAAAAGACAACGCTAAGTTAACCACCCAACGTGATAGTACCGTAACCGTTTTAGGCGAAGCGCGCAAATACAACGAAGTTTTAGTTGGACAAAATGAAGAATTGTCAAAAACAGTTGAAATTGCTCAGAAATTAACCATCAGCAATTTAAAAACAGCTGCCTACAAACTCAGAAGTTCAGGAAAACAAATAGAGACTGATAAAGCGCGTAGAGCTGACATCTTGAAAATTAGTTTTACCATTGCCGAGAATAAAGTAGCTAAACAGGGTGATAAAACCTATTACATTCAAGTCATTGACAGTAAAAACAATGTTTTAGGTGAAAAACAAACTGAGAATTTTGGAGATAATTCGCTGACATACAGCTTCCAAACTACGGTTAAGTATGAAAATAAATCGGTAAATGTTTCTCAAGATTTAGCCGGTAAAAGCTTCGAAAAAGGAACTTATTTTGTGAATGTATTTGACAAAGGCGAACTCGTTTCAAAATCAAGCTTTAGTTTGAGATAATATTCAATCACTATAAAATTAAAAGGGAATCCGATTAAGATTCCCTTTTTTTATGCAAATACTTTACCGTTTAGGATAATCTGATCAATCAAATTGCTGCCAAATGCATAGGGTAATTGATAGAATGACGGTATGGGTTGGGTAATAATTAAATTGGCTTTTTTTCCAACAGTAATGCTTCCGTGTGTTTTTGATATGCCCATAGCATAAGCACCATTGAGGGTGGCTGCATTGATGGCTTCCTCGGGCGTCATCTTCATTTTGATACAAGCTGTTGCCACTACAAAATTCATATTGCCCGAAGGTGTTGAACCCGGATTAAAATCAGTAGCCAAAGCCAAGGGTAAACCTGCCTGAAGCATTTTTCTGGCCGGTGTATACGGAATGCTCAAAAAGTAGGAACAAGAAGGCAAAGCAACAGGCATCGTATTGGAATTTTTCAAAGCTTCAATATCGTTATCGCTCACCAATTCTAAATGATCAACCGATAAAGCGTTGTATTGCACGCCCAATGCCACGCCGCCAATCACATTGAATTGGTTAACGTGAATTTTCGGAATCAATCCGTGTTTTTGCCCGGCTTGTAGAATTTGCTCGGTTTCTTCAGTAGAAAAGTAGCCACTTTCGCAAAAGGCATCGATGTATTGGGCTAAATTTTCTTGAGCAATGCGTGGAATCATCTCGTTGATGATTTGATCGATATAACCTTGGTGATTGTTTTTAAATTCAGTTGGATAGGCATGTGCTCCCAAAAAAGTGGCTTTGATGGCTATTGGATAGTTATCTTTTAATCGCTTAATGACCCGTAACATTTTGATTTCGTTTGCTGGTGTGAGCCCATAACCTGATTTAATCTCAACGGCTCCGGTTCCCAGGCGCATCACTTCTTCAAGTCTAGCTTTTGACTCCATGAATAATTCATCCTCAGAGGTTTGCTGTAATTTGGCCGCCGAATTCAAAATTCCGCCTCCGCGTTCGGCAATTTGTTCATAAGTAAGTCCGTTGATTCGATCAACAAATTCTTGCGAACGATTTCCGGCATAAACAATATGGGTATGGCTGTCACACCAAGCAGGTAAAACCGTTTTTCCGCGGGCATCAATAACTTTGGCAGTGTCATGTTTTGGGCAATTTTCCATCAGGCCGAAATCTTTGATCAAATCATTTTCAATCAGTAAATAGGCATTTTTGATGGATGGCAATTGCGCCATTTCAGCGCCAGAAACTTTTAAAACTTTAGCATCTCTGATTTGCAAAAGTTCCCGGATGTTTATGATAAGTGTGAGCATTTGGTTTTTTTGGTAAATGTAAATTGAAATTTAAAAACTCCTATATTTAGTCACAAATAATTCTCAATGAAAAAAGTTCAATACGACAAGGTCAGAAAAGTACAACCTGAGTATTTTGTTTACACAGGTATGCATAATTCTGATCCGGTTGATATGCAAATGTTTGTATATAATGATACAGGTTATGAACAGTATGACCATGTTTCGGTAGATCGTATTCAAAAAGAAATTCAAGATGATAATCAGCTTCATGATGTGAAATGGCTCAATATTCACGGGCTACATCAGGTTGAAAAGATTCAAGAAATTGGACAAATTATACAATTAGAACCTTTTGTGGTGAGCGATATTCTCAATGTTACTCGTCGTCCGAAAATGGAAGAACTCGACGAGATTTTGTTTTTCAGTATCAAATCAATTTTACCAGATCGCGATAAGAAGCTGCGTGTTGAGCAATTAAGTTTTGTTTTAAAAGATAATTTACTGGTTTCATTTCAAGAAAAAAAGAGCGATTTTTTTGTGCACATTCGCGAACGCATCAAAACCCACAGTGGAATTGTACGTAAAAAGGGCAATGATTATCTGCTTTATTTGTTGCTTGACGCTGTGATGGAAAACTTCTACATCACTTTAGAATATTATGAAGGTTTGATTGATGTCTTGGTAACTGAATCAAAAACCAACGAAAATCAAGATGTTTTGGTGCGCATTGAAAAAACACGTGACGAGCTCAATTATCTCAAGCGATCGTTGCTTCCGTTGCGCGATGCGTTACTCAATCTCAAAAGCGAGCACAGCACCAATGATATCAAAGCGATTGCGCACAGTAATCATGTTTTCTTTGCTCGCTTGCACCAGAAATCTCTTGAAATTCTTGAGCAAATTGAGTACGACATGAACACGCTAGACAGCGCATCCAACTTTTATTTTTCGGCACAAAGCCACCGAATGAACCAAATCATGAAATTGCTTACCGCCGTTTCAGTCATCTTTATGCCACTGACTTTTATCGTAGGTGTTTACGGGATGAATTTTGAATTTATGCCTGAACTGCATTACAAACCTGCCTATTTTATGGTTTTAGGAGGTATGCTTATGATTGTGCTAGGAATGGTATTTTACTTTAAAAAGAAGAATTGGTTTTAGCGACTTGGTTTGAGTTTGAGCCAAATGCCTTTAATAGATGTAATATTGAGTGGGAATTCTAAGAAAACATGTGCCAAACTCAAAAAACTCAAAGCAATAAAACCAATTTTAAAGTTGTATATGTAAAGCCCGCAGCTAATAGCCCAGATGGCTAAAATAGTTTTGAGCTTGTTTCCGTTTAGGTTTTTCCCCCAACCAATAATAGATGTTTTTGAAAACCAATTCAGATAATGATAGGTATAAGCAAAAGCGATAAAGATTTGTATTTTGATGCCCATAACTGACATATATGCATACTGAGTTGATTTTTGTCCGTTGATAAAATCACTCAAAGTTCCACCGACTACAGCGAATCCACTGTCTTGAAAAGACTGTAAATTTTTATCGGATAAATTGTAATATTCAACCGGATTGATTTTGCTCATCCAAATAATCACCGGAACTAAAAACATCAAGACAATAGCGATGATTCCGGGTTGGCTTTTAGAATTCATGGTTCCGTATATCATGAACAAAAAAGTAAAAAGATAAACGTGAATCAAAGTAGGTACAAAAATCAATACTCCTAGTGAAAAATGAGGTAAAAAGTACATCGTTGGTATGGCCACTGCGGTACTTCCGGCTAAAAAGAGCCACAAGTATTTCATGTTTTTAAAGTGAATAAGCCCGATGGCAAACAACAGAGAAATCAATAATATCTCATCGGTTGATGCAACAATCCAATCAAAAAAACTTTTTGCAGCACTTGCTTTTGCCCAACTAAAGGCGTCTATCCGTTGTAAAAACGGAAGTGAAACTACCAATGATAAACCCACAAATAACCAAATCCATTTCGTGTTTTTTGAAAAGTAGTTTTTTTCTTTAAGCCAATTAATTTCAGTTAAATAATGCAACGGACCCAGAAAAGCATATGAGAATAAAAACATTTCGTACGGAACATGGAACGCTAAAAATAAGGATACAATAATTAGTATAACATTGAGCAAATCGATATCGCGGGTGTTCATGTTTTTTTGGTTTGTGTCGGTATCAAAAATAGCAATTATTATAGGGTAGAAACAATTCATCCTCAAAAAATGACAATTCGGTAGCGAATAATTTTTTTCTGAGCAGAAGCACTATACTTTTGGAGCACTAAACTTATAACATGAAAACCTTTATTACTTTTTGTTTATTGTTTTTAGGAACAACCATCTGGGCACAACAAACCATTTCAGGAACGGTTACGGACAACAAATCAAAACCGATTGCCGGCGCCAATATTTATTTAGACGGAACCTATGACGGTGCTTCGAGCGATGAAAAAGGCCATTTCTCATTCACCACAACCACCACAGGAAATCAAACTTTGGTGGTAAGTTTCTTGACTTTTGAAACCACTACACTCATGATTAATGTGGCTGATTTTAAAGAAAAAACCATCAAAATGCGCGAAAGCGTCAATTCATTAGATGCAGTTGTTGTTACCGCCGGAACTATGGAAACTGGTGAAAAAGCGCGTGTTTCGGTGCTCAAGCCACTCGATATTGTCACCACCGCTGGTTCGGCTGGAAACATCATTTCAGCTTTGCAAACTTTACCCGGAACGCAAAGCGTAGGCGAGGATGGTCGTTTGTTTGTACGCGGTGGCGAGGCCGATGAAACCCAAACCTTTGTGGATGGAATTCGCGTGGGGCAACCCTACGGAGCTTCGGCCAACAATGTGCCAACACGCGGTAGATTTTCACCGTTTTTGTTTAGCGGAATTTCATTCTCAACCGGAGGTTATTCGGCAGAATACGGTGAAGCTTTATCAAGTGTTTTATTGCTCAACACGCAAGATCAGGCCGATCAGAACAAAACTGATGTTTCACTGATGACCGTTGGTTTGGGTGTTGGACATACGCAAAAATGGAAGAAAAGTTCACTCAGCTTCAACACGGCTTATATCGATTTAGCGCCTTATCAGCTTTTGATTCCGCAAGATGTTGATTGGAATCGACCGTATCAATCCTTATCGGGCGAAACCGTTTACCGATACAATACCGAGCGTGGAATTTTTAAACTCTACGCCGCCTTTGATGCCGCGCGTTTTGACATCAATCAAGAAAGTATCAATTCAATCAACCCAATCAGATTCAATCTTGAAAACAACAATTTTTATCTGAATTCATCCTACAAAGCCAATTATTCAGGGCAATGGCAACTCACCACTGGCTTGGGTTATGGTTATGCGCATAATTTGATTTACATTGATCAAAACCAGGTGCGTAATGATGAGCATACATCGCACTTAAAACTCAAACTGCGCAAAGGTTTTTCGGATCGATTTAAGTTGTCGTTTGGCGGTGATTACTTCTTGACGCGATTCTCTGAATCCTATCAAGCTTATCAAGCAGATACCAACTTTTTAGATTATCATTCGGGCATTTTTGCCGGTTATACTGAAGGTGAATTATTTTTGTCGAAACAACTCGGAGCCAAAATCGGTGTTCGTTGGTCTTATAATGATTTGCTTAAAACTTCAGCGCTTACGCCGCGGGTTTCGGTGGCTTATAAATTCAATAAATCATCGCAGTTTTCACTGGCCTACGGAACTTTTGAGCAAACGCCCGGGCAAGCTTATCTAAAGTTTTCTAAATATCACCGCTTTGAGAACGAGCAAGCAGCACATTATATCTTGAATTTTCAATACGCCAAAAACAAAAAGACGTTGCGTTTAGAAGGTTATTATAAAGATTATCAGAATCTAATTAAATACGATACTGATCAAATTCAATACGATGCAAGATTCAGCAATGCCGGTAGCGGTTATGCCAAAGGAATCGACTGCTTTTGGCGGGATGGTTACACTTTTAAAAACTTAGAATATTGGGTGTCGTATTCGTACATCAACACCGAGCGCAATTATAAAAATTATAAAATCCAAACCACACCAAGCTTTGTAGCCAACCACAGTTTATCGGTTGTTACTAAATACTGGATTGAAAAATGGCGTTCGCAGTTGGGCTTAACGCAATCATTCGCTTCGGGCAGACCGTATACCAATCTGAATGAAGGCGGATTTTTAAACCAACGCACCAAATCATACAGCAGTTTGAGTTTTAGCTGGGCGTATTTGCTGAGCCAACAGAAGATTTTGTATTTTTCAGTGTCTAACGTGCTCGGAACGCAAAACGTTTTTGGTTATGAATATGCCAATCAACCCAACAGTACTGGTTATTACAACAGACGTGCGATTACACCCACGGCTGACCGATTTTTCTTTGTTGGATTTTTCTGGACCATCAGCGATAATAAAAAAGACAATCAACTCAATAATTTATAAGCTGCAATTCATCCTCAAAAATCAACAGTTCGGTAGTTTAAAATTGTACAGCTAAAACACTCAACCTACTTTTGAATTAGAAATTAATAACAAATCATAAAAACAAACTCATGAAAAAAATCATCACACTCGCAATTATTTTGATTACTGGATTCGTCCAAGCTCAACCCGGAAAATTTGAAGAAGGAATGGGCAAAGCCTTTGGTTTATGGGGCGAAGGAAAAAGCAAAGAAGCCTCAGATTTGTTTGAGCGCATTGCCTCAGCCGAAAAAGGAAGCTGGTTGCCCAACTATTATGTTTCATTGGTCAACACCACGGCTTCATTCATGGAAAAAGACAAAGAAAAAGTGAGCGCTCAACTTGCAAAAGCACAAAACGCCCTTGATACTGAATTGGCCAAAGATCCAAACAACTCAGAACTTTGGGTGATGCAAGCGATGATTTACACAGCGTGGGTGGTTTATGATCCGATGACCAACGGTATGAAACTCACCGGAAAAGTCATGGAAGCCTACGGAAAAGCACAGGCATTATCGCCTGAGAATCCGCGTGCTGTGTTCGGAAAAGCCGAATATGAACTCAACGGGGCTAAATATTTTGGCAGCGATACCAAACCGATGTGCGCTGAGATTGATCGTTCAATTGAACTCTTCAACAAGTTCAAACCAGAAACACCTTTCTCACCAAATTGGGGCTTGGATCGCGCATTAGAATCACAAAAAGGTTGTAAAAAGTAATTTGATATAAACCGTATTTCAAAAAAAATGAAAGCATTCTCACATACCTTCAGAGTTGGTTTACTGGCTTGTCTGGTGTTTGCAGTTATGGTCATGATCAATATGATGTTGGGTCATCAAGTTCATTTTGACCGCGGTTTGTTGATTAATTTTGGATACACGGTTTTATATACCTATGCTCTTTATTTTGCCAATGCTTTTATTTTTGTCGCTTTAGATAAATGGTTTAAAAGCGATAGATTCTCTAAAAAACGATTGTTTGTAGGTTTTTTAGGGTCATTTGTGGTGACGCTCATCGTTATTTTTTTATTGCATTTTCTGGAAGCCGTTTTGGTTGATCAACAAGATTTTAATGAGTTCCTGGCCAAAGAACGCGCCTCGAATTACATAGTATCAGTGGTGATTACTTTAATTGTGACTTTGTCTTTATACTCCTTTTACTTTTACAAAGCCTATCAAGATTCAAAGGTCAAAGAACAAAAAATCATCGCAGGTACAGCCAACGCTCAGTTTGAAAGTTTAAAAAACCAGATTGATCCGCATTTTTTGTTCAATAGCCTCAACGTTTTGAGTTCACTCATTGAAGAAAACCCCGATAGCGCGCAGAAGTTTACCACTTCGCTCTCAAAAATCTATCGCTATGTGCTCGAGCAAAAAGACAAAGAACTCGTGCCTTTATCTGAAGAACTTTCTTTTGCCAAAACCTATATGAACCTGCTCAAAATGCGTTTTGAAAACAGTTTGTTCTATGAGTTACCGATTGAAGAAATTGATCCTGAAGCCAAGGTGGTTCCGTTATCGTTGCAATTGTTGCTAGAAAATACCGTCAAGCACAACGTGGTAAGCGAGCAAAAACCTTTGCATATCAAAATTTATTTAGACGGCGATTATTTGGTGGTTGAAAACAATTATCAGAAAAAAGAAGTGCTTCAAGACCGAAAAGGTGTCGGTTTAGACAACATAGCCAGCCGTTATGGCATCATTACTCAAAGAAAAGTTTTGGTCAATCAAACCCAAGAGCATTTTGCAATACGCATTCCTATTTTAACCAAACAAGTCATCGGTATGGAACTATCACTTCAGCAACAAAACACAGCTTATTACAGAGCTAAAAAACGCGTAGATGAGCTCAAAGGATTTTACGGAAATCTCATTTCGTATTGCATCGTCATACCTATTTTGATTATCGTAAACCTCTATTTTATGCCTCAATTTCAATGGTTTTGGTTTTCGTTGTTCGGCTGGGGTTTTGGTTTGATTGGGCATGCCTTCAAGGTTTTTGGTTACGGAGGTCAATGGGAAGAACGCAAAATCAGACAAATCATGCATCAAAATCAACAATATAAAACTTGGAAATAATACAGTTATGGAAACAAATTTTAACCAACAAGATCAATACCTACGCGCTCAAAAGCAAGTAGAAGAACTCAAAGGTTTTTACGGCCATTTGGCTTCATACATAGTGGTTAATGCCGGGCTCATCGTGCTGAATTTGGTCACGTCGCCTGAGCAAATCTGGTTTATTTGGCCCTTGATTGGTTGGGGCATAGGGTTGGCTTTTCATGCCATGCGCGTCTTTAATTTCAGCCCATTTTTTGGCAAAGACTGGGAAGAACGCAAGATTCGTGAGTTTATGAAAGAAGAGCTCGAAAAAAGCAAAAAATATAATGAAATCTATCATGAATAATCATCTCAAATCACAGCAAAATCAGATGGATACAGAATATCAATGGGCGTACAAAAGAGTCAAAAAGCTCAAGAGTTTTTACACGCATTTAATGGTATATATTATCGTCAATATTTTCATTATGATTGCTCGTCAAAGCCCTGATTCTGCCGAAGAAAACCTTACTTTTTGGAGCTTTGAGAATTTCTCGGTGGTGTTCTTTTGGGGTTTCGGACTCGCTATGCATGCGTTCTCGGTTTTTGGCCAAGATTGGTTTTTAGGCAAGCGTTGGGAAGAAAACAAGATCAAAGAATTGATGCGCCGCGAAGAGCAGAGAAATGTTTAAGAAGTATAGCGCAACGGTCTAAAGGCGTAGCTTATTGGTCTTTTTAGGGCGTGCCACCGGCTGCGCTGCGCTGCGCCGCTGTCGGGCTGTTCGTTGCAATCTTTTTTTTCGTTCCTCAAAAAAGGATTTTCACTGCCATCCCTCACGCGTACAGTTTATTATTTAGACATTTATCTAAAATGAAACTTTAAAAGATACCTGAAGTCCACTGGACTTCCTCCTTTTAATTTCAAATCTCACGCAGCTGAAAGATTAGTGATTGAAGAATGTTGATTGTTGAACTAAACCTAAAATATCTGCCTCAATGACAACAATCTCTTTTGTCCTAAAGCGGAGCGTGTCTATTTTACAGCCATGCTTCAAAAATTAAACGATATATTCAGCAAGCAGCCGCCCGCGTGAGCGGTTGGAGCTAAGTGCCGTGCACTGCGTAAAACGCGACCCGCAGGGGCACGCCCAAAACAAAAGAGTTTTAATCATCATCAAATAAACAACATGCAAACCTTAATTATTGAAGACGAAAAACCCGCGGCGCGTTTGCTGCAACGAAAGCTTGAAAAGCTCGGTTTGGGCGTGAGTACCATGCTGCATTCGGTGCAAGAAGCGATCGTGTGGTTTGCGCAAAACCCGCATCCGGATTTGATTTTTCTCGATATTCAGCTTTCAGATGGTTTGTCGTTTGAGATTTTTGAGGCCATTGAAATCAAGAGCGCGATTATTTTTACCACGGCTTATGACCAATATGCGCTCAAGGCTTTTAAACTCAACAGTATTGATTATTTGCTCAAGCCGATTGATGAAGAAGAACTTGAAGCCGCGGTTCAGAAGTATCAATCGCGTCAACAAACCGTTTCATCAACTTTAGATTTTGAACAAATCAGGCAGATGTTTAGCGCCCAGCAGCCTAGTTTTAAAAAGCGTTTTACAGTAAAAGTTGGGCAACAGATCAAAGTGATTCCGGTAGATGATATTGAGTGTTTTTACAGCGAGAACAAAGGCACTTATTTGCATACTTTTGACAACCGAAGTTACTTGCTTGAAACCTCGCTTGATTTGCTCGAAAATGAGTTGGATCAGCAACAGTTTTTTCGGGTAAGTCGCAAGTTTATTGTTCCGCTCAAGGCCATCCGCGAAATCACGGTTTATACCAATTCAAGACTCAAATTAATCTTGCCTACTTATCGCGAAGATGAAGTAATTGTGAGCCGCGAACGCGTATCAGATTTTAAAACTTGGATCGGATAAATAACTTCATTCATGAAATGAAGTTTAGATATTTAATTTTCTAGAAAAGAATAATTTAAGTTTTCAATATAGAAATTATCTATATCTTTTTTTTGGCGTTATTTACTCAATCTGTGCAACGTATAAACGGTAAAGCTCAGCAAGATAAAAGCGCCCACTTGGTGCAGCAATCCGAGCGAAATCGGAACGTAATTCAAAAGCGTAAAAACACCCAAAGCAAACTGTATAACCACCATAACATTCATGGCATAAATACCTTTTTGCTGCTGCGCGTCTAAACCAAATTTACGCGATTTTACCAGCAGCCAAATTATCAACCCAGCTACGATATAAGCAAAAGTTCTGTGTACGAATTGCACGCCGCTTTTGCCTTCAGTTAGATTGAGCAATACGCTTTTTTGTTCTATCCAAACGCTGTCGTGAATGAGTTGTCCGTCGCTCATCAGCGGCCAATGGTTGTGCATCAGTCCGGCATTGAGACCGGCCACAAAACCACCGTAAATAATCTGAAATATCAAGGCAACCAGTGCCCATCGAGCTATTTTTCTGAGTTCACTAACGGGAAGTTTTCGCTCTGGATAAACCAAATCCAACGCCACCCAAAGTGTGTAAGCAAAGGTCAAAAACGCAAAAGTTAAATGCAGCGAAAGTCTAAAATGGCTTACGTCTGGGTTGTCTACCAATCCGCTTTTCACCATAAACCAACCAAAGAAACCTTGTAAAGCGCCCATGCCCAAAAGCACAAAACACTTTTGCAGCGTGCTTTTATCGAATTGTTTTTTATACCAGAAATAAGCAAACGGGATGATGAAAACCATTCCAATCACACGGCCGATAAGCCTGTGAAACCATTCCCAGAAATAAATAAACTTATAATCAGACAGCGTAAAATGGTTGTGAATATTGATTTTTTGATACTCAGGAAACTTCTGATATTCAGCAAAAGCGTGTTGCCAAGCGGCCTCGCTCATCGGCGGAAAAGTATCGGTCACCAAATGCCAATCGGTCATTGAAAGCCCAGAATTGGTCAAGCGCGTAATACCACCCACAATAACCATTATAAACACCAAAACACAGCCGCTGAGCAGCCAGATAATTACAGATTTGTTTGCTTTTTTCATGATATTTGAGACTGTTTGATTTCTTTTTTTTGAGCTTTTTTAGAAGCTATTTCCCGCTGTTTGATTTCTAAGTGTTTTGCTGAAGCAAAATACCTGAAGCCCACTGGGCTTCCTCCTCTTAATATCAAATCATCGGGGCTAGGGCAGCAGCGTTTGGTTTATGTAGCTGCTTTTTTTAAACCCATTTGGTCGGCTTTGCGCATCATAAACTCATAAGCCGCGGTGTATTCATTGGCAATGTCGCCTTCAAGAATCGCTTCTTTAATGGCTTCTTTGAGCGTGCCAATCTCGCGCGATGGCGGCAAATTAAAAATCTCCATGATTTCTTCACCGGTAATAGGCGGCTGAAAATTGCGCACATGGTCGCGTTCTTCAACCTCGACTATTTTTTGGCGCACGATTTCAAAGTTCTTATGATATTTCTTAAACTTAATCGGGTTTTTTGTCGTGATGTCTGCCTCGCACAAAATCATCAGTGATTCCACATCTTCGCCGGCGTCAAAAACCAATCTGCGCACCGCTGAATCGGTCACCAAATCTTGCGAAAGCACAATCGGACGCGAACTCATCATGACCATTTTTTGCACAAACTTCATTTTTTGATTCAGCGGCATATGTAATCTTTCAAAGATTTTCTTGACCATTTTTCCGCCTAAAAATTCGTGCCCGTGAAAAGTCCAACCTTGTTTTTTGTTGAAGCGTTTGGTAGGCGCTTTGCCAATATCGTGTAACAGTGCAGCCCAGCGCAACCACAAATTATCGGTGTTGCGGCAAATGTTGTCTACAACTTCAAGGGTGTGATAAAAGTTGTTTTTATGGGTTTGTCCTTCAATTTCTTCTACCTGATTCAGCGCGGTAAGTTCAGGCAGAATAATCGGCAACAAACCGGTTTTGTACAACAATAAAAAACCCAGCGATGGCGTATCAGTCAATAAAATTTTGTTGAGTTCTTCAACAATGCGCTCTCCCGAAATAATTTTGATACGCTCGTTGTTTTGGCTTATCGCCTCAAGTGATTTTTCTTCAATTTCAAAACCGAGTTGGTTGGCAAATCGAATTGCGCGCAGCATTCTGAGCGGATCATCTGAGTAGGTAATGTCCGGATCAAGTGGCGTTCGAATGATTTTATTTTTCAAATCTTCCAAGCCATTAAACGGGTCAAGTAAATCTCCGTAAGAATCTGGATTTAAAGAAATTGCCAGTGCGTTGATGGTGAAATCACGTCGATTTTGATCATCTTCTAAACTCCCGTTTTCAACCACCGGATTACGGCTTTCAAAAAAGTAACTTTCTTTGCGCGCACCCACAAATTCAATGTCGGTATCTTCAAAGCGCAACATGGCTGTTCCGTAATTTTTAAAAACCTGAACTTTGGGTTTGTTGGGTAAAAGTTCAGCTACTTTGAGCGCCAAATCAATGCCGCTGCCCACCGTGACAATGTCGATGTCTTTTTTGAAATTTCTTTGCAATAAAAAATCGCGTACAAAACCACCAATCACATAGCTTTTGAGGTTCATTTGCTCTGAAGCTTTTGCTACGACTTCAAAAATCGGATGTTGTAAGGCGTTGGGGTAATTTGCTTTCATTTACGGGCGAATAATTTTAACCTGTGCATCTTGGGTCAGTTTGATAATAGTTGACGGCTTTGACGCTGTTTTATCGCGGTGCAAATTTACTACATAGTCAACACCCTTGATAATTTCGGGTGAAATTTCTTTGAATGAAAGTGGCGTGGGTTGCCCTGATATATTGGCCGAAGTTGAAACCAATGGCTTTTTCATGCGTTCCATGAGTTTATAGCAAAACGGTTCTTTGACAAGTCTAATGCCCAAGGTTTTGTCTGAGGCAATTAAATTGGCTGCTACATTTCTGGGGTCGTCTAAAATCAGTGTTGTAGGTTTTTCAGATAAATCTAAAATTTGCCAAGCTACTTCCGGAATGTCTTTAAAAACCTGATACATCATGCGTTCTCCGTTCATCAGGCAAATCATGCTTTTGGTTTCTTCGCGTTGTTTGAGTTGGTATATTTTCTGAACAGCCTCTGCATTGGTGGCATCACAACCCAAACCCCAGACGGTATCAGTCGGGTATAAGATGATTCCGCCATTCTGAATCACCTCAAAAGCATGGTGAACTTCGGTATTGATATCCATAGTAAAAATTTGTGCAAAGATAATAAACAGCTGTTTTTTTTAAGGCCAAAAAAATGATTCTTTTGAGTATATTTGCTCATTAAAATTGAACAAATGCTCAGTAACAAATCCATTCTCATTACCGGAGGAACCGGTTCACTCGGAAAAGAACTCACCAAAACTATACTGCAAAAATGGCCCGATGTAAAGCGATTGGTCATTTATTCACGTGATGAACAAAAACAATATCAAATGGCTCAAGAATTTCCTGAGTCAAAATATGCTGCAATTCGTTATTTTATTGGCGATGTTCGTGATTTAGAACGCCTCAAACGCGCTTTCAACGGTATTGATTATGTGATTCACGCAGCAGCCATGAAACATGTGCACATTGCTGAGTACAATCCGGATGAATGTGTTAAAACCAATATCGGAGGTGCCGAGAATGTGATCAAAGCGGCTCTTTCATCTCATGTGACCAAAGTAGTGGCTTTGTCTACTGATAAAGCTTGCGCACCGATCAATTTGTACGGTGCGACCAAACTTACTTCAGACAAATTGTTCATTGCGGCCAACAACATCAAAGGCCATCAAGATATTCGTTTTTCGGTAGTTCGTTACGGAAATGTAATGGGCTCAAATGGTTCGGTGATTCCTTATTTTATGGCCAAGCGCGATGAAGGCGTATTGCCGATTACCGATCCGACCATGACGCGTTTTAATATTTCGCTTCAAGGCGGTGTTGATATGGTTTTGCATGCACTTGATCAGGCTTGGGGTGGCGAATTGTTTGTACCCAAAATTCCATCGTATAAAATTTTAGATGTGGCTCAGGCGATTGCTCCCAACTGTGAACATCGCGTGGTAGGAATTCGTCCGGGCGAGAAAATTCACGAAGAAATGATTACCGCTTCAGACTCGTTTACGACCTATGATTTAGGAAAGTACTATGTGATTTTGCCGCAAGTAACCAATTGGAATTTAGAAGATTACAAAAAAGAATTCAATGCGCAATTGGTACCGCAAGGATTCAGCTATACATCGGGGGACAACACCGAATGGGAAACCGTTGACTCGATGCGCAGCCAAATAAAAGAACATTTATATCCTGATTTTCAACCGAAGTAATCGTTATGATACCCTACGGAAAACAACATATTACACAAGCAGATATTGACGCGGTAAGTGTGGCGCTTCAAGGTGATTTTCTCACCCAAGGGCCAACCATTTTGGCATTTGAACAAGCTTTTTCAAAATACATTGGTTGTGCATATGCTGTGGCGGTTGCCAACGGAACAGCCGCTTTGCATTTATCGGCTTTGGCGCTCAATGTTCAGCCGGGTCAAAAAATCATTACTTCGCCCATAACTTTTGCTGCTTCGGCCAATTGTATTCGTTATTGTGGTGGTGAAGTCGTGTTTGCCGATATTGATCCTAAAACGTATTTGCTCGACATTAAAAAAGTTCAAGCTTTGTTAGAAGCTGCTCCGCGCGGAACATACCACGGAATCGTTCCGGTTGATTTTGCCGGAAATGCTGTTGATCTCGAGGCTTTCAGAAAATTAGCCAACGAGCACGGATTGTGGTTGCTTGAAGATGCTTGTCATGCGCCCGGCGGTTTTTTTACCGACGGCAATGGCCAGCCTCAAAATTGCGGCAATGGTCAGTTTGCTGATTTGGCTATTTTTTCATTTCATCCGGTCAAGCATATTGCTACCGGCGAAGGTGGAATGATTACCACCAACGACGAAAAATTATACCGCAAATTACTCGAGTTGCGCACCCACGGAATCACGCGTGATACCGCTCAGTTCAAAAATTCAAAATCTTTCGCAGCCGGCCAGCCTGTTGATGAGCAGTCATCTTTTCCGGGTTGGTATATGGAAATGCAAACTTTGGGTTATAATTACCGATTTACCGATTTTCAGGCAGCTCTGGGCATTAGCCAATTATCGCGTGCCGATGAGGGAATTGCTCGTCGTCGCGCCATTGCTGAGCGCTATCAAAAAGCTTTTGAAAATAAAACCTTCATTCAAGGACAATCAGGTGTGGTTGCTGGACATGCTTATCATTTATATGTGATTGAGGTTCCCAATCGCCTGGGTTTGTACAACTATTTGCGCGAACAACAAATTTTTGCGCAGATTCATTACATTCCGTGTCATTTGATGCCTTATTACCGTGATTTAGGTTGGAACGAAGGCGATTTGCCAATGGCTGAAACATATTACAAACATTGTATTAGTTTGCCGATGTATCCAACATTGACGGATGAGCAACAGGATTTTGTGATTCAATCCATCAAGAATTTTTATGCCTAGACTGGCCATCATACCGGCTCGTGGCGGAAGCAAACGAATTCCGCGCAAGAACATTCGAGATTTTCTCGGAAAACCCATTATTGCTTATGCCATTGAAGCTGCTCTTGAAAGTGGCTTGTTTGACCAAGTCATTGTGTCAACCGACGATGTACAAATTGCTGAAATTGCTAGAAATTTCGGAGCAGAGACTCCTTTTTTACGCAGTGCTCAAAACAGCAATGATACCGCAACTACAGCCGATGTAATATCAGAAGTTTTGGATGCCTATAAAAAACAGCACATCGTTTGGCAACAAGCAGCCTGTATTTATCCGTGTGCACCTTTTGTCACCGCTGATTTGCTCCTGCAAGCTTCGAGGGTTTTAGCCCAACAGCAAGCCGATGTTGTTTTTCCGGTGATTCGCTACGGACATCCCATTCAAAGAGCTTTAAAGTTAGATGCAGCCGGAAAAATAAGTTCACTTTTGGACGGTTATACACAAACCAGAACCCAAGATTTAGAATCGGCTTTTCACGATGCAGGTATGTTTTACTTTTTTGATGTGGCCAGATTTGAACAAACCCGATCTCTCAGAACAGAAAATACCATCGCTATTGAAATTGACGAAAACCACGCACAAGATATTGACAGCGAATCAGATTGGCAATTGGCAGAACTCAAATATCAGAACCTAAAATGAGACCATACAAATGTTTAAATCAATCCATTTTTAGCGCGCAGGCTTTTCATATTGAGCCTATTCGCGATGAAGATCAGCGGGCGATTATGAACATTCGCAACGAACAATTGTATCATTTGCGTCAGGCCGAACCTTTAACGCCCGAAAAACAAGCGCATTATTTCTCGACGGTTGTAGCAGATTTGTTTAAGCAAGAAAAGCCTTCGCAATTGCTTTTTTCTTTTTTTGAAAACGATGTGTTTATTGGCTATGGCGGATTGGTGCACATCAATTGGATTGATTTGAACGCTGAGATTTCATTTGTCATGAAGACTGAGTTAGAAAAAGAACATTTTGCTCATTATTGGACTCATTATCTAAACCTCATTGAGCAAGTGGCTTTTGAAGCATTAAATTTTCACAAGATTTTTACCTACGCTTTTGATTTGCGTCCGCATTTGTATCCGGTTTTAGAATCGTGCGGTTTTAAGCCAGAAGCGCGTTTGCCCGAACATTGTTGGTTTGAAAATCGCTTTTATGATGTGGTTTATCACGGTAAAATCAACCGAAATTTACATTTTAGACGAGCAACTCAATCTGATGCGCGATTGTATTTTGATTGGGCCAATGATGCCAGTGTTCGAGCACATTCGTATCAATCTCAAACCATTGATTGGGAAACCCATTTGGCTTGGTTTACCCAAAAATGCGCCGATCCAACTTGTTTGATGCTGGTCTTTGAAAATCATCTACAGCAAGCCGTTGGGCAAGTCAGAATTCAAAACAATCCTGAGCAACAAGCCGTTATTGGTATTTCGGTTGATGCTCATCACCGCGCAAAAGGTTATGCCAGCAAAATGATTGCCCAAGCTGCCGATTATTTCTTACAACAAAATCCGTCAGCGGTGATCAATGCTTATATAAAATTATCGAATCCGGCCTCGGCACATGCCTTTCAAAAAGCGGGATTTAGTTTGTTTAAAACGCTGGATTATCAGCAAATTCCCAGCGAACAATACACCAAAAGTCTATGAGAATAGCCCATCATAACATCAATGCGCAGAGTCCGGTTTTTATCATCGCCGAACTTTCTGCCAACCACAACGGAAGTCTTGAAAATGCGCTCGAAACCATCAAAGCGGCCAAAAGAGCTGGCGCCGATTGTATCAAGTTGCAAACCTATACAGCCGACACCATTACCTTAGATTCTGATCAAGAAGATTTTTTGATCAAAGGAACCATTTGGGAAGGTCGAAAATTACACGAATTATATCAAGAAGCCTACACGCCTTGGGCATGGCACAAGCAATTGTATGAGGCCGCTACTGCCGAAGGTTTGGTGTGCTTTTCTTCGCCTTTTGACAAAACAGCGGTTGATTTGCTTGAATCGCTCCATTCGCCGGCGTATAAAATTGCTTCGTTTGAAATTACCGATATTCCGCTGATTGAATACGTGGCATCCAAAGGAAAACCAGTGATCATTTCAACCGGAATTGCCCGTCAAGAAGATATTGAACTGGCCTTGGATGCTTGCCACAGAATGGGTAACCACGAGATTGCTTTGCTCAAATGTACTTCGAGTTATCCGGCTCCGATTGAAGAAGCCAATATGGTTATGGTGCGCGATTTAGCCGAGCGATATGGCGTGATTACTGGTTTGTCGGACCACACCATGGGCAGCACGGTTCCGATTGTAGCCACGGCTTTTGGTGCCAAAATCATTGAGAAACACTTTATTTTAGATCGATCGATTGGTGGCCCCGATGCTTCTTTTTCGATGAATGAAGCTGAATTTACTGCGATGGTTCAAGCGGTCCGCGAGACCGAAAAAGCCATCGGTATCGTTGATTATGAATTGACCGAAAAGCAAGCCAAAGGCAGAGATTTTAGTCGTTCTCTATACATTGCACAAGAGGTCAAAGCAGGCGATATGCTTACGGAGGAAAATTTGCGTTCGGTGCGCCCGGGTTTTGGAATGCATCCGAAATACCTCAAAGATTATCTCGGCAAACCAGCCTCGCGTTCTTATCACAAAGGCGATCGATTTGAAGGATAAAAGCTTATTTTTAAACCAAAGAACTCATTTATGATAGCACCTATTGCCCGTTGGATCAAAAAGGCTAAATACCAAAAAAGGTTTTCAAGCGAATACAAGAATTTCATACAACATCAGGCTCATACGCCCAAAGGTTATGCGGCTTTCAGAAAGTTATTCGTGCTCACCCGCGGAAAAAGCAACGATGCGCTTTCGGCAGATATCAACCAAAAAATAGGCAAATATCCTGAGGTTTCGTTGGATGGAATTTTAGCAAACTTTACGGGTGAATCGCTTCAAAAAGCGGTGGCGCAAATGCAAAAAGACGGTTTTTATATTTTTGAACAAAAGCTTGATGCAGCGGTTATTGAAGAAATTTATCGCTACGCACAACAAACACCGGCCAGTTATATTGACGTAAATCATTCCGGCCAAGCTTATACAAAAGAGCAGATTTTATTTGATCCGAAAAAACCGGTTTCACCTCGTTATCAATTCAATGACCGACAAGTTTTGGCTTGCGCGCCTTTACAAAAACTTATTTTTGACACTTCTTTACTGGCTTTTGCCCAGGAATATTTGGGATGCAAACCCATTTTAGATATTGTGGCTTTTTGGTGGAGCGCCCCTTTTGGCGGTAAAGCCAAGAATGCTGCAGCACAGATGTATCATTTTGATTTAGACAGAATCAAGTTCATCAAATTCTTTTTTTATCTCACCGATGTCGATACGCATACCGGACCTCATTGCTATGTTAAAGGTTCGCATCAGACTTTGCCTTCAGCAATTGATCGCGACGGTCGTTTTGAAGACGAAGAAATGTCGGCGGTGTACGGAGCCGAAAATGTTTTGGAACTGGCCGGTAAAAAAGGAACCATCATGGCTGTTGATACGCGAGGATTTCACAAAGGTAAAGAACTCGAACACGGCGAGCGTTTGTTGTTTCAGATTCAATATACCAACAGCATGTTTGGGCAATCGTATGCCAAATTTGATGCGCAAAGTATTTTACCTGAATACGCGCAACAAATCCAACAATATTCTTATTCTTACCAAAATATAGCTTAGTCTTATGTCTATAGAAAGCATCCAAAATCAAAAAATTCTCCTTCAGACTTCGAATCACCCGACGCCACATTTGGAAACCGAACTCGAAATTATGCAGCGTTTGCTCGAGCAAGGAAACACCATTTATTGGATGATTTGTCAAGGCGATTTTCAGACATGCTTTCACAATCCGCAGCACAAAATCATGCATTGTCAGGTTTGTCATTCACGGGTAAATCAAGGCGCTCGCGTTTTAAAGCAAAGCATTGAGAACCATCAGAATTTGCATATTATTCATTATCGCGATTACCTCAAATTGGCTGATTTTAAAACGAAAGGTTATCCGGATGGTTTGTCTTTTGATTCAATTGATGCACTCAAAACGCATCAATACAAAAACTATGACAATGGTTTGGCGACGATGTCATCACTGGTTTCTTTTACGCGTGACCATCGCCCGGATTTGCGCAAACACCAAGATTTTATTCAGCGCGGATTATTGACCGGCGCCTATTTATACGACACTTTTGATTTGGTGACTGATCAAATCCAACCCGATTTGGTTATTTTATTCAACGGTAGATTTATTGAAAACCGTCCGTTGTTGCGTATTTGTGAACACAAGAATATTCGCTATGCGACGCATGAACGCGGCGGAAAAATGAAAAACTTTTTGTTCCGATTCAATTCGATTCCGCATTCGTTTGAAGCCATTGCTGAAGAAATCCAAACGCTTTGGCAAAGAAACGACCCGAAACGCGATGAGATTGGCGCGCATTTTTACAACAAACGCGTCAAAAGGGTAGAAGATGCTTGGTATTCGTTTACTAAAAACCAAAAATACGGACAGCTTCCGGCGAGTTTTGAGCAGAACAAAGACAAAAAAATCATCACGATTTTTAATTCGTCTTTAGATGAATACGAAGGTTTGTCGGGTTTTGGACCAAAGTTTTATCCAAACGACAACGACGGTATTTTGCAGTTGTGCGAAAGCCTCAAAGCGCATCCGAACATCAAAGTGTATATGCGTGTTCACCCGAACCTCAAAGGCATTGACAATACACAAAACCGTTTTATTAATAACCAACTCAAGAATTCAAATCTAGAGATTATTCCGCCCGAAGATACCGTTGACAGTTATGAACTCGTAAACAAAAGCGATATTATTATTGTCTTTACATCAACGGTGGGTATTGAGGCAGCTTTTGCCGGTAAAAAAGTGGTTTTGCTTGGGCGGGCGGCTTATGAGAGCCTTGATTGCGCGGTGATTCCGAAAAGTCATGAAGAACTGATGACAATTTTGACCGATGATGACTATGTTTTTCCGACCATCAATCCTGAAAATCCTATTAAGTTTGGTTATTGGTTTGAGAGTTATGGTATTGATTATAAGCATTATCAACCGCAAGGCATCAGCAAAGGTTTGTTCAACGGAAAACGCATCAAAGCCAATTTTATCTTGCGCAGAATCAAGCGTTTGGCCAAATGGTTTTAATCGTTCATTTTAATTTCTAAGTCTTTTATTATGAAGAAAATACACGTCGGTTTTTTGTTGTCTTATGATTATGAATTGCTCAAAAAATCATTGCCAACGGTTTATCAAGATGCCGATCGAATTTTCTTGGCCCGAGATAAAGAACTCAGAACCTGGAAAGGTCAAACCTTTACAATTGATTCGGCTTTTTACGATTGGCTCAAAGCTTTTGATGTTGATGATAAAATTGAGATTTACGAAGATGATTTTTATGTTCCGGAGTTGTCCACCATGGAGAATGACACCCGCGAGCGAACAATGCTTTCACAAAAAATGGGCATTGGCAATTGGCTGATTCAAGTTGATTCTGATGAGTATTTTATCGACTTTAAAAAATTTGTGGCCGACCTCAGAAAATACGATCATTATCTGGACAACCCTGAGAAAAATAAGATTCAGATTTTTGCTTTTTGGCTCATTATTTACAAATACACCCAAAACGGAATTCTGTATGTTGATCAGCCGCAAAAGGCCGTTTTTGCTACTAATTACCCAAATTATACCCAAGCGCGCAGAACCAGTGAACGCGTTATTTATGTAGATAGCTTGGTTTTGCATGAATCTGTGGCGAGGTCGGAATCAGAATTGAGATTCAAAATTGAGAATTGGTCGCACAATGTTGATGTGAATCCGGACTTTTTAGATAAATGGATCCAAGTTGACGAAACCAATTATGAGCAAATGACCGATTATTATTATATTGAACCGGAACGTTGGAAGAAACTCAGTTATTTTCCGACCCATGATATTGCCGAAATCAAGAATTTTATGGCCGGCTCTGCGAATTTAAAAATCACCAAAACTTTTATTGCACTCAAGAATTTTGGACAATGGTTTAAATTTTTGTTCAAATAATTACTTCTTCTTAAAAAATCGATTGAGGTTTTTCATTTCTTGGGTCACCAGTTCGTAATCGATTTGCTCATCGGTTAAAGGTTGAAGCTTTTTATCGGTCACATCAAACAACCCCGACGGATAAATATTGGTAATCTGATTGGGCTGAATGACTGCAAATCTTTGGTTGTAACCACAGATAAAGCTTTTTCTGACTTTTGGTTGATACATGTCACAGCCAAAACTATACGCTGAAATCGGATTTTTGACGCCTAAATAATGTTGCATGATGGTAGGTGCTAAATCGTAATGCAACGTTTGCGCGGTTTGCTTTTGAGGTGCTTTGGAAGCATCAAAAATCATCATTGGCGTTCTGATTTGGTAATCGGTAAAGTTACCGCCGTGTTGCCAATATCCTTTGTGGTTGTCGTTAAATTCTTGCCCATGATCTGAGGTAATAACGACTATCGTATTGTTCAATTGACCGCTTTGTTCGAGCTGTTGCAGCACTTGACCAATCAAACTGTCAATATAATGCAGCGAGTTTTTGTAGCGATTGATCAGCTGGGTCGGATTGTAATCATCATCCAATTCGAGATAATTGACCTCGGTAAGCGATGGTTTAAAAACGATGGGATAATCTTTCGGATAATCAAATCCGTGGGCTGAGTCATAAAACAAAAAGCCAAAAAACGGTTCTTTCTTTTGGGTGAATTGGGTAAAATGTTGCAGCCATAAATCATTGATTTCTCGGTCGCGATCAGCCGGACGTTCAGCTTTTGAAGCCAAGCGCAGATTCGGAATATGTGATAACACATTGCGGTTAAACGGAGGATTCTCCACATTTGAACTGCTCAAAATATCGAGCTGATATTTTTGTTTCTGCAATTCGGACATCATCACCGGTTGAATTTCTTGCCCGGTAAAGGTGTCAAAATAGGTGGCCGGAATTCCGTAGAACAAGGAGAAAATTCCGCCTGTGGTCATATTTGATCCGCTAAAATGGTTTTCAAAAACCTGACAGCGTTTTGAGAAAGCATAAATATTTGGGGTAATTTGCTCGTTCATCATACCGTTGCGCCAAGTATCAATCACCAAATACAAGATGTTTTTTTTAGGTTGCACACTATCAGAAATAATAGGTTGAAGCGGATATTGCACATTTTGTGAAGCCTGTTGTTGGGCCATTTGCTCATTGCGTTTGGCTTTTTCTAAATCAACCAAACCAAGTTTCATGAGCAAGCTATCGGCTGTAAGCGGATAAAAAACCGGAAAAGCATTTTTGATTTGGGTCACCGGTCTGAAGTAATTGGCATCTGACCATGCATAAACAAAATGCGAAGTCAGCAGTGCTAAAAACCAAATCAGTAAAGTAGATTTGATGCGTAGCGAAATGTTTTTAAGGATGATTTTTTGCGCCAAAAGATAAAACAAGACTTGTAAGCCCACGAGCAAAAGCACAAATAAAATGACCAATAGTAAATTTAAAGTTGAGAATTGAAAAATATCTGAAGCGCGTTTGCCAAAAACCAATTTGAGTACAATGGGTGATAAGTGATAGCGAAATTGCTCAAATATTACCGCATCGAGTTTGATAATTACCAACAGTAAAGTCGATAAAATGATGTGAAAAACTTGGGTAATTTTTTCGGATTTTGTGATTTTAAAAAGTAATAAGCTCACCAAAAGCGGAAGGCTTCCGATCAAAAAGAAATGACTCATCGTGGTTAGACCTAAATATATTTTGAGCCCAAAGCCTTCGATATTTTCAAGAAAATGAATGTATTTAAACGATATTAAAAAAACAACAACCAAATTCATCAGAAACACCAAGTAGAGTTTTCTTTGAAATAAGGACGCTTTATCTTGCATAACCCAGATGAGATAATAAACAATAAATGAATAACTTAGGCTTTTTAAGATGTTAATTTTAAAGCCTTGGGCGGTAAAAATAGCTATTAAATTGCAAAAATATAATGCATTAGCTACTTTTGTTCATATATAAAGATTTGAATGCGTTTAATTGTCAATCCTCGTTTTGAAAACCAAAAACCCGAAATAAAAGGGTTTATTGAAAATTTTGACCATACGGGGAAAATGTTCGTTGATGGGCAGCGCAATAAAATCAAATTGTTTGAACTTGGTGATACTACACTCAACATCAAATCTTTTAAAATTCCGAATCTTATTAATCGTGTAGCTTATAAGTTTTTTCGAAAATCAAAAGCGCGTCGATCGTATGAATTTGCCATGCGCTTGCTTGAAAATGGCATCGGAACACCACAGCCAATTGCCTACAGCGAAAGCGCTTCGTGGTGGAGCATGGGCCGCAGCTTTTATGTGAGTGAACAACTCTCGGTTGATTTGACTTATCGCGAACTCGTTGAGATTCCCGATTATCCCGATGCAGAAAATATCTTGCGTCAGTTTGTTCGTTTTAGCTTTTCATTGCACGAAAAAGGCATTGAGTTTTTAGATCATTCGCCTGGGAATACCTTGATTAAAAAGCGCGAGAACGGTTTGTATGATTTTTATTTGGTTGATTTGAACCGAATGAATTTTCACGATTCGCTTGATTTTGAAACGCGCATGAAAAACCTTTCGCATTTGACTCCGCAGAAAAAGATGGTTGATTTGATGAGTAATGAATACGCTCGTTTATACACTCAAAAATCCGAAGCTGAAATTGCCCAGCGCATGTGGTTTTACACTGATGATTTTCAGCGAAAATTTCATCAAAAAAGGCGATTGAAAAAGAAACTCAAATTCTGGAAATAATCTATTTTTTTGACCTCATTTTTTTAAGTTCACGATATCTGACAGCCACACTCAGTGCGTTGAGATAACAAATAATGATTCCCTTTTGGCCATCTAAAAAGCCCAATCGAACCAAATATTGATATAGGAATTTGTACGCCGGATGCAGATAAAAATGAAAGAAGTTGGGCTGGACACCTTTGGCCATTTCTTCTTTGGCTTTGAGCTTTCCGTAGTTGACCATTTTGTCTTTATATGACTCGTAATCAGTATAAGAATAATGGATGAGTTTATGTTTGAGTTTGCCAATACTGCCTACTACTTTAAGCTTTTCATGCACCAAACGCTCGGTTACATAGCGCGCTTTATCTTTTTGAAACAATCGGAATATCTTGTCGGTTTGCCATCCGCTAAAATGTAAATGCTCATCTTTAAAATAAAAGATTCTATAAAACAAATAAGCACTGCATGCATCAGGTTTCTGTACTGTTTCAATTACTTCTTCTCGCAATTTATCAGTAAAACGCTCATCAGCATCAATAAATAAGATCCACGGATTTTGGGCACATTCAATCGCAAAATTTCGTTGTGAACTATAATCGACAAACTTATTTTGAATGAGTTTTGCTTTCGGAAATTCTTGTACCAATGCAACGGTTTTGTCGGTACTAAATGAATCGATGACAATGATTTCGTCGGCAAAATCAATATCTTCTAAAACCGCTTTGATGTGTTTTTCCTCATTAAAAGTGATGATCAGCGCGCTCAAAGGCAATTTAATTGGTGTAATGGTCAAGGCATTTTCAGCAGCTTGAGCCACTAAATTATCTTTTAGAAAGCCATCAAATTGACCCAAAAACAATTCGGGCTTGAATTGCTGATAAAGTTCAGGCGTATTGGTTTTGAGTTCTTTTTCAGAATATTGACGAATGAGATCGGGTTTAAAATCATTCAAATGAACGGATATTTGTCGGGAGCCGTCTTCAAAAGTGGCCCAGATTTTCTTTTCAATCCAGGGCGAGAAAATAATGAATGAAGATTTTCCGAGTGATTTGGCTATATTGATCGCGCCACCATCGTTGCCCACAATTAAATTGCATTGGTTCATGAGCGCAATAAAACTGCGTAAATCAGGACCTAATAAATCAAAATAAATCTTGGATTTTGTTTGCTCAGAGCACAAATCATAGACTTTTTTGGCTTGATCTATCTGCTTCGGAAAGTAGTTAAAAAGCAAATTCACCTCAAATTGCTCCCCGATATAGTTGACGATTTGCGCCATGTATTCTAATGGATATGTTTTTGAGGGCTCGCTTCCAATAAGGCTAATCATGACGGTTTTTCGGTGGGCGTTGACACCGTGCTCAGCCATTAATTTCTGGGCTAGCTTGTTTTCGTCTTCGGTGACAAACAACTTCGGAAGCGGATCTATTTCTATATCTAAATCAAGCGGTTTAAGCAATGACAATCGGCGTTCAATGGCCAAACCTAAATTGGTTTTTGGATAAGCCGTAAAAGGTAAATTATCGGTGTATAAAAAACTTCTTCCGGGTTTTTTATAGGATATTTTTCGTTTGGCACCGCTCAAAAACACAAACAACCAACTCTCAAGTTTTGAATAGGCATCAATCACCAAATCATATTGTTCTCTGCGAATTTGCCAAGCTAGTTTGAGAAAAGCTAAGTTGTTTTTTCGGTGCTTCTTTTTAAAGAGAATAATACGGTCAATGTTTGGATTTCCTTCTAAAACAGGCGTGGTTGATTCATACACCAAATAATCAATGCGCGCCTGAGGATAAGCTTTTTTGAGATTGTTACAGATAATGCTACTCACGAGCACATCGCCAATCATTTTTTGTTGTATGACCAGTATTTTTTTCAAGGCTTTTTGTGGTTGACGGTTAGCTCGTTGCGGCTCACACGCTCATTAAAGGATTGTATATAGGCTTTGATAAAACGCTCCATTTGCAATTTTAGTTTGGGCTCGTGTTGCAATAAATTGTTTTGAAACAAGGAATCTTTTTTAAAATTGTACAAACCCAATGATTTGTTTCCGTCAAAGGCCAAATAATAATCACCGCTGATGTAATTGTAAACATTATCAACGTACGATACCACAAAGTCTTTTTGCGAACGATACGATTTTCCGTAAGTCACAATCGTGTCACTAATATTCAGCTCATCTAATAAACTCGGGAGAATGTCAATTTGTTGGAAATTCTTTTCATTGACGCCTTGAAAATGAGGATTCGAAGGGTCAATCATCAAAATAGGAATTCTGAATTTGCCTACATTGTTGGTGTATTTTCCTTTTCCAGACGATGAAGTATGATCGGCTGTGAGCACAAACAAAGTATTCTTGTACCAATCTTGTTTTTGCGCTTTTTTAAAGAACAGTCGCAATGCATAATCTGTATAGGCCACACTTTCGTGGATTTCGGCCGTTCCTTTGGGAAATTTTCCTTTGTATCGCTCAGGAATGGTATAAGGAATATGAGATGATATGGTAAAAATTGAAGTAAAAAACGGTCTTTTAAACGTGCCGATTTTATCACAGAAAAACTGCAGAAATTCTTCGTCATAAATACCCCAAGAACCATCAAAAGCTCCGTCTTTAGGATATTGATCTTTGCCGAAATAGGCATCAAATCCGGCTACACGACAGTATTGATCAAAGTTTTGACTGCCGTTAAAAGCACCGTGAAAAAAGCTGGTTGAATAACCATTTTTCTTGAGAATCTTGGGCAAACCATACACTTCATTAAGCGCATAAGCCGATGAAATCAGCGGTGAATTCATCAAACTCGGAACACTTGACATTGTGGACGGAACTGCATCAATAGAAACTTTTCCGTTGGCAAACGCATTTTTAAAATAATACGATTTTGTGATGAGCGAATCTAAAAAAGGCGTTTGCCCAATGTGGATGTTCTCATCGCCAAAACTCTCCAATATAATAATGACCACGTTTTTGCGGGTCAGATTTCCGTTGGTCGGATGATGCAAAACCGGATTAAAAATTTTGTCGAGTTCTTCTGATGTGTAGTATTTTGGGTCGGTCAAGGTTTCTTTGCTGCCCAAAGTTTTCAAAATACTGTAGGGTGTATTGAGTACAACTGCGGTATTTCCTATAGAAGTGTAGTTAACGGCATCTACAATCCGAATAGGTTTTGAGTTGATTCCGCCGCGCGCCATCAAAAAGCAAATACCTAAACCAGTGATCATTAAGGCCGTTTGTTTGACGATGATAGATGGTTTATACGCTGTTTTTTCATCGGTGAACGGAGCCTCGCCGAGCAATTTCCAAAGCACAATGGCAAAAATAATGAAGCCCAAAGGCAGATACCAATAATTCATTAAAAACATTGGGATTAATCCACCAATTTCATGTTCCATTCCTTTGGCGGTAATCAGCCCGAATGAGCTGCGTCTACCGGTAAATTTAAAATACTCAAAGTCAACAAAATTAGTTGCCAAGAAAATCAAATTGACTGTAAAAAAGGCAATCTTCAATCCTTTTTGATAACCCTTTCTATACTGAAATGAGCCCGGAAGTAAATGCAACAGAACAAACAGCAAATTTGTAAAGCCAATCGCTGATAAATCAAAAACGGCTCCACCTAAAAAACTGTTGGCATCTATGTCAGGAAAAAAACTTTTATTGAAGGCGATGAAAACAATTCGGCACAACTGATAAGCGCAAAAAATCACGAAGATTCTCCGGCTCAGCAATTTCACTAAACGATAATATTGATTCATCCGATTGTAATGGGTCGTTTATACGGCTACGTCGTATTCGCGCAAAGCGTTATTGAGTGAGGTTTTTAAATCGGTCGATGGTTTTCGTTTGCCTATAATGAGTGCACACGGAACTTGGTATTCACCGGCAGCAAATTTTTTGGTATAACTGCCCGGAATGACCACTGACCTGGCCGGAACAACTCCTTTCATTTCTATCGGAGTATCACCGGTTACATCAATAATTTTAGTGGATGCAGTCAAACAAACATTCGCGCCCAATACAGCTTCGGTTTCAACGCGAACGCCTTCAACGACAATGCAACGCGAACCAATAAAAGCGTGATCTTCAATAATCACCGGAGCAGCTTGTAAAGGTTCTAATACACCGCCAATACCGACGCCACCACTCAAGTGAACGTTTTTGCCAATTTGTGCGCAGCTACCTACAGTTGCCCAGGTATCTACCATGGTTCCTTCATCTACATAAGCGCCAATATTGACATAACTCGGCATTAGAATCACTCCTTTTGAGATATAAGCTCCGTGACGTGCCACTGCATGTGGAACTACACGTATACCTTTTTCGGAATAGCCTCGTTTGAGTGGAATTTTATCGTGGTATTCAAAGATGCCTACTTCATGCGTTTCCATTTTTTGAATCGGAAAATACATCACCACTGCTTTTTTGACCCATTCGTTGATTTGCCAACCATGAGCTGTAGGTTCAGCCACGCGCAAAGCTCCTGAATCAAGTAATTCAATCACTTCTCTGATGGCTGTGGTGGTTGTGGTATGTTGTAATAAATCGCGGTTGTCCCAGGCTGATTCAATTATTTGACGCAATGCTTCCATGAATTAAGATTTTGCACAAATATAGCCTCAATTTTTAAAAATGAATAACCAAAAAATAAAATCTGGTGATTTTTAATTACTCAGAATCTGCTAGAGTAGAAGTTGTGGCAGCATGTTGAAAATTAATCAAAAACCTTTTGGTTTTGGCGTACAAATACATCTTGATGTTGTCAAATAACATCACGGTAATTGGATTTGATTTTTCGTCTTTGCACAAATAAATGATTCCTTTGTCGGGTAAATCAGTTTTAGAAATCACGGTTAAGTGATAAGGCTGATCAGCTTGAAGTTTGATTTCGCTGTCTGTAAATTCTGCGCGCTGCGGAGCAATGGTTTGTATGTTTCCCCATTGTTGAACTTCATTTCTCGACTGTATCTGATTGTAAGTAAATACTTTACATTGAGCTAAACTACTCAGCGAAAATAATAACAAATACAGGGGCAAAAGTTGCTTAAGCTTCATTTAAAATGATTTGGTAGCGCAATTAACTCAAAATTTTGTTTAACAACGCCGCAAATAAAAACAATATTTTAACAACTGTCAACATTTTTTTGTTGATAACTTAAAAAAAGTGTTTATAATCATTTTTCAACTAACTATCTTTGAAACCATAAATTAACATTATGTCTAGAATTTTAGCCATTGATTACGGACAAAAAAGAACAGGATTGGCCGTAACTGACCCTTTACAAATCATAGCATCAGGGTTGACAACCGTGGCTACAACAGAGCTGATGCCTTTTCTAGAAAAATATGTTCGTCAAGAAAACATATCTAAGGTTTTGATTGGTGAACCCAAACAAATGAATGGGCTTCCGTCGCAAAGTGCAGCAATTATTGAAGCTTTTGTTATTGTTTTTTCACAAAAATTCCCAGAAATAAAAGTTGTTCGCGTTGACGAGCGTTTTACCTCAAAGCTGGCTTTTCAAACCATGATTGATAGTGGTTTATCTAAAAAACAAAGACAAAATAAAGCTTTGGTCGATGAAATTTCGGCTACCATTATGTTGCAAGATTATCTTTCGCGCAAAATGATTTAAGCTTTGATTAAAATATTACTAATTCTTGTCTGCAAAAAGCCTCATGTGTAATTTTTGATTATTTTTGCCACACTTTTTTAGTGATTAAAACAGATGATATTATCAATTGTAGGATATGGTGACCCGGTTTTGCGCAAAGTTTGCGAACCGATTTCTGCCGATTATCCCCAACTTAATGAAACCATTGCCAGTATGTACGAAACCATGTACAACGCTTATGGTGTAGGTTTGGCCGCTCCGCAAGTAGGCTTACCTATTCGTTTGTTTGTGGTTGATACGGCTCCTTTTGGTGAAGACGACGATTTGTCAACCGATGAGCAAAAACAGCTCAAAAATTTCAAACGAACTTTTATCAATGCAAAGATTTTAACAGAAGAAGGAGAGTTGTGGGGTTTTAATGAAGGTTGTTTAAGTATTCCTGAAGTGCGCGAAGATGTTTACCGACATGAACGCATTACTATTGAGTATGATGATGAAAATTTCAACCGAAAAACCGAAGTTTTTGATGGATTAATTGCACGAGTTATTCAGCACGAGTACGATCATATTGAGGGAATTTTGTTTACTGATTTGATTTCTACGCTCAAAAAACAACTCATCAAGAAGAAGCTTCAAAACATTATGGAAGGCAAAACCCGTCCTGACTACAAAATGAAGTTTGCCGCTAAAAAAGGCCGATAATTATGATTAACCTAATAAAGAAATAAATACCCAAAATGAATTTAGAAAGAATACTCGCCATTTCAGGAATGCCCGGCATTTACTCATTGAAATTGCAAACACGTACCGGTTTTTTGGCCGAATCACTTATTGACGGAAAAAAAGTAACCGTTGGTTTAAGAAGTAATGTGAGTTTGTTGTCTGAGATTTCAATGTATACTCATGATGGTGAAAAACCATTGGCCGAGGTAATGCGTGCTATTGCTGTTAAAGAAAACGAAGGCCCGGCTATTTCACACAAAGAAGACAACGCCAAATTGGCTGCTTACTTTTTGAGCGTAGTACCTGATTATGATGCCGATCGCGTTTATCCATCAGACATCAAAAAAGTGCTCAATTGGTACAATATTTTACAATCAAAAGGATTGGTTTCTAAAGAAGAGTCAACCGCTGAAAAACAAGCTGAAATTGAGGCGATTGTTGAAGAAAAAGTGGTCGAAGCCAAAGCAGCTAAAAAAACAAAATCTAAAAAAGAATAGTTTTTCAAACATAAATGAATCCCGCTGACGAGTATTTGTTAGCGGGATTTTTTATTTTTACACAAATCACATCTAATGAATTCCAGAGCCCAGCAACTACAAGCTTTTGACCGATTGTTGAATATTATGGATGATTTGCGTGCGCAATGTCCGTGGGATAAAAAACAAACTTTGGAATCTTTGCGTCATTTGACCATTGAAGAAACCTACGAACTCGGCGATGCTATTCTGAACAACAATCTGAGTGAAGTCAAAAAAGAACTTGGTGATTTGCTTTTGCATATTGTATTTTATGCCAAAATCGGGAGCGAAACCCAAGATTTTGACATCGCCGATGTTTGCAATGAAATTTGTGAGAAACTCATTCATCGCCATCCGCATATATATGGTGATGTTCAAGTAAAAGACGAAGAAGAAGTCAAGCAAAACTGGGAAAAACTCAAACTCAAAGAAGGCAAAAAATCAGTATTAGAAGGCGTTCCGCAAGGTTTACCGGCGCTGGTTAAAGCCAGTCGGATTCAAGACAAAGCCAAAGGTGTAGGTTTTGATTGGGAAGAACCGTATCAGGTTTGGGATAAAGTTCAAGAAGAACTCAGCGAATTACAGGCCGAAGTGGCCGACGGAAATCAAGAGCGCATGGAAGCCGAGTTTGGCGATGTTATGTTCTCGATGATTAACTACGCTCGTTTTTTAAACATCAACCCTGAAGATGCTTTAGAACGCACCAATAAAAAATTCATCAAGCGTTTTCAATATTTAGAATCAAAAGCTGAAGAGCTAGGCAAGCCTTTGTCAGAAATGACTTTGGCCGAAATGGATGTGTTTTGGAACCAAGCCAAGAAACTGTAATTATTCTGAAGCTCGTTTGAGTCCGTTGCGGTCAAGCAGTGTTATTTTTTTTCCGCTGATTTCAATGAGCTTACTTTTGTTGAATTCTGATAACAATCTGATACAACTTTCGGTAGCCGTGCCAATCATTCCGGCTAATTCTTCGCGTGAAACATGTAATCTGAGTGAACCATCTTCATTTTTACCAAAGGTGGTTTCAAGGTATAAAAGCGTTTCAGCCAATCTTTCTTTTACATTTTTTTGCGCCATCGAAACCATATGATCATCGGCTTCTTTGAGATCGCCGCAGATGGTGCGCATGACATTCATTGAGAATTGATTGTTTTGATTGAAGAACTGCAAAACTTCACTTTTCGGAATAAAGCAAACTTCCATGTCTTCCATAGCCACTGCAGATAAGTTGGCGGGTTCATCGCTAATCATCGAACGTTGCCCTAACAATTCACCTGATTTAACCAATTTAACAATTTGGTCTTTTCCGTTGGCGCTAAGTTTGGTGAGCTTGCAAACGCCATCTTTAACGCAATAAATTCCGTTGACGTTTTCACCTTCTTCAAAAATAGGTTCCCCTTTTTTTATCGTGTACGAAGTTTTGCAATTAGACATTTTGATGAGTTCATCCTTTGTAAGCGCTTTGAGCGAGCTGAATTCCCGCACAATACATTGTTCACATTTACTCATGTTGTTCGTGATTAGCTGAAGGGCAAATTTACAGATTAATATGATAAAAATCATATTTTATTTTTGGCAATCGACGGTACTTTGCTTCAGGTAAAATTGAGCAAATTATGGACACCAACCAATGTTTTCACTGTGGGTTGGATGTGGTCGAATCAGACACAATTCATTTTGACAGCAAGACTTTTTGTTGCGCAGGATGCAAAACCGTGTATGAGATTTTCAGTTCAAACGGCATGGACTGTTACTACGATTTTCAACAATCGCCCGGCGCCACACCCCAAGAAATAAAAGGCAAATACGACTTTTTAGACAACCCCGAAATCGCCGAAAAACTTCTTGAATTCAACGAAGCTGAAACCGCTATAGTATCGTTGTATATTCCGCATATTCACTGTAGTTCGTGTATTTGGGTGCTTGAAAATCTGCAACGGCTACAAGCTGGCATCACCCAATCACAAGTGAATTTTCCGCAAAAGAAGGTACGCATCACTTACAAACCCAATTTGGTTTCACTCAAAGAAATGGTCTTACTTCTGAGTTCTATTGGTTACGAACCTTATATTAGTTTAGAACAATACGAATCAGGCCAACACAAAGTTGATCGAAGTTTGACCTATAAATTAGGAGTCGCTTTTTTCTGCTTCGGAAACATCATGCTTTTGTCATTTCCGGAGTACTTTGAAGTCAGCGAATTCTGGCTCGACCAGTACAAAGGCTTTTTTAGATGGCTCATTTTTGCTTTGGCCTTACCGAGCTTTTTGTATTCGGCCAGCGGATATTACCAAGCAGCCTACAAAAGTATACGCGCAGGATTGCTCAACATTGAAATCCCGATTGCGCTGGGCATCATCGTCATGTTTGTGCGCAGTACCTTTGATATGGTTATGAACTACGGCCCGGGCTTTTTTGACAGCATGACCGGACTGGTTTTTTTCATGTTGCTCGGTAAAACTTTCCAGACCAAAACCTATAGCTTTTTGAGTTTTGAACGCGATTTTAAATCGTATTTTCCGATTGCTGTTTCGCGTATTCGTGCAGATCACGAAGAAAACGTGGCTGTTTATGATATTGTTAAAGGCGATCGTTTGCTGATTCGCAACCAAGAGCTTATTCCGGTAGATGGAATCCTCATTTCGGCCACCGCTGAAATCGATTACAGTTTTGTGAGCGGTGAGGCCAATCCTGTGGTAAAACATTCCGGCGATAAGGTTTATGCCGGCGGCAAGCAAATGGGGCAGGTGATTGAGATGGAAGTTTTGCACAGCGTTTCTCAGAGTTATCTCACTCAGCTTTGGAGCAATGATGTCTTTCAGAAAAAAGTCGCGCAAAAGCACAAAAGCATTACCGATACGGTCAGTCGTTATTTTACGCCGGCTTTGCTGCTTATTTCAATCATTGGTTTTGGCATTTGGATTCCGAGTAATACCAATACTGCTTTTAATGTTTTTACAGCGGTACTCATTGTGGCTTGTCCGTGTGCACTTGCGCTAACTGCTCCGTTTACTTTGGGCAATATGTTGCGCATTTTGGGCAATCAAAAATTCTATCTTAAAAATGCTACGGTCATTGAGCAATTGGCCCAAGCCGATACGATTGTTTTTGACAAAACCGGAACCATTACGACCAATGCCGGAGCGGCGATTACCTATCAAGGAGCAACACTTACAGAAGCACAAACTTTGGCACTGAAAAATGTATTGCGCGCTTCGAACCATCCGCTGAGTCGCATGTTGTATAACCATTTGCCAACAGCTGCGCGCATGAGTGTTGGTTTGTTTGAGGAAATTCCCGGACAAGGAATCATGGCTTCGGTACAAGGCGAGGTGTTCAAAATCGGTTCTGCTTCGTTTACAGAATGTATGACAGCTAACGAACTACATCAAACTGCGGTTCACATCCAAATCAACCATACATATAAAGGTAAGTTTGTTTTTAACAACCAATATCGTCAGGGTTTAAGCGAACTGTTTGTTAAACTCCATCAAAAATATACGCTCAAAGTTTTATCGGGCGACAACGAAGGCGAACGCGAAGTTCTAGAAAAAATCTTGCCTGCCGGAACCGAACTTGTTTTTAACCAGACGCCCGAACAAAAACTCGAATTTGTCAAAAACTTGCAAAGTCAAGGCGCAAAAGTCATGATGGTAGGCGATGGGCTCAACGATGCCGGAGCTCTGGCTCAGAGTAACGTGGGTATTGCTATTGCTGAAAACGTCAATGTGTTCTCACCGGCTTGTGATGCTATTCTCGATGCAAGCCAGTTTGAAAAACTGTGGTATTTTATGAAATTATCACACGGATCGATGCGCACCATCATCATGAGTTTTGGTCTGTCTTTATTATACAATGTAGTTGGTTTGTCATTTGCCTTGACGGGCCATCTACAACCACTGGTAGCGGCCATTATTATGCCGCTGAGCACCATTACCATCGTGAGTTTTGTAACGATGATGACCAATTTTTATGCGCGATTTACGCGAAAATAACCCCGCATGATAAAAGTCATGTTTTAAGACCATAGTCAGAAGTAATTTTGAAAAGACAATTTTAGGTATGAGTGTCATTTATTTATTAATCTCCATCAGTATCGCAGTAGCCATAGGCTTTTTCATCGCTTTTGTGCGTGCGGTAAAAACCGGGCAGTATGACGACGACTATACACCGTCAGTCAGAATGCTCTTTGAAGACGAACTTCTCACAGATAAACCAAAAACAATAAAAACAGACGAAAAATCAATGTAATTATGGAAGTGCAACAATTTTATTACGACAACAAAATCGTCAAAAAGTTCCTCTATGCGACAATACTTTTTGGCGTGGTCGGCATGTTGGTCGGACTCATTCTGGCCGTTATGTTTCTGTTCCCGAACATTACCGACGGAATTCCGTGGTTGAGTTTTGGAAGACTCCGACCTTTACACACCAACGCGATTATTTTCGCATTTGTAGGAAACTCGATGTTTGCCGGGATTTACTACTCGCTACAGCGTTTGCTCAAAGCGCGTATGTTTAGCGACTTTTTGAGCAATGTACATTTCTGGGGCTGGCAATTAATCATTGCGGCTGCAGCCATTACACTTCCGCTCGGAATTACTACTTCAAAAGAATACGCAGAACTTGAATGGCCTATAGATATTGCCATTGCACTGGTGTGGGTGGTTTTTGGAATCAATATGATCGGAACCATTCTCAAAAGACGCGAGCGCCACTTATATGTAGCGATTTGGTTTTACATCGCGACTTTTGTTACCGTTGCGGTGTTGCATATCTTCAACAGTTTAGAGTTGCCGGTAAGCGCTTTAAAAAGTTACTCTGCGTATGCCGGAGTACAAGACGCACTCGTGCAATGGTGGTACGGTCACAATGCTGTGGCGTTTTTCTTGACCACTCCGTTTTTAGGATTGATGTATTACTTCGTACCTAAAGCGGCCAATCGTCCGGTATATTCTTATCGATTATCAATTGTTCACTTTTGGTCATTAATATTTATCTATATCTGGGCCGGACCACACCACTTGTTGTATTCAGCTTTGCCTAATTGGGCGCAAAACCTTGGGGTTGTTTTCTCAGTGATGCTTATTGCTCCGTCTTGGGGTGGTATGATCAACGGATTGCTCACCTTGCGTGGCGTTTGGGATAAAGTGCGCGAAGAACCGATTTTGAAATTCTTTGTTGTGGCGATCACCGGTTATGGTATGGCCACTTTTGAAGGCCCGATGTTGTCACTCAAAAACATCAACGCTATTGCACACTATACCGATTGGATTATTGCCCACGTACACGTTGGTGCTTTGGCATGGAACGGATTCATGGCTTTTGGTATGATTTATTGGTTGATTCCGCGTATGACCAAAGGTTCATTGTACTCACATAAATTGGCCAATTTCCATTTCTGGATTGGAACTTTAGGAATCATTCTTTATACTTTACCGATGTATGTAGCCGGGTTTACACAAGCCTCGATGTGGAAACAATTCAATCCTGACGGAACCCTTGTGTACGGTAACTTCCTTGAAACTGTAAAAGAAATCATCCCAATGTATGCCATGCGTGCTGTGGGTGGAACCATGTATTTAATCGGAATGTTCGTATTGGTATACAACATCATTATGACCGTTCGCGCCAACCAAAAAGTTGAAGACGAATTGGCACAAGCGCCGGCTTTACAACCTTTAAGCAACCAACGTCTCAAAGGAGAACACTGGCATGCTTGGCTCGAGAGACGCCCGATTAAACTCACCATTTTTGCTTTGGTAGCGATTTTAATTGGAGGTATTATTCAGATTATTCCAACCATTATGGTTAAATCAAATATCCCAACCATTGCAGCTGTCAAGCCATATACACCGCTTGAACTTGAAGGTCGAGACTTATACATCCGCGAAGGTTGTGTGGGTTGTCACTCACAAAACGTTCGTCCGTTCAGAAGTGAAGTAAAACGCTACGGACCACAATCAAAAGCCGGAGAGTTTGTATATGATCACCCATTTTTGTGGGGTTCTAAACGTACCGGACCAGATTTATTGCGTTTAGGCGGAAAATACAATGATAACTGGCATTTCAATCATATGTGGGATCCTCAAAGTACATCTTCTGGTTCTATTATGCCTGCTTATAAATGGTTGTTTGACAACAAAGCTTTGGATATTTCAAGCATTGAAGATAAAATGCACGTGATGCAAAAACTCGGAGTTCCGTATACAGATGCTCAAGTTGCCGGGGCTAAAGCGGCCATCAAAGAACAATCTATGAAAATTGAAGCCAGCTTGCACAGTGACCCTGACTTTGTAAAAAGCTACGAAGAAAGCAAGAAAAAAGCAGCGGCTCGAGGCGAGGCTTTTGTGCCGATGCACGAGCGTGAAATTGTAGCTTTGATTGCTTATTTGCAACGCTTAGGAACCGATACTAAAGTAAAAGACAACGCTAAATAATATAGTCATGTTCGAACAAATTAAACACAACATGGAAACAATAACCGGAGTGGCAATTTATCCGATTATTTCCTTATCAATATTCTTCTTATTCTTTGTCGGACTAGGCGTTTGGGTCTTCTCGTACAAGAAAGAAAAAATCAACGAATTGCGTCAGATTCCGCTCAATGATAACCTTTAAATCTGAACCATCATGAGAAAATTAATTCCCGTATATATCCGTATTCCGGTCATCTTTTTTAGTGTGATGCTCGCTTTAGAATATTTTATTGATTCTGGCGACCGACCGGCTTTTGTTAAGTTCCCGATGGTATCGGTGTTCTTATTTGTCTTCTTATTCTTGCTTATTTCAATTGAAATTACTTTGATGGCCGTTGATCGTGTCATGTATCAGTTGTTGAGTGATGAACAGAAAAAAGTGGTAGATGATGCTGCTCATTTGAGCCTTACCGATAGTGAATGGTTCAAGAAATTGATGAAAATGCTCACCAAGTCTAAACCAATCGAAAGCGAGGCTGACGTAATGCTTGATCACGATTACGACGGTATTAAAGAGCTAGATAACAGTTTACCGCCTTGGTGGTTGTATTTGTTCTACATCACAATCATTTTTGGTTGTGTTTATTTGGTACGTTACCATTTTATGGGAGCCGATGACCAAGAAACCGAGCTTCGTAAAGAAATGGCTCAAGCCAAAATTGATGTGGAAGAGTATATGAAAACTGCTCCTGATTTGATGGATGAAAAAACGGTGACTTTGCTTACTGATCCGGCTGAACTTGCTAAAGGAAAAGCCATTTTTCAAACCAATTGTGTGGCTTGTCACCGAGCTGATGGCGGAGGGCAAATTGGTCCGAACCTAACTGATGAGAATTGGATTTTGGGCGGTGGAATTAAAAACGTATTCCACACCATCACCAATGGCGGACGCGACGGTAAAGGGATGATTGCATGGAAAGAAACCTTAAAACCTACCGAAATTCAACATGTAGCCAGTTACATTTTATCGCTCAAAGGAACAAAACCAAAAGACGGAAAAGCCCCTGAAGGCGAAGTTTGGGTTGATCCGGATGTTGCCAAAGCTGCTCCTGAGGCTGCAACTACAAAAACCGACAGTACTGCTGTTAAAAAATAAATACTATGTCACAGATTCCCGATGAAGCGTTTAGAGATTCAATTGCCACCATTGACGATGCGGGCAAACGAAAATATATCTATCCTAAAAAACCATCCGGAAAATGGTATAACTACCGCAAATGGGTCAGCTATTTTTTGCTGACCCTGTTGGTAGTCAATCCGTTTATCAAAGTCAACGGAAACCAATTCATGATGTTCAATGTGCTCGAGCGCAGATTTAATATTTTTGGATTTCCGTTTTGGCCACAAGATTTTTATTTGTTCGTTCTTTTTATGATTGTCGGTGTGGTCTTCGTGATCTTGTTTACCGTGATTTTCGGTCGTATTTTTTGCGGATGGATTTGTCCGCAGACCATATTTCTGGAAATGGTTTTCAGACGCATCGAATACTGGATTGAAGGCGATCGCGGTGCGCAAATCAAACTCAGTAAACAAGCTTGGGATGCCGAAAAAATCCGCAAAAAACTCACCAAGTGGTTTTTGTTTGCTGTGATTTCATTTGCTATTGCCAATGTGTTTTTGGCTTATTTAATTAGTAGTGATGAACTCTTGCTGATGATTGAAGATGGCCCTACAGCTCATCTCAGTACACTGATTGCCTTACTGATTTTTACTGCGGTTTTTTACTTTGTATTTACTTGGTTCCGCGAGCAAGTGTGTATCATAGCTTGTCCTTATGGTCGTTTGCAAGGCGTATTACTCGACAACAAATCCATTAATGTGACCTATGATTCTGTGCGTGGTGAGAAAGAACTTGGTCGCGCCAAATTCAATAAAAATGAAGATCGCGCCCTAACTGGTAAAGGCGATTGTATTGATTGTCATCAATGTGTGAATGTTTGTCCTACCGGAATTGACATCCGCAACGGAACACAGTTAGAATGTGTGAATTGTACGGCTTGTATTGACGAATGCAATACCATCATGGAAGGTGTTGGTTTGCCTAAAGGTTTGATTCGATATGCTTCAGAAGATGAAATCGAAAAAGGTGCCAAGTTCAAGTTTACTACCCGTATGAAAGGTTATACCGCTGTACTGACTATTTTGCTTGGCGTGCTCATTGGTTTGCTGTTTTTGCGTACCGAAGTTGAGGCTACGATTCTCAGATTGCCTGGGCAATTGTATCAGCATAAAGGCGAAAACATCAGCAACATATTTACATTTAAGATCATCAATAAAACCAACAATGATTTTAAAGACATTCACTTTAAACTCATCAATGTAAAAGGTAAAATTACCGTAGTGGGTAAAGATCATTTGAACATTAAACGTCAAGAAATGGTTGAAGGAACTCTATTTGTTGAAATCAACCAATATTTACTTGAACACGATAAAACTCCAATTAAAATTGAAGTATACGACGGTAATAAGAAAATAGAAACTGCCAAAACTAATTTCTTAAGCCCAAGGACTTTTGACTAATCAAAAAAACAATCATATGGCAACCGATATCCAACTCAAAACAAAATTTTCACTCAACTGGGGGCATTATATAGTCATGGCCTTTGTGCTTTTTATGATTTTTATTGGCTCATTTGTTTACAGAGTGCAATCTAACCCGAAATATGATAATGAACTCGTTGTTGATGATTATTACAAACACGATGTTCATTTTAGCGATGAATTGGATCAGTATCAAAATACCGAAAAATTGGCGCATAAACCTCAAATCAGCACATCAGCTGAGGGTATTTTGCTGACTTTTCCGTCTGATATCGACTCCCAAAAAGTACAAGGAAAAGTGTCCTTTTACAGGCCGTCTGACAAAAAATTGGATTTCGAATGGCCGTTTTCGAAAACCAGTCCAACTTTGCTCATACCTAAATCAAAATTGGCAGGCGGCCTCTGGGACATTACCGTTTCATGGCAATACGAGGAGCAATCTTTTTTAATGAAACAAACTCTTTATTATTAATTCAAAATGTTTATCACCGCCTTAGTTTTTGGTTTGATTAGCAGTCTGCATTGTATCGGCATGTGTGGTCCTATTGCCTTGATGTTGCCACTAGATCACCACAATCCCACGCGTAAAGCATTGCAAATCATGACCTATCATTTGGGTAGAATGACTTCTTATGCTACGCTTGGTTTTATCTTTGGTTCTTTGGGTCAAGGATTATATTTGGCGGGTATTCAACAAGAGTTATCCATTGTTGCCGGGATAGCGATTCTTATTTTGGTCGTGATTCCCGAAGGCGTTCTGGCCCGATACAGTTTCTCCCAACCTTTGTATCGGGCTGTGGGCGCTATAAAAGCCCGACTTGGATTGCAGCTTAGAAAAAAGGGCTTTGATGCTATTTATTTATTGGGTTTGTTTAACGGCTTTTTGCCTTGCGGATTGGTTTATGCTGCTTTGTTCGGAGCTGTAACGGTTCAAAATCCATTAGGAGGCGCTTTGTACATGGCCGTTTTTGGTTTAGGAACTGCACCGCTCATGAGCGCTTTGGTATATGTTCAGACTTTTTTTACCGTACCCATCCGCAATAAAGTGCGAAAGTTTATTCCTTGGGCTACTGTGGTTATTGCTATTTTATTCATCTTGCGCGGATTAGGATTGGGAATCCCATATGTATCACCATCATCAATCAGCCTATTTGTACAATCATCTTCTAATTGTCACTAAAAAACAATCATTATGGAAAAACATGATCTATTACACGAATTCCCTGAATATCAAGAAAAGATTCACAAACTTAAAACGGGTAATGCTCATTTTAGAAAAACATTTGACGAATATCACGAAGTGGAGCATAAAATTCATAGAATCAACACCGGAAATGAGCTTGCTACCGATGATGAAGTTAAAGAGCTCAAAGCGCACTTACTATTCTTGAAAGACGATTTATATCAGCAAATCAAAACGAATTAAAAAAAAGCACACTTTTTTACAGTGTGCTTTTTTTATTAAAAAGGAGTAGTTTTTATACGGTCATTGAGAATAATTGAGTTTCCGGTGCTTGCCGCTTAAGTCTGAGGTCAAAAGCCATACAAATATTGCGAACAAAAGGTTTTCCGGCTTCGGTTACAATCATTTTTGAGCCTTCAACTATTACTAAACCATCGTGTATCATTTCAGATAGTTGTACCAATATATCGGGAATATCTTGAGCTATTTCGGGTTGGTTGTGCCAAGAAGTTTCAAATTGACACATCAAGTTAAGAATGTGTTTTCGGATAATTAAATCTTCTTTAGACAAAATATGTCCACGCATCACCGGAAGTTTATTCCATTCTAAAAGTTGGTAATAATCTTCAAGAGTTTTTTCATTTTGTGCAAATCCATACCAACTATCACCAATTGATGAAACGCCCAAACCAATCATCAGCTGGGTTTTTGATGAACTATAACCCATAAAATTTCTGTGCAGCAAACCATTTTGCATGGCCAGATACAAACTGTCGGTTTTGAGTGCAAAGTGATCCATACCGATTTCATGATACCCAAATTCTGAAAGCAGCATTTTGCCTGTTTCGTATAACTGACGTTTGTAATCATCTTTAGGCACATCTTGGTCTTTAAATCCGCGTTGTCCTGTTCCTTTAATCCAAGGCACGTGTGCATAACTGTAAAAAGCCAATCGGTCGGGTCTGAGCGCGTTGGTTTTTTCAATGGTATCAATCACATCTTCTATTGTTTGGAATGGCAATCCAAAAATCAAATCGTGACCAATAGAAGTATAGCCAATTTCTTTAGCCCAAAAAGTTACTTTAGCCACATTGTGAAATGATTGTACACGGTGAATAGCTTGTTGTACCGTTTCTGAATAATCTTGAACGCCATAACTCACACGACGAAAGCCTAAATCATACAATTTTTGTAAATGCGCTCGTGTGGTATTATTCGGATGTCCTTCAAAACTAAAAACATAGTCAGAGGCCAAACGCGCATGGCTGAGTATTCCGTTGATGAGATCTTCGAGGTTTTGGGTGGAAAAAAAGGTTGGGGTTCCGCCTCCTAAGTGGATTTCTTTGATGAGCGGCTTTTCGCCCATGAGTTGGGTATATAAATGCCATTCTTTTAAAACAGCTTCAATATATGGATGTTCCACTGCGTGGTTTTTGGTAATGCGTTTGTTACAGCCGCAAAACGTACACATGCTTTCGCAAAACGGCAGGTGAATGTATAAACTGATTCCCTGATTGGCGTTGCTCTCGGCAAATGATTTTTTCATCGATGTGACCCAAAGATCATAACTAAAACCGGATTCATCCCAATACGGAACCGTTGGATAACTCGTGTATCGCGGGCCGGGTACATTATATTTTTGAATCAGTGAACTTTTCATACCTATTGAATTTACTCCAAAAGTAACTATGCGTTCAGCAATTAAAAATGATAATTGTCATGTAAAAAAAAAGCCCCAAAATGGGGCTTGCTTTATTCAGATTTTAATTGACGTAATTGTTTGAGTTTTTCTTTCCAAACGTCTAGACTTTCTCTGTGTTTGGCTATATTCTTGCGAACTTCTACAACAATTGGATTTTCTTTTTTGTCATTTTTGCTGTTGAAGAACTGGATATTGTTTTCAAGTTGAAAAATTTCATTTTGCAATTCTTCAATTTTTCGGGTGATGAATACTTTTTCGCTTTCTAATTTGCGGCCATCATCGTTAATACTTTCAACACGACTGGCAAATCTGGCCATGTCAGTTTCTTTTTTACTAGCGCTTAATTTTTCAAATAAGGCATCTAGAATTTTATTAAACTTACCTTCAACATGACGACGCGCAGGTGGAACTTTTCCGATGCTCTTCCAGTTTTCAATATGGGCTTTGATCGCATCGAGATCATTTTTATGATGACCGGTCATTTCAAATGAACGCAAAGTTTCAAGATAAGCTTTTTTCTTTTCAAAAGCTTCGACTTCTTCAGCACTGGCACTGTTTCGGTTTTCTTTGGCTCTTTCAAAGAAATGGTTGCAAGCCGCTCTAAATTCGGTCCAAAGCTGATCAGAATATTTGCGCGGCACATGACCTATGGTTTTCCATTCTTCTTGAATTTGCTTTAAAATTTGAGCGGTTGCCTCAAAATCATTGCTGTCTTGAAGTTCTTGTGCTCTGGCCACCAAAGCTTGTTTCAAACTCATATTGTGGTTTTGGTCTTTCTTGATGTCTTTGTAAAAACCATTTTTGAGCACATTGAAGTTTCTAACGGCGTTTTTAAATTTAGCCCAAGTTTCTTCACTCACTTCTGCCGGAACTTTTCCGGTGGCAAAGAAATTATTTCTCAAAGCCTCTACTTGGGTTACCAAAGCACTCCATCCAGAATGGCTGTTGGCTTTTTGTTCAGCCAATGCTTCAATTTGAGCGATGATTTCATTTTTGCTTTTGAGATTGTCTTCTTCGGCTGCACGGAATCGACCAAACCATGCTTCGCGTTTTTCGTGCATTTGTTTGGTGAGTTCGCTGAATTTGGTCCAAAGTTCCTCGCGGTGTTCGCGTGATACCGGGCCAATTTCTTCTTTCCAAATGCGATGTAAATCTTGCAATTCTCTAAATGCAAGCATGATGTCATCTAGATGTAAAAGTTCTTCTACACGAGTGATAATTTTTTGCTTTTGCTCTAAGTTGTGTTTGAAGTCAAAATCACGAGCCTCACGATCTAAATGCAGATAATCGTAAAAGTTTTCTAAGTGAAAATGATAATTATTCCAAACAATGTTGTATTTGTCTTTCGGAATTGGTCCGCAGTTTTTCCATCGTTCGCGCAAATCATTAAAATGCTTGAGCGTGTCTTTAATATTTTCTTGCGGGTTGATGAGATGTTTGAGTTCTTCAACAATAGCCATTCGCGCATCTAAATTGGCTTTCAAACCAGATTCTAAGCTCTTGAAATGCTTGTTGATGCGATCGCGATAACTTGAGTAAAGTTCATCAAATTTGCTTTTGAGCGGAAAATGATATTTAAAATCTTCAGTAGTGTCTGGATTTTGCGCGTAGTATTCTTCGCGTTTTTCGTCTAAGAAATGATAGTATTTGGCTAAGAATGATTTTTTGAGTTCTTCAACGTGGTTGCGCACCGACATCACTTTATCAGTGGCTGTCAACTGTTCTAATTCAGAGATGAGTTGCTCCATGGGCATGCTTTCATAATCAAGCATCGGAACTTCTTCTCGAATAGTTGCATCTTCACTTTCAGCAGCCGTTACATCAGCAATGGCACTCATCACATCATCGGTTTCTGGCGCAATTTCTGGTTGTGATGGCTCTACTTCCGTAACGGTTTGAACTTCTTCAATGACAGTTTCTGCTTCAGGTTCCGTCACAATTTCTTCTGATATTTCAGCTTCTTGAGCAGGAATTTCAGTTTCTGATGTAGCTGCTTCAGGCATTTCAACTTCTTCGGCTGATGTTTCTTCAACAACTTCAACAATGGCTTCTGATTCAGATACTACTTCTGTGATATCTGTAGAAACTTCAGGCGTTTCATTTTCAGTAATTTGTGGGTTGTTTTGCGTAGATTCTGTGTTTCCATCTGCCGTAGATTCAGGTGTTGGCAGGTTATCATTCTTTTCTTCTAACATTCGAAAAATGTTTTAGGTTGGTTATTTACTTAGACTTTTGGTTGGCGAAAGATAGTAAAGCAACGTTAATTAACAAAGAAAATAAGGTTTTTATCGAGGAGTAAACAAAAATTCTGTTTAAATGAATTTTTTATTTGTTAAATCATAAAAAAATAGCTTTAGAATTTATTTAATTTGCCTCATAAAATTTAAATGATTTAGTTTTCACCATGAAAAAAATAGTTTTAGTTCTGTCCTTAGCCTTTGCTGCTACAAATTTATTTGCACAAGAAAATGCAACTGTAGCCCAGCCGCAAACAAAGGCTGAAGCAACACAAGATTCAGGATTCAAAACAACATTGGTTTTAAAAACAGATCAGCAATCGGCTTATCGTGAAATCATCAAGCGATATGCAATTATGGTTCGAGACTTGCGTAAAGGCGGATTGACCATTGAGCAAAAAGAACAAAAAATGCGCGAATATGACCTACAGCGCGATGCCGAGGTTAAATTACTTTTGACTCCGGAGCAATTCAAAGATTATTTAAACGATAAAGAAGAGCGCGCCAAACGCTCGGTTGGTTTGCAAAAAAAGCAACATCCGCTCGGAACAAAATAAGTTATTTATTCCAAATACGCCAGGCTTTTTCTGCCTGATTAATCAACATTTGCTGACCGTTTTGCGTTTGGGCTCCTTTGTTTTTGGCTTTTTTCAGAAACAAAGTCTCCTCAGGATTATAAATCAAATCAAAGGCGAGGTGTTGTTCTGAGAAATATTCATATGGTAAATCAGGGCAAGTATTTATGTTTGGGTATGTTCCCAACGGCGTACAATGAATAAAAATTTGGAAATTATCAAAAGTCGTTGCATTGATGTGCTCGTATTTGATGGTATTGACGCCATCATTTCTTGAAGCAAAAGAGTACAAAATATTTAATTCCTCAAGCGCAAAGGCAACAGCTTTTGAGGCTCCGCCGGTTCCGAGAATAAGTGCTTTTTTGTGATGCGGTTTTAGTAATGGTTTGATTGATTTTTTAAAACCAAAAGCATCTGAATTGTAACCTTTTAGTTTTCCGTTTTTAAAGCGAATAACATTGACGGCACCAATTTTTTGGGCTTTTATTGACAATTCATCTAAGTACGGAATAACAGCTTCTTTATACGGAATGGTCACGTTGAGCCCACACAAATTAGAATGCTCAGCAATAATTTTCTTGAATTCTTCTAGTTGTGCAAGGTCAAAATTCTCATAAACGCAATCTGTAGCGCCTGTTTGCGCAAATCGATCTGTAAAGTATTTTTTTGAAAATGAATAGCCAATGTTCTTGCCAATGAGTCCGTATAATTTGGTCATGGATTACTGATACTTTTGAATGGCTTTTTGCACTTCTTTCATTTCCCAAACTCCTGGGAATAAATCTTCAAGGATTGTTCTTTTTTCAAAAGCAGCTCTGAGCGCGTTGGCTAAATGAAAGCTGGCTTTTTCAGTTTCGTGCAAAATAAAGTACAATCCGGACAATCGATAGGCAATATCAGCTTGCTCCGGAAAATATTCTGAAGCTTGCAACAAGGCTTGAACGCCACTTTCATACTCGCCTAAATAAACCAACATATCAATCCAGTACAACCAAGTGTCAAGCATTTGGTCGCCGTATTCAACCGCTTTTCTAAAACCGTATTCGGCCTCTTCATAGTTGTTGAGTTCTTGATTGATGGTGGCAAATCGCTTCCAGTAATAGCGGTTTTGATCATCAATACCCAAAGCTTTATTGACATAAAATAAGGCTTTTTGATAGCTTTTTTGACGAACATAAAAATCAGTAATGGCTATCCAACCTTTGTCTAAAAGCGGGTCTTCGTGTACTGTTTTGTTGAAGAATTTGAGTGCCAAGTTTTTGTTGCCCAATTTTTCGTAACACTTGCCAATTCTGAGCAGCGCATAAGATGTTGGTTCGTCGAGTTCAATGGTTCGGTTGTAGCTTTCGATGGCTTCTTCGTACCTATGAAGACGTTCGAGCGTTTTGGCTTTTTCCATGAATGCACCCAAGAATTCATCATCTATATAGGTGGCATATTCAAAAGCTCTAAGCGCCGGTTCATATTGATGCAAACTGTAGTGCAATCTTCCTTGCTGGTGCCAAGCAATTTCGCTATACGGATTTTGGTCAATGTATCGTGATAAGTATTCAATGGCTTGATCGTTCTGATCAAGAAATTCAAAGCAGTAAACTACGTTGTAGAGTGCGCTCTGATCTTCAAAATCTTCTTCGAGACATTTGATAAAATTATCTTTAGCGAGTTCAAGATTATCCATGAATAGATATTCCATGCCAATCAAATTGTATACATCGGCTAAGTCATCGGTATATTTAAGTGCAGTTTTAAGAAGTTCTACTGCTTTTTCATGGTTATCACGTTTTGAAAAAATACTTGCTTTTTGGATATAAATTTCTTCGTTGTGTGGCTCAATGGCGTATAATTCGTTGAGTAATTTTTCAGCTAAATCAAGTTTGTCTTCATAAATCAACATTTCAACTTGAACCAGTTTTAAACCGGTTGATTTTGGGTGTTGTTCCAAAGCCAGCTTGAGCGCTTTTTTGGCTAGGGCGGGTTTGCCCATATCAATGTAGTGAAGGATGATCTCTTCAAATTCTTCAGAGTCAAAGAAGAGAACCTTATTGGTTTTCAACATAGACTCAAATTTAGAAAGCGATAAATTGTAGTCTTCTTCTTCGTCGCTAAGATGCATAGGCTTAGATTTAAAATAACCCAGAATAAAATTAGAAAAGCTTCGGGTAGAAGCGGGTAGAGCCAATATTTGTTGTGAACAATTTAATTAACAAACATTTGGGCTCATTTATTGTCTTTCAGCTTGAATTTCGTCGAGTACTTGGAGCAAGATAGAACAGCCTTCGCGGATTTCATTTTCAGAAATGGTCAAAGGCGGTGTTATGCGAATCGCACAGCCTTCAAACAACAACCAAAACAAAATCAGACCGCGTTCGTGGCATTTTAAAATAACTTGGTTGGTGATTCCAGGATCAGATGTCATGGCGGCCAACATCAATCCGCGACCGCGTACTTCTTGAATCAGCGGGTGAACCAGCAGCGATCTGAGCAACTGTTCTTTGACCAAAGTTTGTGGTATGATATCAGTTTCAGTGATTTCGCGCAAAGTGGCCAAACAAGCAGCGGCTATCACCGGATGTCCGCCAAAAGTAGTGATGTGTCCGAGTTTTGGGCTGTCGCTGAGCAAATCCATATGCGCTGCTGATGCCGTAAAAGCGCCTACAGGCATTCCGCCGCCCATACCTTTACCCAAAATCACGATATCGGGTACAACATTGTAATTTTCAAAACCAAAGAGTTTTCCGGTACGACCAAAACCCGGTTGAATTTCGTCAATAATCATCAGTGCGCCTACTTGCTCACAACGCTGTTTTACTTTGCGCAAAAAATCGTTCTTGGGTTCAATAAAACCAGCACCACCTTGAATGCTTTCAAGAATAATTCCAGCGGTTTTTTCGGTGATTTTTTCTAGATCGGTTTCGTGGTTAAAAGTGATAAAATCAACATTGGGAACGAGTGGGCGAAAAATTTGTTTGCGTTCTTCAAAACCCATCACACTCATCGAACCCATGGTGTTTCCGTGGTAAGCATTTTTACAAGAAATCAGTTGACTGCGACCGGTTACACGGCGGGCGAGTTTGAGTGCGCCTTCGGTAGCCTCGGTTCCTGAATTGACCAAATAGGTTTTTTCTAGCGGCTCGGGCAGAAGCGAAGCCAACAATTTGCAATAAACTACGGCCGGATCTTGCGCATATTCACCATAAACCATTACATGTGAATATTTGTCGAGCTGATCTTTGATGGCTTGATTTACCCGCGGATGTTGATGTCCGAGAGAACAGGCCGAAACACCGGCTACAAAGTCTAAATATTTATTTTGATGAATGTCATAAATATATGAACCCTGCGCATGTGAAATTTCCATGCCCAACGGATGCGGCGAAGTTTGCGCTTGGTATTTGAGGAAGTCTGATTGCATAGTATATTCTTACGGTTTGTAATACCCACCATAGTATGAACCTAGTTTCATAGTTTTCCAGTCCCATATTTTTTTATAAAGCCTAATTTCAGGAGTGTTTTGTTGATATTTAGCTTTGAAATCTTCATAAATTTTGTTGTCTTCAAAAAAATAAAATTTGTCATCTTTGACTAATATTGGTCGTTCATTTTGATCAAAGAGAATTCTGTTGTTGTAATTAGAAAAGATGTAACTGTATGTTATCTTTTCCGGTTGCATCATTTCAATTTCTTCTAGCTTGCCATCGTAAAAATACATTCCATTGAATTGACTTTTCTCCATTAATGGCCAATCCCAGACAACCTTATCAAGATGAATCTCGTTTTTATATTTTGGATTGTTTTTTTTGTAATTTTCTAATGATTTTTCAGTCCAAGCAAACTGAAATTTCCCACCTTTTACTAACAATGTTTGATTGTTTTTATCAATAATAATTCGGTTGTTATATTTCTTGAAAATCTCATCATATTCATTGCTGCTCAATACTCCTTTTGGTTTTTCATCAAATTCGGTATCATAATAGATTCCTAATTGTGTTTTTTCACCAAACCATACTTTGGCTTTTATATTGATTTCGGTATTATACTCAGAGTATTTTTCTTTTAAATTTCTTAAAGAATAACTTGTTAAAGGCGCTAAAAACTTATTGTTGCGAATCAATAATTTTTGACCATTAATATCAGATATTATTCTATTGTTGTAATTTTTGAAAATTAGGTCATAAAGTTTTTTTGTAAATGAATCATTTTCAGGGATATCGTTGTTTTTTATAACAATGCCACCAACTTTTTGATCTAGTACATCAGCAAGATTTTCGAGCTCATCAACTTTTCTGAATTGTTCCTCGCGTTTCTTTTTCTCCTCCTGAATTTTAACATCCAAAGCATTGTCTTCTTCACTAAATAAATCGTTTTTTGATTTGATGCGTTCATCATCACGCCATACAAAACCGCGCAATTTTCGCGCATTTTCAGGCAAGTCTTTTTCAGGATAAATATCGCCGTCTACATTGGTGAAAAAAGTCATGGTATCAATAGTATTTCCGTCCATGGTCATATTGATGCGGCTGCTCACATTTTTGTTGATGCCAATGAGTTCGTTTTGGTCGTTGCGCATATAATAAACCACTTCGGTATTCTTGACAACATCAGCTTCGTAGAGTTGATTTTCTTTGAATTTCCCGAACAAATTCAAGCCTTTTACTTGGTTATAACCATCGCCAATGGTGTCTTTTGAGATGATAAAAGCATTGCTCAAAACTTTGAGTGAATCGAGTTTTTGCGTTTTGTCATTGCCAATGAGATGCATCACATCGCCGGTGAGTTGGTTTTTGAAATTCCACAAAATAGGTTTGCCAATCAGTTGGGTAATGTTGCTGATTTGACTCGAATGAATTGAATCGCATTTTCCGCTCATATCGGTTTTATAAAAACGAGCGTTGTTGTAGGCGCGAATAATTCTTTGGTTGGGTTTTCCGGTCACCATCAAAATTTTTCCGTGTATGTAAACCGAATCTTTATCAACCAAATTAATAGCTATAGCGCGCTTGGTGACAAAAAGGGAGTCTTTCTTTTTAAAAACTTCGGCATAATGTCCTTTGACGATGCCTTTGTTGATGGTGTCCGTTATTTTTACATTGTTGGTGGCCGAGGCAAATTCGCGGGTCCGGTCGTAATACAAACTATCGCCTTCAATGCGTCGGTCTTTATATTTGATGTATGAATTGCGGATGAAATGCCCTATATTTTTCTTACTGTCGTAAAAGCCTTTTTCGGTATAGATAAAATTATCTTTTGAAGTAATGGTCGATGGTCCCATCAGGTAAGCTTGTCCGTTGTGGTTGTAATAATCCAAACGATTTGATTTGACCACGTATTTAGGATTGGTAATGGTTACTGCTGTTTTGAATTGGAATTTTTTTTCAGTTGCATAGTATCGGCCTGATTTGCTTTTGAGTACATTGTCTTTATTGACAATCACACCGCGCGTGTTATAATAAGCTTGTTGTGAAACGCGATCGTAGTTGAGCGTATCAGTTTCTAGGGTCATATCGGGCGAGCGCAAAACTACTTTTCCGGTGGCAAAGGCTTGTTTCACATTGCCGTTGTATTCGGCGTATTTGCTGTTCATAAACAGCGTGTCGCCCTGAATCATGCGGACATCGCCAAAAGCTTTGACGTAATTTTCGTTCTGAAAATAATAAGCTTTATTGCAAAACATGCGTACACCGTCGTGCAAAATACGCACGTTTCCGGTGAGCAAGAAAGCATCCGGCATTTCCACCTGATTGACATCGGCAAAATCAGAATGTTCAATGATGATTTTTTTCGGAGCTTGAGCCAAAACAGAAATGCTGCTGAGGATCATCCAACAAAAAAAGATAAAAAACCGCGTAATTTTCAAGCTAAAAAATTTTGCCAAATTTATGAAAAAGCCGCCAACCAAAAAGGCTATTAAGAATTATTTATCAGCGCGTTTTAAGTGAAGTTTGAATAACTATATTTGTAGACTTTCAGTAAAAAATAGCACCATGAAAAAAGCAATTTGCCTGCTGGCCGTTGGTTTAGTACTGAGCGCTCAGGCCCAAAATGTCAAAAAGAAACCCATGACTGCACCAAAAACCAAAACGCAACCACACAAAGAAGTGGTTTATCAGGTTTTCACGCGTTTGTTCGGAAACCAAAATACCAACAACAAACCTTGGGGAACCCTTGAAGAAAATGGTGTTGGTAAGTTCAATGATTTTACCGATAAGGCACTTCAAGAAATTAAAAAAATGGGTGTAACTTATATTTGGTATACCGGCGTTCCGCATCATGCTTTGGTGCGCGATTACACTAAATACGGCATTTCAAACGACGATCCTGAAGTAGTCAAAGGTAGAGCGGGTTCGCCTTATGCGGTTAAAGATTACTATAATGTTAATCCTGATTTGGCGGTTGACCCGGCCAAGCGTTTGCAAGAATTTGAGGCGCTTATTGCCCGCACGCACAAAAATGGTTTGAAGCTGATTATTGACATCGTTCCAAATCACATTGCTCGAAAGTATGAAGGCAAAACCAATCCGCAAGGTGTGCGTGATTTTGGCGCTGATGATAACACCAATCTTGAGTACGATCGCAATAACAACTTTTATTACATTCCCGGAAAGGCTTTTGAAGTGCCCACATCTGATAGTTACAAACCGCTCAATGGCGAGGCGAATCCGCTCATTGACGGTAAGTTTTCAGAATTTCCGGCCAAATGGACCGGCAATGGTTCGCGTAATGCCAAACCCGACATCAACGATTGGTATGAAACGGTCAAAGTCAATTATGGTATTCGCCCCGACGGTAGTAAAGATTTTCCTGAGTTGCCGCAAGGTTTCGACCAAAAATCATATAAAGAGCACTACGCCTTTTGGAAAGATAAAGACGTGCCGAGTTCTTGGAAAAAATTCCGTGACATCGCTTTGTATTGGATAGGCAAAGGTGTGGACGGTTTTAGATATGATATGGCCGAGATGGTTCCGTATGAGTTTTGGAGCTTTATGAATTCATCGATCAAGATGAAAAACCCCAATGCCTTTTTGCTGGCCGAAGTCTATAATCCGAATGAATATCGAAACTACATTCACCTGGGAAAAATGGATTATTTGTATGACAAAGTTGATTTGTATGATCATTTAAAAGCCGTGATTCAAGGTAAGGCGTTGCCGGATCACGTATCTGAGATTCAAAAAAAATACAGTGATATTGACCATCATATGTTGCATTTTCTCGATAATCACGATGAGCAACGTTTGGCCAGCCCGGAATTTGCGGGAACTCCTGAAAAAGGAAAACCGCTGATGGTGGTTTCGGCTACTTTGGGTTCATCGCCCACCATGATTTATTTCGGACAAGAAGTAGGCGAGGCCGGTGCAATTGATGGCGGATTTGGCAAACCATCGCGCACCTCTATCTTTGATTATGTGGGGGTTCCGAATCATCAACGCTGGATGAATGGCGGAAAATTTGACGGCGGAAAACTCAGCGATGCTGAAAAACAATTGCGCGATTTTTATAGCCGATTATTGAATTTTACAACGAAGAGTTCTGCCTTGATGGGTTCGTTTGCCGATTTGCAAAAAGCCAACCGCGAAGCAACCGCGGGTTATGATCCGGGCATTTATGCCTTTGCGCGTTGGTCAAAAGAGCAAAAACTGATTGTGGTAGCCAATTTTTCATGGGTTACCAAAAGCCATTTTGATATGAAAGTTCCGACTGAGTTAATCGCACAATGGAAACTCAAAGACGGAACATATCCGCTCAAAGATCAATTGTATCAAAAACAAACGGCGATGCTTAAGGTAAATCAAGGTGTGGGTATAATTCATATTGATATCAACCCATCCGAATCGTTTATCTTTGGTTTTTAAACCATAATAATATAAAAGAAAAAGTCGCTCACAAGGTGGCTTTTTTTATTTGTGCAAAGTTTTTTTGAGCCAAATAAAACCAATGCTTCCGGCTAGGAGTGAGGCCAACAAGATGGACATTTTTGCATGCGTAATATCTGTTGTATTTGTAAAGGCTAAAAGGGTAATAAAGATTGACATCGTAAAACCAATGCCGCCTAGAAATCCCGCGCCTAGAATATGCGACCATTTTAAATCGCTGGGTAAAGAACATATTTTAAGCATTGATCCCAAGCGCGAAAACAGCCAAATACCCAAGGGTTTTCCAATCACGAGCCCGGCCAAAATCCCTAAGCTTACCGGTTGTGTGAAGTTGTCTTGAGCCGTTCCTGACCAGATAATTCCCGTATTCGCCAAAGCAAAAAGCGGTAAAATGATAAAAGCCACCGGCAAGTGTAAGGCGTTTTGAACTTTGTAGGAAACCGATGTTTTGCTGCCATTGCCAAACGGAAGCGCAAACGCCAATAGTACACCCGTAATTGTGGCATGAACGCCAGAATGCAACATACAATACCACATCAAAATTCCGCCAATTGCATAAGGCCAGAAGCTATGTATTTTGAGTCGGTTGAGGATGAGTAAAGCACCAAAAATAGCCATAGCACCCAGTAAATAACCAAAGGAAATGGTTTTAGTATAAAACAACGCAATAATCAAAATGGCACCTAAATCGTCAATTACGGCCAGCGCAGTCAGGAAAACTTTGAGCGAAGCCGGCACTTTTTTTCCGAGCAGCGATAAAATACCAATGGCAAACGCAATATCGGTGGCCATTGGAATTCCGGCACCGGATTGGGTTGATAATCCAAAATTAAAAAGGGTAAACAATAGTGCCGGAACCACCATGCCACCCAATGCTCCAACTAGGGGCAAAGTAGCATTTTTGATACTCGAGAGCTCACCGTTATAGAGTTCGCGTTCTAGTTCTAAACCAATGAGCAAAAAGAAAATCGCCATGAGTCCGTCGTTGATCCAATCAACAAGCGTATGGCTGCCCATAGGCATTTCCCATAAAGCGATGTAATTAGCTTGCAAAGGTGAGTTGGCTATGATTAACGAAACCAGTGTTGCCAATATCAACACAAGACCACCGGCTTTTTCGCTCTCAAAAAAGGCAGTAAAAACGCGTGTGATTCTCATGGTTTATTTTCGTTACTAACGAAGAATGGTTTGTTTTCTGTCCGGACCCACCGATACAATTTTAATCGGCACTTGAATTTCGTTTTCGATAAATTCGATGTAAGCAGTTAACTCTTCGGGAAGCATTTCATAATTGCTCATTCCGGTCAAATCAGCTTGCCAACCTTTGAATTCCCGATAAATGGGTGTGAGGTTTTCAGGCTCAATGTTGTAGGGCATATGCGATATTTGCGCACCGCGATAGTTGTACGCTGTACATACTTTAAGCGTCTCAAAACCCGAGAGCACATCGGCTTTCATCATCATGAGCTGGGTAACTCCGTTGATTTGAACGGCGTATTTCAAAGCCACCAAATCAAGCCACCCACAACGACGTTTGCGTCCGGTGACTGATCCGAATTCGTTGCCCACGCGTGCCATCGTATCGCCATCCTCGCCAAAATCTTCAGTAGGAAAGGGTCCGCTGCCCACGCGGGTGGTGTAGGCTTTGAAGATTCCGTAGACTTCTTTGATTTTGTTCGGGGCAATGCCGAGTCCGGTGCAAGCGCCTGCTGCTGTGGTATTAGACGAAGTCACAAACGGATAGGTTCCGAAATCAACATCCAATAGTGAACCTTGAGCGCCTTCGCACAAAATAGATTTTCCGTCGTGTTGTGCTTTAGCTAAGTATTCTTCGCTGTCAATAAAAGGAAGTTTTTTGAGCGTTTCAAGTGCATCAAAGAATTCTTTTTCGAGTTCGGGTAAATTATATTGAATGCTCACGTCGTAAAACGCAATCATCGCCTCGTGTTTTTCGGCCAATGCGCGGTAACGTTCTTTAAAATCTGATAATTCGATATCGCCAATACGCAAACCGTTGCGACCGGTTTTATCCATATAAGTCGGGCCGATGCCTTTGAGCGTGGAACCAATTTTTGCTTTGCCTTTGGCCGCTTCAGAAGCCGCGTCGAGCAATCGGTGTGTGGGTAAAATCAGATGTGCTTTGCGCGACAATAATAAGCGATTGGGTAAATCAATATTGAATTTGGCCAAGCCTTCAATTTCTGATTTAAAAACCACCGGATCAATGACCACGCCGTTTCCGATGAGATTAATTGCATTCGGGTGAAAAATACCCGAAGGAATGGTTCTGAGTACGTGTTTGATACCGTCAAATTCTAAAGTGTGTCCGGCATTCGGGCCGCCTTGAAAGCGGGCAATGATGTCATAATTTTGGGTGAGTACGTCGACGATTTTTCCCTTTCCTTCGTCGCCCCATTGGAGACCGAGTAGTAAGTTAGCCATTATTGAGTTGTGTGTTGTGTTGTTGGAATTTGTTTTTTGGAATTTTTATAATCAGTTGTGTGTTGTGCTTGTTTTGAAAAGGTGAGTCGCGTTAGAGATTACTCACTAAGTTAATCTTTTTATTGGTGTTCAATGAATGCTTCGCATTTGAAGCTAGCTGCCGACAAGCGCGATAAGCCCGGCCGTAAGCAATGCCCAAAAGAGTTACAAACTACTCGTTATTGGGTTTGCGGTTGCCATAAAAATACAGCGAGTGATTGTGAATTTCGATGCCGAAGATTTCTTCAATCGTTTTTTTGATGGTTTGAATGCGCGGGTCACAAAACTCAATGACTTCACCGGTATCGGTCATGATGATGTGGTCATGTTGTTTGTCAAAATACGATTTTTCGTAATGCGCCTGATTTTGTCCAAATTGGTGTTTGCGCACCAAACCGCAGTCAAGCAAGAGCTCAATGGTGTTGTACAAAGTGGCTCGGCTCACGCGGTAGTTTTTGTTTTTCATTTTGATGTAGAGGTTTTCAATATCAAAATGATCGTCGCATTCGTAAATTTCTTGCAGAATGGCATAGCGCTCCGGCGTTTTTCGGTGGCCATTGTTTTCAAGGTATTTCGTAAAAACGTTTTTTACGATTTCTTGATTTTTACTGTTATCGTTGGCAACTAAAGTCATAAGGCAAAGATAATTTTTTTCATGCGTGGTGCACCTGTTTTATATTTTAAAACTTCAACAATGGAGATGAGTTTTCAACAATGAAAGTTTAGAAGGTTTAGGAAGTTGAGTTGAAACATTTTGTTGATTCAATGCTTTCCGTTCAAAAATCAACAATCTTCAATCCTAAAGATTGACCCGCGAGACTTTATCAACACCATCAATTTTTTTGATGTTTTCAATGAGTTTTTTCAAGATTTGATTGTTCTGAACAATTACGGTTAATTGTCCGTTGAAAATACCGGCTTCGCCACTAAGTGAAATACTCTGAATGTTAACATGCATATTGTTTGAGATGACTTTGGTGAGCTCATTGGTAAGCCCCATACTGTCCATACCGGTAATTTCAAGACTGGCTTTGAATTCTTGTTGGGTTGAGTCAATCCATTTGGCCAAAATAATTCTGTAGGCGTAATTAGATTGCAAGCTAATGGCGTTCGGGCAATCTTTTTTGTGCACTTTGATACCTTCGTTGATTGACACAAAACCAAACACTTCATCACCCGGAATTGGGTTGCAACATGAAGATAATTTATAATTGAGTCGGTCTTGATCAGGCCCAAAAACAAGCATGTCATAATTGCTGCTGATTTCGGGTTTGTTGATGTCATCGTCGGCAGTTTGATGTGGTCGTTTTATTTTGACTTTAAAGAAATTCATGAGCGTATTGCTCTTTTGAGCCGCGTAATCTTTGAGGTGTTGGTTTTCAATCGAGCCAATTCCTACGCGATAAAACAAGTCTAAACTGGTTTTGAGTTTGAAGTAATTGACCAGTTCATTGATCACTTGTTCGCTGAGTGATATTTTAAGCTGACGCAATTTGCGCGTGAGCAGTTCTTTTCCGTCTTCGGCAATTTTCTTGGTGTTTTCGTTGAGAACGTTTCTGATTTTATTCTTCGCGCGCGAGGTAGTTACATAATCAAGCCAGTTACTCGTTGGTTTTTGGTTGGGCGAGGTAATCACTTCAACCTGATCGCCGCTTTTGAGCTCGGTATTGAGCGGAACCAATTTGCCATTCACGCGAGTTCCGCGGGTTTTGATGCCAATTTCAGAGTGAATACTAAACGCAAAGTCTAATGAAGTAGCGCCTTTGGGCAACGATCTAATTTCGCCTTTGGGTGTAAAGACAAAAATCTCTTTGGCGTAGAGATTCATTTTAAAATCTTCCACAAAGTCAACGGCATTGCTTTCAGAATTCTCTAATGCCTCACGCAATAAGTTGAGCCAAACATCCAAACCGCTTTCTTCATTGGCGCCTTGTTTGTATTTGTAGTGCGCGGCATAGCCTTTTTCGGCAATTTCGTCCATGCGTTCGCTGCGAATTTGAATCTCAACCCATCTGCCTTTTGGCCCCATAACGGTTATGTGAAGCGCTTCGTAGCCGGTTGATTTGGGCGATGAAATCCAGTCGCGCAATCGGCTTGGGCTTGGGCGGTAATGATCCGTTACTATAGAATATATCTTCCAGGCAAAGAATTTTTCATCATGCGGATTTGATTTGTAGACAATTCTGAGCGCAAACTTGTCATAAACTTCATCAAAAGTCACGTTTTGCGCTTTCATTTTACGACGAATCGAATAAATTGATTTGGGGCGGCCTTTGATGATGTAGTCTAATTGTTCTTCATCAAGTGATTTTTTGAGCACCTCAGAAATATCTTTAATATAAGCGTCTTGCTCTTCTTTGGTTTCTTTGATTTTGCTTACAATATCGTTATACACTTTAGGTTCTGTATACTTCAAACCCAAATCTTCCAACTGGGTTTTGATGTTGTATAAACCCAAACGGTGGGCGAGCGGCGCATAAATATAGAGCGTCTCTGAAGCAATTTTAATTTGTTTGTGTTCCGGCATCGATTCCATGGTCTGCATATTGTGCAAACGGTCGGCCAGTTTGATCAGAATCACGCGCACATCATCGTTGAGTGTGAGCAACATTTTTCTGAAATTCTCGGCTTGCATCGATACGTTCAAATCTTTCTGAACCTTAGATATCTTGGTCAAACCTTCAACAAGTTGCGCCACTTTTGGGTTAAACATGCGCTCAATATCGGCCACTGTTACATCGGTATCTTCAACCACATCGTGCATGAGTGCGGCGGCAATTCCGGTGGCACCTAAGCCAATTTCTGAGGCGACAATTTTGGCCACGGCAATCGGGTGAAAAACATAAGCTTCACCTGATTTTCTGCGCTGATCTTGATGCGATTCAACGGCTAGATCAAAGGCTTTTCTGATGAGTTTTTTATCTTCGGCCGAAAGCGTTTGGTAGCTAATGCGCAAAAGTTCTTTGTATTCTTTTGCAATGGCTTTGTTCTCTTTTTCAATGTCAATCTCAACCATAACAGGGCTCGTTTTTTTGGGTCTGTTCCACTTTTTTAGCGTTGTGTTTAAAAATAAAAAATTTCAATCAAAATCAATACTAAAAAATCAACAATTTTGGCGTGGCCACAAGGGTCAGGCTGTTCGCTGTAGTCCTCGCTCGGTTTTGCAAACCTCGCTGCGGGCTGCCGCTGCCATCCTTCACGCAATTGGGTGGTTGTGAAAAAGTAGTTGTGCCGGTTATTGACCAGAGGTTTCAGTTTTGTTAAAATCTAAATCATGAAAGTCATAACTAAAATCCGTGAGCGGAGATATCGCTTTCATTTTGATGTTTTTAAGGTCAGCGCTAAAGCTTACAAAGGCATCGGCCAAAAAGCTACGGTTGTCCCATTTTACAGCAAAAGTTTGGTCTTTATAATAGAACATTTCACCGGTAAGTTGGGGTGAACGTTTTGAGGCAAAGCGCAATTTTCCTTTTTTCTCAAGAGTCAGTTCAATAGCGCCGAGCCAATTATCGGTGAAGGTTCCGGTGTATAATTCAACCGGAATGCGGATGCGTTTTTTGAGATTTTGCGCCACGGTTTGCCAAACTTCTTCGGTAATTTTGTCGGCATTGTCTTCTTTTTCTTTGCGTTGCGCGCTATATAGAGCAACATAATCGTCTGATTTGACACCAATATATGAATCTTTGATGGTGTTGGTTATGGCGTTAAAAGCTGCTCCGCTTTGTTGATTGGTCAAAACAATAATACCCAAATTGATTTCGGGCAACATGGTCACTTGGGTTACAATCCCGTCAAGCCCGCCTGTATGTCCAATCTGAGCATTTCCTTTGACCTCTGTAATTTGCCAACCCAGCCCATAGGCTTTAAAATGCGAAAAATATGGAGCTATGGGTTTGTTGGGTTGCAGGGTTTGCGGTGTCCACATTTCAGTGTGTTGTCTTTCAGAAAACAATTGATTTTTATTTTCAGGGCCGTATTTTCCTTTTTTCAATTGCGTGATGACCCAACGGCTCAAATCGGTCACGCTTGAATAAATTCCGGCTGCGGGATCAAATACTTGGCTTTTGTAGCGCGCAATGGCTTTGAGTTTTCCGTCGGTAGGCACATGCGGCATGATGATGTTGGCAGTATCTTTTAAACGCACATAGGATGCCGCGCTGTGATTCATTTCTAATGGCTTCATGATGCGCTGTTCAATAAATTCGCCCCAGCTTAAACCACTCACTCTGTGAATAATTTCACCGGCCACTATGTACAGTAAATTGTCATAATCATATTTGCTTCTAAACGATGAAACCGGTTTGAGATAGCGTAAATTGTGAATGATGTCTTGCGTTGTAAAGTTGTTTTTATCGGGCCAGATCATCAAATCTCCGGCGCCTAATCCTAAACCGCTGCGGTGCGTGAGCAAATCTCTGATGGTGAATTCTTGAGTGACATAATCATCATACATTTTAAACTCAGGAATATGTTGGGTTACTTTGTCGTCCCATTTGAGTTTTCCTTCATCAACCAGCATGGCCAAAGCAGCTGAAGTAAAAGCTTTGCTGTTAGAAGCTATACCAAATAAGGTGTTTTCATCCACAGGCGCTTGACTTTTAATAGAACGAATTCCGTAGCCTTTAGCATGAACAACTTGTCCGTCTTTAACAATGGCCACAGCTATGCCGGGAACGTTGTAAGTAGTAAGTGTTCTTTGAACCAATTGATCTATTTGAGCGGCGGTGAGTTGGGCCATCACACTCAAATGTGCGGCAAAGGTCAGGCAGAGAAAAAATCTTTTTTTCATATGATTATTTAAAATTACGTTGTCTTTTGGCTTCAAAAAGGAGGATGGCAGCGGCTACTGAAACATTCATTGAATCAAGTGCACCCTGCATCGGAATAATGATATTTTGATCTGAAACGTCACGCCAAATTTGTGTTAATCCGGTAGCTTCAGTTCCGACTACCAAAGCGGTTGGCTTTTGATAATCAGGCGAAAAATATGGAGTTGAATCTTGCAACGTCGCACAGTATATGGCTATGTTGTTTTGCTTGAGATAATCAATCACTTCTGTAGAGGTTCCGGTGGCTATTTGATTGGTAAACAACCCGCCTACACTTGAACGAACCACATTCGGATTATACAAATCAGTTTTTGGGTCGGCTATAATCACGGCATCAATTCCGGCGGCATCGGCTGTGCGCAACATAGCTCCGATGTTTCCGGGTTTCTCTGGTGATTCAGCCACTAGAACAAGTGGGTTTTTGGGCAACCTTAAATCTGATAAATCAAGTGAACGGCTGGCAGCTACGGCCAGTAATCCTTCGGTAGTATCGCGATAAGCTAACTTTTGATAAACATCCTGATTGATTTCAATAATTTCGGTTGGATGAGCAAGATGTTGAATTGTATTGTAGTCAACAAAACTCGGGCAGTATAAAATGGTTTTGAGCTTATATTCGCCACGAATGGCTAGTTCAATTTCGCGTTTTCCTTCAATTAAAAAAGTGCCGGTTTGCTTGCGGGTTTTGGATTTTTCCTGCAATTGAACCAGAGATTTTATCAATGAATTTTGTATGGATGTAATTTGCTTCAAGCCTCAAAGATAAAAATAAAAAAGCCTCTGAATGAAACATCTTCAAAGGCTTTTTTGATTTAATTCTGTTTGGTTATTTTCACCGTATTATATGATTGACCAGTGGCCACTTTCATCAAATACTGTCCGTTGCTCAATTCTGAAATATCAACAGATGTTTCGTTTGTTTTTGGACTGATTTTTTGAATCAATTGCCCCAACATATTGTACATCAAAATATCGTCAATAACATTTTTACTCTTGATATTTACTTGATTTTGTGCCGGATTAGGATAATACAAAAACGGTAAGCGATCAAATTTTGATTGGCCTAAAACCGAACAATTAACGCTTGCTGACCAGCCCGGATAAGTATTGACTCCGTCAGAATAAAATAAAAAGGTCAAAGCTCCTGATGCATCGGTAGAGGTAATGGTTCCCGGATTGTTGTTACCGGTAAAACCATATTGTTCAACGATGTACGGATAGGTATTGTTTGGACCGTTGTAAATGGTCAATCGATCAAGTTGATCTTCTAATTCAAAAGAAGTAAAAGTAACACTTACTTTTTCGCCGGCATTAAGTGGGTAAATTGTTACCATATCATTTTCTTGATTTGAATAGTTGCCGCTCGGGCCACCGGTATCGTAGAATACATTGTCAAAACAATAATCAATTTTGGTGTTGAATCCGGTGGATGTTATGGCTGAAAAAACATTGTTGCTGCATTGTGCTCTGATGTAAACATCATAACTAGCAAATGAGGTCAAATTATTGGCAATAAATGAATTAGTGCTTACTGTTTGATAGGCACCCACGGGCGATTGTCCGCTCGGCACAACAGCTATTTCAAAACTAGAAGAACCGTTCGGGTTGCTCCAAGTAATTTCGGCAGTGTGGGCAGTTATATTTGAAACCGTAATTTGCGTATCGTTGCTACAAGCTGTGGTGAATTGATAAACCGTAGAGTATTCTGAAGTTCCACACACATTGTTTGATTTTACACGCCAGTAATAATTGCTTCCGGCATCTAATCCGTCTAAGTCAATTTGGTTGGTATTGCTTGAATAAACAGTCACACCTGAGGTGAAGTCAGCTGTTTTTGACAATTCAATGGTATAACTCGCCGCGTTTGAGCCAACGTTTTGCCAAATCAAAGTAGGAGAAATGCTCGCCGGATTGGTGTTGTTGGCCGGACTGGTCAAAGTAGGACCCGCTATTAATTCATTCTGAATCACCAAGGTCAAAGTAAGCTCGCCGTGATAGTTCCCTGAGTCTGCTTTGAGCATTAGCACATAAGTTCCTACAGCTGCTGAATTTAAACCTGAAATAACCACTGAACCTTCACCACTGGTATTCATTGTATCAGATGAAAAAGTTGTACTGGCACCAGCTGGTAATCCGGTCATACTCATTTGGGCAATGCCCGAAAATGTGGCCGGTATTTTTAAGTGGTAATTAAATTGCGCTTCATTGGTGCCTTGACAATATCTTTTTAATACAGGTTCGCTGGTGCTCAAAAACATCGGGTTGTGTATTACATTGCTGATAATCAATGAATAGTTTTGATGAGCATTGGTCAAATTTCCTTTGTGTGAAACCGTTACAGTGTATGTTCCGTTTGGATTACTAAGCTCAATTTTTTCAATATTATCAACAGTATTATCACCTTTGATTGCCGGATCATCAACTATGGCCGGATTGAGTTTCCACGGAAAACTTTCTTGATTGCCTTGAGTTAAACGCAAATCCAGATCGTTGACCAATGCCGGAGTTGGGTTGTCTACGGCACCAAAAACTGTTGCCCCTGCGGGGTCAGTCCAGCAAATTGAAGCCATAATAGGCTGTGCTGTATTGAATGGTTTTACATCAAATGAATAGGTTTTATTTTGGGCTAAATCATTTTCTTGAATATACGATTCAGCACCTTCTTTTGAAATCAGTACAGCTGCTTTTTCTGCATTCAACAACCCCCAGCCAAAACGATAATCAGGCCCAGGGTCACTGCCAGCTTCATCTGCTGTATGTAGAGCCAATCCGCGCAAGGTAGCGGCGCGCATAAAAAATCCTTTGACATTTTTGTAGTGCTGTTGCAATAAAAGTAATGTTCCTGCAACGTTGGGCGATGACATTGATGTACCGCTTAATTGTTGGTATGAAGTGTCTGAATTTGAAGTGCTTGAACGTACGTTAACGCCTTTACCACAAATGTCGGGCTTGATTCTGCCATCGTCTGAAGGCCCCCAACTACTAAAACCAGACATGGTCACACTTGAAGCGCTGGTGTAATTGGTTACTTGATTAACAGCCGCTACAATAATTCCGTTTTTGGAGTTACTTTTTCCGGAGAGCAAATCATAACCTTCTTTGTCTGGGTTATATCCGGAGTTTCTTGAATTTCCTGCTGAATTGACAAACTGATAATAAGGTGCATTAAACATGATTTCATCAAATGATTGAGCTTCACCATTATATCTTCCCCACATTGAAATCGGAACCGAATCCGGATCAGCACCATAGGAATGATTTGAAATCAATAAACCATTGGCAGCAGCAGTTATCACCTCTGATTCGTCAGAATTCCAGTCATAAGCTTTGAGTTGTGCTTGTGAGGCCATTCCTTTGGCATTGGCGCTGCCGTTTCCGCCTATCATTGTGCCTGAAACATGGGTAGCATGTAGTGATAGTTCGGTGGCATTATCAAATTGTGTGGTTCGTCCGTTGAGCAAAACATGGGTGTCGCGAACTTTACCGCCATCCCAAACACCAATGGTCATTCCTTGTCCGTCAAGATTCAAACCCAGACTTCCTCCGGTGTTTAATCGATTGGCTCTGGTAGTCATTGCTGCTCCTGCATTGTCGGTACTGAAGTACACCGGGTTTCCGTCTTGATCTATTCGGATGAGTTCTTTGAAACTGCCGTTTTTGCCTTTTACAGTAGTGGGCCATCCTTTGGTTTGCGCCAATTTCCAAGCTTCTGTTTTTTGCGCTTTGGCCAAGGAATCTTTTTGACGGGCCAATAAGGTTAGTTGTGCCATATTGCTGGCAGCTTGTATTTTTTTGATGTCTTCAGTGTTTTGCGAAAACACCGATAAACATACACCTAACATTACTATTGGGGTAAATAGTTTTTTCATTTTTCAATTTTTTGCGTCGCTAAAGTAATTCAAATCTTGATAACTTTTGCAAGATCAATTGATATTGAGGTGCAAAAAGGATCATTTTGTAAACATTTTACAGCAAAAAATCCCTAAGGTTGAATTAAATACAAATAGCCGGTCATAGGCTCAGGATACTCGGGATCATTGAGTTCTAAAACATAAAAATAAGTCCCGCTTGCAATTTCATCGTTTGAAACCACCAAACCTTTATTGGCATATCCGTCCCATTCACCTGTGCTGTTGTTGCCAATCCAGACTAGTTTTCCCCAACGATTGTAGATGTATAATCTAAAATTGTAAAAAATATGATACAAATGGGCAATATGAAAAGTATCATTGGCTCCGTCATGATTGGCCGAAACAAAATTGTAAATCACCGGAGGGCATTTGCGTGTTTGTAATTCAAAGCTGGTTTTTTGATAACAATTTTCATGACCTACTTTTACATAAATGGTTTTTGGTGTTGATAGTGCGGTGTAGTTATTTGTGTTTGTTATTTCGTTGGTGTTGCTCAGTAAATCTGATTCACTTTCATAAAACCGAACATCATCGGTAGCATTTTGTTTGACCAAATCAGGATAGTTTGAAAAATCAAAAGTTCCTTTAAAATCGCCTTCGTTGCAAACCAACAAGTGGGGCGGAGGTATAAGTTCGGGTGAAATATCAATGTAGCCGGTCGTTGTAAAAGTGTTGTTGTTTTCGTTAAGTTCTGTGACAATTCCTTGGCCTGAGCTATTTTCATCCACTACCATTTTAAGATCAAACGGACTAGATAAGTTTTGCGGAAGAATAAAATTCAAGATACCCGATTCACTACCGCCGGGTGCTATTGCATTTTGAGTATACAGCGTCTGAAAATAGTTGTTGTTCAGATAAATAGCTACCGGAGTTTGTGCCGGCAAAGCCAAGGTTCCAAGGGTGTTGTAAACGGTGTAGTCAACTTTTACGTCTCTAAAATTGCACAGACTTTCAATCAGGTCAACCTGAACAGTGGCATCGGGTAAACGTTGGTTGAGTTGGGTAACTACAGCATTGATCAAAACCACGTCTTGGTCTGAGGTCATTCGAATAGGTAAAGTAGTATCGCCTATACCAATATTACCTTGTAAACTGTATATATCTAAATCCATATTATACATCGAAGCTGAATTGGTAACTGTGCTGGTTCCGTTAAAAGCATTGGTTGACGGGTTGAGTGGGGGCGAAGCAATAAGATTATTGTTGATAAACAGCGATTCGTTTACTTGAATGCCTCTATCGCCTTCCCAAGCCAAAAAGCCAATTTGTGCATTGTTGGTATCGGTTACATCAAGGTTATTCAGGGTAATGTCAACTGAATTCGGAATAGACCGAAAACCGTCATAAATGTTAATTTGATTGAGCGGTAGATTGTTGTTTTTGTATACGATGATGATGGCCCAACCGCCAAAATTGGTTCTTCCTTCGGTAAAAAAATAATTAATCCACGGGTTCAAATCTAAATCAGATAGGGTATAAGTGCCATTGCCTGTAGTTTGTATTTGTGTGGTCACATCGGCAAAAGCGCTGAAGTAATCAAGCGGGTTTCCGAAAAATGAGATGCGTTGCAAAGCAAAATTTCTTTGCGATGTATAGGAAACACCATTGAGTTTTACTTCAAAATCGCCAGGCCCGCAACCCGCCCAATACAAATAAGCTTTTTCAATTTGGTCGTTTGCCGATAAATTTAATTGCGCTGATGATGTAGTGAGAATGCTGGCGCTACTCATAAAAGTATTTTCCTGCGGGTTAAGCGTATTGCCTATGAAGGTAAAATTATATCTGCCCTGAAATTGCTCATAGAGTGCAATATTTTGACCTGCAAGTTTAATTGACCACAAGTAGACAATATATACTGTAAGTATGAGTTTATCTTTCACTTAGCTTTTTTGAGTTTTTAAAATTATTAAAAATACCTTATAATAAGAAGGGTAAAATTTACTTTCGAGTCATTTATTCAAAATAATGCTAGTTTTGTAAACAACTTTAATACTTTCGTTTTGCGTTTTTTCAAGTCAATCCGAAGAACACCTTTGTTCAAAGTAACCTCACTCAACAGTTTGAGTGTTTTGGTTAAGATTTTTACCGGATTGGCCAGTTCTAAAATATTGGCATTAATGGTGGGCCCCTCAGGCTTGGCGTTGACCGGTAATCTGCGCAACTTTCTCACTTCGTTAGAAGGAATTGCTACACTCGGAATTCAGAATGGCGTTATTCAACAAGTTGCCGCAAGTAAAGACAAGCCTGAAAATGTCAAGAAAATGATGGCTACCGTTTTTACTTTAATGTTGGCTTTTTCGTTGCTTTTAGGTATAGGATTAATGGTTATGGCTTCGTATATAAACCAGGCAATTTTTGGTCAGCAACATTTTGATAACCTATTTTTGATATTAGGATTAAGCCTTCCGTTTTATATTGGCGGAATGGTTTTGACCTACTTTATCAATGGTTTGGGGCAATATCAAAAAGTGATTTGGATCAATATTGTCGGGAACATCTTGGTTTTGGTTTTTACATTTTGGGCGGTTGCTGCGTTTAAAACTTTTGGTGCTTTGATATCATTGGTTATTCCACCGGCAATTTTGTTTTTGTTTTCTTGGTATCAACTCAACCGAATTATTGATTTTAAAAGTTATTTAAATCCAAGTTGTTTTGATATTGCCGTTATTCAAAAAATGTCTTCATATGCCCTGATGACTTTGGTTTCAGCGGTTGGTGGTTCTTGGACTTACTTAATGATTCGCCAAAATTTAATTGAACTCAGCGGTATTGAACAAGCCGGTTATTGGGAAGCTATGAGCAGAATTTCAGGTTTTTATTTGTTGTTCATCTCAACGGTACTCACAGTATATTTTTATCCAAAGCTTTCTGCGGCTAACTCAGTTGTGGCCACACGAAATATTTTTATGAGTTATTACAAAGGAATTCTACCGTTTTTTTGCCTGGGATTATTTGTCATTTATTTGTTGCGTCAAGAAATCATCGCGGTTTGTTTTACAAAAGATTTTTCGTTGGTTTCAGATTTGTTTTTATGGCAATTGTTGGGCGATTTGCTCAAAGCAGCTTCGCTTATTTTGGGTTATCAACTTTTGGCCAAACGGTTAATTAAAGTTTATATCCTTACCGAAATACTATCACTTATTTTATTGACTTTGCTTTCTTATTTATGGATGCCAATATACGGAGCTAAAGGAGTAGTGATGGCTTATGCCGCAGATTACCTCATTTATTTTTTAGTTCTATTTATCTATTTCAGAAAATCACTTTTGTCAAAACAGCTTTAATTGAATAAAAAAAGGGATGCTGCCAAAACAACATCCCTTACCAACAAAATTTAAATTTGGAATTATAAAGCTGTAATAATAAATTCACTTCTACGGTTGGCTTGGTGCTCATCTTCTGAACATTGTACACCATCGGCACAACGGTTCACCAATTTTGTTTCACCATAACCTTTACCGGTTAATCTGCTTTCATCTACTCCGTTTTTAATCAACCAAGCAATGGTAGATTTGGCACGACGGTCAGATAATTTTTCGTTGTATTTGTGTGTCTGACGTGAGTCAGTATGTGAACGAACATCAATTTTCATGTTCGGATATTGCTTCATCACATCTAAGATTTTTTCAAGCTCTAGAGCAGCGTCCGGACGGATGTTCCACTTATCTAAGTCAAAGTAGATGATTTTGATACCAAAGGCTTTGGCCAAATCGTCGCCTACAGTAACCGGTTTGACTTTTTTCTCCAATTGAATCGGTAAATCTGTTTTTCCGGTTTGTTTAGAAATAGTCAAACGCTGTTCTTTGGTTTCGTACGGATCTTTTTCAGCGCGAACATAATATACTTTTCCGCACTCAACGGTTCCGAAATCATAAAAACCTTTATCGTCTGAAACCACCTCTTTGATTTTATTGAACTTTTCGTCAAACAAAGTTACTTTGGTGTTTGGCAAGATTTCGCCGGTTTCTAAATCAGTAACAATTCCTGATAAAGTTTGTTCACAAACCAATTTACGCGTTTCAACAAACTTGTAAATATCGTCATAGCCCATACCGCCTTCACGGTTAGATGATAAGAATCCTTTACGGGTTTTGGTGTCAATCAAATAAGCAAAATCATCTTGCGGTGAGTTGGCAGGCGCTCCAATATTAATCGGTTCTTGTAAGCTTCCGTCCGCATTCATGCGCGACATAAAGATATCTAAACCGCCCAATCCCGGATGACCGTCTGAGGCAAAATACAATTCATTTTCGTCGGTTACCAGTGGGAAAGTTTCTTTTCCTTCAGTATTTATAGATCCTAAGTTTTCCGGTGTTCCGTAGCTGTCTTCGCCGGTAATGGCCACCTTCCACAAGTCAGATTGACCTTTGGTTCCCGGCATGTCAGAGGCAAAGTACAAAGTCTTTTCATCCGGGCTAAGCATCGGGTGAGCAGCGCTGTAACTGTCACTGTTGAAAGGTAACTCGGTTACATTTTGCCATACGCCATCTTTGAGGGTCGCTTTGTAGATTTTCAACAAAGTAACGCGGTTGGCATCTTTACCTTTGGTTCCGTTGTTAAAGTTGTTTCGGGTAAAATACATGGTTTTACCATCTTTTGAGAAAACAGGTGTTGACTCGTGAAACTTAGAGTTGATTTGTTTGGCGTATTTATCGGCCAATCCCAAAGCACCATCAGTTGATTGTTCGGCCGAATACAAGCCTGTAAAATATTGATTGGTCCATTTGTGTTTTTTCTGTGCTAAACTTCCGGTATCACGTGATGATGCAAAAACCAGCATATTGCCTGAGAATGCACTTCCATAATCAGAATATTTTGAGTTGATTCCGGCATCTTCAATTTTGTATCTACCTGAATTGGCTGTGATTTCATCCATGTAGTATTGTTTGTCTTTGAAGATTTTACCACGCAAATCCTCGCCGGCTTTTTGGTTGAATTGGCGCATCATTTCATCGGCTTTTTTGTAATCGCCAATTCCTTTGAGCGATTGCGCATAACGATAGTAATATTCTGGCTCAACCTCAGTATTCATGGCGAACAATTCTCCGTACCATTTGGCTGCTTTGGTTAAATCTGCGTTGAAGTAGTAGGCGTTTCCTAATTTTTGAAACATGTCTGCCGATTTGTAGCCTTTGTTGGCTACGCGCTCATAAGTCTGAGTTGCATCAATATATGCATATTTGGCATACTGCTTATCAGCTTTTTTGATACCGGCATTTTGGGCTAAACCATTAAAGGTAAGAGCACTCAAAAACGATATAAATAGTATTGCTTTATTTTTCATGATGTTTCAATTTTAGAAGAATCGAGGAGAAATAATTTTGTTGTAATTGTTGAATAATTCAAATCTCAAGAATACTTCGTGAGAACCTGAATTGTATTTTCTGAGTCTGGTCGTTTCTAAGTCATAACCGTATCCGAGGTACAAACCGTCTGTAATTTGAAATCCGGCCAAGGCACTCATAGCGGCATCCCATCTGTAAGCAGCACCCAGAACAAATTTGTCATAGAACATAAAATTACCTGAAACATCTACTTGAAGTGGCGAACCAGTAACCATTTTGGTCAAGATGGCCGGTTTAAATTTAATGTTTGGATTCAAGTCAAAAACATGTCCAGCAATCAAATAGTAGTTGATTCGTTCTTGTAGAATAGCTACATTATCACCATTGCTGTTGTTGAGTTTTTTGTTCTGTATAAAGTTGGGTACTGACAATCCTATGTATGATTTGTCTGAATGCCAATATACACCGGCACCAATGTTTGGCGTAAATTTATTATAATTGATCAAGGCAGCATCATCAGGTACAGTCGGATCTAAATCTAATTTAGAAGCATCTAAACCATAGAAGTTACCCGTACCTTTAAGACCAAATGATAAATTAAAAGTTTCTGAAGTTGGAACTGTATACGATACATCAACCGATATAGCATTTTCAGTCGTTGGGCCAATTCTGTCATTGACAAATGATAACCCTAAACCTAGTTTGCTACCATTGATTGGCGTATTCATCGAAAGCGTATTGGTTACCGGAGCACCATCTAAACCAACCCATTGTGTTCGGTGTAAGCCAAAGATACTCAAAGCTCCCCTCGATCCCGCATAAGCCGGATTGATATTAATCGTGTTGTACATATACTGCGTGAATTGAGCATCCTGTTGCGCAAACCCCGCCGCGGCCGTAAACATCAAAACGAAAGTTAATATTCTTGTTTTCATTAGTTTTCTGTTTTAATCCTGAGGGTTTTGCAACCCTCAGGCGTTAGATTTGAGTTTGGTTTATCTGGTTAGGTATAAATAACCTTCTTTGTGATGGTTACTACCATTTTTATCCGTATAATTTAGAATATAGAAATAAGTTCCGGTTGGTAATTGTGCTGATTTATCAACAGTTACACGACCTTCAGAAGTTCCTTTAAATGAACGAGCTGCATTGTCATATTGACTAGTTTCATACACTAGTACACCCCATCGGTTATATATTTCTACCGAATTGGTTGGGAAACAAGTGAATTGGTCTAAGTTATCAATATTTAAGTACTCGTTTACTCCATCATTGTTCGGAGAAACCGCATTGTAAACTACCGGCTCTGAACACTCAGGGTCAACTTCGCATTCATCATCTACAGTTATCACTAAATTTACCAATCGGCTGCAATCACCCTCTGCAACTGCATACGTAATGAGGTAGTTTCCTACCGGTACATCATAAGGATTAAAAATATTACCCGTAACACCGTTGCTAAAATCAACATCAGTCCATGTACCACCGCTTGGAACACCAGTAGGTAATAAAGTATCTAAATTGATCAATCTCTCTGGTGAATTATCATTATTACATTCTGCATAAGCGGTAATATTATCTGGCGCTGTTCCCGGATTTACAATAACCGTTTGCGTGGTAGTTGCAATGTTTCCGTTTCCATCATTAAATGACCAGTTAACTGTATAGGTACCGGCAACATTGTAGCTTACCGGATCTAAAGTTGTACCTGTAATGGTATTTTGATTACATGTATCAGTTGTTGTTGGTGCTGGAACATTTACCAAACAAGTTCCGGTAAGGGTTGCCAATGTTGGAATAAGCGGATCAACAGTATCGTCAATAATAACTTGTTGAATTGCTGTTGTGCTGTTGATACCATCACTAAATACCCAGTGAATTGTATAGGTTCCTTCACCTTGATATGTCAACGGATCACTTGTTGTTGCTGTTACTTGACCGGCACAAGTATCTTGGCCTGTTGGTGGTGTCACTGTAACGGTACATTGAGCAGTAATGTTTGGCAATACTGGAGCAATCGGAGCTTGTGTATCTTGAACCACTACATTTTGGTTAGCTGAAACTACAAACTGTCCATTAGCATTGTTAAATGTCCAGTGAATTACATAATTACCAATCGTATTGTAAATAGTCGGATCAGTTGTTATACCGATTAAAGTATTACCACAATTATCATTCATAGTCGGAGCAGGTGCAGTAGCACTACATTCAGCAACAATGTTACTCAATGATGGAGCTGTAGGAGCAGGGTTAATAGTCAAAGTAACCGCCGTTCTGGTTGCTGAGTAGCAAGTTCCATTGAATGACGCAGCATAGTATGTAATGGTTCCAACGGTATTCAATGTTGGGTTATCAACTGTAAATCCATCAACAGGTGCATTAAACCAAACGATTGTGTTTCCTGCTCCTGTGGTTGCAGTTGCAGTTAAAGCCGTTATCGGGTTTGAGAAACACCCTGTTTGATTACCACCAGAAATAGGTTCAGATGGTGTTTGTGGTTGAGCGTTGATTACTACTTCAGCAGAAGCTGATGAAGTACAACCTTCGCTGTTGGTTACGGTAAAGTTATAAGAACCAGCAGCCAAACCAGACACGGTTGTAGATGTTCCAGTTCCAGAGATGTTCCCCGGATTAATGGTCCAAGTTCCTGTTGGTAAACCGGTCAATTCTACTGAACCTGTTGCTACTGCGCACGTTGGTTGTGTTACAGTACCGGCAACTGGAGCCGATGGCGTTTGTGGTTGAGCGTTGATTACTACTTCAGCAGAAGCTGATGAAGTACAACCTTCGCTGTTGGTTACGGTAAAGTTATAAGAACCAGTAGCCAAACCAGACACGGTTGTAGATGTTCCAGTTCCAGAGATGTTCCCCGGATTAATGGTCCAAGTTCCTGTTGGTAAACCGGTCAATTCTACTGAACCTGTTGCTACTGCGCACGTTGGTTGTGTT
>NZ_JAHCDK010000012.1 GCF_018413465.1 Flavobacterium sp. CYK-55
ACAGCGCAGCGGTCTGTAGGCGCAGCCGTGTCTATAGCGAAGCGTGTCTCAAAGCGCAGCGGTCTAAAAAAGTTTAAGAAGTTGAGCTGAAACAGCCGTGAAACAGAGAACCCACTACAGGTTTAAAAAGTGTAAAAGGTTTAAGAAGTTTAGTCTGAAACCTAATTCTTAATTCGTAATTCGTAATTCATAATTCATACAGCGCAGCGGTCTGTAGGCGCAGCCGTGTCTATAGCGAAGCGTGTCTCAAAGCGCAGCGGTCTAAAAAAGTTTAAGAAGTTGAGCTGAAACAGCCGTGAAACAGAGAACCCACTACAGGTTTAAATAGTGTAAAAGGTTTAAGAAGTTTAGTCTGAAACCTAATTCTTAATTCTTAATTCGTAATTCATAATTCATACAGCGCAGCGGTCTGTAGGCGCAGCCGTGTCTATAGCGAAGCGTGTCTCAAAGCGCAGCGGTCTAAAAAAGTTTAAGAAGTTGAGTCTGAAACCTAATTCGTAATTCATAATTCTTAATTCTTAATTCTTAATTCTTAATTCTTAATTCTTAATTCGTAATTCGTAATTCGTAATTCATAATTCATAATTCGTAATTCATACAGCGCAGCCGCCCTACAGTCAGTTTAGTTGCCCGCAATTATATTTAACCCAACAGCCGAATAGAAAATTTTTTTTCTAAATTTGAAGCATGATGCTAATTGACCATAATATTGAAGCCCTAAAAACGCTTTGTAACAATTACAATGTAGAGAAAATGTATCTTTTTGGTTCGGCATTAACCTCAAACTTTACAGAGAAAAGTGATTTAGATTTTTTAGTAAAATTCAAACCCATTGAACGATCTCAATACTTTGAGAATTATATTGGTTTTAAAGAAAACTTACAAGCTTTATTCGGGCGCGAAGTAGATTTACTTGAAGAACAAACTTTACGAAATCCAATCCTAATTCGATCCATTAATAAATCTAAAGAATTGATTTATGGATGAACGAATTTTAAAATGGTTATTTGACATCAAATTGTCTATAGAAGAAATTGACAGTTATGCAGAAAACCATGAAAACGATTTCTTTAAATATCGTCAAAACTTGATGATGAAACGAGCAGTCGAGAGAAATCTTGAGATCATCGGCGAAGCCATGAATAGAATTATTATTCGTGATGCAAGTTTTGAAGAAAAAATAACCAACGCCAAAGCAATTATTGGTTTAAGAAATCATGTTATTCACTCCTACGACAATGTTTCTGATGAAAACATTTGGGCCATTCTAACCAATCATCTTCCTAAACTAAAACTTGAAATTGATCATTTGACTCAAGAATAGCACCCGAGTACCTGAGACGCTGAGTACCTGAGCTGCTGCGCTCCACGAAAGTAGCGTATACCTTTGATGGTTGCGTTTTTCTGAATGATTAGCAAAACATGGTGTTACCACAGGTTTAAATAGTGTAAAAGGTTTAAGAAGTTGAGCTGAAACCTAATTCTTAATTCGTAATTCGTAATTCCTAATTCCTAATTCCTAATTCCTAATTCGTAATTCGTAATTAGCTGAGATACTGACTGCCTAAGCCCGATAGCACCAAATAGTATTAACACAGTTGGCAAATCCACGCTATCGGGTATGAGAGAACAGAAAGCTTGACGATTACACAATTCAAAAAATCAACAATCAAAAATCAACAATCGTTAATCGTTAATCTCTAAACGCTTCCGTAAAATCCCCTCCCGAATTAGGGAAAACCCTAATGTTTTTTGTACAAAAATTTGCTACTCTTGCTTTTTGCATCAAACGCAACTATGCCACATACCACAAAACTCTATATTGTTCAGGCGCACTGCTGGCGGTGTAGGCAACCCGCTGCGCTGGCCATGATCAAAAGCCCCAACACTTTTTATGGGCCCGAGGGCTTTAACCCACAGCAAACCTTGTTGGCCACCCGGCAAGGCGCGGTCATCCTACCGCAATACTCGCGCTATGCACAAACCACCTACCCCGCCAACAGCTGCGGGCACTGCAAAGCCTTTTTGGGCGAACACTATTTGTTTACCGAGTATTTTATAAGCGCTTTAGATGGGCACTACCCCTACCAAACCGTGGTGGTAGATGTGGTGAAAGCGCCCGAAAAATAAGGGTGCGAGTACTTGGGGGTGTGGGAGAAATTTGGTAGGTTTGAAGTGAAAATTAAATTTGAATGAGAAACGAAGCACATGCCCGAATAAAAATCAATCAACTTCTTTTAGAAGCAGGTTGGCGTTTCTTTGATGATGAAATTGGACAAGCAAATATTTTTCTAGAGAATCATGTAAAAATATCACAAAACGATATTGATGAATGGGGCAATGATTATGAGAAAGTTAAAAGCGGCTCTCTAGATTTTTTGTTAGTTGACGACCATAAAAAACCCATCTGTGTACTTGAAGCTAAAAAAGAAAGTATTCATCCTTTATCGGCTAAAGAGCAGGCAAGAAAGTACGCCAATTCAGTTGGAGCGCAATACATTATATTATCAAATGGTATTGTGCATTATTTGTGGGATTTAAAAAAAGGCAATCCCAAACCAATTTATAAATTTCCATCGCCCAATGAAATTGGAGCTATAAAACAATGGAATCCAGATAGAGATTCGCTGGCAAATGAAATAGTATCGAATGATTACATCGCCAAAATCCAAATGCCTGATTACAGCGAAAGAGCTGGCTGGAAAGGGACGATTGAAAATAGTGAAGACTTCATAAAGGACAACAAATTAAGGTTTCTGAGGTATTATCAATTAGATGCTGTAAAATCTATTCAAAAAGCTGTTCAACAAGGCAAAGACCGCTTTTTATTTGAAATGGCAACAGGAACCGGAAAAACACTTACCGCTGCTGCTGTTATTAAGTTATTTCTGAGAACCAGAAATGCTAGACGTGTTTTATTTTTGGTGGATAGACTTGAGCTAGAAGATCAAGCTGAAAAAGACTTTGTAGCCTATCTAAAACCAGACTACAAAACGCTCATTTATAAACAGAGTAAATCAGATTGGCAAAAAGCTGACATAGTGGTAACTACCATACAATCATTATTATTCAATAACAAATACCGAGATTTATTTTCACCGACAGATTTTGATTTAATTATTTCTGACGAATCACATCGTTCAGTGTCAGGGAATTCAAGAGCCGTTTTTGAATATTTCAATGGTTATAAATTAGGTTTAACAGCAACCCCAAAAGATTACTTGAAAGGGGTTGACATGAACCAAATTAAAACAAGTGACCCAAGAGAAGTTGAAAGGCGAATGCTCCGCGATACTTATACGACTTTCGGCTGTGAAAGTGGAGAACCCACTTTTAGATATACGTTATTGCAAGGAGTTGCTGATAATTTTTTACGAAACCCAGTTGTGGCTGATGCCAGAACCGAGATAACAACGCAACTACTTTCTGACGAAGGCTATTCTGTGGTTACTGCTTCGATTGAAGGTGAAGAACAAGAAGTGTTTGTGTCTCGTGACTTTGAAAAGAGATTTTTTTCAGAACCTACAAATTATGCTTTCTGCAAAACATTTATCGAAAACGCCAAATTAGACCCCATTACTCATGAAATAGGTAAAACCATCGTTTTTGCAGTAAGCCAAAACCATGCGGTAAAAATTACGCAAATCCTAAATGAACTCGTAGAAGAAAAGTACCCAAATAAATATAACTCAGACTTTGCGGTACAAGTGACCTCAAATGTTGCCGATGCGCAACAAATGACCATCAACTTCTCAAACAATAATTTAAACGGAAAAACCAATTTCCTTGAGGGTTATAAATCATCTAAAACACGCGTTTGTGTAACGGTCGGAATGATGACAACAGGTTATGATTGTCCGGACTTACTCAACATATGCTTAATGAGACCAATATTTAGCCCCTCAGACTTTATACAAATAAAAGGGCGTGGAACCAGAAAGCATTTTTTTAATTACAAGTATAAAAACGAACTCAACGAAGAAGAAGTCATCAACTTTGACAAAGATAACTTCAAACTATTTGACTTTTTTGCAAACTGCGAATACTTTGAAGAAAAATTTGATTACGATGAAGTACTAGAGCTTCCGAAAGAAAAAGAATCTGTTGTAAGCGGTAATGAACCTATAAAAATAAAAGAATACAAAAGTGAAATAGCCGACCCTCTGGCAAAATTAGAAGAGAAAGCAATAGGTCTTGAAGGGATGAAAATAGACCGCATGCTGTTTCAAAAATTTGAAGACCGAATTGTCATGGATGACATCATCAAGAAAAATGTTGAACTAGGCAATTGGGAAGTGGTTATTAGTCATATTCAAAATGAAATTCTAGATAAGCCTGAAGAATATTTCAACATTGAAAACCTTAGAAAAGCCGCCAAAATTGACCGTAAAATTTCTATCCGTGAAATTGTAGAAAAGATATTCGGAATCATTCCGAAATTTAAATCAAAAGATGAGTTACTCGATGAAGAATTTGATAAGTTCATTTCTATATATCCACCAGAAGAAGATGTTAACATCAGAGCTTTAAGATATTTCTTTAAAGCCTATATTGTGGATCAAGGCATCAGAAAAATAATTGAAGCTAAAGATTTTCAAGCTTTACAAACCCACCCAACTTTAACAATTGCGCAATTCAAAGAAGTAGCGAGTAAATACAGAGAAGTTATTCCTGTGTATATTAATGACTACATCAAACTTGACAATTTCGCAGCCTAACAAATTACTAAGTATAATAAATGCTTGACATTACCACCAAAAAAAGAATCGATGATTGCCGAGATATTCTCGTAGGCAAACTACCCGACCCAAAATCGCAAATAGAACAAATCACCATAGCGCTGATTTATAAATTCATGGACGACATGGATAAAGAAGCTATTGATTTAGGTGGCCGCGCCAAGTTCTTTGCAGACTATGAAATCCAAGACCCGAACGACCCTCACAAAAAAATAACCGTTCCCTTTGAAAAATACAGCTGGAACAATTTATTTGATCCTAAAATCAGTGCCTCTGAAATGCTTAAACTCTATTCAGAAGCCATTGAAGGAATGGTCAAAAACCCCAACATCCCCGAGTTATTCTCGAACATCTTCAAAAATGCCTACCTGCCCTATCGTGACCCCGAAACGCTTAAACTGTTTTTAAAAACCATCAGTGAATTTGAATATACCCACAGCGAAAAATTAGGCGATGCCTTTGAATATTTGCTCTCGGTGATGGGCTCTCAAGGCGATGCCGGACAATTCAGAACCCCACGTCATATTATTGATTTTTTGGTTAAAGCGGTAAACCCGAACAAAACCGATTCTATTTTGGACCCTGCATGTGGTACAGCGGGTTTTTTGATTTCTGCGTTTAAACACATTAAAGAGCAAAACAAAAATGTGTTAACGCCCGACGAACAAAAAAAGATCATTAAAAACTTTGTAGGCTATGACATCTCGCCCGATATGGTGCGTTTGAGTTTGGTAAACCTCTACTTACATGGTTTTTCTGACCCGCATATTTTTGAATATGACTCGCTAAGCAGCGAAGACCGTTGGAACGAAACTTTTGATGTCATATTGGCCAACCCACCGTTTATGAGCCCGAAAGGTGGCATCAGACCGCACAAAAAATTCTCGATTAGCAGTAACCGGAGCGAAGTATTGTTTGTTGATTACATAGCCGAGCATCTCAACCCCAAAGGGAAAGCCGGTATCATTGTACCCGAAGGTATTATTTTTCAAAGTGGCACAGCCTATAAAGACCTGCGCAAAATGTTGGTGGATAATTATTTGTATGCTGTGGTGAGTTTACCCGCTGGTGTTTTTAACCCGTACAGTGGTGTAAAAACCTCTATTTTATTAATGGATAAAACTGTTGCCCAAAAAACCAACGATATTTTATTTATAAAAATTGACAACGACGGTTACAACCTAGGTGCACAACGCAACCCTATCAAAGGCGGGCAATTAGAAGATGCGGTGCAATTGATACACGAGTTTGTTGCCTCGCCATTTAAAGAGATAACCAACCCAATGGCGCACTCAGTACCCAAAACCGAAATAAGTAAAAGCGGCGATTATAATTTGAGTGGTGAGCGGTATAAAACTAATACGACACTTCACCATACAAAATATAAAATAGAAAGTTTAGGGAATTTAGTTGAAATTTTAGATAGCTTAAGAGTACCTATAACCAAATCTGAAAGAATAAATGGCGATTATCCTTATTATGGTGCAACTGGAATTTTAGATTATGTATCTGAGTTTATTTTCAATGAAAAATTAGTTTTAATAGGCGAAGATGGTGCTAAGTGGTTACCAGGTGACAAAACCGCTTTTATTGCAGAAGGTAAATACTGGGTTAATAACCATGCTCATGTTCTTAGGCCGAAAAGAGAACTTCTATTAGATTTATTTTTAGTAGAAATGATTAATTACATGGATTTAACTCCATATATAACTGGAGTAACTGTACCAAAATTAAATCAGGGTAAGCTAAAAGAAATTAAAATCCCACTTCCACCACTTTCAGTTCAAGAAGAAATTGTAGCTGAAATAGCAAGCTATCAAAAAATAATTGATGGCGCTAAAATGGTGGTGGATCATTATAAACCCAGAATTGAAATTGACCCAAGTTGGGAAATGGTTGAGTTAAAAGAATTGACAACTAAAATTACAGATGGAACTCATAAAACTCCAAAATATACTGAATCTGGAATTCCTTTTTTAAGAGTAACAGATTTAACTCTATCAAATGATAGTAAAAAGTTTATTTCAGTTGAAGAACATCATGAACTAATAAAAAGATGTAATCCAGAAATTGGTGATATTTTATATACAAAAAATGGAACAGTAGGTGTTGCAAAAATGATTGATTGGGAATATGAATTTAGCATATTTGTTAGTTTGGCACTAATCAAACCCAAAAGAGAGCTCATAGAGTCCAAATATCTTGAAATAATGATGAATACAGATTTGGTATTTAATCAATCAACTGCACACTCTAAGTCAGGCACAATCACAAATTTACACTTAATTGAAATTAAGCAATTTAAAATTCCTTTACCAAACAAAGAAACCCAACAGCAAATCATTTCTCAAATAGAAAATGAGCAAAAGTTGGTGAATGCTAATAAGGAGTTGATTGCTATTTATGAGCAAAAGATAAAGGATAGAATTGGTAAGGTTTGGGGTGAAAAAGAACAAAAAGTTGTCTCTAAAAAAGTTAGCAACGATTTGTATTTAGCTATGATGCTCAAACAAATGGAAAAGAAAATCCAGCTCAATTATGGAGAGGTTGCTACCCAAAAAACGGTTTTTCATTTAAATACATTTACCAGTCAAAAATTAGATTATCAATTCATTAACTCGAATTACGGCACTTATTCATATCACCTCAAAGATGATTTATTAAAGAATCCGTATTTGTCAAAAATCAAAAAAGGCAATGGTGAAGTGTTTGTTGTAACTAATTCGAAAGAAAAAGAAATTGAACAAGCGCTGACCGATTCTGAAAACAAAGCCTTTGTTGACGCAATCAATGAGGTATTAAGAATTTATCAAACTCCACTAATCAATAAAGAAACTGAAAACATTGAATTACTCAATACCGTTTCAAAAGTAATTTTAGACAAACAATCTATAGATTTAGATGTTGTTTACAAAGCCATGCAAGAATGGGAAATCAACCAAAATGGCTTCAAAACCAAAGCAGATAAATTTAGTCTGCCAAAGACCAAGAGAATGATTGATTTGATTGAGAAGTTGGACTTAAAAAGTACGTTAATCAAAAAGCAATGACTTATTGAAAGTTAGGTTGGAGATGAGAAAAAAAACCTTTATTTTTTAATTTCATTAGAGATAATGAAATGTGATAGCTTGGAGCAAAGCATGAAAAAAGTCAAGGGTATAATGAAATGTTGTTGCAGCAGGTTTTGAGAGAGGCGTTGCAGGCAAAGGAGCAGGTTTAATTTAAAAATTAGAATTATGGATTTATCACAATTATATTCCTTAAGAACCGATTTCACAATCTTAGGACTTACTGGTAGAACTGGTTCAGGTTGCAGTATGATTGCAAATATGCTAAGTAATGATTTTGAAGATCTTAAAAAAAACGGTCTAAGAAATCCCTCTGATAATAGTAGTTTTGATGATCCAATTTTTCAAAATAAATACCGGATTAGTTATAATTTCCTTTATCATAAAAACAATTGGACAAAATTTGATTGTATTAATTATAAAGATGTCCTATTATTTATCATTCTAAAAAAAATAGGGAAAAATGCAGATAAACTAAAACCTGTATTGATTAAGCACTATAAAGAAAAGAAAGATGATAATAATCAGAATGTTGTCAATAAATTGATAGTTGTTTTACAAGAAATATTAGACGATAGCAAAAACAAACCTCTCATTAATAAATTTCTGTCTATTAACAAAACTAATATTGGTCGATTAAAATCTAAAAAAAGCTTATTATATCTGAATGATTTATTTTTTAGTGATGATTTTAGAAATTTAAGCGTTGCGTTTTTTCAAGCTCTAGAGAAATTTGGTTACTGTAGACGAACTAATTTTTTGCACCAAATTGCATGTAATTTAAGAGGGAATGGTCAGTTAAATGCTGGTAGCAAGTATGATATTAAAAACATTTACACCATTGCTGAAATAATCAATCGATTAATTAAGGCCAGGAAAATATACAACACTGAGAGAAAAATAAAAACAAAAATTGTCATTGACTCCTTAAGAAATTCGCTAGAAATTATGTTTTTTAAAGAGCGATATTCTGGTTTTTATCTAATAGCAACTAAAGACGTTTTAGGAAATTCTAAAGCAAGAGTTGCAGATAGATTGAAAGTAAAATATCATGAAGATGAAATAAATAAAATTATTAAATATCTCTTTAATCTAGATGCAATAGAGTATAAAACAAATGATTTTAATGATGGTGAATTTTCATCGCCAGATGTAGATAATTGTATTCAAAAGAGTGATTATCATATTATAAATTTAAAACTAGAAGATTTAAATAATCAAAGTTTTCAAAAGAATACATTCTTTTCGCGTGAGGAGCAATTAATGAAGTTATTATCCTTAATTATGCAGCCAGGAATCATTACTCCAAGTGCTGTTGAAAGGTGTATGCAAATTGCAAATACCGCTAAATTAAATTCTGGCTGTATATCGCGAAAAGTTGGAGCGGTAATTACAGATTCAAATTATGTAGTAAGGTCAATAGGTTGGAATGATGTTGCTAAAGGTCAAACCCCATGCAATTTAAGAAATGTACAAGATTTCCTTCCAGAAACAGAAAATCTTAATAACGAACATTATAGCAATTTTGAACGTAGTGAAGATCTATCTGAGATAATTGAATATAGTTATAAAGATAAAGAACCATTCACATTTAAGAATGCAATGTTAGACATGTATAAAGATTACGATGCTACAAAATTAAAAGGTAAAAACTGTTCATTTTGCTTCAAGACTGTTCATAATAAATATGAGAAACAAAAAAATCAAGTTCATACAAGATCTTTACATGCTGAAGAAAATGCAATGCTTCAAATTACAAAAAATGGAGGCATAGGTGTCAAAGACGGTATCCTTTTCACGACAGCTAGTCCATGTGAATTATGCTCAAAAAAAGCATATCAATTAGGCATTAGTAAAATCTATTACATTGATCCATATCCTGGTATTGCGGAAGATCAAATATTAAAAAGTGGAACTGGAAGCCCATCAGTATATATTTTCTCAGGTGCTGTTGGTTCAGTTTATAATCGACTTTATGAAACATTTTTATCTTACAAAGATGAGATGTCATTGATATTGAATAAATAATAATGAACAGACTCATCCTCATCGGCAACGGCTTTGATTTAGCACATGGGTTAAAAACCAGTTATAAAGATTTTATTGCATCTTATTTTTCTAATGCAATTAATCGTATTTATTTGAATAGACCGTATGAAGATGAGCTTATTCAAATAACCCTCAAAAGAGGTCAATATTATCAACCACTCCCCAATGATAGAATTTCAACTGAGAATTCATTAGAAAAATTCAGAGAAATACTTAATGGAACGGATATTTTTGACTTAATGTTTAAATCACTTGTTCTTAAAAATTCATTTCAACAAATTGAGTCCATGAATTGGGTTGATTTAGAAATTGAATATTTTAAAGTATTGCTGGCCACCAAATATGGGTATAAAAACAATGATCAATTAGAAGCCATACAGAAAGTAAACACCCAATTTGATTTTCTCAAAGAAAAACTCAAAGAGTACCTCCTCGAACAAGAAGCAAGTTTGAGCACTAGCTTTGATTTAAAACCATTGGTAGATTGTTTTACCGAACCCATCCAAGCGCAAGAAGTAGTAACTACGAATTTATCTGAGAACCAAAAGCCTGAAAATCTTTTCTTTCTGAACTTTAACTATACCCATACATTTGAGCCTTATTTTGATGCTTGCAGAGCAGAAATCCCCTCTGAGTTTGATTACATCCACGGTGATTTACAAGAACAGCACGGAAGCATGATTTTTGGTTTCGGAGACGAATTGGATAAAAACTACCTAGAATTTGAAGACGAAAAAAACAACGAACTGTTCAAACACATCAAATCATTTGAATACCTCAAAAACAAAAACTACTACCGCTTAATTCGATTCATCGAATCAGGTGATTTTCAAGTACAAATATACGGGCACTCGTGCGGGCTTTCAGACCGAACCATGCTCAACCAAATCTTTGAACACCAAAATTGTAAATCCATCAAAATGTTTTACCACCAAAAACCCGATGGAACCAATGACTACACCGAGAAAACCTATGAAATCTCTCGCCACTTTAAAGACAAAGGCATGATGCGCAAAAAAATCGTTCCGTTTGATTATTGTAGGCCGATGCCGCAACCGAAAATTGAATAGAAAGCCTCTTTATGAGGCTTTTTTTATACCCTTACATTCTCAACCCAACTCAAAACACACAATTAGGGAAAATCCCCTCATGTCCTTAGGGGAAACCCTAATATAAAAACTCCCAAAAATGCTTAACATTGAATCTATCTAAGATTCAATACAATAAACGTTTATAAAAGATTTCTATTTTATTTCTGTCATCAGTAGCATCACAACACCAAATACATACTTCAGATTTCAAAAAAGTAAATGCACCACTACATTGATTTTACTTTTCCCTTTATGAATTGGGCTAAGTACATCAACAAAAAAAATGAATAGAGCAAATTAATAACACAATTCTAAACAACAATGACTATGAAAAAAATCTATGTTGCTGTATTTACAGCCTTTTCAGCAGTTGGTTTTGCACAATGGCACCCATCCAATGATAGTAATTGGGCCCAAGTTTTTGCAGACGATTTTAACTACAACGTAACGCAACCGGTTATTCCCAACACCGATGTGGTCAACTATCTAAACACCAAATGGGTCATCCAACATGGCGAAAAAAGATACGGATGTGAAAATGCATTTGTCAAAGATCAACTAGCTCTTCAAGACGGGTCGCTCTTTCTATGTGCCGATGATTGCCCGTCAGGCGGATGCATGTATAATTATCAAGGGTCAAATTATGTGCTTAAAAACGGTAACGGAGTGACGGCTAATTTCAGAGCAAGTGAATTATACACCAAAAAGAAATTCATGTTTGGCTATTTTGAAGCACGGGTTAAACTACCTTCAGGTCGCGGAACATTTCCGGGATTTTGGTTGATGCCTATATTTATGGAGCGCAAAGATGAGTTTCTGACCACGCCTTTCAAATACGGTTATCCCGAAGAAATGGATATCATTGAGCAACGTTCGGTTTATGATGCAGATGATGTGGACCATAGGGTCAGACACGTCCAAGATTTTTGTTCGTTTTGGAACGGAAATTACCAATATGACGGAATCAATAGCAACCAACACTACATGCAAAACAAACTGGTTCCGTTTGAAGCATACGGCGGATCATGTAATAAAAGCCTAGCCGGTGAATGGCATACCTTGGCCCTTGAATGGGACATCTTTGGACAGAAATATTATATAGATGGACAACTCATTGATGAAAACAACCTTTGGAACCGCATTGTAAACACAGAATCTATGAATCTTGTTTTTACCAATGCCATACAAACGCATTTTACCGGTAGCTATGACAATACCTATTTTAATACCCCGTCGGGGGGCAATTATAAAGTGTATTATCCAGCACCCGGCGATCCGTATTTAAAAGAAGAAAAAGTAAAAGTTGATTGGGTAAAGGTTTTTCAGAAAAAGAAATTCAACAACCAGATTGTTTGGGCTTCAGGCAAAACTGATAAAATAGGAAACGAAAAACTCAACAACAATCATTCACTTCCGATGACCAATGTAGTATTGGTGGGCGATTTTGTTCCTGAGTCAACCAATCAGTCTGATGAAGTTTTCGTGATGAATGACAACGGACAACACAGCACTTTGCAGCGTTTTGTTGATAATATGTCATTTGATACTTATCATCCTGTTGATGGTTGGATGGACGGGCCGTACCACAACGAAACCGAAGTATGGCAATCAAAAGAACTTTGGGAAGAAGAATCCAATTCAGAATATGGCTTTAACCGTTGGAATGACCCAACTTTAACGCAAAAAACCAAATGGGTGGTCGGTAATTTTGACGGAGCCACCGGTGACGAAATTTTTACCTGCAATACCCAAAGTCAGTGGTCGGCCATTCGCAAATTTAATATTACAGCCACTTTACCTACCGAAATCGGGGGCTGGGGCGGTCCGTCGGCACCCAATATTTTGCCGTTTTACTACTACAACACCACCACAAGCTCTTGGGCGGGTTCGTCAAGAACCAACGCGCCCGAAGACAGATTCATAGCCGGAAATTTTGATTTAGAAAATAGCACCAACACCGACGAATTATTGTGCTTCAACACCAGCACCAACAATGCTACCGTGTTGGCTCCTAACGCCAATACAGTATCGGGCGTCAGTTACTTCTGGAAAAAATTAAATGCTTCAGGCGTAACCACCATCGGAACCGGTGGAACACTCTGGACCCCTGATGCAAGTGATGTTTATATAGTAGGAAATTTTGATACGACCAATGATGTTGGCGGGCAAGAAAAAGAAGAATTATTGTGCATCAGGAAATCTACGGGATTTGCCGCAATGTACAAATATGTTAAAACTTCTAACACCACAGGGTCTTGGAGTAGAATCTGGGTTTCCCCATTGTACAATCCTGCTCTAGCATATTCTATCACGAATCCGTATTGCATTAATCTAGCTTCAAATGCTTCTACAACCACGGGCAGTTGGTGGCTCAATCCGGGTGAGCAAGCCCAGTTTACCTCCGGAAAATACCTCAATGATGGTCGTGTACTGTTGTTGTGTATGTCTGAAAAACAAAAATATACTAATCTATATCAATTTAACCCTATCACCGGCTATTGGATCATAGCCCAAGGCAACGAAACAACCAATAATACTGCCTTAACCAATGGTTTTGTGAGCTTCCCGTACAAATTCAGTACAAGTACCTATGCCAATCAAGACAGCACTACCGCACCGGTCTACAACACCCAGACAAGAGTACTTACCATTGAAAAATATTACAACGCAAATTGCGCTAGTCTAACCCCTCCGCAATACCCCAATAGCGTTGACAATGCGCCTTATACACCTGATCTGAATGATTGTGTAAAATATTTCACTTCTTTGGTCTCATTCAACAATCCTACTTACAGACAAACCCTAGAGCCCTCAGAATCAGAAAGCCCAAAGAGTCTTGAAAAACCAGCCATCCAACCTGAATCAGAATTAACCATTACTCCTAACCCATCACAAGAAAGAATTAATCTATCCATTCTTGGGGCAGTCTCTATCTTTGACATGAATGGCAGATTAATCAGTACAGATTTAGAAAACGCCGGAACCGTTTCTATCCATCATTTACCCGATGGTGTTTACATCGTTAAAGTCAGTAACCCCGATGGTGAATATTCGGCACAATTAATCAAAAAATAATACAGTTAATTTCCGTAAAACCATTATGACCACTGCCGTTTATCGAGTGTAAATCATCTTTGGCTTTATACATAGAAAAAAGCGAAGGTGATAGCCTTCGCTTTTTTTATAAACTCTATACAATGTATTTCCCCCCCCGCTCCCGCGCGAATCTTTCGCGTGGTTTAGGTCGAGCAGCATGAACAATAACATAGTTACTTTATATAAAATTTAGATAAACATAAACCACCCACGCGAAAGATTCGCGCGGGAGCAATGGGACAACGGCATTGAATCAGTCAAAAGCAACGCACCAAGCGCCACCGTATCTGATGAAAGCTAAACCATTAGTTCTATTCAAATAAAAAGCGAAGATTTAACCCTTCGCTTTTTTTATGCACCCGCTGGCGCAACCGTCCCACTCTACCCAACCAAAACATACGCAATCAATAATAACCAGATGGACACAAAGAGGATCAAAAAAATCTACTTTTTTATAAACCAATTTAAAGCAAGGCACGAGCGAGAAGATTCCTCCTACGTCGGAATGACAAAAACGAAGCATAAAAGAAAACAACCACTTCACTATAGAATAGAAGGGATTGGTGCATAAATGAATGTTCTGCTACACGCCCCAAAAAACATTCAGCAACTCAATAACCCCAATAGTTACACGCCTTACTCATCAAGCGCAGCCGCTCAGGCACTCTCCTTCTCAGGCACTCAGGCACTCAACAAAAAAACTCCCAACAGCCTTAACCGTCAGGAGTTTTCAACACAAACTTAATTAAAACCTATACCAGCACTGTAGCCCCCAAATAAACGCTACTGGCGCATTTCTTGCCTTCGGCATCAGCCACACTTATCCAAGTGTGCACCGTATCGCCTACCCAAGTGTCGGGCAAGTCATACACATAAGCGTTTTCAGAACGCAGGGCTGCCTGGGTTTGGTAGGCAAACAACTCACGCGTTGGGTTATACACCACCACAAGCAGCGCATCATTAGGCTTGGCCTCGCCCTCGCCCGAGTTGTCAACCCAACCCAATCTGAGCACCGCACCGGCCTGCGCTTCAAGCAAGGGTTGTTGTAGCCCGAGTAAATCACCTTTGGCAATGATCACTTTTTGAAAATCAATTTCATAATCCGGATACGTGCCAACAACAGCTTCGCGGTTGTGGTAGGCAAAAGCCAAATTATACCGCGACTTATCGCCCGAGGGTTGCCCAAAAAAATCAGAAATTAAGGGTTTAATGGGTGATAAAAAATGCGCGGTGAGCGTAAAAATAGCTTGCACCTCAAGTTGTCTAGCACTAGCTATACGATTTGTTTTTTTCGGAAGGCTGCGCATCACGTCTAAGCCTCTCCAGCTGGCACCTACTACGGTACCCACTTTCCCTGAGAATCCGCCTAGGATTCCTTTGTTGAATGTTGCCATAACTTTAATTTTTAAATGGTTAAAAAATATTGGTCTGCAGCCCAATCTGAAAACGAAGGTATCAGGGTCATTTGACAACAACAAAAAAACGACCGAAAATGACCGAAAATGACTGAAAATGACCGAAAACGACCGAAAACGACCGAAAATGACCGAAAATGACCGAAAATGACTGAAAATGACCGAAAATGACTGCTTTTGACCCCAACCCTAAAAAAGCATTTAAGGCACTCTTAAGGCACCTTGGTAGCAGAAAACCGTTGCGAAAGCCCATTTTTAGGCATCAGACTGCCTTGAAACTGCCTTGAAACTGCCTTAAAAAAGTTGCGGTTGGGCACACGCGATGCTGTGCGTAAAAGAATGCTGTTTTTGTAAGAATTACGAATTACGAATTACGAATGATGAATTATGAATTATGAATTGAGCGTCGTGCTTGAAAAGCAACAATCGTTCATCGAAAAAGAGCTGCTGAGTGCTTGAGAAGCTGAAAACGGTCTGCGTATAGGCAAACGTCGCTAAATAGCGAATCACGTTCGCTTGGCTAAGATATTTTTTTTCGTAAAAACCAAATATAAAGCTGATAAAATCAAGCGATGGCGTTTAACCGCTGTTATGCTTTATCATTTAGTTCAAGATTTAATTGACCATGGAGTAAACCCACAAAAGATCATATTCATAACAATAGAGAATCCAATCTACAACAACATACTATTAGAACAGCTTTTCTCTTATGCTAAAGAAGCTACAGGGTTAAAAGATCGAGATGGTTGGTATATAATTTTTGATGAAATTCAATATTACAAAAACTGGGAAGTTGATTTAAAGTCGTTAGTTGATGGCTACAGGAATGACAAATTCATTGTATCTGGTTCTGCTGCTGCTGCTTTAAAGTTCGCTAGTAATGAAAGTGGCGCAGGGCGTTTTACGGATTTTCTTTTACCTCCATTGACTTTTCATGAGTATGTTTCTATGAAAAAATTAGATCATATTATTAAGCCCACAGAAATCACCTGGCGTGATGAGAAGATCGTATTTTATACTTCAATCAATATTGTAGAATTAAATCGTCACTTTATAAAGTACATTAATTTTGGAGGTTATCCCGAGGTAATCTTTTCTGAAAAAATTCAAGAAAACCCGGGTAGATATATTAGTCAAGATATTGTTGATAAGGTTCTTTTGAGGGATTTACCGAGCTTATATGGAATTAGTGATACTAGAGAGTTGAATTCTTTATTTACGACGATTGCCTACAATACTGGAGAAGAGTTTTCTCTCGAAACATTGAGTAGAGAATCCCAAGTAAATAAAAATACACTTAAAAAATATATTGAGTATTTAGAAGCGGCATTCCTGATTAAAAAAGTTCAAAGAATCGACCAAGCAGGAAAGCAATTTAAACGAGACCATTTTTTTAAAATATATCTTACCAATCCATCACTTCGTAGCGCCTTATTCTCGCCAATCACACCTGACGATGATGTAATGGGACGAATGGTAGAAACTGCAATTTTTGCTCAGTGGATTCACAGAGATTGGTTTAATTTCTGGTATTCTCGATGGAATGGTGGCGAGGTGGATATGGTTGGGCTTAACGACAAACTTAAGCCTAATTGGGCTTTAGAAATAAAGTGGTCAAATCGGTATTTTAATAGCCCTTTAGAATTAAAAAGTTTACTGAAGTTTTGTTCTGAAAATAATATTGATCATCCTATAGTTACAACTATAGATAAAGAAGGAAGTCAGTTGTGCAGAGATTTAACGCTTCAATATTTTCCGGCAGCTGCTTATGCCTATACTGTCGGAAAAAAAACGCTCGAAATGAAGAAAAACAGATAAGATTTATTCTTTCACGCCAATGTGCTTAATCTATGTCTGGTCACATGAGAACCTGAGTGCTTGAGATTGCTCCTGCAGCGGAAGAATATGATACGGTGATTACCTATAGACACGCTGCGCTTGAGACACGGCTGCACCTATTGACCGCTTCGCTGTAGAACAGTAGGCATGGCTATATTTAGCATCATTTGAAACTTTAGGTAGGCAAATACCGCAAGCAAAAAAATATGAAAGTATGAGTTGGTTGAATAATTTAGCTAAAATCTTTTTATTTTAGCTTGGGCTTCATTGAGTCATAGATTTTAAAACAAAACATAGCATTTAAACCAACCTGAATTATGAAAAAACTTTTATTACCTAAGCTCTCTCTAGCACTACTTGGATTTTTGGTGTTATCTATGAGCAGCTGTACCTCAAGCGAATCATCTTCATCGCAAAGCGGACCGGTAGCCAAAACCTACAAAGCTGTGGCTGCCGGAGATAAGCATATGTTGGCCATTACAAGTTCTGGTGAACTATACACCTGGGGCAATAGTGATGCAGGACAAACCGGGCTCAACCTTATGGGAACCGATTATAATTTACCTCAAAAACTAGGAGCCGATACCGATTGGAAATCTGTATACGCCAACGCAAATCAATCATTTGCCATCAAAAATGACGGAACCCTATGGGCTTGGGGCGATAACCAAAGTAAACAATTGGGCATCAACGGAGTAAACCATTTAATGATTCCTACCAAAATCAACAACGATACGGATTGGATCTTAGTAGCACCGGGGGTTGATTTTACATTGGCCATCAAACAAAACGGAACCCTTTGGGCCTGGGGAAACAATGCCAATGGTCAATTGGGTATTGGGAACTTTACCGCACAAGATACGCCAACACAAGTAGGTACCGATACTGATTGGAAATTCGTATCGGCAGGAACCACCCATACCATGGCCATCAAAAACAACAATACCCTCTGGGCTTGGGGCGATAATAGTGTTAATGCATTTGGCAACGGAAATGCTTTTAGTTCTGAAGTACCCGGACAGGTCGGAACCGATACCTGGAAAACCGTGGCGGCGGGTAATTCGTTTTCAATGGGAATCAAAACCGATGGCACCCTATGGGGAACCGGTAAAAATAATTATGGTCAATGCGGCAATCAAAATGCGTTAGTCTTGTATACTTTTTTTCAAATTGGTACCGATACATGGAAAGACGTACGTTCGTGTGACTTTCACTCAATGGGTATTTCCGCAGCAGGCTTTTGCTATACTTGGGGAAACAATACTTTTGGATGCTTGGGCAACAACACTACCAACGTAACCTATAGACCAACGGCCATTTACACTGGTTTTCCGGCAGACCAAGCTTGGTTTGCAGGAGTCTCAAAAAACAGCTCTTTTTATGTTACTTTAAACAGCGGGCATTATTTACTGGTGGCCGGCTCAAATGACAAAGGGCAACTTGGAACCGGAAACAACAACGATACAAGCAAATTTGTCAGAACAGCAAATTAGTGAAGTGGTGGGCGCAATAAGCCACCAACATGAATCAAAAAAGCCGATCTGATTAGATGGGCTTTTTTGTTGTCAAATAGTTAATGGTTCATTAAAAGAATAGCTGCTGAGCACCTGAGATTCCTCCTGCTTCGGAATGACAAGGCACGGCTGCGCCTACAGACACGCTGCGCTAGAGACACGGCTGCGCCTTTAGACACGCTACGCTACTGACCGCTGCGCTTTAAGACTGAAGGGATGTTTATTCAATTACTTCAAAAATCAAAATTTATTCCCCGCTCCCGCGCGAATCTTTCGCGTGGTTTAAGTCGAGCAGCATGAACAATAACATAGTTACTTTATATAAAATTTAGATAAACATAAACCAACCACGCGAAAGATTCGCGCGGGAGCAATGGACAGCTGCTCAGTTTCTCACGCGCTCAGAGAGTAGCCCCTCGACTGCGCTCGGGGTGACAAACATTGAGTAACACGAATGCTTCAATAAAACTTTTTTCAATATTTTATTTCAAAATATACCAAACGGTACATTTATTTATATATTTGTAAACTCATTGCGCCCAAAAATGCAAAAATGAGCCTTAAAGTATGTCTAAAGCAGAACGCACCAAACAGTTCATCATCGAGAAAACGGCACCCATTTTCAATGCAAAAGGTTATGCCGGAACTTCGCTGTCTGACCTTACCGAGGCTACGGGCTTGACCAAAGGGAGCATTTACGGCAACTTTGAGAATAAAGACCAGGTGGCGCTGGCTGCTTTTGACCACAACTACAGTTTGATTGTGGCCTATCTGCGCAAGCAAATTGAAGCGCGCCCCAACATGATTGACCGCTTGTTGGTGTATCCGGAAACCTACCGCAATTTTTTGAATTTACCGATACTCAAAGCCGGTTGCCCTATTTTGAATACCGCTACTGAAGCTGATGATACACATCCGTTGCTCAGAAAAAAAGCCATCGCAGCCTTAGGTTTTTGGAAAAAAACCATTGAAAAATCAATCACAATAGGCATAGAACGAAATGAAATTAAAGCAACCACCCAAGCAGAAGAATTTGCCACCATCATGATGTCATTAATTGAAGGCGCTGTCATGCAAGCCAAACTAACGGGTAGTTCACAGGCCTTGCATATCACCATGGATCATTTAGAGTACATGATTAAAAATTTAAGAAACTAAAAAATTTTATTCTTTAATATACCGATTGGTATTATTTAAAACAACACATCATGGAAATCAAAACAATACAAAGATTTTTGTCGTATTACGAAAACATCCGCTCGGGCACTAAAGTCATTATTCAGACTATTCCACGCGATAAAATCAATTGGACCTACAAACCCGGAAAGTTTACCATGGCCGATATCATCAGACATATTGCTGCCATTGAACGATATCTATTTGCTGAAATAGTCTTAGGAAAACCGCCGGCCTACATGGGTTGTGGCCCAGATCTCGCCGATGGTTATGAACAAATCTTGACTTATTTTGATCAAATGCATGCAGAGTCTGTGGACATTTTTAAGGCCTTAAATGACCAAGACCTAAGCCGTAAAATCAACACCGTAAATGGAACACAAACCAGCCTGTCCAACTTTTTAAGGGCTTTGGTAGTGCACGAAATACACCACCGAGCTGCTTTGTGTATTTATTTGAATTTGCTCGATATTCAAACGCCACCCCTATTGGGGCTCACTGCCGAACAAATCATTCAAAAATCAACACACCTCAAAAATCAAAGTCATGAATAATGTATACATCATCGAGGCCAAAAGAACACCCATTGGTAGCTTTTTAGGAAACCTCTCAGGGCTGTCAGCCACACAATTAGGGGCCACTGCCATTGGCGAAATAATACATACGGTAGGCATTGAACCGGCTCAAATTGACTCGGTCTATATGGGCAATGTGCTTTCGGCCAACTTGGGGCAAGCACCCGCCAGGCAAGCCTCTATTGGGGCCGGTATTCCCAACCAAACAGATTGCACCACCATCAACAAAGTATGTGCATCAGGACTCAAAGCAACCATCATAGGCGCACAACAAATTCAATTGGGGTTCGAAGATTTGGTGATTACCGGCGGTATGGAAAGCATGAGCCATGTACCGCATTATCAGCCCTTAAGGCAACCCTTTAAATTGGGAGACCGTTCTGTAGTAGACGGTTTGCTCAAAGATGGTTTGACCGATGCTTTTGATCATTTTCATATGGGCCATGCGGCCGAATTCTGTGCCAGCCAATACCAAATTAGCCGAGAGCAACAAGACCAATACGCCTTGTCTTCATATGCCAAAGCAGCAAAAGCAACACAAGAACAAAAATTCAAACGAGAAATTATTCCCATCACCATAAAAAACAAAAACACCGAGTTGTGTATTGACACTGATGAGGATATTGATAAATTGATTCCTGAAAAGGTTTCAAAGCTACCCCCTGCCTTTATTGAAAACGGAACCATTACTGCCGCCAATGCCAGCAATCTCAATGATGGTGCAGCAGCTATTTTATTAGCCTCTGACCAGGCCGTAGCAAGACACAACTTAAAACCGCTGGCCAGAATCATCTCGTATGCCGATGCTGCCCAAGACCCAAAATGGTTTACCACGGCTCCGTCGGTAGCCATTCAAAAAGCACTACAAAAAGCAAAATTATCCATTGATGAAATTGATTTTTTTGAAATCAACGAAGCCTATGCCGTAGTGGTTATGGCCCATCAAAAAATCCTCAACATTCCCGCCTCTAAAATAAACCCATACGGGGGCGCTGTGGCCATGGGGCATCCATTGGGGGCTTCGGGTGCCAGAATACTTTGCACCTTGATTTCGGTTTTAAAACAAGAAAATCAAAAATATGGTCTTGCCGCTATTTGCAATGGCGGCGGCGGTGCAACAGCCATGATTATAGAAAACATTAAATCCGTAAAATAATGACCAAACCTGAAATCAACCACCAACTCATCGCTGCCCATCAGGGCTTATACAGCAGTGCAGCCGCCTCTTTACAACCGCATTACGCAAAGCCCGAAAAATGGTCAGTGGCGCAAAACCTGGTGCATATCAATATTTCATTAGAGCGACTAAACCACTATTTGATGCTGCCTAAATCAGTCATAGAATCGCGTTTTGGTCGGTCAGAAAAAGCGGCAATCAGCTATAATGAAATGGCTGATATAATCAGAGCAATCTATGAAAAAGGAGTCAAAACCACTACTCCGTTTGAACCACCTCAAGAGCTAAAAACGCCTATTTCTGTATTTATTGATCAGGGGCATCAGCTTTTAGAAACCTACACCCATCATCTTAAAAACTGGTCTGAAGAAGAACTAAATCAATACCATTGCCCACATCCGCTTTTGGGAACTGTCTCGGCTAGAGAAATACTTTATTTCACCATTTATCACGTACGACATCACCAACAAACCATTGAAAATTTAAACAGAGATGAAGTTAACTAAATCATCAACATACACCATTCAAAACACTGAAAAACAAGACTTAGACTTGATTTATTTGCTTTTTGAAAAAGCCATTGAATACATGCAAAAAAAACAGTTTGTGGGTTGGACAACTTATGACAAAACTTTCATTAATCGCGACCAAGAAAATAAACTGCAATTTAAAATTGTGCAAAATCATCGATTGGTCTGTGTGTTTAGTATTTGCTTTTCAGACGCATTAATTTGGCGAGAAAAAGAGCAAGGCGATGCCATTTATCTACACCGAATTGTAGTAAACCCTCTGTTTAAAGGGCAACAGCAATTGGCCAAAATACTCAACTGGGTACGTGAATGGGCCATCAAGCATGAGTTAAAATACATCCGTATGGATACCTGGGCCGAGAATCAAAACATCATTGATTACTACAAAAGTTTCGGGTTCAAGCATATTGAAGATTACACAACCCCCAACACGCCTCTATTACCCGAACAACACCGTGATTTAAAAGTGGCTTTATTAGAAATGAAAATAGAATTATAAAATGTTCAGGCTATGAAATTAGAAAATTGGTTTGACCGAAAATTCAATTTTGAAAACCCTCAATGTATCTTTCCTGCCATCATAGAGCGGCTTGAGGGCACTTCGGCTCGGTTAGAAGAAAAACTAAACAACAGGACAGACCGGATTTTAAAATACAAACCCAACAACACTTGGTCTATTCAAGAAAACTTAGGGCATCTGATAGATTTAGAGCTCCTTTGGCAAGAACGATTAGACGATATTTTGAATCATAAACCTGAAATGCGTCCGGCCGATTTGCGCAACCAAGCCACCCATTTGGCCAACCACAATCAAAGAACCATTGAAACGCTGCTGAGCGAGTTTAGAGCACTCAGAAAACAAACCGTTTCAAGGTTGGTATTGTTGCGTGATGACGAGGTCTTAAAATCTGCGTTACATCCGAGGTTAAAAACCCCGATGCGCACCACCGATTTATTTTGGTTTGTAGCAGAGCATGATGATCATCATTTGGCGTGCATGACCAAACTGCTTCAAGAAGCCCATCAGTTATTTTCGGCTGATACCTTTTCAACCCCTAAAAACCAAAAACGCGTCAAGTTTGATTTTGAAATATCCTTCAGCAACAGCGGAAGTTTAATTGGTCATGATTTTAGACTTGACTTGCACCAAGAGGACATTTCAGAAGATGCATTGGCCAGCCATCTCATTCATGAATTGAGGTTATTGATGGTTCAAAACATTACAATATCAAACAAGGAAATCATCAACGAAGCACACAAACGAATTTAAAAAACAAAATCATGTTCCAAAACAAAAAAACTAAAATCGCCATAGCCGGAATGGGTGGAATTGGCGGTTACATCGGGGGCAAACTGGCTCATTATTATGCCGACCAAGACCTAATTGACATTATTTTTATCACCCGAGGCGAAACACTCAAACAGATTGAGCAAAGCGGATTAGAACTCACCTCAAAGGAGGTCCATTACCGTACAATCCCTACCATGGTCTCTAACGATCCTGATGAAATCGGAACCATTGACCTGCTTATTATCTGTACCAAAACATTTTCAACCAACGAGCTGCTCGTAGAATATCAAAAATGCTTGTCGTCAAAAACAACGGTGATTACCTTGCAGAACACCATCAACGGCAAAGAGCGCATCACACCGATTTTGCCCGAGGGCGCTAGCTTAATGGAAGGTTGTATTTACATTGCTTCGAACAAAACTGCACCCAATAAAGTGTTGCACAGCAGCGGGCCGGCAACGGTATTTTTTGGTACTGACAAAGTACTCAACCCACAAGGTGCTGCCATAGCCAAACTCCTGAATTATGCCGGTATAGAAGCCCATTACACCCGTGATATTACTACGCTGTTGTGGAAAAAATTCTTGTTTGTATCACCGGCAGCCATTGTAACCGCCTTGCACCAAATAACTTTCACCGAAATACTGGAAAGCCGAGAAACAGAATATTTATACATTCATTTAATGTCTGAATTAATGGAACTAGGCAAAGCACAAAAAATATTTATTGACCCGCTCACCGTTCTAAACAATATTCAGTTATTAAGCAAGTTCAAAGGCAGCGTAAAATCGTCTTTTCAGATTGACCTCGAACAACATCGACCCACAGAAATATACTCATTGGTGGCATACCCCATAGAGCAAGGCCAAGAATTTGATTTGGTCATGCCTTACTATCAAAAAGCATGGGTTGACCTTCAATCAAAATACAACCTTTAAAAACAACACTTATCAATCAAAATATCAAAACATGAAAAATATATTTAAAATCATCGTTCTCATTACTTTTTGTAGCAGCATCAATATTCAGGCACAAAAAATAAAAACCATTACCGGGTTCAACCACATCGAAAGCGTGGCTACCGATGGCAAATTTTTATATGCAGCCGACATTGGTAAAGCACTCAATCCAAGCGCCAAAGATGGCGACGGAAGCATTATAAAACTGGATAAAAAAGGGAATGTAATAGCTCTTTCATGGGCACTAGACCAACTCAATGCGCCCAAAGGATTGACCATTGACAAGGGAATTCTTTTTGCCAATGACATTGATCGACTAGTGGCTTTTGACCTTAAATCAGGAGCTAAACTTTATGAAATCAACTTTGAAAAAGAAACCTCTTTTTTAAATGACATCGCAGTATGGGATCATCAAACCTTGTACGTTTCTGCCACCGATAAAAACAAGTTATTTCAAGTGAATCTAATTGATAAATCATATACCGAAGTCAAAACAGAAAAGCCTATATGGGGCATCAACGGCCTGTTTTGTTACAAAAAAGCAAATCGCCTATATGTGAATGGCCTAGGCGAAAACAATCAGTCAAACGGAGTGGTGGGCTACATCAATTTAAAAGACAAAACATTTACACAGCTCACAACCTTACAAGGTCTTTATGACGGTATTTTTATCAGCGATGACGTTTTATATGTGAGCAATTGGGTTGCTTTTGAAAAAAAGGGAATCATACAAGGAATCGGCATTTACGGAGCCAGAAAAATAGAAACCGTCAATACAACGCAACCCATTGCCGGTCCGGCCGATTTTATCATTCTGAACAATACGCTCATCATTCCGGCCATGATCAGTGGAGAAATTCTTTTGATAGAATTAGACCGAGATTTGAAACTCAGGTTGTAAACGGTTTCTCAGAACTATTGTGCCTGAGTTGCTAAGTACCTGAGATTCCTCCTGCGTCGGAATGACAAGACACGCTAGAGACACGCTGTGCTAGAGACACGGCTGCGCCTACGGACACGCTGCACTAGAGACACGGCTGTGTCTTTAGACACGCTACGCTACTGACCGCTACGCTGTGAGAATTACGAATTAGGAATTACGAATTAAGAATTAGGTTTCAGACTAAACTTCTTAAACCTTTTACACTTTTTTAAACCTGTAGTGGGTTGTTGGTTACACTAATGCTTCAAAAATCATTTAGGAAAACATTACATCAAATTGACATGCATCATTCATCAAGCGCAGCTGCTCAGGCACTCAGGTTCTCAGGTTCTCAGACACTCAACTTCTTAAACCTTTTACACTTTTTTAAACCTGTAGTGGGTTGTTGGAATTTGTAGCTGTCTGATGGTGAGCAACAAGCCAAAAAAAAGCAACGGTAAACGATTGCTAAAAATTCATACCTTAGCAAAATGAATTTGAAAGATTCTATACAAGCCAACTCAAACGAGTTTTTATCATTGTGCAAAAGTCACGATGTAAAAACGCTATATGCTTTTGGTTCATCAACAAATGATCAATTTAAAGAAGAATCTAGTGATATTGATTTACTTGTTGAACTAGACACAAAAGATCCGATCAAGCGCGGTGAAAATCTACTTGACCTATGGGATAAATTTGAAAAATTCTTTCAAAGAAAAGTTGACTTATTGACCAATGGTTCAATAAGAAATCCAATACTTAGAAAAAGTATCGATTCATCAAAAGTATTAATATATGACGCAAAAGAGCAAAAAGTATCTTTCTGATATTTTGATGGCGATAGAATTAATCGAAGAATTTACACTCGATTACAAGGATTTCAATTTATACGATCAAGATCGCAAAACGCAAAGTGCTGTTGAGCGTCAATTAGCCATTATTGGTGAGGCATTAAATCAATTCAAAAAACTAGAACCGAAAATCATAATCAAAAACGACAAACAAATTATCAGTTTTAGAAATAGATTGGTTCATGCATACGACAGCTTGGATAATTCAATGATTTGGGTAATAATCAATAGGCATTTAAACCCGTTAAAAATTGAAATTCAAAACCTGATGACCGCTACGCTGTGAGAATTACGAATTAGGAATTACGAATTAAGAATTAGGTTTCAGACTAAACTTCTTAAACCTTTTACACTTTTTTAAACCTGTAGTGGGTTGTTGGTTACACCAAAGCTTCAAAAATCATTTAGGAAAACATTACATCAAATTGACATACATCATTCATCAAGCGCAGCTGCTCAGGCACTCAGGTTCTCAGGTTCTCAGACACTCAACTTCTTAAACCTTTTACACTTTTTTAAACCTATAGTGGATTCTCTGTTTCACGGCTGTTTCAGCTCAACTTCTTAAACCTTCTACACTTTTTTAAACCTGTAGTGGATTCTCAATTACACCAATGCTTCAAAAATCATTTAGGAAAACATTACATCAAATTGACATGCATCATTCATCAAGCGCAGCTGCTCAGGCACTCAGGTTCTCAGGCTCTCAGACACTCAGCATCACCAACAAAAAAAGCCAGTCTTTTCAGACCGGCTTTTGGGTTGTCGTAAAAATATATCTTAGATAACGTTTACATTTACTGCCATGAGACCTTTTTTTCCGTTTTCAACAGAATAAGTCACTGTGTCATTTTCACGTACAGGCCCGTTTAAACCACTAGCGTGTACAAACACATCACTTTCGCCATTGTTTGGAGTGATGAATCCGAAGCCTTTTGCTTCATTGAAAAACTTAATTGTTCCTTCGTTCATAATAAAATATTGTATTAATAAAGGCGTAAAGATATACTTTATTCCTTATAAAGTTATTAAATATCAAATATTTAAATGAGTTGCTGAGCAACTGAGTGTCTGAGATGCTGAGATTCCTCCTGCCCCGCTCCCGCGCGAATCTTTCGCGTGGTTTAAGTCTAGCAGCATGAACAATAATATAGTTACCGCTGCTCAGTTTCTCAGGCACTCAGAGAGGCATTTACCAATCCGCTAGCCCGAAGCCTTACTTTTTAGTGGTATGCTCTTTTTTATATGCGTTGAACTCTTCTTGGGTCATAAAGTTGGTGCCTTGCCCCAAAACATAATACCATTTACCATGGTCTTTGATGTAGGTTTCGGCTCTGATTACTTTAAAGTGTAAATCGCCCTCGGGGGTATCAAACACCACATCGGCCACCTTGGTTTTGATGGCGGTCTGGCCGTTGAATATGCGTACGAGTTCGGTGCCCGGTACTGATTCAACTGATTTGAAAGTCATGCCGTTGCGGGCAAACTTCTGAAATTCTTCTTCAAGTCCGTAGGCAATAGAACCATCGGCCCCTATACTGATGGAATTGTCATTGAGTGAAAGCGCCGGGTCAAAAATATTCGAAATCGCATTGATGATTTTTCGGTCTTCAGGGTAATCGGTTGTATTGTATTTACCCGGTGGTGGTGCCTGCCCCAGTAGCGCTAGAGTGTGTAGTGTTATCAAAGCTAAAGTCAGGAGGTTTGTTGTGGTTTTGTTGGTTGATTTCATGGTTGGTTTTGTTGTTTTTATTAAGAGGTTTATATACCCATATCTAAAGCCATTATTCTAATCCGGGTTACTGTAAAAGTGACCGATACATTGATTTGTTTAAACAATGTGATTTATTTAAGAATAGCATATTAAATTCAATCTTCTTGACTACTACCTACTTTAATTTCAAAATCATAATAGCCCGAATTATTGACATAATCAATATCGTTAACAGCAATAGTTATGTAACCATCAAAAGGTACTTTAACTGTATTTTGACTACCAATCATAAACCAACCCGAATCAGCAATTCTAATCAAAAAAGCACCATGAGGATAATCGGTTTCAATATTGTAGCTTTTGAAATTGTCAGAATATTTACTTATATCATTAAACAAGCCTGTTTTAGCCAAACCTTCAGGCAAACCATCTGGCGTTCTGTTTCCGGCCATCATTCCAAAATTCATCAATCCTTGGGCTTTAAATTCTAATATCTGATCTTCTTTGACATGCAGATTGGTTTGGGCAGATGAAGAAACCGTGCCGGCATAAATATCTTGGTTATCAACTCTATCAATAAATTCTATTCCATTAATAAACTCTTGCTTTTGAATTCTACTTTGTGCATAAGTTTGCATGATAGAGTCAAAACCTAATTCAAGCGGTGATGGTCCTTCTGTGTAACGTTCAACTTCAGCACCATACTGATTGGTAACAACGATTTCTCTTCGAGGGCTGAAATCAAGGTTAGAAAAGAAATTATTTATACTAAAAGAATTGATTAACTTTCCGCTTTTATCAACCTTTTCACCAAGGTTACCGGCTTTAGTCAACCAATAACGATATTTGATTAGGCTTTTTTCACCAGCTAATCCCGAATAATACATTTTGGCTAATTGAATCATAGCTTTAGAATGGTCTTTTTTTGCCGCTCTTTTTAAGTAAACATTTGCAGTAACTATGTCTGCCCATTTTGGTCCGAGATAACTACCATCGATTAATATCGAACCTAACTGATACATAGATTCACGAATTCCGTGATCAGCAGCAATTTTTAAAAGTGCTAATCCTTTTTTTACTGAAGCTTCTTTGTAATGGTCGGTTAAGAGCAACTTACCCGCAACATAATTGTATGCATTGTATTTGCCCAATTCAGAAGCTTTGTTCAAATTTAACTCTGCCATGGTAACATCTGTATCGGTTTGTTTAAAATCAATATAATATCTAGCCAAACCTTCATAATATTCAGCACCCGCTTCAACACCAACTTTTTGATACCATTCTAAAGCTTTTTGTTTATCTGGCTGTGTTGATTTTCCGTTAGAGAAATAATCCCCTAAAACTAGTGCTGCTCTCTTATATCCTTGGCTAAATAACTGGCTAAGTTTAGTTACAGCTGACTTTTTTTGATTTTCATCCACTAACTGTAATTGTAAAGTTAAATAATCAAAAAATGCAGGAGTGTATTGAGCCTCAGCACAAGCTCGCAAAATCGATTGTCCTTGAAAGATTTGCTCATCATCTCCAGACAGCAATTTGGCCATAGCGAGTACATAAGCAATTTCAGCATTGCCCTCTCTGGCCAATTGGTTGTACTTTTTTATGGTCCAAGTATTTATTTTTAGTCCTTGTTGATCGTTTTTATCATAACCTCCACGACCGGTAGCCATCAAAACTCCTCTCCAAGCATATGCTAAACTATCCTTGTTTTTAACTTGACCTTCAATGATATCTTTTACTGATTGTCCTTTTTTAAACATGAATAAATGATTGATAAAAGTATCATGACCAGAAGGTTTGATTAAAATTGGGCCTTCAAAAAACTGCTCGATAGGCAATTTCCTATTTATTTTTTCTACAATCTCATTGCCCATTTCAATATCTATAATAGAAACTTCAACATTGATTGAATCAGCATAAACGTTAAACGGAAACTGATAATTAAATCCAATATATTCCTTTTGACCCGGCCTAAGCGTTAGCGGGTAAATTCCCTCATATGAAAAAGTCTTGAAATTGCTTTTGTCAGTTGGTAATGAAAATTCATACCTCGCATTGAGTCTTTTTTCAATTGTGTTTATATTCTCTATCTGAAAACGAACCAAGTTTTCTTGATCAAACTTTAGCTTTTTAAACTCATTTACATTGTTTTTAGATGAGATATAAAAATCTCCATAATTAAACTTTGCATCTTTATACCCCGCAAACATCTGTGATGATTCAACCGATATATTTGCCGATTCTTTGCTGAGTTCAATGCGACCACCTTGTAAGATTACATGAGTTCCAAAAGCAAAATTGCAGCCTTGATATGTTCCAACCATTTCATTGGCTCCTTCATCAATCTTGAAATTCGGTTTGATTTCGCACCATGTAATTTGTGAATCATTATTAGAAAGTGTTTTAGTGATTGAAAGATTTAATTGATTTTTATCAACAAATCCTTGAACCAAAAAAGTTCCAATAAAATTGTGTTTAGGCATTTTGGGATTGCCTAAGTTGCCTTGAACTTTTAATAAAGGTGATAATTTACGTTCAATTTTTAAAAAACCAATATAATTGTTGTTTCCAAATTTTTCCAACTCTAAATCAACATCATACTTGATTGTAAAATTGATGGTATTGTCGTGTATTTTTCCGGTCCAAGTGCCAGATAAATCAAATTCAACTTGACTGAAGCAAGCAAAAGAACTAAGCAAAAAACCAATCCGTAAAACACTAAAAAAAAATTGACGCATAAATTAATTTTTAATAATTTTTTGGTGAGACTTAAAACCATTACCTTCTAATTGAATCAAATAAACTCCTGAGGCTAGACTTTCAACGTTGATTTGTCCATTTACCGGTGTGGTTTGAATGAGGATTTTGCCGGTGAGGTCGGTGATGGTGATTTGATTCAACTGAGTATTATCGGGTATTTGTAAATTTAAAAAATGGGACACGGGATTTGGGCTTAGAATCGGTATATCACTTGAAAAGTTATTAAGAGCTAAAGCACAATTCAAACCTAATTGACCATTGGCACATATATTCTGAGCAAAAATGTTTACGCTATTTGTAGTGGTTGAAAAAAAGGCAATTCCACCTCCGATATTATTACTCACTAAACTAATTGAAGCTTGATTACTGGTTGCTGTTGATAATGCTATACCATTATTTTGCCATGCAAAACTACCATCTGAATTGACTCTTTGAATATAAATATCGCCATTGCCTGCGCGATCGTCTTCCCATGCAACCAGAAAACCATTTTGCATACTATGAACTATTCTAGGTATTAGTTGACCTGAACTTCCTGTGGCGACTCCTATTCCATCAACTGGCCATTGAATATTACCTTGGGGGTTTATTTTTTGCAAGTAGACATCTCCTTCCGTTCCATTACGCTCATCTTCCCAAAGAACCAGTAAATTATTTTGTGAATCAACTACTGATTGTACTGCATATACATCGCCAATACTTGAACAAACAGGTATGCCATTTTCTGCCCATTGAACCAATCCGTTCTGATTAATTCTTTGAGCATAAATATTAAAATCATTTCCGTTGCGATTATCAACCCAAGTTATAAAAGCCCCACTATCTTGGTCAGCTGATAATACAACATTTTCAGGATTAGTTGTTACGTTTCTTATTAATACATCGTTTATGTCCCATATTATTAAGCCATTTGAATTCATTCTCTGCGCGTACAAATTAAAATTAGATAGATTCCTGTAGTCAATCCAAGTAGCTATAATTCCTCCTTGATTGTCATCAACTATTCTTGCGCCTCCTTGAAAAATGGAATTTGATAAAACATTGCCTCCGGATGTCCACATTATTGAACCATTTGAATTAACTTTTTGGACATAGTTTTTATAATTTCCTAAATTATTCCATGTAATAATGTACTCGTTGTTGGTATTTTTAATTAGTTCAATATCTCGATCATCATCCATTGAATTTGAAATTTGAATCCCTGCAGATGACCATACTAAATTTCCATTTAGGTCAATTTTTTGCATAAATACATCCCAATTTGCATTTCTTTTATCAGTCCAAGCAACAACAGCACCACCTGAACCATCTGAGGTTACAACACATGAATAAACATCAAAATCGTTTGAATTGTCAAAATCATATATCAAAACTCCATCACCCCATAATCGGTAACCATTTACATCTAACTTCTGTGCATATAATTTCCATGGATTTGTATTGGTTCGAGATTTAAAAAAAACAATAGAGTTTCCTTGATCGTCAGTTACAGCAGTTGGAAAGAAATCATTTGTTGTTAAAAAAGAAACTACTGTATTTACTGACGCATCACTAGTCCATTGAGCATAAGTGGTTAGTGTACACATCAAAGCGAGTATAATTTTAGATAAGTTTTTCATAGTTTAATCTTAAAATATTATTTTTTTGATGAAAAGTAAGGTAGCGACTTTTCGTTTAATTGGTTTGATTAATTTAAGTTAGGAATAACACCAAAAAACAGTGAGTAGTAAAAAGCAAAATCGAAAATATTGATAGATAAGGATTTACAAATAAATGCATAAATTTTCAATAATTATACAGGCCTTTGGTTACATTTTAAAAAATGGCTGAGCCATTCTGTGAAAACTTAAAACCAAATTTCTTTACCTACTTTGTAGCTTACAGCATAGATTCAGATATTATAAATTCAAATGCTACTTTGTATAAGGGCCAATATGCATTCAACCCGAATGTGGGGCAATACGGAGGCTATATCCTAAAAATTAAAATCACCAAATAAACTCTAAAAGGTGGAATTTATATATATTCTACCTTTTTTTGTAACAACACAAACCGCAAAACATGAAGTTCTGTTTATTATTATTAGCCTTAACCCTAAATTCATGCGCCATCAAAGGAAATTTTGCCGGGCTCTACAGCTACTACCATAAAATGCAAGTACAAAAGCCTGATTTATACGTAGCCTACAGCCCCAATACATCTGTTTGTGATTTAACCCCTACCAACCAAGCCAAAGTATATCTCACGCGTGGACTTGATTTAAAAAAGTGTTTGAATAGCGCTCAAAAAGCAGTAGTCTATATTTGGGGGGCAAAATGCAAAAGCAAAATGTGTATTCCCCTTGAACTACTGCAACAAAAATGCCGTGCCCAAAACATTGATTTATATGTGGTAGCCGAGTATTATGACAATCAAGAGATGGATTACAACTACCCACTCACCCACCCTGTTTTTGGCATAGATACAGAGTACTATCAATCTGATCGCACCGCAAAATACCTTTCAGGCTTTATCTTTGACCTAACCGGGTCTGTAACCCCCCAAATGAGGTATCTTTACTTTAAAAACGGTGAATTTGTAGGAGCTTATGCCTTTATTGATGACATAAAGAGTGACTGAGCTAAGGTTCGTTTTGCGTCGGAAGTAGACGGTAAAGACACGCTGTGCTAGAGACACGCTGCGCTGTATGAATTATGAATTACGAATTACGAATTATGAATTAATAAATTTTGAGTAATGCCTCAAAATCAACTTCTTAAACCTTTTAAACAGACCGCTGCGCTGTATGAATTACGAATTAGGAATTACGAATTATGAGTAGTGCTTCAAACTCAACTTCTTAAACCTTTTAAACAGACCACTGCGCTGTATGAATTACCCCCGCTCCCGCGCGAATCTTTCGCGTGGTTTAAGTCTAGCAGCATAACAATAATATAGTTACTTTATATAAAATTTAGATAAACATAAACCAACCACGCGAAAGATTCGCGCGGGAACAATGGGCTTAGGTACTCAGCCTCTCAGGCACTCATACACTCATCAACTCATTAAAAATAAATATTTTATACTAAATAAGTAATCTATACCTTACATGCGTTAGGGAAAATCCCCTGACGAATTAGGGTTTTCCCTAATGTTATTTTATACAAGAATACCCATCTTCGCATTACCGATTTGAACGTCGGTTGAACGTCTCTTTCATATTAAAAAATTACACGCCTTTAAGAAAGAATCACGGCTCTGGGGAGGCCTACTCCCCGGTCGAGGTTCTGAAGATGGTCAGAAAACCTAATTTTTTAGGATTTAAATTTTGGTTTAATACTTCTGACAGGTTTTCGGTTAACAAGTTATGATGCAGTGACTGTGGTGGGTTCACATATTAAACTCTGAAGAACGCCTGTCAAGAATTTAAAAATCCCTAGCTGATGTTATGCACTAGGGATTTTTTATTGAGGGTTATTAAGATGCATTTTCAAATACCTCTGCAGCATCGGGAAAAACAAAATCGTTATCAGAAAAATCTAAAACCTCGGCCGTTGGAATACTTTTGAATACTTCATCAACTCCTTTGCCCATGAGCAATTCTGTAGTGTATTTTCGGCTGTTGGCCAAAACAAATCCGTCTTTGCTGAGTCTAAAAAAGTATTTACCCGAAGCATTTTTGACCTTGGTAAAAGCAAACATATCAATTTGTGCTTTGAGTGCATCAATCATTTGCTCACAATCTTGCTTGTGTTTGCAAACAATACTGGTAAAAATAGTTTTGCCTTTTCGGGATGAGAAGGTAAACTTATAATCGCGCTGCTCGTGCTTTTTGATAACGAAGGTTCCCAAGGGTGATATGATTTTGAGCAAAAATAGCCATTTGACCAGACCGAAAAAGGGCAACTTTTATAGCTTTTCAAGAAATTGTCAACAAATCAAAGCAGTAATGACTTGGGTAAAATCCCCTCGCTTTTGAGGAAAAACCCTAATGTGTTTCATTAAAGTTTTTCAGACCTTTAATCAACTCATTTAAAACACAATAAGATGCCGATTACAACAACTCAAAAAAAGAAAATCCTACAAGTGGTTAATGTTTTTGAAACCGGAACCCCAGCGGGCAAATACGACAACATTTCAGTTTATGCCGACGGGCCGGTAGTCAATGGGGCAAAAATCAAACAAATCACCTATGGCCGAAGCCAGACTACCGAGTTTGGCGTGCTCAAAATTCTGGTGCAACAATACATAGCCAACCACGGAAAATATGCAGCGGCTTTACAACCTTATGCCCAACGCATTGGCAAAATGCCTAGCCTGCATACTGATGCCGTATTAAAAAGCACACTCAAAAAAGCAGGGGCTGACCCCATGATGAAAACCACACAAGACCGCTTTTTTGACCAACTTTATTATCAACCGGCTTATGCTTGGTATGCAGCCATGAAGTTTACTTTGCCTTTGAGTATGCTGGTTATTTATGACAGTTTTATCCACAGCGGAAGTATCCTGCCTTTTTTAAGAAACAGCTTTCCGGAATCGGTGCCTAAAAATGGTGGAGATGAAAAAACCTGGATCAAACAATATGTTGCCGCTCGTGACAATTGGTTGCGTCACCACAGCAATGCCGTATTGCGCAACACTGTTTATCGCACCGAATGCTTTCAAGATGCAATCAATAAAAACAATTGGGATTTAGCCAAAAGCATCAATGCCAACGGAACGCTGGTTTAAATACAACAGCAAACAAACTAAAAAGCCTCCGAGTTGGAGGCTTTCTTTATTTGATCATCAATTTCTGCAATATGCTCTGACCATCCACCTGCAACTTGACCAGATACATACCGGTAGGTAATGAAAGCGGTAAGGCTTCTTGAAGTTGTAGGTTGGTTTGCAACAAACGGGCTCCTGCTAGGTTGTAGATTTCGACCTCAGCTTTGCTAAATGAACCTGAAAAAGTAATTTGGTCTTGGGCCGGATTCGGGTGCATCACAATCTGTGTTTGGTGAAATGTAGGGTTGGATAAGGCCGCAAACCAAGCTTCACCGGCATGGGTTCCCCAGATGTAATCGGCCAAAGCCGGCATATCAATAAACGGGTTGCGGTTCATTTGCCAAGTGTAGATGTAGTTATTGCGGTTCATCTCAAAATCATCCGACGGATCGGTATGATTCCATTGCAAGAGCGTGGCTAAATCGCCAATTTGACCTACAATGTTTTCATTCGGATTGCCGTCAACTACATTGAGACCATTGTAACGAACGGCCATATAAAATACGGCACGCGATACATCGCCTTTCCAGCTGCTGGTGGGGTTGGCCAACGGCCCGTTGTAATCAACCCCGTAATTGCGGTTGTTGCGCGAGGTGTTCTCTTGACCATCTACCGCGCGCAAATGATGCGCATCTGAAAGCCCTGCTCCGATATCATCCGGGCCACTGGCTAACCAATTGTTGATTCCGTCAGGCGGTAAGTTGTATAAATCGCCAAAGTTTCCGCGTGATTGGCAGTAAATATGCTCGCGGTTCCATTTGCCGATGATGCTGCTTCCGGTTTGATAATCTATTTTTGAACGCGGTTGCTCGGTATAAATAAGCCAAACTTGGTTGTTGTTGAGCGGGTTTTGATCGGCTGTTTTCAGGATGTTGATCACATCGCCATAGGTATGCGCTCGTACCACCGCCGGATTAGCAATAATGTCTTGTAGGGCTTGTTTGAGCGCTGCTCCTGATTTGCCTTCAAGCGAATCGTAATAACCCGTGGGTTTGTTGTTAGATACTTGCCCATAGGTTGGACTGGCCGGTGTTCCGAAATTCAGGGTGGTAAAGTTGACGTCATTGACCCGAACTATTGTATTGTTGTTTAGGATAATGTAATCAGACGGTACGCTGCCAATGGCCACCTCCATTTCTTCATCGCCGTCGTTGATTCCATCATTGCGCAAAACTACATTGACCGTAGCCGAGCTCATTCCGGTAGGAATCACCACATTCAAGGTTCCGGTATAATCTGATGAATTAAAAGAGCCATTGTTGAGCGTAAAGCTAAAACTCAAAGCCGAGGTTACCGGCGTATCTGTGGTAAACGTAAAAGCCACTGCCTGCCCTTCGGTTAAAACACCACTTGGGCTAATGGTCGTGGTAATGCCATTGTATATAATTCCTGAACCATCATTGTTAGTGCGTGGTGTTGGGGTTTTGACCTCATAGGTTCCGTCGTTCTTGCGCTGAATTGATTCATTGGCCGCTTGTCCGTTGGCATTTTCATTATAACTCACCGTTAACCCCCATGCCGTCATGAGCGCTGTAGCTGATGTAGTGGCACTGTTGCTGTACACCAAAGCATCAATAAGGTTGGTGTTGGTTCCGACTGTATTGATCGGAAAATCAGTAGCATCGCCTTGATAAATAGCTACGCCATCAGGGCCATTTTGAATGCTGCCGGCTGCTATAGTATAAGAGGCTGCCGGGTTCACGAGCGGGTTACCCAGCAAGATGATTCCGTTGCCATCGGTGACCAAGCCATCTAGGTCAATGGCCAAATAGCTGACATTGGTGGTCCCTGACGAACTGGCATTAAAAAACACCAACACATAACCATCAAGGAGCATAAAAGGTGTTGCGGTTTTGAGTTCGATAAATTCTTTGACATCGGTTGAGGGTGTATCGGCATCAATTTCATTAATGACCACTTGGGCCTGTACCGATAAAGCAGCTAAGAAAACAAACGCCGCAATGATTCTTCTAAACATACTAACTGGTTTAACCGAGCAAAGATAGCGGTTTATATGAGATTTGATAGGGCATGCAATATAATTAACACCAGAGCATGTAACATTCAGAACATTTAGATACTTTCTAGTAAACTAAAAATCAAATCATGAACAAAAAAACAAAATTCACGCTCACAGCCCTTTGGATTTTACTTACCCGAAGTTATGATGCTTACTGTACTTATCAATTTACGCCAAATCTGGACAAAGAAGCCAATCCGTTGGTGACTGTTTTGGGTATGAGCTGGACGCCTTTATTGTTGACTGTCTTTTCATTGACACTCTATGGCATTTGGTGTTTGTATCAATCTACTTTTAAGCCCATAAATTTGCTTCCGACAGAATCAGGCTATAGTTTGAGTGAAGTAAGCGGTTACATATACTTGGGTAAACGCGCACCATGGTATGCTATTTTTTATGCTTTTCCTAAAAGCCTGCGCAGATTCAATCAGTACCTCGGGCATACTTTAAGTCGTTGTTTGGTGTATGCCGGATTTATATCAACCCTCATGTGGTTATTCATTCAAAATTGTGAATGGTACCGAAGCATCCACAGCGGAGCATTGATTTATAGCTTATTGCTTTTAGGTTGCAGTTTGATACTATATCAATGGCATAGCCAACAAAACTTTGAATACCTAAAAAATACAGCACATAAATGAATAAAAAAGTCCCGATTATTATACTCGGGACTTTTTTATAAACGGCTATACCCCATTAAGCTTGAATGTTACAAAACAATAATTGTCTCAATCAAAGCAAAGGTCGTTGCGTTATTCTTTTACTATTTTTTGTAAAAAAACACCTTGACTTGTATGCAATTCAACTAAGTACAAACCTTTGGCTAAAGCTGATAAATTGAGTGATTGTGCTACTTCTTGACCTAAAATATCTAGCACACGTACTGAGTTGAGCTGGTTGTTGACCGGGAGCTCTATATGTAATACACCTTTAGTTGGATTAGGATATAAACGCGGTTGCGAAAACTCATGATGACTCGTGCTTAAAGTTGGAAAATCATAGCAATCAGATACTGAGCTACAATTGCCTGTAGTTAGTGCTACAGCATATTGACCCGGCCCGGCAGGAACATAGATTTGCCCGACTGCTCCGGCTATTGGTGCATTGTTCATATTACAATCAAGCCATTGATATGTTGTACCGGGATTAGTTCTTTCAGCTGTTAATTCGGTATTGGTTACTACTACCGCATTGCTCAAAACATTTTGCGAATCAGTCACCACCACATTTAAACTCATTTGCTCGGTGACCGACGGCACACAAAAAGTATTGATGGCTGATAGCGTTACGGTGTAAACGCCCGGACATTGATAAGTGTGTGTTGGATTTTGACTCGTAGAAGTTCCGCCATCGCCAAAGTTCCATTGCAAGAGCGTGGCTAAATCGTCAATTTGACCTACAATGTTTTCATTCGGATTACCGTCAACTACAGTGAGACCATTATAACGAACGGCCATATAAAATGCGGCACGTGATACATCGCCTTTCCTACTGTTGGCGGGGTTGCCAACGGACCATTGTAATCAACGTCGTAATTGCGGTTGTTGCGCGAGGTTGTATAATTAAAAGCAATAGCATTATTTTAATATCCATTTTTACATAAATATTTAAACTATACGACTAATTTTCAAGTTTATTTTAGATACAAATAAATACTTAGTTTTAATAAAAAAACCTTCCTGAATTATGGGTTCAAGAAGGTTTAGTATCAGACTTAAATGAGTTTATTTTATTCGTAGTAAAAATAGTATTTAACAAGTAACGATCCGAAAAAGTAGTGATTTGCAGCAACAGGATAGTTGTCAGAATTATACGTATATTCATATTCCGCATTATTTACAAAATTATGTGAAATACCTCCTAAAATAGAATCAACCAATGTTTTACTACCTTGTTTACCAATAATATGCGTAAACATTAATTTATCATATCCCAATACATTTTTAAACAAACTATTTTTGGTATCATAAGTATAATTATCGGTATATGAATCAAATTCTTTAACCACTTGTAATCTAACAATTTCACCATTTTGTAAGGTAATAGTTCCTGATTTTAGCAGTTCTGGAGTATTCCCTGGGTAATATTCATATTGCTGAAAAGTAACAATGTTGTTGTTGTAAGTATAAGTGGTTTCTCTTTCAATACTTGAATTCGGTTTAGTTGTTTTAAATTTAATTAATTGATTATTAGTATTATACTCGAAAATATCTGTTGATCGAAGTTCTGCATCCTCTGTTGGAGTTGCGGTGTAGGGACCGCTATAATGTTGAATTTTTGTAATTAAATTCCCCGTGTAAGTGTATATATCATATTCTTCACCGTTACGATTAATACCTGTGAGCTTGTTGCCGTTATAATAATAATAAGTGGTTGTTGAGCCTAAACCGAGATTATCTTCAACGGTTCTTTGGAGTAAGAGATTTTGAGAAGGTGGATTGTCAGACGATGAGCTACTATCACTTGAACAAGAAGAAAGAAACAGTACAGAAACGCTCAATAGGCATAGGATTTTTTTCATTTTTTATGGATTTTAGTGAAAGTTATTATGTAAACATAAAACAAATTAAATTATAATCGTATTAACCAACAACATTATTCCTTAAGTACTTTTAAAGTAAAAGTTCCTTGGTTGGTATGCAATTCAACTAAGTACAAACCTTTGGCTAAAGCTGATAAATTGAGTGATTGTGCTACTTCTTGACCTAAAATATCTAGCACACGTACTGAGTTGAGCTGGTTGTTGACCGGGAGCTCTATATGTAATACACCTTTAGTTGGATTAGGATATAAACGCGGTTGCGAAAACTCATGATGACTCGTGCTTAAAGTTGGAAAATCATAGCAATCAGATACTGAGCTACAATTGCCTGTAGTTAGTGCTACAGCATATTGACCCGGCCCGGCAGGAACATAGATTTGCCCGACTGCTCCGGCTATTGGTGCATTGTTCATATTACAATCAAGCCATTGATATGTTGTACCGGGATTAGTTCTTTCAGCTGTTAATTCGGTATTGGTTACTACTACCGCATTGCTCAAAACATTTTGCGAATCAGTCACCACCACATTTAAACTCATTTGCTCGGTGACCGACGGCACACAAAAAGTATTGATGGCTGATAGCGTTACGGTGTAAACGCCCGGACATTGATAAGTGTGTGTTGGATTTTGACTCGTAGAAGTTCCGCCATCGCCAAAGTTCCATTGCAATTGCTGATAATTCTGAGCGCTGGTGATAAACGATACCGGAGCCGAAAGCGTTGCCGGGTCATAATCAGGCAATACCGGAACATAACCAAACATAGCTGTGGGCTGCAAACATCTTTGTATATCAACATAAGTAATTTGTGCAGGCACCCAAAGACCGTTGATCTCATTGCCCGTAACTTCGAGCACCGGAACGCGGTATTGCTGGTCAAACCATTTGTAACTAATGGTGGTCTGCACCGAACTCGTAGGTCCGGCATCACCGGTAATGGTCACATTTGACACAATAGTGGTTTTCATTTTCAAGGTATTGGCAAAAGTTCCGTAGGGCGTAACCAAACTCCCCCAGCCTTCTACCACATTGGTTCTTTGATTGTCGGTTTGATAAATAACCGGAATACCCAAGCTGTTCAAATCAATCGTAAACGAACTCGGGTTGGTATAATTGTCATTGTATTGAATCGGAAAGTTGTATTCTTGGTCAGGCACAGTGTAGCTCACGGTAACAGGAATGATATTTCCGCCGGCTGTCATTTGAGCGCCAAACATTTTGTTGGTGAGTGCAGCGTTGGTTTTTTGGTAATGACTAACGATATTGGTCAATCCGTATCCGCCCAAAATAGCTCCGTCGCGCTGAGCCAAGGCCAGATTAAATTGGCTGTTGAAGTTTGAATTACAGTTAAAGATATAACCGTTGGTAAAACACCACGAAGTTTTGTAACCCGAATTGTTGGGGTCTGACCAAACTTGCGTGTCTTGCGAAGTGACATCAAGCAGCGGATAATTCCAGGCATAATTGGTTCCTGTTTGTGTAAAATCATAAGCAGCGGTATTGAGTTGGGTTGAACTCAAAATAGTCGTAGCCCCGATGCCCGCAAAATTACTGCTGGTATAGGTGATTTGCCCAAAAACTGAAGTTAGCCCCAAACAAGCCAAAAAAAGGTATAAGTGTTTCATCTTGTTGCATTTTGAAGCGTAAAGATAGAAAGTTTGCGCAAGAAAGCAAATGAGTGTCTGAGACTGTGAGTGCCTGAGCAACTGAGCATCAGAACTTCTCATATCTAAAGTCCGAAGGGCGCGTCCTAAAGCGCAGCGGTCTATAGCGCAGCGTGTCTAAAAATCACTATATTTACCCCACTAACGCACATCTTATGGATTCAACTGTACAGGCACTTTTTCCGGGATTTTCAAAAGATTTACTCGAAGAAATGAATCATCAGGCGGTTTTTCAAACCGTTGAAAGCGGCACGACCATTATGCGTACCGGACAATACATCAAAAGCACGGTTTTGGTTTTGGCCGGACAGATCAAAATATACCGACAAGACGACGACGGCGGTGAGTTTTTTATGTACTATTTACAACCCGGACAAGCTTGCGCTATTTCAATGATTTGTGCTACCCGCAACCAAAAAAGTCAAATCATGGCCAAGGTAACTGAAGATGCCGAACTCATGATGATTCCATTACCACTCATGGACCAATGGATGATGAAGCACCGCAGTTGGTATGAATTTGTAATTGAAACCTACCGCAGCCGTTTTGAAGAAGTTTTAGAAGTGATTGACAGCATTGCCTTTCGCGCCATGGATGAACGCTTGGAGTTTTACCTCAACCGTCACCGCGAAGCCTGCGGATGCAACGAGCTCAAACTTTCGCATCAAGAAATTGCCAATGATTTGAGCACTTCGCGCGAAGTAATTTCAAGATTGCTCAAAAAAATGGAACAACGCGGACTAGTTAAACTGCACCGCAACCAAATTGAACTCATTAAATAAACTGGTGATAAAAGTTACAGTACACATCTGGCCAACCCTGCATATTTGCCAACAAAAAACCTTATGGAAATTCTAGGTTATTTAGCATCGGTACTCATTGGCATCAGCCTTGGGCTCATTGGCGGCGGCGGAAGCATTTTGACTGTGCCTATTTTGGTGTATTTGTTTGGTATCGGAGCTGAACATGCCACAAGCTATTCATTGTTTATTGTAGGCATTACAGCTATGACCGGTGCGTATCGTCATTACAAACTGGGCAATTTAGAGATCAAATCAGGTTTGGCCTTTGCACTGCCTTCTGTGATTAGTTTGCTGTTGGTGCGCAAAATTTTACTCCCGGCTTTACCTGATGTTTTATGTACGGTTGGCTCAACAAACGTGACTAAAAACGCACTGATTATGGTAGTTTTTGCGTTGCTGATGTTGGCCGCTTCTATCGCCATGATCAGACCTTCGGCGGAACCAACACAAGACAGCAGCCCTCAATATAAATCACTGGCCATCATGGGTTTTTTGATTGGATTAATCATCGGATTTTTAGGAGCCGGCGGCGGATTTTTAATCATTCCTGCCCTACTCTTTTTTGCCGGTATCCCGATGAAACAAGCCGTGGGAACCTCATTGCTGATCATCAGCATCAACTCGGCCATTGGCTTTGCGGGTGATGCCCTAGGCGGAGCACCGATCAACTATACCCTCTTACTCACCATCAGCGGCATTGCGATTGTCGGGATGCTCATCGGCACCCAACTTTCAAAAAAAATCAACGGAGCGCAACTCAAACCTGCCTTTGGGTGGTTTGTTTTATTGATGGGCGTTTATATTCTGTTGAAGGAAGTGGTTTTCTGAGTGCTTGAGATGCTGAGCTTTTTAATAGCAATTTAATATTGTACGACAATTTTTTTGCGCGCAAGCAACTGTTGACCACTTGTTATTTGTACAAGATAAACCCCAGCCTGCCATTGATTATTGTTGATGACTATTTCACGGCCTTGAAGTTGATTCATCTCTTGGATTAATTGTCCGATTGAATTAAATATTTCAATCGTAACATCTTGAAAATCAAAATCCGTAGTCAAAGTACATGAACGGCTAAACGGATTCGGCACAAAACTAAGTTCAGTATAGTTAAAATCGCCTGTGCTCAACATAGAACAATCGGTGGCAGTTGGCTGCCCATTGGCTAGTGCAAAATTATAAACATTGATGCCATTTTGAGCGCTACAAGTCAAATAAACATAAGGATCAGACGGTAATTCATAAGTAGGCTTAAGTGGATGACGACTGTTACCAACCCCTTCCACCCAAGTCTCACTAGGCGCTATATCATTATAGAGATAGATAGACTTTCGGGTTCCGCCATTCACAGGAATTGTATTCACAGTTACTGAATAGGTAAATCCGTTGACCAAAGTTATAGATGAACCATTGGTTAGGCTAAAATCATACAGCAATTGATCTGTATTGTTCACGCGTCTGTATACTTTTTTAGCCGATACATCTTCGCGCAAATACACATCGGTATTGCTGTATGTATCAGTTATTTTTTTGTACGTAAATGATCCAATGGTAACATCAACACCGGAGTTGATCACTCTGTTTTGCTGTCCGCCAAAAGTAGCAATAGCAATGTTCCATGACGGGTTGTTGTTGAGCATCGAAACATACGGTTGCCCCATAAGACTTTGCGCAAATAAACACAGCACAATGGCTTGTTTGAATAGATTGGTTTTCATAGTAATTTGTTTAGTTGTTTATCGTAAATATAATTATTGTTTTTTGAGCAGCAAACAATTGTACCACAATACTCAGTCTCCATGCACTCAACCACTCCCCAATGTGACAAAAGTCATAGTTTACCCAAAATCAAGGTTTTAGTTTTGGCCTATAATTCAAAAAACACCAACCATGAAAATAGAACAAATTTATACCGGCTGTATCGCACATGCGGCTTATTATATTGAATGCAACGGCGAGGCTGCGATTGTAGATCCGCTCAGAGAAGTGGAACCTTATCTCAACAGAGCGCAAAAAGACAAGGCCCAAATTAAGTATGTTTTTGAAACACATTTTCATGCTGATTTTGTGTCGGGTCATTTAGATTTAGCCAAAAAAACAGGGGCACAAATTGTTTATGGCCCAACGGCCCAACCGGGTTTTGATGCTTTGGTAGCAACCGATGGTCAAGAATTTAAAGTGGGTAATTGCACCATTAAAGCCATACACACTCCGGGTCATACTTTAGAAAGCACTTGCTATTTGGTAACCGATGCACAGGGAACGCCGCAAGGATTAATCACCGGAGACACTTTGTTTATTGGTGATGTGGGCCGACCTGATTTGGCGCAACACGTCATTGCCGATCTAACCCAAGACAAACTCGCGCGCATGTTGTACCATTCATTGAGAGATAAAATTATGCCGCTTTCAGATGACATCATCGTTTATCCGAACCACGGAGCCGGCAGTGCTTGCGGCAAAATGATGAGCAAAGAAACCACCGATACTTTGGGCAATCAAAAGAAAACCAATTATGCTTTGAATCCAGAACTAACTGAAGATGACTTTGTCAAAGCTTTACTCACAGGGCTTACCACACCTCCGGGTTATTTTCCGAAAAACGTTTTGATGAATCTTCAAGGTTACGAATCATTAGATGTGATATTAGACCGTGCACAACAACCGCTTTCAGCCGATGAATTTGGCCATAAAGCTTTGCACGAACACGCCATTATGCTCGATGTGCGCGCTGCGGGTGATTTTGCCAACGGATTTATTCCGGGCAGCATCAATATTGGTATGGATGGTAATTTTGCGATGTGGGTGGGCGAAATGATTGCCGATATCAAACAACCCATTTTACTCATTGCCGATCCGGGCAAAGAAGTTGAAGCGCTCATTAGGTTATCACGTGTGGGCTATGACCAAACCATTGGTTATTTAGACGGTGGTTTTGAAAGTTGGAAAAAATCAGGAAAACCTATTGAAACCATTGAGCGCATAACCGCTGAAGAACTTAAAAGTCAATTGTCAACCCACGCCATGCCCGTGATTGATGTGCGCAAAAAATCAGAATTTGATTCTGAACATATGGTGGGCGCGGTGAATATCCCGATGAATGAGCTGTACAAGCGTTTGGATGAAATCCCGAAAGACCAGCCATTTATCTTGCATTGTGCCGGTGGATACCGCAGTATGATAGCCGCATCCATCCTCAAACAACTGGGCTGGAATAACTTTACTGATGTAGTCGGAGGTTTTTCTGAAATAAAAAGAACGCAACTTCCGGTAACTGAATATGTTTGCCCGAGCACTTTGTTGTAACGCAAGAATTATTTTGATTAAATTCAACTTTTTAAAGTCAACACTTTGGAAAAACTCAGAATCTTATATGCTGGCAACAGTACCGATAAAATTACCCAAGCCATTGATGGTGGCGCTTGCTTGCTCGATGTGCGCGCTAAATCTGAATACAACAACGGCCATGTGCGCGGATCGGTTAACATTCCGCTGGATGATTTAACCTCGAGCTTGCCTGAATTAAACCCCGAGCAACCCATTGTTGTATATTGCCGCAGCGGAATGCGCAGTGCTCAAGCCAAACGAACATTAGAGAAAAATGGCTTTGAACTGGTTATCAACGGAGGAAATTGGGAACACATCAACAGAATTGTACAATCACTAAAATAACATAATTATGAAACCAAACATGGGAAAAACCGACCGCGCTTTGCGCTTTATTGTTGCCGTTGTTATTGGCATTTTGTATATGAACCACACCATCAGCGGAATGCTAGCGGGCATTTTGGGCTTATTGGCTGTGGTATTTGTATTGACCGGTTTGATTAAGTTTTGTCCGTTGTATTTGCCTTTTGGTATCGATACGCGTGAAGACAAAAAGTAATTTTACAATACATTCAAATCAATACGGCCATGAATGCATCTTTTCAGTCACTTATCGAAAGTGAAAAGCCTGTTTTGGTTGATTTTTTTGCCACGTGGTGCGGACCGTGTCAGATGCTCTCGCCTACACTCAAACAAGTCAAAGATCAATTGGGTGAACGCGTTTCGATTATTAAAATTGATGTCGATAAAAATCCTGAAATTGCCGAATCGTACCGTGTGCGTGGCGTGCCTACGATGATGCTTTTTCAAGAAGGTGTTCAGCTCTGGCGACAATCAGGCGTTTTATCTAAAGACGAAATTGTCAATATAATCTTAGAAAAATCTAAATAATGTTAAACAAAGCTGATTGTTTGACAAAAAGTAATATTTTTGGAATCATTATCAACTAAAATTAATCCCATGAAAAAATCAATTGCTTTGCTCGTAATGAGCGCATTTTTCTTCGGAAATACTGTAAACGCTCAAGAAGTTGCCAAACAAGAGCAAAAAGCTAAAACCGAAAAATCTTGTTCAAAAGAAGAAAAAAAATCTTGCCACGGTGAGAAAAAAGGCGGATGTTGTGCAGCAAAAAAAGCAGCAGCTACAAAGTCATAAATAAAGAACAGTAGAGTGTCTGAATCAGGCACTCTATTTTTTATCTGATGAAATCTCCTATAGCTACAATATTTCTGATGGCCTATTTGTTTACTTCGGTACACTTAGGCGAATTGCTCAAGTTGCCCATGTTGGCAGAACACTTCATTGAGCATCAACAAGCCAAACCTCAGATTAGTTTGTGGGATTTTTTGTGTCAACATTACGCTCATGGCGAAGTTATAGATAGCGATTTTGACAAAGACATGAAGTTGCCTTTTAAATCGCACGGAGGTTGCAGCTGTTCGGTGTTATCGTATTTTGAGCCGATTCCTCATTTTAATTTGTTTCGATTAGACTCGTTCCCAACCGGGCAAAACGAGAAAAACTTTGGCTATCAAAGCCATTTTATTCCTAAATTTTCACATTCTATCTGGCAACCGCCTAAAATAGCTTAATTGTTTCTTTGTTTTTAGTAACCAAACTGTCCCTTTTTTAAGCGGTAAACAGTGGGTTTATATTTTATTCTATCCACAAAAAATACAATTATGCTCAATAAAATCATCGAGTTTTCCGTACGGAATAAACTCATCATTGGTCTGATGCTCCTAGCTTTAATTGGCTACGGAAGCTACCAGGCCACCCAACTGCCTATTGATGCCGTTCCGGACATCACCAACAATCAGGTTCAGGTCATTACTATTGCACCTTCATTTGGGGCAACCGATATTGAACGTTTGGTGACTTTTCCGATCGAACAAGCCAACAGCAATATTCCCGGAACGATAGAAATCAGAAGCTTTTCGCGATTTGGATTGTCTCTAGTGACCATCGTCTTTGACGATGATACTGATGTATACTGGGCGCGTCAGCAAGTAGCCGAACGTTTGCAAAAAGTACAAACCGAAATTCCTGCCGGCATCGGAACACCTGAATTAGGCCCAGTATCGAGTGGTTTGGGCGAGATTTATCAGTATGTGGTTCGCCCGCAAAAAGGCTTTGAAAGTCAATACGATGCTACGGAATTGCGCACCCTACAAGACTGGGTGGTGCGTCGTCAATTATTGGGTGTTCAAGGCGTGGCTGAAGTCAGCAGTTTTGGCGGTAAACTCAAACAATACGAAATTGCCTTAAACCCGAACAAACTCAACGCTATGGGGCTCACTATCGCCGATGTATTCAGCGCTGTTGAAGCCAACAACCAAAACACCGGAGGGGCTTATATTGAAAAAGGCGGAACTTCTTTATTTATTCGCAGTGAAGGGCTCTTGGGCTCAATGGATGACATCAACAACATCCGCATCACGCCTGGTTCGGGTAAAAGCCCCGTCTTTTTGCGCGATGTAGCCGAAGTGCGCATCGGTCATGCCACGCGTTACGGAGCCATGACCTATAACGATCAAGGCGAAGTATCGGGGGCTGTGGTGATGATGCTCAAAGGCGCCAACAGCAGTCAGGTAATTAAAAACGTCAAAGAACGCATTGCGCAAATTCAGAAAACCTTACCCAAAGGCGTCGTAATTGAACCTTTCTTAGATAGAACCAAAATGGTTAACAACGCCATTGGCACCGTTGAGAAAAACTTGCTCGAAGGCGCGCTGATTGTAGTATTTGTACTGGTTATGTTTTTGGGGAATTTCAGAGCCGGTTTATTGGTAGCCTCGGTGATTCCGCTCGCGATGTTGTTTGCCATCATCATGATGAACCTTTTTGGCGTGAGTGGCAACCTCATGAGTTTGGGCGCGCTTGATTTTGGTTTGATTGTAGACGGAGCCGTGATTATTGTTGAGGCCGTAATGCATCAACTCACCCACAGTAAAAAGTTTACACACATCAACCAACTCAGTCAAGACCAAATGGATGCTGAGGTAAAAACTTCAGCCGGCAAAATGATGAACAGCGCCGTGTTTGGGCAAATCATTATTCTCATTGTGTACTTACCCATCTTTACCTTGGAAGGCATTGAAGGAAAAATGTTTATTCCGATGGCACAAACCGTTGCCTTTGCTTTATTGGGCGCTTTTATTTTGTCGTTGACCTATATTCCGATGATGAGTTCGGTGTTTTTGAGCAAGAAAATTCAGCACGAGCCCAACAAATCTGACTTGGTAATGGCCAAAATTGAAAGACGTTACCAACATTATTTGCAAAAAGCCTTGAATCATCCCAAAGCTATTTTGGCTACCGTCATCGGGATGTTTGTTATGGCTGTGGCTATTTTGAGTATGCTGGGCGGAGAATTTATTCCGGCACTTGAAGAAGGTGATTTTGCGGTTGATACACGTGTGCTCACGGGCAGTAATTTGACCACTACGGTTGAGAGTACACAAAAGGCAGCGCATATTTTAAAATCGCGATTTCCTGAAGTTGAAAAAGTCGTGACCAAAATTGGCAGCGGTGAAGTTCCCACCGATCCGATGCCTATGGAAGCCAGTGATATGATGGTGATTCTCAAAGACAAATCTGAATGGACCTCAGCCAAAACATTTAATGAACTCAGCGAAAAAATGGGGCAAGCGCTCACCGAAGTTCCGGGCATTACGGCTGGGTTTCAGTATCCGGTGCAAATGCGTTTTAACGAACTCATGACCGGCGCTCGACAAGATGTGGTGTGCAAAATCTTTGGCGAAAACCTCGACACTCTTGCGGTTTATGCACAAAAACTCGGCAAAATTGTCGGTACGGTTGAAGGTGCACAAAACCTATATGTTGAACCCGTAACGGGAATGCCGCAGATTATTATTGAATATAACCGCAGCACCATCGCGCAGTACGGTTTATCGGTAGAAGAAATCAACCGCGCAGTTCATACCGCTTTTGCCGGACAAAGCACCGGACTGGTCTTTGAAGGCGAAAAACGATTTGATCTGGTGGTACGATTGGGCGACGAACAACGTCAAAACCTTGAAGATGTTCAGAATTTACTCATTGCTACGGCTTCAGGCACGCAGATTCCGCTGTCGCAGTTGGCACAAGTAAGCATCAAAAACGGACCGAATCAGATTCAGCGTGAAGATGCCAAACGACGCATTATTGTGGGTTTTAATGTGCGCGGTCGCGATGTTCAAAGTATAGTAAATGAATTGCAAACCAAAGTCGAAAAGAAACTGGCGCTCCCTGCGGGTTATTACGTTACCTATGGCGGTGCATTTGAAAACCTCAACAAAGCCAAAGCCCGATTGATGATAGCCGTTCCGGTATCGCTCATATTGATTTTCTTGTTGTTGTTTTTTGCATTTAAATCAGTGCGTCAAGGTTTGCTGATTTATTCGGCCATTCCGCTTTCGGCCATAGGCGGTATCTTCTTTTTGGCCCTGCGCGGCATGCCGTTTAGCATCAGTGCCGGCGTTGGCTTTATTGCACTTTTTGGCGTAGCAGTACTCAACGGAATTGTACTGATTGCAGAGTTTAATCAACTAAAATCTGAAGGAATGAAGGACTTACACCGCATTGTTTTAATGGGCACCAAAGTGCGATTGCGCCCGGTGTTGATGACTGCTTTTGTAGCCTCGTTGGGCTTTTTGCCGATGGCGCTCAGCAACGGAGCCGGAGCCGAAGTACAACGTCCGCTGGCCACCGTGGTTATTGGCGGACTCATGATTGCCACCTTTTTAACCCTATTTGTTTTGCCGATTTTGTATGTGTTGTTTGAAGGCAAAACCACTAAAAACACTTCGACAAAAGGAATAGCAACTGTCGTATTGTGGATGCTTTTAATTCCGAACCTCAGCATGGCACAAACAAAAACTTTAAACTGGGAACAAGCCCTGCAAACCGCGCTCAAAAAAAATAAAAACCTACAGCAAGACCGACTGCGGGTGCAATATCATGAAAAACTGAGTAAATCGGCCACCAATCTGTCACCTACCAACATCAATGCTGAATACGGACAAATCAACAGTTACTACAACGACAATCGTTTGAGCATAGCGCAGTCGTTGAGTTTTCCTACGGTGTATCATCGTCAGAAAAAGTACTTTAAAGAAGTGACCAAATCAGCTGCTATTAAAGTAAAAGCGCGCGAGTCGCAACTTAAAAAAGAGGTTACCGATACTTATTACGGTTGGCTTTTTTGGCTAGAAAAAGAAAAGTTGCTCATGAAAAGCGATACTATTTTTGCCGAATTCCAGCGCAAATCAGAGCTGCGCTTTAAAAAAGGCGAAAGCAATATACTCGAGCAAGCCACCGCACAAACCCAACGCGGTGCTATACAGATGCAATTGGCCGAAGTTCGTCGCGAAAAAAATCGAATGCTTCAAGAGTTTTCTTGGCTTATGGGCAACGATACGCTCTACAGTCCGAAGCCTATTGCGGTAAAATTACCGGCACCGATGGCCCAAGATAGTTTGGGTTGGCAACAACACACCGAGGTGCAATGGGCTGCACAACAAAAAGCCATTGAGCAAGCAGCTACCCGACTTGAAAAATCAAAACTTTTGCCAGAGCTTACCGTAGGCTACAACAGCATGACCATGCAAGGAACAGGCTCAAACAATGTGCTGTACAACAGCAGCACACGCTTTCAGTCAGGGCAAATCGGTTTGGGCATTCCGCTGTTGGGTGGCGCACAACGGGCCCGAATATCGGCTTCAAAAGTGCAACAACAACTTGCCGAGAACCAATATGAAAATGAAAAATTACTTTGGCGCAAACAATGGAAAAACGCACAAACAGATTTTTCAACCGCACAAGCACAAATAAGTTATTACGAAAATACCGCGCTTAAAAGTGCCGCGCAAATGACCCAAACGGCCGACCTGCAATTTTTGGGTGGTGAGATTAACTACCTGCAATGGGTACAAATCATGCATCAGAGCATTGCCATTCAGAGTGATTACCTTGATGCCGTGATGCAATTTAACTTAGCAATTAGCCAACTCAATTACCTCAATTCTAAATAAATTCAACATGAAAAAAATAACCTTATATACAACGCTCGTTTTTGTTTTGGCGGCTTGTCAAAAAAAAGAAAGCACCCCAACAACTCAGGCCACTGCCGAAAACTTAATAACACTCACCCAGGCACAATACCTAAATGCTGGCTTGCAAACAACCAGCGCTGAGTACCGCAACATGACCTCTACCCTACGCGTCAACGGAATCATTGATGTACCACCGCAAAACATGGTTTCGGTGAGTATGCCTTTGGGCGGTTACCTCAAAAGCACAAGATTGTTGCCGGGCATGCACATTGTTAAAGGCGAAGTCATTGCTACCTTAGAAGACCAGCAATACATCAACTTGCAGCAAGATTATCTGGCTACACGTGCCAAATTGGTTTATGCACAAAAAGAATACGAACGCCAACGTGATTTAAACAAAAGTCAAGCGAGCAGTGATAAAGTGTTTCAAATGGCCGAAGCCGAATATCAAAACCTGCGCATCGCTTTGAGCGCTTTGACTGAAAAACTCAAACTCATCTCAATTAACCCCAGTAAACTCAGCGAAGGCAACATCTCAAAAAGCATTAACATTTATGCGCCCATTTCTGGCTTTGTCTCAAAAGTTAATGTCAATATCGGCAAGTATGTCAACCCGACCGATGTGTTGTTTGAACTCGTGAATCCGGATGATATTCACTTAAACTTAAAGATTTTTGAAAAAGATGTGATGCGTTTATCGGTAGGGCAAAAACTGTTTGCGTTTACCAACAGTCAGCCCGATCAAAAACATCCGTGTGAGATTATCTTAATCAGCAAAGATTTATCTACCGAAGACCATACCGTTGAAGTGCATTGTCATTTTAACGATTATGACAAAACCTTGTTACCGGGCATGTATATGAATGCCGAAATTGAACTCAAGAACAACAAAGCGCTGGCCTTACCCGAAGAAGCTGTGGTGAATTTTGAAGGCAAAGATTACCTGGTTATGGTTCAAGATCAGCTGCATTATATATTGCAACCCGTTACCATTTCCATTCAGTCTGAAGGATTTGTAAGCATAGCCCAACCCGAACTCATTGAAAACAAAAAAATCGTGACCAAAGGCGCTTATACCCTACTGATGCAACTCAAGAACAAAGCTGAAGAAGAATAAAATCTAGCACTAAACTAAAGACAAGCGCGCTCAAAAGGCGTGCTTTTTTTGTGTTGTGACTTTAGTTACTGACCGACTGCTCACGCGAAAATATCTTTGCCTTGTTATTTTTTAATTCATCTATATGAACCATTATACAAGGTTATTTTCTTTGGTGCTTATGAGCATCAGTTCAGCTTGGGCTCAAGACACTTTGCGCATTTCTAAAAATGAACTACAGCAAAAAGTCATCGAGCAAAATTGGCAACTCAAAATAACAAACCAAGCAGTTGCATCGGCTCGTGCTGATTATCGTCAAACCAATGCGGTTTTTTTGCCATCGGTATCGGCTTCGTATACCGGAATTTCAACGACAAATCCGCTGATGGCTTTTGGCTCAAAACTCAATCAAGAAATTTTAACCGCGGCTGACTTTAATCCGGCTTTGCTCAACGACCCGAAAAAAACCAAAAACTTCGCTACGAAATTTGAAGTATTGCAACCACTCATCAATGCCGATGGATGGATCGCTCGCGGGGCCGCCAAAACCAAAATGCAAGCCTATCAATTACAATCTGAGCGTACCGCCGAATATCTGAAACTTGAAGTGAACAAAGCTTATATGCAATTGCAATTGGCCTACAAAGCTTTAGCGGTAATCAAAAAAGCACAAGCTACGGCACAAGCCAATTTAAAACTCATCGAAAATTACTTCAAGCAAGGCATGGTGCAAAAAACCGATGTGTTGTTGGTTCAGGTGCGTGTGGGCGAAATTCAGAATCAAGCGCAATACGCTTTGAGCAACGTGCAAAATGCTTCAGACTATTTGCATTTTTTACTCGGTGAAACCCAAGACAAAAAAGTGTATCAACCTACAGAAAATTTGGTCTATGAGCCGCAAATGAATACGGTTTCAGGCACGATATCTGAACAGCGAAAAGACATTCAAGCCATGATGAAAACCTCAGAAGCCTACCAAAAAATGTCGGTATCTGACCAAATGGGATATTTGCCTCGATTGAATGCTTTTGGCAGCTACGAATTATACGACACTGCATTTTTAGGAACCGCAGCCAAAGGCTATACGGTGGGCGCGCAACTTTCGTGGAATGTTTTTGACGGCTATAAAACCATTGGTAAAGCGCAAAAATCAAAGGCTGAATACCAAAAAGCCAACACCGAACTCGAACAATACAAAGCCCAAAGCCAATTGGAACTCAACAAAACACTGCGCCAATTAACCGACGCGCAAAACAAAGTCAACCTATCGCGTTTGGCACTCGAACAATCACAAGAAGCCTACAGAATCAGACAAAACCGATTTGCCCAAGGCTTAGAGAAAACCACAGATTTATTGGCCTCAGAAACCCAACAACTGCAAAAAGAACTCGAGTTGGATCAAGCCGTATTTGAATATCAATTAACACAAACCTATCTTCAATTTTTAACAAACTAATCATGAAAAAAATCACCTCGATGATAACCCTTGCCACTTTGATTTTGTTGGTGGCTTGCTCAGGAAAAACCGAAAAAACTGCATCATCTGCTGCTGCGGTTTCTGTACAAACGGCCATCGTTGGCCAAGATCAAAACGCTGCTGTGGTTTCGGTAAGCGGAAAAATTGAAGCCGCCAACAGTGCCAACATCAGCACACGCATGATGGGCTATGTAACGCAACTGGCAGTAAAAATGGGTCAAAAAGTGCAACAAGGACAATTGTTGGTCAGCATTAACAACACCGACATTCAAGCCAAAAAAGCCCAAACCGATGCCGGTATACTACAAGCAAAGGCCGCGTATAACAACGCCAAAAAAGACTATGACCGATTTAAAAATCTGTTTGAACAACAGAGTGCTACCCAAAAAGAACTCGACGATATGACCGCGCGCCTATCCATTGCACAAGCAGCTTTAGAAGGCGCCCAACAAATGCGCAATGAAGTAATGGCACAATTGGCCTATGCCAACGTGAGAGCTCCGTTTTCGGGGGTGATTACCGGAACTTTTGTCAAAGAAGGCGATATGGCCAATCCGGGTATGCCGCTCGTGAGTTTGGAAGGCGGAACGCAATGGCAAGCGGTTGCAATGGTTCCGGAGAGTCAAATTTCTGGTATTAAGTCAGGAATGAAAGCCAGCATATTGGTCAAATCAATCGGGAAAACCTTAGCCGGAACCGTCACCGAAGTAAGTGCCTCAGCACAAAACACCGGCGGGCAATATTTGGTTAAAGTAAGCTTAGAGCATCCGGACCCAAAAGTGCTTTCGGGTATGTTTGTGCGCGTTGACTTGGCTACCGGCAACCAAACGCCAAAACAAAACAACACCAACGGCATCAGTATATTGAGCCAAGCTTTGGTTCATTCGGGCCAATTGAGTGGTGTTTATGTAGTAAGCCCAGAACATAAAGCCTTGTTGCGCTGGCTGCGCTTAGGTAAAACCACAGGCAACCAAACCGAAGTTTTATCGGGTTTGACCAGCGGTGAAACCTATGTGGTTTCGGCCAGTGGAAAGCTCTATAACGGGGTTTTGGTACAACCTTAATTTTTAATCACAACCATACTGATTCATGGATAACGGTTGCGTGAAGGATGGCAGCGAAAAGCCCGCAGAGTAACGAGGACTTGTAGCGTACAGCCTGACCCGTAGGGGCACGCCCAAAAAAAAGATATAATTATGCAAGAAGGTATTTCAGGTAAAATAGCCCACTTTTTTATTCACTCAAAACTCACGGTTTTGCTCATGGTGGCGCTGATGATCATTGGGGTGTATAGTTCGTTTTTGATTCCGCGCGAAGAAGAGCCGCAGATTAACGTGCCTATGGCCGATGTGCTCATTGGTTATCCGGGCGCTGCCCCAAGTGAAGTAGAAAGCCGCGTGGTAAAACCGCTCGAGAAAGTGATTTCAAACATCAAAGGTGTTGAACACGTGCACAGTATGGCCATGAATGGTCAGGCGATGTTGGTGGTGCAGTTTTTTGTAGGACAAGATGTAGAGCGTTCGTATGTAAAACTATACGACGAACTCAGCAAACATCAAGATATGTTTCCGGCCGGGGTGATGAAACCCATGGTCAAAACCCGAACCATTGACGATGTGCCGATGCTCGGGATTACGCTTTGGAGCGAAAAATACGATGGGTACCAACTCAGACAATTGGCTGAAGAAGTAACCTCAGAGATTGAGAAAGTAAAAGATGTAGCCATTACCAAAGAAATTGGCGGACAAACTCGCGCGCTCAAGGTGGTTTTAGACAAAGACAAAATGGCCGAGAACGGTGTGGATGCACTGGGTATTCTGCAAATGATTCAGGCCAACAACACCCAAGCACAATCGGGTAGTTTTGTACACAACGATCGCGAGTATTTAATGACCACAGGTTCGTTTTTGGAATCTGCCGAAGACGTTGAAAACTTGGTGGTGGGCGTGTATAAAAATAGACCGGTGTATTTAAAACAAGTGGCTCAAGTAGTAGATGGTCCGGCCACTGCAAGCCAATATGTATCGTTTGGTTATGGCCAAGCGAATGCAAAATACGCACAGCACAAATCAGAATATCCGGCGGTAACTATATCGGTCGGTAAAGTCAAAGGTGCCGATGCGATGAAAATTTCTGAAAAAATCATACATCATTTAGACGCGCTCAAAAAGAATTTGATTCCGGCGGATGTGCATGTTGAAGTAACGCGCAACTACGGTGAAACAGCCTCTGACAAAGTAGGTGAACTGCTCATGCACTTGGGTATTGCCATTATAGCCGTCACGGTTTTGGTGATGCTGGCCATGGGCTGGCGCGGTGGTTTGGTGGTGTTTTTCTCAGTGCCGCTGACCTTTGCTTTGACTTTGTTTGCTTATTATTTGTTGGGTTACACCCTAAACAGAATCACTCTTTTTGCCCTGGTATTTGTGGTGGGTATTGTGGTAGACGACAGTATTATTATTGCCGAAAACATGCACCGCCATTTTAAAATGAAGCGACTGCCATTTGGCCAAGCGGCGATTTACGCCATCAATGAAGTTGGCAACCCAACCATTTTGGCCACCTTTACGGTAATTGCCGCTATTTTGCCGATGGCTTTTGTGTCGGGGATGATGGGGCCTTATATGAGTCCGATGCCCATTGGCGCTTCAATTGCCATGATGCTCTCACTGTTTGTGGCCTTGACTGTAACACCTTATTTGGGCTATCATTTACTGCAAGAAAAAGACGAGCAAGAACACAAAGAACATGAGGGTTTAGAAACGAGTTTTATTTATAAAATATACCGCAAGCTCGAGCAACCTTTGCTGGATAATTCTAAAAAAAGACGATGGATGTTGGGCGCAACGGTGTTGTTGTTATTCGGCTCAATAGCCATGTTCTTCGGGAAACAAGTGGTGGTAAAAATGCTACCGTTTGACAACAAAAATGAGTTTCAAGTGGTGATTGATATGCCCGAAGGAACCACGCTCGAACGAACCGCAGCGGTCACCCAAGAAATTGCTCAGTATTTATCAGAACAGCCCGAAGTGGTCAACTATCAGAACTATGTGGGCACTTCGGCACCGATTACTTTTAACGGCTTGGTGCGGCATTATGACTTGCGAGGCGGCAGCAATATGGCCGATATTCAGGTAAACTTATTGCACAAAGAAGACCGCAACTTGCAAAGTCACGACATAGCCAAACGCATCCGCGGAGCCATTCAAAAAATTGGGCATCGCTATGGCGCCAATGTAAAAGTGATTGAAGTTCCGCCGGGACCGCCGGTTTTATCGACTTTGGTGGCTGAAATTTACGGCCCTGATTACAAACAACAAATTCAAGTGGCGCAGCAAGTCAAAGATATCTTGCACCAAACACCTGATATTGTTGATATTGATTGGATGACCGAAGACGCACAAACCGAATATAAGTTTGAAGTTGACAAAGAAAAAGCCATGCTCAACGGCATTGCGCCCGCACAAGTGGTGGGTAATTTGACTTATTTGCTCAAAGAATATCCGGTGAGCGATTTGCACGATGCGCGCTCAAATGATCCGGTGGGAATTGTGCTTTCATTGCATGATGCCGATAAAACCTCATTGGATGACATCAAGAATCTTAAAATTAAAGGCGCACAAGGACAAATAGTTTCGGTGGGCGATTTGGTTCAGGTAAAAACCGATACACTCGCCAAAACCATATATCGCAAAGACCAAAAACGCGTGGTCTATGTAACGGCTGACATGGCCGGAGCCTTAGAGAGCCCGGTGTATGCCATCTTGGGCATGAACGAAAAACTGCAAAAAATCAAATTGCCCGCCGGATACAAAATCAATGAATTGTATATGGAACAACCCAACGACGAGACTGATTTTACCGTAAAATGGGATGGTGAATGGCAAATTACGCTAGAAGTTTTCCGCGATTTGGGCGCAGCCTTTTTGGTGGTCATCATCATTATTTATATGCTCATTGTGGGCTGGTTCCAGAATTTTAAAACCCCGATGGTCATGATGATGGCAATTCCGCTTTCGCTTGTTGGCATTGTGCTCGGGCACTGGTTGCTGGGCGCGTTCTTTACGGCCACTTCGTTTATTGGCATGATTGCCTTGGCTGGTGTGATGGTGCGCAACTCGGTTTTGCTCATTGACTTTATTGAAATCAGGCTCAACGAAGGCATTCCGCTCAAGCAAGCCATCATTGAGGCCGGAGCGGTGCGTACTACTCCTATTCTACTCACCACCGGTGCCGTGGTTATTGGCGCATCGATTATTTTGTTTGACCCAATTTTTCAAGGATTGGCCATCTCGCTAGTAGCCGGCGCCATTGTATCAACTCTACTTACACTGATAGTTGTACCGCTGATTTATTACATCACCGAAAGAAAAAAATGGGAAAAATCATAAAACCTAAAAATCATGAAACTACTCATCATAACGGCCTCTAAAGGCTTTGACAAAAACATCGTCCGCATGCTCAAAACAGCCGGCGTCAAACATTTCTCGTTTCAGGATGTCAACGGTTATCAAGACAACGCTGACCAAAATTTGAACGACCATTGGTTTGCTACTGAAGCCACCGTGACAGAATCAGTACTGTATTACGCTTTTGTGTCTGAAGAAAACACCAACCAACTGCTGGCCGAAGTTGATCAATTCAACGCCGTGCAAAATGTACAATCGCATATACATGCAGCGGTGGTAGCCATTGAGAAAATGAACAACCTTAACCTTTAAAAACTTGAATTATGATCAATAGAATTATTCGCGCTATAGCCGGAACTTTTATCTTGCTGAGCTTATTGCTCGCTGTTTATGTCAACATCAACTGGTTGTGGTTTACCGGATTTGTAGGTGTTAATTTACTGCAATCGGCCATCACAAAATGGTGTTTGATGGAAGACATTTTAAAAAAACTCGGCGTTCGAGATGAATTGAATTAACTTTACAAAAAATCAGATGAAATCACTTTTGTTTAAAAATTGGCATTTAATGCGCTATTTCAGATTGGCCTTAGCGCTGATGCTGTTTGCACAAGCCTATGAAACCCAGCAATGGTTTTATCTTTTGTTCGGATTATTCTTTTTAATGCAAGCGCTGTTTAATTTAGGATGCGGCGCGTCCGGCTGCGATGTGAACTACAAGAAAAAGAACCACCACTCATAAACAAAAATAACATGGCTCAGAGAAAGATGTATACTTTGACATATTGTTGGTGTACATCTTTCTTTTTTTTGCCATCTTTAAAAAAAGAGACAAAAAAATAAACATTACGCATAAAATTATCGCAAGTGTAACAAAAGTTACATTCTGTCAAAATGTACCCATATACTTTTATCAAAAAAAGAAAGTATTATGGCACATTATCAAATTCTTATTGTTGGGGGAGGAACTGCCGGAATTATGGTGGCTGCCCAATTGACCAAAAAACAAAAAGGTCTCAACATCGCAATTATTGAACCCTCAGAACAACATTATTACCAGCCTGCTTTTACTTTGGTGGGCGCGGGTTCATTTGACTACAACAAAACCATTCGCAAAACTGCGGAGTTTATCCCTAAAGGTGTTACTTGGATCAAAGATTCGGTAGCGAGTTTGCAACCTGAAAACAACCAATTGACCACGGCTAAGAATGAAGTTATCCTATATGATTACCTAGTGATTGCTGCCGGTTTGGTCAACAATCTCGACGGTATTGAAGGTCTTAGAGAAGGTTTAGAAAAAGGGGTAATTTGCAGCAATTATGTCGATCCGCGCAAAACCTGGGAATTACTCGAAAAATTTAAAGGTGGCAATGCGGTCTTTACCCAACCTACAACTCCAATTAAATGCGGTGGTGCTCCGCAAAAAACAGCTTATTTATCGGCACACTACTTTAAGAAAAAAGGCATTTCATCAAAAACCAATGTGATTTTTGCTACGCCGGGTTCGGTTATTTTTGGCGTAAAAATCGTAGCCGATACACTCATGCAAGTCATTGGCCGCTATAACATTCACTTAAAAACATTTTATGCACCGATAAAAATTGATGCCGAAAACAAAATTGTTCATTTCAAACATGTGGGCGCGAAAGAAAATATGTGTGTCATCAATGAGAACAACATTCTCAACGAACAACACGACGGTAACGAAACTATTCAAATTCCGTTTGACTTTTTGCATTTAGCGCCGCCTCAAGAAGCACCTAAATTTTTAAAAGAATCTACCTTGGCCAACAGTGCCGGGTGGATGGATGTACACTTGAACAGTTTGCAAAGCGCTCAATATCAAAACGTTTTTGGTTTAGGCGACATTGCCGGATTGCCCACCGCCAAAACCGGAGCTGCGATTCGCAAACAAGTGCCGGTGGTAGTGGATAATTTATTCAAACTCATCAGAGGTGTTAAGGCCAATAACGAAGATTACACCGGCTATTCGTCATGCCCGCTGGTCACCGGATACGGCGAAATGGTGTTGGCAGAATTCAACTATAAAAATGAGTTTACGCCTGATCCAAAACTCAAACAAATGCTCGTATTTAAAAGCTTTAAACCACATTGGCGACTTTGGATGCTCAAAAAATACATCCTACCTTATTTATACTGGAACAAAATGCTCAAGGGCGAAGAAGTTTAATCTCATAATGTTATAGCTGCCGAGTAGCTAAAAAGTTTCAATCGGCAGCTTGCTTATTTTAATTAACTTTGAAGCTCATTTTTTTTTACTAAAAAAGAAACTATTTAAGATGAAAATAGAACAAATATACACCGGCTGTATTGCGCAAGCGGCCTATTACCTTGAAAGCAATGGCGAAGCTGCTATTTTTGATCCGCTCAGAGAAGTCGGGCCTTATATTGAAAAAGCTTCGGCTGATAACGCTCAAATCAAATACATTTTTGAAACCCATTTTCACGCTGATTTTGTTTCGGGTCATTTAGATTTGGCGCAAAAAACAGGCGCAACTATCGTGTACGGACCGACGGCTCAACCGGGTTTTGAAGCTTTGATTGCCACTGACGGACAAGAATTTAAAGTGGGCCATTATACCATTCGCGCCATCCACACACCGGGTCATACACTCGAGAGCACTTGTTATTTGCTCCTAGATGAGAAGCATAAAATGCACGGCATCATTACCGGCGACACCCTGTTTATTGGCGATGTGGGCCGACCTGATTTGGCGCAAGCCTTGACCGAAGAACTCACCCAAGAAAAATTGGCCAGTTATTTATTTGATTCGCTCAGAAATAAAATCATGCCTTTGCCCGATGATTTGATTGTTTATCCGAGTCACGGTGCCGGAAGCGCCTGCGGCAAAAACATGAGCAAAGAAACCACTGATACATTGGGCAACCAAAAGAAAACCAATTACGCTTTGCGCGCTGATATGACCCGAGCAGAATTTACCCAAGAACTACTAGATGGTTTGGGTTTGCCTCCGGCTTATTTTCCGCAGAACGTAATGCTCAATATTAAGGGCTATGCATCGCTTGATCAAGTGATGAGTCAAGCCAATAAAGCGCTCGATGCCAAAACTTTTGAAGCCATGGCGCAAGACGATGTGGTGATTTTAGATGTTCGTCACGAAAATGACTTTGTTCAAAAACATATTCCGGGTTCTATTTTTATCGGTATTCAAGGCAATTTTGCTCCGTGGGTGGGCGCTTTGATCATGAATGTCAATCAGCCTTTGTTACTGGTGATTCCCGAAGGTCGCGAGCAAGAAACCATTACGCGTTTGGCCCGCGTAGGCTTTGATCATGCCTTGGGCTATCTCAAAGGCGGCATTGAAGCTTGGGAAGCGGCTGGTTTTGAAACCGACTCTATTGAATCAATTAGCCCCGAAGCTTTTGCTGCTCAATATTCAAAAGATTTGATTGTTGTGGATGCGCGTAAACCCGGAGAATATGCAGGCGAACATGTGGCTGATGCTTTGAATATTCCCTTAGACACAGTCAATACACATATGTCAGAAGTTCCGCAAGACAAAACCTTTTATGTGCATTGCCAAGGCGGATATCGCTCGGTGATTATGGCATCGATTTTAAAAGCGCGCGGTTACCACAATATGATTAATGTTGAAAAAGGATTTGTCGGCATTAAAAATACGGCTGTTCCGGTAACCGATTTTGTTTGTCCATCACAAAAAAAATAAACTCAACTATAACAAAAATTTAAGGCCGAAAAATCGGATGCATCGCATTATTTTGAATACTTTTGCGGGCAAATCAAAAAATAATTTCATGAGAAAAATCCTTGTATTAGCCTCTGCTCTAGCTGTTTTGGCTTCTTGTAAAAAAACCGGTGACACTGAGTATATCGTAAGCGGAAACGTCAAAGGAATTGCCGATGGTAAAATGGTAATGTTGCAAACCCAAGATGAAACGGGCATGCTTAAATCAGTAGATACAGTAAAAGTTCAAAAAGAAAAATTTGTTTTTGAGGGCAAAGCCGTTGAACCAGAAATGTATTTGGTTCAGGTAGAAGGCGTGATGGGCAAAATTCCGTTTATTCTTGAAGAAGGCGAAATTGAGATGACCATTGACAAAGACAGTTTGCCACTGAGCAAAATCAAAGGAAGCTATAACAACGACGAACTCAATGCATATAAAGCCAAAGGTTGGGAAGTTCAGAAAAAGATGATCAAGTTTCAGCAAGACAATATGGCAAAGATGGAATTGGCGCAAAAAACCAAAGACATGGCTACCATTGAAGCTTTGCAAAAAGAATACACCAAATTTCAAGAAGATTTCATCAAACAAAACGATGCGTATGTAAGCAGCCATCCGAAAGCGTTTATTTCAGCTTTGATTATTGAAGGCATGTTTAACCAAGGCGCACCGGATATCAAAAAAATCAAAGGCTATTACGACCAACTCGATGAATCAGTAAAAAACACCAAACACGGTAAAAAAATCAAAAAACAATTGGATGAGTTAGGCAAACCAGTGGCTGCCGTCAAAGAACTCAAAGCCGGTGATATGGCTCCTGATTTTTCAGCACCTGATGCGGCCGGAAAAACGGTTTCACTCAAACAAAGTATGGGCAAAATTACCATTGTTGATTTTTGGGCTTCTTGGTGTAATCCGTGCCGTGCTGAGAATCCGAACATGGTAGCCTTATACAAAGAATTCCACGGTAAAGGTTTGAACATCATCAGTGTTTCGTTAGACAGCGATGCAGCCAAATGGAAAGGCGCTATTGCCAAAGACGGACTTACTTGGACACAGGTTTCAAACCTCAAAGAAATGGAAGATCCGATTGCCGATGCTTATGGCGTAAAACTCATTCCAACTACTTTTGTATTGGATGCCAGCGGAAAAATCTTAGCGCGTGATTTGCGTGGAGCTGAGCTTAAAGAAAAAGTAAAATCACTTTTAAAATAAGAAAGTAAAACATTTGATAGAAAATCTCCTTCGGGGGATTTTTTTATTTGACTTAGGCTCAACCATTTAAAAATTAGTTCGTACAATAGCGCAAATTAAGTTTGCAAACACCAAAACAGTTTCTATATTTGCACGCGCTTGAACGCACGGGAAGATACTCAAGCGGCCAACGAGGACGGACTGTAAATCCGTTGGGAAACCTTCGCAGGTTCGAATCCTGCTCTTCCCACCAAAAAAATAATTACCCAAATTCAACAAGCTCGCTTGATTGAATTTGGGTTTTGTTTTTTTGTCCAAGGGTTCACCCTTGGGATCATGAAATAATCCTGCTCTTCCCACAAGTATTTAAAATAAGAAAAACCCACAAGCTCGCTTGATGGGTTTTTTGTTTTTAAATGCTTGAGTAAAGGGTACCTTTACTCAGGATCACGAAGTAATCCTGCCTATCCTATAAAAAAACTCCCTTGATGTTTTTTTTGTTTTTAAATACTCAAGCGAAAGCTATCTTTACTCAGGATCACACAGTAATCCTGCATTATCTCAAAAAAACTCGCTTAATGAGTTTTCTTATTTTAATTACCCAAGCAAAAGCTGCCTTTACCAAAATCCAGCTCTATTTTAACAACAAATAAATCTACAAGTTATCTTGTTTGCTTCTCGGTAAAAAAGTTTTCATAAATATAAATCAACAACGGAAGCAATAAAACAGAGGCTAATACCCCGAATTGATCAAGTGGATTTTTATTTTTCATCTGCTAAATGCTGCAAAAACGCCACAAAGTTGTCTTCGTGTTGCACATTGAGTTTTTTACGTACACGATAACGGGCGCTTTCAATTCCGCGAATGGAAATATTGAGTAAAGGTGAGATTTCTTTATTAGAAAGGTTCATTTTGACAAAAGCACACAACCGAAGTTCGCGTTTTGTAATTGACGGATCTAGTTGCTTGAGTTTTTCGAAAAAATCGTGGTGAATACGTTCAAAATTCACATCAAAAATTTCCATATACTCCTCGCCTATTTTATGTTGGTTGAGTTTCTGGAAAATCTCCGATATTTTACGACGCGCATCATCGCTTTTGAGTAAATCACGTAATTGTTTTAGATCGTTCTGCATTTCGCCAAAAATGTCTTTTTTCTGACTTAGCAGTAAAGTGTAGTTGGCTAATTCTTTACTTTTTCCGAGTACGTCTTCTTCTAAGTGCAATTTATCTTTTTGAATCATTTCGCGGTCGCGACTCAATTTAAGTTTTTCGAGCTCTAATTCAAGTAAGTGGTGATTTTTTTGAATTTCTAATTCAGAACGACGTCTTTCATAAGCGATTTTTTTCTTGACATAATGAACCAAATAATATACAAATAAAATCGAGAGTACCAGGTAAATAAAATAAGCTAAATTAGTTTGATACCATTTAGGCAAGATGGTAAATTCAAATGAAGTTTGTTGGCCTGAAAGCCCAGCTAAATTGCGACTTTTAACCAAAAACTTATAATTTCCGGGACGCAAATGTGTATACTCTTTAAATGAACTGCTTTGCCAAGGTGACCAATTTTCATCGACGTTTTCTAATTTATAGCTATAGTTTACTGCAGTGCTTGAAATCATCTCAGGCGCAGCAAATTCAAATCTTAAAATATCAGTTTGATTCGGAAGCGATATAGCATTTTTTTGCGAATTGGTTTCGATGTAATTTATTTTCTGGTTATGGATATAAGTTACCTGACTGATTTGAGTTGGTACAGATTTTATATTTTGTGTTCCTGCTAAATTGTACAAAAACAAACCATAGTTGGTTCCGAAAATAACTTTATTGTCAGAAAGCGGATATATACATTCCATGCCTCTGTTGAAGCTTCCTTTAAGGTTCAAAAACAAATCTTTATTGAGCTTGTGAATATTGCTTTTAGTCATAAAATATCCGGCTTCATCATCTTGAACAAACCAAGTTTTATTTTGATATTGAAGTAACTTACGGGTATTTTTGTTAGCATCTAAAATCTGGTTGAGATCATCAAACAAAACAAACTTATTACTCTCTTGATTATAAGTATAAATTCCGTTGTTGCTAGTAAAAACAATCTTGTTGTTCCATCTAAAAACATTGATGTTAAAAGCTGATTTAAAACCATTTTGATTCGTGAAGTTTTCAACCGCAATAACTCTTGAATAATCGGCATTTAAATGAATTTTATAAACGCCTTTATATCCGTGACAAACCCAATAGGTATTGGGTGAATCATCAGCTAAAATATCTCGTGTAGATTCGTCAAAACCCATGATCTTTCGTTCAATAACCCAACTAGCTCCTTTTTTGACGACCAAATACAAACCATTGTAATTTGAGGCCAGATAAGAGTTCGGTTTGGTTGTGATTTTTGTCAATTTCCAAAAACCTGAAGCGCCATCAATTTTTTGAGCATTCCCTTGTGTAATTTTGTAAATTCCGGTGTCGTGCGAAACCATAATATCCCCATCACAATCTTTTATGGACCAAGCTTGTCCTTGCAGGGATTCAATCTTATTGAAAACCAAATTGCTGTTGGTTTGATTTTGAGCAAGGTTACTGTAATAAATTCCATTGTTAGTAGCTACATAAAGCTGATTATTCTTGAGTAAAACATCGTAAACAGAGGCTTGATCAAAAATCGAAATAAACGGAGATTTATAATCTAAAAACTCAAGGCCGTTGTTTTCTAAAACCCAGATATTGTTGTTCTTGGTTCTAAAAAGTTTATGAACTGTAGTATTGGTTAAACCTGAAAATTCAGGGCTTTTTCTAATGATTTGCTTGCTTGATGACAGTTTAAGTAATTTTGAACTCAAAGTCCCAACAATATAACCGCCAGCATTATCGCTAATAACTGAAGTAACCTGATCTTTTGGATTGCCTTCAAAAAGAAATAAATCGCGTTTAATAGTTTTATTTTTAATATCGCCGGTAAAAACTGATCCGGATTTGGTGACCAACAAAACAATGCTAGGGTTTGAAGTTGGTAAAATCTCAGCTAATTCTTCATTCCCGTAACTGTCTGATTTAAAAATTAGTTGAAGTTCTTTTTGATTGGCATTGAGTTCATAAATGCCGTGATTAGCGTCTTGAACCAAATATTTTTGACCAATAATAGCCGAAAAAGTAAATGATTTATTGGCAGGAATTTGTATTGCCGTATGGTTGGTAATTAATATCAATTCATTAAATGCTCTAAAAATGATATGATTTTTAAACTGATGTGCTTGCCAAAGATTTTCAAAATTTTCTCCCTCAAGTCGCAGCGATTCTATCAAGGAAGTATACTGATATTGGCCGAATGCATTTTTTTGAACAAGACCTAATTCATTATAGCCGCCGGCATATATTTTTCCTGAACTGGTTTTGACTATACTTCGAATTGATGAATTATTAGGCAAACTAACTTTTTGCCAATGTTCACCGTCAAAAACCATAGCACCATCATTGTTTCCAAAAATAAGTTCGCCATTGTCTTGTTCACAAACGGTCCAAAATTGCGGATCGCCCTTAAAGTCATTCCTGGTGTAGTGAATTACTTTCGGAATATTCGGTTTAATAGCAAATCCATTCTGTGCTGATAGAGTATAGCAAAAAACATTTATCAATGATAAAAAAGCAGAAAAGCAGATATTAATAATTATTTTTTTTATCATTTTAAGTTTCAAACTGTAAAGTAATCATTTTTAAAAACAATTTTTTAGGTATTTCACAATGTACTCACAACAATATTACATTAATATTTTAAAATTTCATAGCAAAAAAGTATTTTTTAAAATATTGCAATTCAGAATCTTATAATAATATGCGTAGAAAAAAAGTATGTAAAGTATAAAATAGCGTAATGCAAGTGTAATAGATTTTGAATGAGTAAACCTTTGAAGATATAATTTAGTGTTGCTGAAAATTCGCAAACGTTTGAAATCAGGTTTACCCATGATTTTGACAAACCCATTAAGAGAAAATAACTCATTCAATAAACATTTAATTCAAACCTTAATTTATGAAAACAAAACTACGCTATCTAATTTTGGCTCTTGCTTTTGGCTGGAGTTATAATACACAAGCTCAGGTAACTATTACCGGAACCGGAACTGGTGGCTGGGTACAACCCGGAAACTTAGCTTTAACATCCACCGATGGAATTGTTTGGACAGCCAGCAACTTTGAAATTGTAGGCGACGGTAACATGAAATTTTCTGAAGGAGGAACATGGGAAACAACTGGTGGTTACTCTTCTTCAACACCAGCACCTGGATTTCCATCAGGAGCCGTAACCATTAATGGGGGGTCAAACATTGTCGGAACTTTAGGTTTCTGGAATGTTACCTACAATATGACTACCAAAGAATATTCGTTTACTCCAGGAATCAACCCAAATCCGGTGATTAAAATTAATGGCGGCGGAATGGCGGCTGATGTGCAAATGCAAACCAACAATGGGTTAGCATATTTTAAAAAGAGTGTTTATTTTCCGGGGGGAGACGCCAGCTTTCAACAAGAAGGAACTGCTAATCAATGGGGCGGTGCTTTTCCTGATGGGCCGGTAGTTAACGGAGGAACAATTCCTGTACCCACCGGTGTTTACAACACCTATTTTGTAATGCCTTCATTAGTAGGGCCGGCAGAATATGTGTTTGAACCTGTTGTTGTGAGCATGATTGGCAATTTTGCCGGTTCTGGCTGGAGCACAGATTTAGATCTTGAAACTACCGACAACATTCACTTTACAAAATCAAGCTGGACAGGCGAAATTTTTCCGGGTTGGGGCGATACAGAGTTGCACTTAAAATTCAGAGACAACCACGATTGGACTATGCAATACGGATGTACTGGTGGTAATGGTGCCAATAATTTAGCTCTTTCCGGAACTTCAGAAAACGGAATCAATGGCGGTGGCGGAGATATTTTTATCCCATTCGGAACATATAACGTTGATTTTAACAGAACCACAGGTCAATGGACCTTTACTGATGCCTTATCAAATGAAACATTTACTTCGGCTTCAACCGTAAGTGTATCGCCAAATCCAACCAGCAGTTCTTGGACTTTCCGTTCAAAAAACACCGGAAACATCACTTCTGTTCAAATTGTTGACGTAACCGGAAAAGTGGTTTTGAGCAGCAATGATTCAACTGAAGAAGTTTCTATTGACGCGTCACAATTGAACAGCGGTGTTTACTTTGCAAAAGTTTCAACTACCGGAGCTACTTCAACCATTAAGCTCATGAAAAACTAATTCTTATGATATAGTATAATTCCCTTACAAATAAAGCTTTTGTAAGGGAATTTTTGCTTATACCAAAAACATATCCAACAAAACAATCTTCTTTAAAATCATCCAATGCTTTCAGAAGCAGACAATTCTGAATCTAAACTAATTCAAAAGTTGATCTTATGAAGCTCAAAAACTATTTGCTTTTCATATTCTTGCTAGCACTTGGTTATGCCCAAGCGCAAACTATTGAAATTCAAGGAACCATAACTGACGCCAAAAGCAAAATGCCTTTATCTGGGGTTAACATCACCTCTAAAAAATCAAAAAAACAGATTTCGTCAGATATTGATGGGCATTATCAATTGAAATTAAATGGTGCTGACCAATTGGTTTTTAGCACTATTGGATATACCCGCAAAGAAATTTCTGTTCAAGCCAGCGGAACTATTAATGTAACTTTAGAAGAAGAAACCAATAAACTAGAAGAAATTGTAGTGAATGTGGGTTACGGAACCCAAAAGAAAAAACATTTAACTAGCGCCATTTCATCAATCAAATCAGATGCTTTTGACGACAGACCTTTGTTTAATGTTGGACAAGCCATACAAGGAAACGCTGCGGGTGTTCAGGTGGTTCAACCATCCGGAAAACCCGGCGGAAGTCTAGACATTAGAATTCGCGGATTGAATTCAATTAAATCAGGAAATAATCCCTTATTTGTAATTGATGGTGTTCAAACCTATGACACCAACGGAATCAATACTGACGATATAGTTGACATGCAAATTCTAAAAGATGCCACCTCAACCGCTATATATGGTGTAAACGGAAGTGCTGGTGTAGTGATTATTACGACCAAAAAAGGAAAAGCAAACAAAAACACCTTTAATTTCAGTTCTTACTTTGGAAGTTCAAAAATGGTCAATCAAATTGATATACTCACCCCAAATCAATATAAAGATCTAATGGGTGAAATCAGTTCAGGGTATGTGAGCTATATCAATCAACCTAAATACGCTGGTATCAATACCAATTGGGTAGATTTGGTTTTTAGAACCGGGCAAGATCAAAACTATGATTTTTCATATTCAGGCGGAACAGATAAAGTCCGAGCCTTTGCTTCATTGGGATATCAAGACATTAAAGGAACCGTAGATCCGGCTTCATTCAACCGAATTTCAGGAAGAATCAACCTCGATATCGATGGTCCGTCATGGCTCAAAGCACATGCAAACATGAATCTAATTAGAACATTATACAAAAACACCAGCGATAACAACAGCGCAAATCAAGGCGGAGTGATTTTGAGCACCTTAACTACACCAAGCTTTTTACCAGTTTATGCTGATGATTTAGTGGGTGGTGCAGTGGCCAACGGACAACTTCCCGGGCAATTTGCTGCCAATCCGGTAGCTTCGCTTGAAAATCCGGTATCTTTTCAAAGTCGCCAAGACGACACAGAATCTTTTCGCTATTTGGGAAACCTAGGCTTAGAGATAAATTTGGCCCGAAATCTTGTTTGGAAACCCAATCTAAGCATTGATTGGAACAGAAGTGTCAATCAGTATTTTGTAGATAGTTACCGATCAAATTACGGACGCGGTGAAGTTGGTAACGACCCTAAAGAACGCGGTATCGGAAAAGAAAAAACAACTTCTCAATACAATTGGAATATTGAAAACACCCTCAATTACAACCTAAAAAAAGAAGATCATGAGCTAAATTTATTGGGTGGTATGAGCATTCAAAAAATCAGATACGACGAGAAAAGAATTGAAGGAACCGGGTTTACTCCTGATCTGAGAAGCCTGGATATTTCACAAATGATGTATATCAATCGTTTGGCGTCTGATACAATTGCCCGAGAGAAAAATTATGTATCCTTTTTTACAAGAGCAACTTATAACTACAAAGGCAAATACATCATAAACGGGGTTATGCGGGCCAGTGGTTCATCACAATTAGCAACCGGTAATAAATGGGGATATTTCCCTGGCGTTTCAGTTGCTTGGATAGCATCAAATGAGTCATTTCTTAAAAATTCAAAAAGAATCACAGAGCTCAAATTGCGCGCTGGTTGGGGGCAAACCGGAAACATATCATCAGTAAACGAATACTCATGGTATGGTTTTTTGAATGACGACCAAGGTTCTCTATCCAATTACAGAAACGATGATTTAACTTGGGAAACCACCACCGACATCAACCTCGGAGCCGATTTGGGTCTATTCAACAATCGCTTAAAACTATCTGCTGATATCTATAAAAGAACTACAGATAATATATACAACGAACTTCATGTTTTTGATGTTTTATATCGCTATAATGGCGGAAAAATTGAAAACAAAGGCCTTGAAGTCGGCTTGAGTACCGTCAACTTTAAAGGTGATTTTAGTTGGTCTACTGGTTTTAATATTTCATTTATCAAAAACCAAGTTTTAGAAATGGGCCGATATGTATCCGTTTATTATGAGGGTTATCAAGGAGTTACACGCATAGAACAAGGACAGCCTCTGGGCAATTTTTATGGCTATGTTGTTAACGGTGTAAATCCTGCAAATGGTATCTTAGAATACAAAGACATCAATAACGACGGGAGAATTACCACCGCAGACAGAACCATCATAGGCAATGCCCTACCCGATTACACCTTCGGTATGACAAATACTTTTTCATACAAAGGATTTACGTTAGATGTACTTTTGACCGGAAGCCAAGGCAATGATATTTTTAACGCTTCACGTATTGATTTAGAGGGAATGATTGACAATAAAAACCAATCAACCGCAGTGCTTGATCGTTGGACAACTCCGGGTCAAATAACCGACATCCCAATAGCAGGCCCTTCAAATTACCAAGGAGTTGCGGCTACCGCCAATTCAACCCGGTGGATTGAAGACGGATCATATGTACGCTTAAAATCAGCCACTTTAGGATATAGTTTTAAAAAATTATATTTAGGATTGAAGTCACTTAAACTATATGTAACCGGGCAAAATTTAGTCACTTGGACCAAATATTCAGGTTTTGACCCTGAAGTTAGTGCCTATGCCGGAAATTCAAATGTATCTCCGGGCATAGATTACGGTACTTATCCGCAAGTGCGTACCTTTATTTTTGGATTAAAAGCAGGGTTTTAACAAACAAAAAAATCATGAAAAAAAGAACTTACTTAAAAAAAGCAGTATGGCTTTTGGTATCGGCCTCAATGTTGATTTCATGTAGTGAATTGATGGACACCGAGCCCATTACCGATGATATTTATAGAGATCCAAATGCTCCTCTTGAAACGGTACAACAAGCTGAAGACGCTATGCGCAGTTGCATCGGTTCTTTTGGCATTGAGTACTGGCAATTTGACTATTTCTTTTATGGAGATGCAGGTGCCGATGTAGCCTATGCAGGTGCCGATGGCGAGCCGTTTTTTCAAATTGAAGAATACAGACCTATTGCAACCAATTATGTGATTGCACGCGATTGGCGTTGGCTTAATGAGTTTGTAAAACGATGTAATTTAGTGATCAATTATGTTAACGATGTACCGGGTTTAACTCCTGAAAAAAAAGACGAAATGATTGGTCAAGCTTCATTGATCAGGGCTTTGAGTCGTTTTCAAGGAGTTCAGACTTGGGGCGACTTCCCATTGGTAAACGATTACATTTATTCAATCAACAACGATAATTTTGAGCAAATTTATCCATCATTGTATCCGGAGAGAAAACCTGTTGAGCAAGTCTATGCGGCCATCATCGCTGACTGTGAAGTCGCTCTTCAAAAAGCGCCCACTTCAACAGCGGCTCCTACCAGCAAATTTCTACCCAGTAAAGGAGCTGCACATGCCTTATTGGCTAAAGTATATGCTACCCAACCCAATCCAGATTGGGCTAAAGTGGTTGAACATTGTGATGCTGTTATAGGCGGAGGTTATTCATTGATGAGCAATTTTGACCATTTATTTGATAATGCGCATGAAGGCAATTCCGAATCCATCTGGGAAATCAACGGCGAAGGTCCGGGTACTACCATAGACGGATGGTGTACTAATGTATTTATCGGCAACAACTGGAAAAAATTCAACACCCCGTCGCATACCATTAATTCGGCATTAGATACCAAACGCAAAGCCTCAAGTATCAAAAAATTACCGACTACTTTTGCCGACCCCTATTGGACTACTTTTACGCAATTCCCGAACCCGTGGAAAATGCGGGCAACCAACGGAACTCAGAACTTTTACCTTTTTCGTTTAGCAGATATTCTTTTGCTCAAAGCCGAAGCATTGGCACATAACGGAGATCTGAACGGATCAATGGCTTTGGTCAATACAATTAGACACCGTGTAAACTTAACCGATGTAGCTGCGGCTACTTCAACAGATGATGCGATTAATAAAATTCTCCGAGAGCGTTTCTTAGAGCTAGCTTTTGAAGGTCAGCGTTGGTTTGATTTAAAACGCGAAGGAAAAGCATTAGAAATCCTTGCGTTGCAAACCTATCCTAAATATAACCCTGACACACAAACCTCAACAGAGGTTCCAATGCCTTATGTAAGCAATTTAGAAGCCAAAGATTTACTAATGCCGATTCCGCAAGAAGCTCTTGACGGCAATCCGAATTTAAAACAAAACCCAGGGTATTAATAGTAATTTAGTTTTTCAAGTTTAGTTAATTAAGTTTTTGCTATGAGCCTCAGTCAAAGATTCACTGAGGCTCATTTAAAAAAATGAACATGAAATTTTCTCAATCCATCCCAATTCTGTGTTTGCTGTTTATAACCACGTTTATTTCAGCACAAAAACTCACTGTTATGACCTACAACATTAGATTAGATGTTGCTTCTGATGGTGAAAATGATTGGTCACACCGCAAAGATTTTTTTTGTGCGCAAATTCAATTTTATGAACCCGATATTTTTGGCATTCAAGAAGCGAAACCCAACCAAGTAATTGACATTAGTAACAGCTTAATATCATATGCGCAAATTGGTCAAGGTCGCGATGGCAACAATCAAGGAGAATCGTCAAATATTTACTTTAAAAAAGAGCGATTTAAGCTATTAGAATCAAATACTTTTTGGCTTTCTGAAACGCCAGATATAGTTTCAAAAGGTTGGGATGCCGCTTTTAACCGAGTTTGCACTTATGGTTTGTTTGAAGACATGCAAAGCAACAAGAAATTCTGGGTTTTTAATACGCATTTAGACCACATGGGCCAAATGGCGCGAACCAACGGCATTGATTTAATTCTAAAAACCATCAACCAAAAAAACACGGCTGAACTTCCGGTGATTTTTATGGGCGACTTCAATTCTGAGCCTACTACTGAACGAATCATTACACTCAGAAAAGCCATGAATGATACCCGATTGGTGAGTCGGCAAAAACCTTTTGGTCCGTCAGGCACCTTTAACAATTTTAAGCATGACCAGGCGGTTACCAATTTGATTGATTATGTTTTTGTTTCAAAAAAACCTACAATTCAAGTCAATAAATATGCAATACTGAGTGATTCTCGCGACTTAAAATATCCGTCAGACCACCTACCTGTATTTGTAGAACTCAAAATGGATTAACATGAAAAAAACACAAATCGCTATGAATATTTCATTATATACTCTACTCACATTGCTTTTAATAAAATGTGCTCCGGGTACCGAAAGTACAGATTCAGCTCACAAACAAGGGCCAACAGTACTTGACAAAACAGATATTTCGGTATGGTATACCAAATCAGATCAATCAATAAAATTAGCCCAACAAAACAGCATTTTAAAATTTGGTACGATTCAAAATAACTTTCAAGATATTGTTGTAGATGAATCACAAACCTATCAAACCATTGACGGTTTTGGTTATACCCTAACCGGTGGAAGTGCCGAAGTAATTGACCAATTAAATCCTGATAAAAAACAGCAACTGCTTCAAGAACTTTTTGGTAATTCTGCTAACTCAATTGGTGTGAGTTATTTACGCATTAGCATAGGGGCATCTGATTTGAATACAGCTCCTTTTACCTATAACGATCTGCCTCAAGGTCAATCAGACATTACACAAAGTCAATTTAGTATTGCACCAGACATGACGCATTTAGTACCACTCTTGCAGCAAATATTAGCCATCAATCCAAATATCAAGATTATGGCTGTGCCTTGGTCAGCACCTTCGTGGATGAAAGCTAGTTACAATACCGTGGGCAGTAGTCTGATGCCAACTTATTACAATTCATACGCACAATATTTTGTCAAGTATATTCAAGCTATGCAAGGGCAAGGAATAACCATTGATGCAGTTTGTCCGCAGAACGAACCGCTTAACCCCAACAACAACCCGAGTATGACTATGTCAGCTGCGCAACAAATCAGTTTTATTAAAAAACTTGGACCTGCATTTGTTGCAGCCGGTATCAGCACCAAAATTGTTGCCTATGACCACAATTGCGATGTTACAGATTACCCCATTTCAGTACTTAACGATGCAACAGCCAATGGTTTTGTTGATGGGTCGGCATTTCATCTGTATGCTGGCGATATTAGCGCTTTGAGCACAGTTCACAATGCATTTCCGAACAAAAACTTATACTTTACCGAGCAATGGACCTCATCGGTAGGAAATTTTGGCGACGATTTAAAATGGCATATCAAAAATGTCATTATTGGCTCAATGCGTCACTGGAGTAAAAATGCCCTTGAATGGAATTTAGCCAACAATGCTTCATTCGGCCCTCATACTTCAGGTGGTTGTAGTCAGTGCCAAGGGGCAATAACGGTTGTAAATGCAACAAGCTTTACACGCAATGTATCTTATTATATCATTGCTCATGCGGCCAAATTTGTTCCGCAAGGATCGGTCAGAATCGCCAGCAATATCAGCGGAAATCTCAATACTGTAGCATTCAAAACTCCCTCTGGAAAGAAAGTTTTGTTGGTTGAGAATGATGGCGCTTCAGTAGAATTATTTAACATCAAACACAACCAAAAACGGGTTGCTACTTCACTACCTCCAGGTACAATTGCCACATATGTTTGGTAAACACTTAACCTCATGAAAAAAAAAATTACGTTGATTTTAGCTATGATCACATTATTGGGATCGGCTCAAAAAAAGAACAACTCAAAACCAGTTGGGCTCATCAAACACAATCAGGTGCAGGTTATTACAACTGCTGAGCAAACTCAGTTGAGATTAACGCCCACAGAAAACAGTTATTTCTCAGAACTTAAACAACCCCTTGAAACCCAAATCTGTGTTTTTGTTGAACCTAAAAAAACCTTTCAAACTTTTCTGGGCATAGGCGGCGCTGTTACCGATGCCAGTGCCGAAGTCTTTGGTCAATTGCCAAAAGACAAGCAGCAAGAACTTTTAGATGCCTACTACAGTCCCGAAAAAGGAATTGGTTATTCGCTTATGCGCACTACAATTCACAGTTCAGATTTTAGTTCCGGGAGTTATACTTACATTCAAGAAGGTGACAAAGAACTCAAAAGTTTTAACATCGCTCATGACAAAATCTATAGAATCCCATTGATTAAAAAAGCCATAGAAACCGCCCGTCATCAACTTAAATTATATGTAAGCCCATGGAGTCCTCCAGCATTTATGAAAGACAATAATAACATGTTGCGCGGAGGAAAATTGCTCCCTGAGTATCAACAATCATGGGCCAACTATTATGTCAAGTTTATAAAAAGTTATGAAAAAGAAGGTATCCCGATTTGGGGATTAACTCTACAGAATGAGCCAATGGCCACCCAAAAATGGGAATCTTGTATTTACACCGCTGATGAAGAACGTGACTTTCTGAAAAATTATTTAGGCCCAACTTTACAAAAAGCGGGGTTGGGTCATAAAAAAATAACCATTTGGGACCACAACCGCGATTTAATTCTTCAAAGAACAGCGGTTATGTTTGATGATCCAAAGGCTTCAGCTTATGTTTGGGGTATTGGCTACCATTGGTATGAAGACTGGAGCGGTGGTGAACAAATGTTTGAGAACATTGCCAAGGTTCACGAAATGTATCCGGATAAAAACTTATTGTTTACAGAAGGTTGTGCCGAAAGCTTTAATCCTGATAATTACCAAAAATGGGCCAACGGTGAGCGTTACGGTAAATCAATAATTAATGATTTTAATAACGGAACTGTAGGTTGGACCGACTGGAATATTTTATTAGATGAAAAAGGAGGCCCAAACCATGTTGGAAACTTTTGTTTCGCGCCAATCCACGCCAACCTTAATACAGGAGCATTAACTTATACACCATCGTATTACTACATCGGACATTTTTCAAAATACATTCTACCGAATGCCAAAAGAGTGAGTTGTAGCTCCAGTCGAAGCCAATTATTAAGCACTTCATTTTTGAATCCGGACGGAAAAATCATTACTGTTGTTATGAACCAAAGCAATAGTGAAGTTTCATACTTTTTGTGCTTAGACCAAAAAGCTGCTTTGGTTAAGATACCGGCCCACGGAATTCAAACTTTAATTTATTAATTAATTGGAATCGTTAAAATAAACCTACTGCCTTTGCCTAATTCTGAGGTTACACTAATAGATCCATTCATCTTTTGAGCTGCCTCTTGCACAATACTGAGTCCTAAACCTGAACCTTTGTTGATATTCGTCACAAAAAACATCTCAAAAATAGCTTCGTGATGCGCAGCGTCAATTCCAATTCCGTTGTCTTCAACCTCAATAACATAACTTTTATTGATTGTATAGGTTTTGACCGAAATAAATTTATACGCTTTGTTATCATCCGAGTATTTGACCGCGTTTGACAGCAAATTATTTAAGACGATTTTAATTCTCAAACCATCTCCAAAAATCTCATCAACTTCAATATCCTTCTTGATTTCAATATGGTTGGTGTCGCGCACATGATGCAATTGTGAGAGAACTTCGTCAATAATTTTACCCAAACTCAAAGGCTCAATAATAAGTCCGCTGCGCTTATTTTTTGAATAATCTATAATGTCGCTGATGAATTGATCTTGTCTATTCAAGCTCACTTGCATCATATTGAGCAATTCTTCAACTTTTTCAGGATCGTCTTCTTGACGAATAATATTGATAATACCTTTTAAAAGAGCAATCGGTGAACGCAAATCATGCGTTGCACTGTGCACAAAATGATCGAGTTCTTTATTGGCAATCATTAAATCATTGTTTACTTGTTCAATTTCAAGATTTGAATCCGTGAGCTTTTTTACAATGATCAAATAATAAATAGATACACTCAAAATAATGGCCAAAATGAAGAAAATATTGGTCCACAACAAATAGCCTTTTAATGCTCTTGAACTTTGGCCCAATTGCTCAGAAAACTCTTGCTGAAAAATAGTGAGTTGAGCGGCCAACACTCCAATCTCGGCCAGGTATTTTTCTTTAATTTCCGGAGTTAATGTGCCTTCGGTAAGTTTGTAATAAACTTCATTTCCAATAGCATTAAGTTTTTTAATAAGCGGATCGGCCTGCTCCCACTGATGAATCGCACTTTTCATATACGATACATCCTTGAATTGTCTATACAGCCAAATAATATCGTCTAAATCATCGTCGTTGTTTCGGCCTTGTATTAACTCCTTTTTGATTTGATCGTCAGGCGCATCACTAACCATGCCCATACGGGCTCTTCCGTCGGCCAAAGGGATCAAAATCTCTTGATGAAACTTTTGCCATTGGTTTTGGTCGCCGGTGTGCATATATGAAATCAAATATCGGGTAGCATCTTTCTGACTTTTAGAATAATGCGACTCTCCATTGACATAAGCCCGAGTTGCATTGAGAATTTTGATGGTGTAAAAATTAACTAGAATCAGCAATAAACCCGAAAAAATGGTTGCTGCGAGTAAAACAAGTATTTGAGGCTGTTTAAATAAACCCTTGGCTCTGAGATTATTCATTTGGATAATGATTGGTACAACAAAAGTCAAAATAAATCAAACAACTGCCAAAGATTCATCGCTATTACACACAAAAAAAGCCTCTAAACACAAAATTTAGAGGCTTTTCTGTAATAAATTCTATTTTATTCAAGTACAAAACTCACCGAAGCATTGACCACAATTTCAATTTCACCGGCAGCCAGCGTTTCTCTCGGAGCCGCTGCTCCGTCAGCCATGGCCATGGCCTTCATTTCATACATGGGGCGCGGCGGATAATACGTCTGTGAATTATCAGAGATGTTGATGGCCTTACCCACTTTTTGATTCAAGACTGATACAAAATCTTCTGCTTTGGTCTTGGCATCTCGAATAGCCAGCTTTCTGGCCTCAGATTGCAACTGACTCATTTTAGATGATCTAAACTCAACATTGTCAATGCGGTTGATGCCAACTTCTGTCAAACCATCCATCAAAGCATCATATTTATTCAAATCTTTTAAAAGAACAGTAATGGTTTGGTTGGCAACATAATAATTTTTCTTTTTGTCGTAATCATAAGTCGGATAAAGTGATACGCGTTGGGTTTGATAATCTTCCTTAGCCAAATTAAATTTTTTCAGGTATTTAATAACCGCATCAATTTTGTTGTCGTTCTCATTTTTGACTTCGATGGCTTTGTTTCCTTTGGTTTCTACCGCAATTGAAATAGAAACCTGATCTGGAGTTACTTTTACTTTTCCTTCGCCCGATACGTTAATCATTGGAACTTGTTTGAATTCTTGCGCCTGAACAAAAGTTGTGCATAAGGCCAATAAAAAGAAGATTTGCTTTTTCATGATTAAGATATTTAAATTTTGTGTGTGCCTTTTACCAAATGTTGTGCCACTAGATTTTTCCGGATCTGGCCATAAAAAATAAAATTACTATCGGAACCAGCAACAAACCTACCATAAACGGCTCTTGGCTAAGCACTTGCGGATACTTAATCAGCGTGATTAAAAAACCGCCTACGGCCCCACCAAAATGTGCTGTATGCCCAATGTTGTCATTCTTGGCTTTCATACCATAAATTGAATACAACAAATAGCCAATCCCAAACAAATAAGCCGGAATCGGAATCGGGATAAAAAACAAATACAAACTCATGCCGGGCTCAAGCAAAATAGCCGAATACAATACACCGGTTACCGCGCCCGAAGCACCCACCGCTCGATAACTGTAGTCATCTTTGTGCATCATCAAAGTGAGCAAACTACCAAAAACAAGGCTGCCAAAATAGATGGTTAAAAAAGACAACGAATCCAAATAAGCTGTAACCACCGGAGCAAACATAAACAGCGTAAACATATTAAAAAACAAATGCCCAAGATCTGCATGCAAAAAGGCTGAACTAATCATACGAATATGTTCACCCGAGCGAATACTGCCAATATGAAATTCATATTTTCTAAAAAAAAGCAAGTCATTAAAAGCTTTAAAACTCACCAAAACATTGGCTGCAATCAGCAAAAGAAGCAAAGTGTTCATGTACCATTTTTATTTGCGTAAAAATAGTAAAATGTTTGTGTAGCTTTTGTTAAAATCACGGCAACAAATCAGGTTGATACGCTATATTTGTACAAATTTTTGTTGATGCAACTCATTGCTTACTTACTGGTTTATCCGATTCTTTGGTTGATTTCAATGCTTCCGTTCAGATTGCTCTATACTTTGTCTAATGGAATTTACCTACTTCTATACTACGTCATTGGTTATCGAAAAAAAACGGTGCGCCAAAATTTAGCGTTGGCACTACCGCATTTAAGTGATGCTGAACGCTTGAAAATTGAAAAAAAATCATTTCGCCATTTGTGCGACATGTTTCTTGAGATGATCAAAACCATGAATATTTCGCAAAAAGAAATTGAAAAACGCTTTGTATTTACCAACCTTGAAGAATATAAAAAATTAGAGCAAAAAGGAAAAAGCATCGCCATGATGTGCGCGCATTACGGTAGTTATGAATGGGCTATTTCTATCAATCGCCACATAGCTTTTGAAGGATTCGCGATATACAAACGCATCCGCAACAAACATTTTGACAACTTGGTCAAGAAAATTCGTTCCCGATTCAAAGCGCATTTAATCACCACCAAAGAAACCATTCCAACCATCAAAGAATGTACGCGCAGCGGTAAGCTCGGAATCTTTGGTTTTGCCTCTGACCAAACCCCAAAATTGAGTTCGGCTTTTCACTGGAAAAAATTCATGGGTGTTGAAGTTCCGGTACACACAGGCGCTGAAATGTTGGCCAAACGCCACGATATGAATGTGATATTTTTAAAAGTGCGCAAGATAAGCCGCGGACATTACCAAGCCAGCTTTGAGAATTTCTATGAAAATGTTCAGCAATATCCTGATTACACCATCACGGATGATTTCATGGAAATGGTTGAATCACAAATTCATGAAGCGCCCGAATTTTACTTCTGGATCCACAAGCGCTGGAAACACAAAAAAAGCTAACTATAACTTAAACCATTGGTCAAGCAGTTGTTTTTGAGTTGCATTGGCCTTTTTATGCGTAAACTCATTGGTTTGTGCATTATAAGTATAATCTGCCGACCAGTTTTTGTGATTTTGAGCCAAGGCTTTAATGCACGCACAAACGTATTCAATCTCAGCATTGGTGGTGGTTGGGTGAATAGACAACCTAATCCATCCCGGTTTTTCGATCAAATTGCCCGAGTCAATCAAACAAGTAAGTTTGTGTGAAGTATCTTGATCAACATTGAGCAAATAATGGCCATAAGTTCCGGCACAACTGCAACCGCCACGGGTCTGAATACCAAAACGGTCGTTGAGCAATTTAACGCCCAGATTAAAGTGCAGGTCATCAATATAAAAAGAGATAACACCCAATCGCTCGCGGTGTTGTGCCGCCAGAATCTTTAAATTATCTATGCTGCCGAGTTCATTAAAAACATAATGAACTAATTCATGCTCGCGCTGCAAGATTTTTTCAACGCTCATTTGTTCTTTGAGCTGAATAGCCAAAGCTGTTTTGATGGCTTGTAAAAACCCCGGTGTTCCGCCGTCTTCGCGATCTTCAATATTCTCAACATATTTGTGTTCGCCCCACGGATTGGTCCAAGCAACCGTTCCACCACCCGGATGATCAGGCGCTCCGTTGCGGTATAGCTTTTTGTTGAATACCAAAACACCGCTGGTGCCCGGTCCGCCCAAAAATTTATGCGGCGAAAAGAAAATAGCATCAAGCGCGCAATCCTCATCTACCGGATGCATATCAATGTTTACATAAGGGCCTGAACACGCAAAATCAACAAAACAATAACCATTGTAGCGATGCATGAGTTTGGCTACCTCGTGATAAGGTGTTTTAATGCCCGTAACATTAGAACACGAAGTAATCGAAGCAATTTTAACCGAACGATCTTTGTATTTTGCTACATAGCTTTCAAAAGCATCCAAACACAAAATACCATCGGCCGAAGCCGGAACTACAATCACTTCAGCTATCGTTTCAAGCCAAGACGTTTGGTTAGAATGATGCTCCATATGAGACACAAACACCACCGGGCGATCGGTCAAATCCAAAGTCGTTCTGGCCTTGAGCGATTCAGGAACTTTAAGCCCCAAAATACGCTGAAACTTATTGACTACGCCCGTCATCCCTGAACCATCGGTAATCAAAACGTCATCGGCCGAGGCATGAACGTGTTTTTTGATGATTTCTTTGGCCTGATGATACGCCAAGGTCATCATCGTGCCGGTAATGGTGGTTTCAGTATGCGTGTTGGCTACAAATTGCCCGAAATCATTGGTGAGTTTTTCTTCAATGGGGCGATACAATCTTCCGCTGGCCGTCCAATCAGTATATACAATTTTCTGCTGCCCAAACGGCGATTCAAAAGTTTGATTGATGCCAATAATGTTCTGACGAAAAGGCAAAAAGTACTTTTCAAGTTCCGTAGACAAAACAGCTGAAGTGGTATCGTTCATGACGTAAAATTTGCTGCCAAAGATAAGTGATTTTGTTATTTTGAGGCTATCGAAATCGTTTGAAATTTGCAAACAATCAAAGCATATAAAATAAAAAACCCGGAAAATAATCCGGGCTTCAAATAATTTGATTTGTATGTAAATTAAATGCCAGCAATCGCTTTGATTTCATCAATGATGCGCAAAGCCAAAGCATCGGCTGCCGCTTGGTTGGGCGCTTCGGTATAAATACGAATAATCGGTTCGGTATTCGATTTGCGCAAATGCACCCATTCGGTAGCGAAGTCAATTTTTACTCCGTCAATGGTGGATATGTCTTCATGCTGATATTTCTCAGTCATCGCTTTCAAAATAGCATCCACATCAATCTCTGGGGTGAGCTCAATTTTGTTTTTGCTCATAAAATACTGCGGATAGCTCGCGCGCAATTCAGCCACGGTTTTGTCCATTCCGGCCAAATGTGTCAAGAACAAAGCCACACCTACCAAGCTGTCACGTCCGTAGTGTAATTCCGGATAAATAATACCGCCGTTGCCTTCGCCACCAATGATGGCATTGGTTTTCTTCATGAGTTCAACCACATTCACCTCGCCTACTGCACTGGCTTGATAGCTTCCGCCGCGTTGTTGGGTCACATCGCGCAAAGCTCTTGAAGATGACATATTTGATACGGTATTGCCCGGTGTTTTACTCAGTACATAATCGGCCACCGCCACCAAAGTATATTCTTCACCAAACATTTCACCATCGTTCGAAATAAAAGCCAAACGGTCTACATCCGGATCAACCACGATGCCGAAATCAGCTTTTTCTTGAACCACAAGCGCACAGATATCGCCCAAATGTTCTTTTAAAGGTTCCGGATTGTGCGGAAAATGTCCGTTGGGTTCACAGTATAACTTAACCACCTCAACACCCATTTGCTCTAATAAGTTTGGAATAATAATTCCGCCGGATGAGTTCACACCATCCACCACCACTTTGAATTTTCTGGCAGCCACCGCATCAACATCTACCAATGGTAATTGGAGCACTTCATCAATATGAATATCCATATAACTGTCGTTTGCAGTCACAGTGCCCAACCCATCAACTTCTGAAAAATCAAAAGCTTCGGCCTCAGCAATCGCTAAAATTTCGGCGCCGTCAGCTCCGCTCAGAAACTCGCCTTTTTCGTTGAGTAATTTAAGGGCGTTCCATTGTTTCGGATTGTGTGAAGCAGTAAGAATGATTCCGCCATCAGCTTTTTCAAGCGGCACGGCTACTTCAACCGTTGGCGTGGTTGACAAACCCAAATCAACTACATCAATGCCCAATCCTATTAACGTATTCACCACCAAATTGTGGATCATCGGGCCTGAAATACGCGCATCTCGACCAATTACTACATTGAGTTTTGCTTTATTGTGGTGTTTTTTGAGCCAAGTTCCGTAGGCAGAAGCAAACTTAACCGCATCAACGGGTGTGAGGTTATCACCGACCTTTCCGCCAATGGTTCCGCGGATGCCTGAAATTGATTTTATTAGTGTCATTTTGATTGTTTTGTTAAAATATTGGGTTTTTCTTACGGCAAAAATAACACGCTCAGCCCTTTATAAATGGGCGTTTGTCATTTTTTTTACAAAAAATATTAACTTTTTTAAACCTTTTTTAACATCAATTCGTAGTTTAGCTACAAGTATGATCCCCAAATCTGCTTAAAATGTATTATTAACCTAATCAAAAGATTGACAGGCCAAACATTAAAAGTGCCGAACAAAAGCAACTAAAGTTTCCCAAAGCAATAGTTGTTTCCCAATCCAAACTTAACCTAATCTACTAAATCTATGAAACAATCACTAGACCTATTGCTATGGCATAGACTTGATTGGTATGTTACTGCATCATCCAGACAAACGCAAATTGAAACTGCTGCCAAAGTTTATGCATTTCTTCAGAACTACTTCATTCCGTTTTCACTTCTTTTTTTGATGACCATTGTTACTATAATTGTACACCGACGTATGAATTTAGACAAGACTGATCAACGCAAAATGGAACTCGAAGACAAAACCAATGATTTTTTAACCGACGTTATTTTTCTCAACTACAACCACATTGAGATCTTGGCCAAAATTGACCAATTCAATCTTGAAGTGGTACAGAATTGTCCGAAAATCAGATCTTTTGTTCAGAAAAAAATCCTCAAAATCAAGCAAAGTATCAAAGATATGAACCACGATAGGATCATCTTTATCTACAACACTTTTGGTTTTGACAAAGAAACCGAAAGAATGCTCAAACACGGTGATTGGGCCGACAAGTCAGAAGCTTTTGAACATTACACTATTTTAGATGCCAAACACAAGGTTTTGACCATCAAGCCATATTTGTCAAGCAGCAATGATTTCTTGCGTTCTAATGCTTTGATTGCTTTGATTTCATTGTCAGACCAAAACTTTGACATCTTAAACGATATTGATTTTGAAATCAGCAAAGCCGATGAAATCAAAATCCTCAATGTGATTTACGAAAAAGAAGTACCGCTACCCAGCAATATTGAGCAATGGCTCATGAGCGCAAATGCCTCAACGGTGAGTATTGCCATTAAATTAGCCGTTCGTTATCAGTATGGTTTTAGCGCTGAACAATTAGAACATTTATTGCACCATTCTAATCCGATGATTCGTCGCGAAATCATCAAAGCCATTCGCGATTTGAAAATTGACGAGGTAGGGAATTTACTCATTGAACTGTATAAAGTTGAAACGTTCTTAAAAAACAAATTGACCATTTTAAAAACTTTACGCCCTGACAACAAAGGAATTGTATTGAACTTTTTAAAAAAGAACTTCTTTAAAGAAACCAATACTGATTTGAAGTTTCAGTTGGTGAGCGCCATCCATATGTTTGACAAAAAATTCTTTGATCAAATAGTTTATGAAAACCCACAAGAACAAGCCATCATTAACCAAATGTTATCACACTATGAAATAGCCGCATAATTTATTAACCAATCCTCGTCCAAAACAATCAAAACAAACCAAATTGAACTCTACATCTTATACCATCCTGTTTCTGGAAATTTTTTTCGGATGCTTCTCAATTGGCTATGTAGTTGTATACTGCATTCTCGGTGTGAAGTCATTTAGAGAAATCAAGAAATACTACAACCATGCAGAATTTCTCAACAAAGATATTCTGATTAAATCAAACAACAGCCGAGGTGTATCGGTGGTGGCGCCTGCATATAACGAAGGTATGACCATTGTGTACAACGTCAAATCGCTGCTCTCACAAGAATACCCGAAATTTGAAATCATCATTGTCAACGATGGCAGTACCGATGATACCATGGAACGCCTGATTGCCGAATTTGATTTGGTCAAGATCAATTTCTTTTATCAGCAAAAGGTTCCTTCGGCTGCTATTCGCGGACACTACAAATCAACCAACCCGATTTACAGCAAATTACTTGTTGTTGACAAAGAAAACGCCAAGAGTAAGGCCGATGGGGTCAACGCCGGAATCAACTCGGCCCAATACGACTTATACATTTGCGCTGATGTTGATTGCATCTTGCGCAAAGACACCATTGCCATGCTCGTAAAACCTTTTATTGAAAGCAAAGCACGCGTCATTGCTGCCGGCGGGGCCATCCGCCTTTCAAACTCTTGTGAATTCCGCGAAGGAATGCTCTATAAGTCCCATTTTCCGAAAAACTTCTTTGCCCGTTTTCAAGAACTTGAATACATCCGCGCTTTTCTATACGGTCGTATGGCTTGGAGCCGTATGAACGGTTTACTCCTGGTCTCTGGTGCCTTGGGTATTTTTGACCGCGAAATTGTAATCGAAGTAGGTGGTTACAAAAAAGAATGCTTGGGTGAAGACATGGAACTCGTTACGCGTATGCGCAAATACATGCACGAGAAAAAAGAAGATTTCAGAATTGTTTACTTGCCTGAATCACTATGCTGGACCGAAGGCCCGTCTGACCGAACCATATTTTTAAGACAGCGTGTGCGTTGGGCCCGCGGACTCATTCAAAGCATCAACATGCACCGCGATATGATGCTCAATCCCGCCTATGGAATTACCGGAATGGTGGTGCTTCCCTATTTTTTACTCTTTGAATTTGCCGTACCCATTTTAGAGGTCATCGGTTTGATTGTCTTTATTGTTGACGTTATGTTCTTTGGTGTGAATTATCCGTTTTTAATTACCATCAGCGTGGCGGTTTATTTCTTTTATGCCTTTGTAACGCTCGTTTCGGTTTATATGGATCAGCTCATATACAAACAATACTCAAACGTCAAAGACATGTTTACCCTCATAGCCATGGTGTTTCTTGAGCCAATTTTATATCACCCGATCAATGTTTATGCATCACTCAAAGGCTATTATCAGTTCTTTACCAAAAAAGAAAAGAAATGGGGCGAAATGACGCGTCAAGGGTTCAACAAAACTGAATAACATGAAAAAATATATCCTCATCTTGTTGTTGATTACTACTACAGCAAAAGCACAAAAGCGCGATGTTGACAGTTTGTTGCAATCGTCGTTAAAACAACTACAACTCAAAAAATACGAGCAAGCCAAGGCCGAAGCCAAATTAGGACTCGAATTATCACCCAACTATGTTGATTTTCATCTGGTTTTGGGGCAGTATTATCGTTTTACCCAAAAGGCTGACAGCGCGGTTTATCATTTTGAAAAAGTACTCGAGCGTTCTCCGGGTTATCATGAAGCAAGAGTAGCGCTGATCAGAACCGAACTAAGTCGAAAAAACGCAACAAAAGCCGACGCACTGATTCGCGATGGTTTAAACCAAAAAGGCAACCTCAAAGAATTACACCAACTAGCGCTTCAGCGCATGGATACGGTGGGCAATGAAGAGGCAACGCAACAAAAACTTCAACAACTCATCGGTTTGTATCCTGAAGAAAAAAAATACCCGCAACGACTCAAAGAGCTCAAAAAAGGTGGCCGATTTGACAAAGTAGGTTTGTACCACAACTACACCACGTTTTCACGCTCGGGCATCGGCCCATGGCACTTGAGCTCATTGTTTTACAGTCATGCCACAAAATACGGAGGCATCATCGGCCGATACAGCTACACCCAGCGCACCTATTCAAATTCAAAAATTGATGACGCTTTGTATGAAATCGAAGCTTATCCGCGCTTAGGCAAAAAAAACTACCTCTACTTGTTGGCCGGTGCCGGAAGCAAGAATTTGTTTCCGAAGTTTACCTCAGCCATGTCACTATACCACAATTGGGGTAAGGGCTGGAATACTGAAACAGGCTTTAGGTATCTCAGAAGCTCTGACCGCGCCAGAATTACTCCGGTTTTGGGTGTAGAGTATTACTTAGGTTCTCACTGGTTTAATTATAAAATTCAAACCAACCTTGAACACGCAACTGTATATACCTCGCATGTTTTCAATTACAGATACTACACCAAAAGCAACAACGATTATTGGAACCTGAGTTTCGGTTATGGCAACTCACCCGATGCCCGTGATATTTATTCCTTGGTGTTAAACGCACCCAATTTAGAATCGTATCGTTTGAGTAGCGGTTACCACATGAGCATCCAAAAATCACTGCTGGTCAATTTTAGCGCCATGATCAAACGCGAAGAATATATTTCACAAGCCTATCAAACCGAAATCAACCTAACCACCGGCCTGCAATGGGTCTTTAACTAAAAAACAAAATCATGAAAACCATCCTCATTATAGAAGACGATAAAATCATCAAAGGCATTATTGAGTTCTTGCTCAAAAAACAGGGCTTTAATATCGTATCTGCCGGCGACGGTATGGAAGGCATTGACAAAATTGACAGCAGTAGCCCCGACCTAATCATTACCGATGTGATGATGCCGTTTAAATCCGGACTTGAAATTATTGCCTACAGCAAAAACAAAAACCCCAATGTACCCATTGTAATTATTTCATCGCTGGGCAAAGAAGACAATACCGTAAAAACAGCCTTTGATTTAGGGGTTGATGATGTCTTGGCCAAACCTTTTAATCCCGGACAATTGGCAGATATTGTCACCAGACTGCTCAACTAAAACTCCTCAATTAAGCAACCTTTAAACTACAAAAACACCAAACTATGGAAAGAGACGCTTTAAGATTTAAATTCAAACATGCCTTGATTTTCGGCGTTATTTTTACAGCCTTAGGATTCCCCTTAGGCTTGTTATCGCTTACCGTGGGGCCAACCCGAATGATTTCAAATTACTGTATCAGCCACGAAATCAGTGTTGAGACTGAAAATATTCTACAAAAGGTCTTTTTGTTTTTACTTGCCTTTTTCTTGATTTTAGCCTCACTCAAAGGCATGGATTTATTCGTCAATCGATTCAGAGCATTACATCGCACCATTTTATTGGTTTGTTGTGGTGTAAGCATTTTGGCCTCGGCCGCCATTTTTACCTTCAAACCCGAGTTGCTCATTGAAACCGACCAAAGAACCACAACCGAAACTTCAGGCGAAGCCGAATTTCATTTTGGTCCATATCCGGATGAAGCCAAACTTGAAAAACTCAAAAAACAGCGTTATGCAGGAATCATTTCTTTGCTCAACCCTATGGTAGTTCCGGCCGAGCCTATTTTGATGAAACAAGAAAAAGAAAACACCCAAAAAGTAGGTATTGAACTTATCTCAGTTCCGATGTTGCCTTGGATTTCTGAGAACGATTCTTCAAAAATAAAAATCAAAGAAATTGCCAAAACCTTCAAAGGCAAATACTATGTGCATTGTTATCTCGGAAAAGACCGCGCCAATGTTTTTAAACGACTCATCAGCGAAGCCAACACCAAAATCAAAGTAAGTTCTGAACTCAAGGTGCGCTCTATTGCCAAAAAAGAACGATTTGAAAGAGGGCCGCTGGTCTTGCTCGAAAAAGACGTTTACCTCGCTCCTTACCCAACCGATGAAGAGTTTTTTGCTTATTTGCTCAACGGACAAGTCAAAACCGTAGTCAGTATGCTTGATCCTAAAAACCCCGATGAAAAAGCGCGCGTCGAAAAAGACATTTGGGTCATGGATTCACACCATCAGAGCTTTTTAAATTATCCGCTACGCGAGAGAGACCGCGACGACCAAATCAGAACTTTGTGCAAAAAAATAAAAGCCTTGCCCAAACCGGTAGTCGTTTATGCCTACAAGTCTGATTCGTATATGGCTAAGAACTTTGTCAAAATATACCAAAATCAAGGCAAGTAAAATCGGTGCTGTGAATTTTGTTATCTTTAACGAGCGAACATTAAAAAGCAGCAATGAACTTTCTGGCGCATATTTATCTATCTGGCAATGATGAGCTCATCAAAATTGGCAACTTTATGGCCGATGGCATCAGGGGGAATCACCTTGAAACATGGCCAGAAGCTGTAATCAAAGGAGTTCGCTTACATCGTGCTATTGATACGTATACCGATGCGCATCCGGTTTTTAGGCAAAGTACCAAACGTTTGCACGCACGGTACCATCATTATGCCGGGGTAATCGTCGATTTGATCTATGACCATTTCTTGGCCAAAAATTGGCTGGAGTATAGTTCTGAACCGCTTGAAGCTTATGTACAGCAATTCTACGATTCGCTTGAAGCGCACCGCGAAATACTCACCGAAAAAACCCTCGGGCTCATGCCTTATATGCTGCAATACAATTGGTTGGTGAGTTACCGAACCCTTGAAGGCATTGGCCGAATTTTACACCAAATGGACCACCGTACACAGCAGCGCTCGGGCATGCGTCATGCCGTTGAAGAACTACAAGCCCATTACGCCGAATTTGAACATGAGTTCACTACTTTTTTTATCGACCTCAGAGCCCATGTAGCCCAAAAAACCGCCGAACTATGAAGCATGCGCTCAGCCTATTGTTGTTGTTTTGGGCTTGGAGTACTCTGGCTCAAAAAGGCATCACTACCCAGCATGCCATGGTGGTATCGGCACGTATTGAAGCCTCAGAAATTGGTGCCGAAATCATGAAAAAAGGCGGTAATGCTTTTGATGCCATGATTGCCACCGAATTGGCTTTGGCAGTGGCTTATCCGTATGCAGGCAATATTGGTGGTGGCGGGTTTATGGTATACCGCCAAGCCAACGGAACCACCGGCGCGCTTGATTACCGCGAAAAAGCACCCTCAGTCGCCCACCAAAACATGTACCTCAACGCCCAAGGCGAACCCATTGAAAAACGCAGCACCCACGGAGTTTTATCGGTGGGCGTTCCCGGAACCATAGCCGGTCTTTTTGCGGTGCACCAAAAATATGGCACTTTGCCCATGAATACTTTAATGGCTCCGGCCATTGCACTGGCCAAACGCGGAGTGGTCATTACAGAGCGGCAACTGCAACAAATCAACAAAAACCAACCCGAAATCATTCAAGTCAGTGGCCCCAATACCTGGTACGCTCAAACCTTTCATATAGGCGACACCATCAAATATCCCGCACTGGCACATACCTTAGAACGCATCAGTCAAAACGGATTAAAAGAGTTTTACCAAGGTGAAACCGCACAAAAGTTAGTGGGCTTTTTACAACAAAAAGGCGGTATCATCAGCTTAGAAGATTTAAAAAATTACACGCCCGTTTGGCGAAAACCGCATGTTTTTAAATTCAAAAAATGGCGCATTATCTCAATGTCGCCACCCTCAAGCGGAGGCATCACTTTGCATCAAATCATGCAAATGATCTCGCCCTACAACCTCAAAAAATATGGTCATAATCAAACGCGTTATGTGCAACTTATTACCGAAGCCGAGCGTCGCGCTTATGCCGACAGAAACTATTTTTTAGGCGACCCTGATTTTGTCAAAATCCCTACCAGCCAACTTGTTGACAAAAGTTACCTCAAACAACGCATGAAAAGTTTTTCATTTGAAAAAGCCACACCCTCGGTACAAGTCAGTCATGGCACCATTGACTTTTCTGAAAGCGATGAAACCACCCACTACTCTATTGTTGATGCATTGGGCAATGCAGTAGCCGTGACTACTACGCTCAACGGGGCGTATGGTTCTAAACTGTATTGTGATGAACTGGGGTTTTTCTTAAACAATGAAATGGACGATTTTAGCCTCAAACCCGGAACGCCCAACAGCTACGGATTGGTTGGAGCCCAAGCCAACAGTATTGCGCCCAACAAACGCATGCTGAGCTCTATGACACCCACCATTGTTGAAAAGGGCGGAAAACTTGAAATGGTGTTGGGCTCACCGGGCGGTTCAACCATTATTACCTCGGTTTTACAAACCATCCTCAACAAAGAAATCTTTGGCATGAGCATGCAACAAGCCGTTGATGCGCCCAGGTTTCACCACCAATGGTTGCCCGACGAGATTACTTTTGAACCCGACAGTTTTAATGCTCAAACATTGAGACAACTTCAAGAGCACGGTTACAAAACGGTCCAAAAAGAAATGCCCGTGATTGGCAAAGTAGATGCCATCTACCAAAAGCCAGACGGAAGCCTCGAAGCCGGCGCCGACAAACGCGGTGATGATGCCGCAGCCGGATTTTAAAGAATTAGTCTTATCTTTGACGTTTATTTTTGATTTAAATGCTGCGCAAATTTATCCGAAGAACCGAACTGATTGTCAGCTGGGCCAAAAGCAAGCTTACCAACAAGCAGTTCATTTTTTTATCAAGTGTTTTGGTCGGAATCTCAGCAGCCTTTGCGGTAATTCTACTCAAATCATTTGCGCACAAGGTATACTCATTTGCCACTTCAATCAACGGAATTCTCAAGCTTAGTTTTATCAACTCAGTATTGCCAGTAGTGGGAATTTTGCTTACCGTATTGGTCATACGCAAAGTCTTGGGGGGCACTATTGAAAAAGGCACTTCACAGATTTTGTATGCAGTAGCCAAAAAGGCAGGTATTATTCCGCGCAAGCAAATGTATGCGCAAATTGTAACCAGCTCACTCACTGTTGGTTTGGGCGGATCAGCCGGACTTGAAAGCCCCATTGTGATTACCGGAGCGGCCTTCGGCTCTAATTATGCCCAGCGCTATGGGCTTAGCTACAAAGACAGAACGCTGCTTATTGGTTGTGGGGTAGCCGCCGGAATTGCAGCCGCATTTAACGCACCCATTGCCGGTGTTTTGTTTGCCATTGAAGTATTGCTGGTTGATGTGAGCATATCGGCCTTTACCCCCATTATGATTGCAGCAGCAACGGGCGCCTTGGTTTCGGCTATAGTGCTGGATGACACCGTACTTTTAAACTTTAGCCAAGAGCAAAACTTCAACTACAAAAACACCATCAACTATGTGCTGTTGGGTTTATTTACCGGCTTTATAGCGGTGTATTACGCCCGAAATTTTCAAAGAACCGAACACTTTTTCTCCCGACTCAAATTGGGCGTTTACAAAAAAGCCTTGTTGGGCTCACTCCTATTGGCAGTGATTATTTTTGTGTTTCCAACCTTGTTTGGCGAGGGTTATGAAAGCATCCGAATGCTCTCAGATACTGACCCCGGACAATTGCTTGACAACACTTTGTTTAGCGATTGGCGACACAACACTTGGGTTTTGATCATTTTTGTAGGTTGTACGATGTTGTTCAAAGCTTTTGCCACCGGAATCACTTTGGGCAGTGGCGGAAACGGAGGCAACTTTGCACCTTCCTTGTTCTTGGGTTCGTATGCCGGATTTTTATATGCCAAAACCCTCAACACCCTTGGATTAACCCATTTACCGGTAAGCAATTTTACGCTCGTGGGTATGGCCGGAATCTTAAGCGGATTGTTTCATGCGCCGCTTACCGCCATCTTCTTAATTGCCGAGATTACCGGAGGTTATGATTTGATGATTCCGCTGATGATTGTTTCGTCTATTAGTTATGCTATATCGCGCAGATTTGAACGCCACTCTATGGATGTCAAACAACTCGCCCGCAAAGGCCACGCGTTTACCAACAACAAAGACAAGAATATCTTATCAACGCTCGAAACCGAAAAAATCATTCAAACAGATTACCTCACCCTAGTGCCCGAAGACAATTTGATGCGCTTGGTTGATTTGATTTCACACTCCAACCAAGTTATTTTTGCGGTAGTCAATGACCACCAAGAATTGTTGGGCATCATACACTTTAACGATGTGCGCGAAATTATCTTTAGCAGTTTTAAGGTCAAATACACCCCGGTTTCTGAGGTGATGATACCGGCGATAGATGTGGTTTACCCAACCGACAGCATGGAAACCGTGATGAATAAATTTGAGAAAAGCAAAGTCAATTATCTGCCGGTGCTCAAAAACGGTAAATATGTTGGGTTTATTTCAAAAGCGCATGCGCTCGAGGCTTATAGAGAGAAGTTGAAGGCGATGATCATTGAGTAAGTTTAAGAAAGTTGAAAAAAGTTTAAGAAGTTTAGAGGTTGAATGTGGTGATGGGAGCGCAAAGTAACGCGAAGTGAGCACAAAGTTTAAGAGATGAATGCGTTGCGGTGATGGGGAGCACGAAGTAAAAGAAGTTGGCACAAAGTAACGCAATGTTGGCGCGAAGTTTAAAAAAGTTGAGGAAGTTGAATGCGGTGATGGGAGCGCGAAGTAAAAGAAGTTGACACAAAGTTGAAGAAGTTTAAAAAAGTTTAGGGTTGAATCATGAGCAACGAACGAATATATAAAATGATTTTTGCGAGCGTGTATCCGCTGTATGTGCAAAAAGCCGTCAAAAAAGGCCGTACTCAGGCCGAGGTAGATCAGGTCATTGGCTGGCTCACCGGATATAGCGAAACAGAATTGCAACAACAAATTGAACGCAAAACCACCTTTGAAACCTTTTTTAACGAAGCTCATTTACATCCGAATGCCTCCAAAATAACCGGCGTGATCTGTGGCTACCGCGTAGAAGAAATTGATGATGCCTTGGTGCAAAAGGTGCGGTATTTAGACAAGCTGATTGATGAATTGGCCAAGGGCAAAGCCATGGAGAAAATCTTGCGCAGCTAGCAGCTTATTTGGCCGTGTTCATGAATAATAATACATTAGTCTTTTGATTCACAAAATGCGAATGGTTCTCAGATATTTATTACTTCTTACTGGGTTGTTGAGTATTCCTCAAAGCTGGTCTCAAATGCGACCGGCCATTATTTTCTTTAAAACTGACAGTACTTCGGTTGAAGGATTTGGCGAAATCAAGAAAAACAAAATTCTCTTTAAAGTTGAAGAAAAAGACCAATCTTCTGAATGGACCCATGAAGTAGTCAAAGGCATTACTTTTTCAAGTTATGGCTATTCCGAAAAATACGAATATCTTCAGGTTGCACCCAAAAAAAAACCTATTTTGGTTCAAGTAGTTGATGAAGGAACGGCAACCTTATATTTGGATGTTTTTGTTGAAAATAATTTTTTCAAACCCATAATCCCGGTTTCAACAATCCATAGTACAGCAAACGGAATACAAACAACATCACTCACCACCTACAATACAGGATATAATTCTGACTTGAAAGCTGTTTTCTATGTCCGTCGCAAAAATGAGCTATATCCCACTAATTTATCATCGAGCTTTGCCAAAAAGGCTCCTAAGTATTTTGCTGATTGTGGTATATTGGTCAAAAAAATAAAAACCGGTGAATTTTCAACCAAGAACATTGAAGACTTAGTCAATTATTATAACAATTACTGTTATGATGAGGCTGCTGACACCCTACAGGAAGATTAGTTAGTAATAACCGTAATTTAAACTTTTGACCGCAAAAATCAAATATCAATTCACCGCGCAACCTTGGCAACATCAAAGCCCGGGCGGTTGGTGGTTTGTGACTTTGCCCACAGAAATGTCGGCTGAAATCAGAACACATTTAAAAGAATTTGAAGAAGGCTGGGGCCGATTAAAAGCTAAGGCACAAATCAATGCTACCCCTTGGGACACAGCCATTTGGTTTGACACCAAAGCCCAAAGTTATTTGCTACCGCTGAAAGCCGATGTAAGAAAAAAAGAAGCCATTGTGATTGGAAAAACTATTGAGGTAACGATTTGGGTATAAACAATGACCCTTAAAACAAATAAAACCAACTTCTAAAAAACAAAATATGAAACCTATTCGAATAGCCATAGCGCTCTTTTTCTTGAGTCTTCAATGGTGTGTAGCGCAAAAACAAAGCGTTGATTCGCTGGTAAAACAGTTAGACAATAAAGACGCCTATATTGTATTGACCTACACCATGTCGCCCAGAGTAAGCGGAACCTGCGCAAATGACTTGGTCAAAATCGGAAAAAAAGCCACACCCGAGCTCATCAAAGTGCTCGAAAACGCAAACCAAGGAATCATCGCTCATTTTATTCTTTCTGAGATCTGGAAAGATCAATGGCAAGAAGAAAACTGCTGCCGCATCAACAAGATCAATGGCGAAGAAATCATCACCCTCAATGAGCTTGAAATTCACATCAAAAACAACCTATTGTATGCCACCGCCCAAAGCTTACACAAAAACAAAGAGCGTTGGACTTTATTTTGGCAGGCTTGATAAAGACTTAGTGTGTCATTAAATTTGATATTACAACACAATATATCATTCAAATTAAATACCTTAGCAACACAGAATATCCACTTTAAACGCCTTATTTATGATTCAAAAACTACCTCTTCTGTTATTGTTTCCTTGCTTGGTTCACGCACAAACCACGCTGATTCCTGACTATCGTTTTGAGCGCGCCCTCATTGAACTGGGCATTGATACCGACCAAACTCTCAACGGACAAATGGCCACGCAAGATGCTTGGACGGTGACATTGCTTGAAATAAGACCGGGCTCACCCAACAATTATCCTTATCCGGCAATTGACTTTTATGACGGATTGATCCATAATTTTACCGGACTCGAAGCATTTGTCAACGTAGAACAACTCAACATTAGTTCTACAATGGCCGAACAAATCAATCTGAGCGGTTTGGTTGGTTTAAAGCATTTAATTTTGGGTGACAATATGCTTACGGGTATTGATGTTTCAAACAACCCACTTTTAGAAACTGTAGAAATAGCCAATGGCGGTGATGTTTATCCGATGAACAGCATTGGTGAACTTGACTTTAGCCACAACCCAAATATTCAGACCATTCATGCTATGGGCGTTGGCAAAATCAATTTGCGCAACAACAATAATCTTCAAAACGTGCAACTCAACATAGGTTGCTTTTATTGTTGGGGAGCGCCCGATGATTATATTGCAGGCAATGTTTGTCTGGCTGTTGACAATGCGCAAGCCGCCATCAATCAGCAAACACCATACAATACTTGGACTGTCAACCACCCCTACGTAACAGTACAATATGCCGATGAAATAGTGCAATGCTCTTTGAGTAGTGCCTATTTTGAAACCCAAAAAGCCATCTTGTTTCCCAATCCCACCCAAGATGTAATTCATCTACAAACCGACCAAAACATCACCGAAGTCAAACTCTACGACCTCACCGGAAGATTGGCCTTACAACTGTACAAACCCGGAAAAACCATAGCTTTAAACGCATTGTCTAGCGGGGTTTATCTGCTTGAAATACAAACCAATCAAGGTGTTTTTAGAGAGAAACTCATCAAAGAATAAAACAAACACCCCAACAAACAACTACTATTAAAACTCATGAAAAAAGTTCTATATCTCTCCGCTTTATTGTTTTCTATAAGCTTGTGTGCCCAAGACTTTTGGACTGAGTTTTCAACCGCGCAACCTACCGCATCAACCGGAGTTAGCAGCATATCAATGGTGAGCAATACAACCACTTGGCTGAGTATGTCTTGTGGCACAGTAGGTTGTACGCCCATTCGTCGGTATGCCAAAACCACCAATGGCGGAAACAGCTGGACCACCCAAGAAATTGATTTAGGCCCCAACACCAATCAGTTATTAATTGCCAACATCTCGGGCGTTTCTGACCAAGTGGCCTATGCAGCTGTATACCCAAACGCAGCCAATGTTTTTGGAGGCATCTGGCAAACTATCGATGGCGGAAATAGCTGGCAAAAACAAAGCTCGGCTGTGTTCACAAGCCCTAATTATTCTTTTCCGGATTTAGTGCATTTTTGGAATGCCAACGACGGGGTTGCTGTGGGTGATCCGGCCGATGGATATTTTGAAATGTACACCACCGCAGATAGTGGCAACAATTGGTCAAGAGTACCGATGTCAGTTTCATTGGTTCCTTTGGTTGACTATGAATATGGTGTGGTTGGTGGGTTTACCGTCAACGGCAACAGTCTATGGGCTTTCACCACCTTTGGTAGAATTATAAGAACCACTGATCGTGGATTAACTTGGTCTGTTTTTCAATCTCCGATACCCGATACACCTTGTTGCTTTTGTGATCCAAACCTACGGCCAACCATGGCTTTTACAGATGAAAACAATGGCTTGTTGCTTAGTACTGATTACCAATTGTTCAAAACTTCAGACGGCGGCGAAACATGGTCAATCGTTGATTGGTCTGGTGTGCTCAGAGATTTTAGCATTGCCCCTATTCCCGGTGTGCCCAATGCCTACATCTGTTTGGGAACTGACTGGGAAAGTGGCATCGATAGAGGTTCATCATACAGTATTGACGGTGGCTACACTTGGATCAACATCAACAACCACCCCGATTTGGTTCATGTAAACGGCAGCAGAATATCAATGCTCAACGAAGACTTTGGCTTTGCTGGTGGCTTTAATACCTCACCCACTGAAGGAGGCATTTTTCGTTGGGGCGGCGGGCCTATGTTGCGCAACGCGATATTGGCGCAGCAAGGTTTTGAGATCAAAGCATCTGTAGGCATCAGTCCGAATCCGGCGCGCGATCGTGTTTATTTGCAAACCGACCAACAAATCATTGAAGTCAAACTCTACGACCTCACCGGAAGATTGGCCTTACAACTACACAAGCCCGGCAAAACAATTGCTTTAAATGCCTTGTCCAGCGGCGCTTATCTGCTTGAAATACAAACCAACCATGGTGTTTTAAGAGAAAAACTCATCAAAGAATAAAACAAAACCAATACCTCAACCACTAAATGCTCATAAAATCATCTGTAATTTTTACGCGTACTTATGTCATTTTCTTTCTTTTATGCACAGCGCTCACGCACGCACAACTTGAGCCGGGCAAATATATTTCAGTAAATGTTGGCTTGGGGCTTTCAGCACCCGACGATGATTCAGAAGCCGGCGGGACCGGTTTTTATGCCCATGGCGAATATCTTGTATCGGTATATAAATGGTTCAGCATAAGGCCTTATGTCGGACTGGTCAATACCAACCCATTGAACCCCGATAGAGCATTAGATCAGCTTGGTTATGAGGTAACCACCAAAGCCCTGTTCTTTGGAAGCAAAATCAGATTGGCCGCACCAATACCTTATGTAGCTCCGTTTATCGAAACCGGCATGGGCTTATCTGTAGGCGCATTTAAAACCTACACCGAGTATACCGATATAAACAAAAAAGGCGTTTTTACCCACATCCCCTTTTCAATGGGTTTGGCCCTCGGAAAACACAACAACTTTGAGCTCGGCTTTACCTACCAATTTCATCAAACCGTAAAACAATCAAGCGGCACCATAGCTTTAGGTTATAATTTTGCACTTGATTAAAAAAGCTTTTTTAAACGCAACGGCGTAGCATTTTTTGTGACAAAGCTCTTTAAAAACTGATTTTACACAGCATTTTACAGGCACCGTAATAATGTGATTTCGCCACAACAGCTTTTGCCTATTTGAATCAAAACTGATCAAACCAATGGCTCGTTATTTCTGTATGGCTGTAGTCTTACTACTCACAAGTTGCCAAAGCGCCCGAGAACACCGCCCATGGAGCCAAATCTACATCAGTGAATTCAAACTCACCTATTTTGAAACCCTGCTGCAAAAAGCCTTTTTAAAAAAGCCACCGCTGCTGACCGCAGCCATTTTTCAGAACCCATCCTGACCGAATCATCGCGCGCACTCATTACGCCATACACCACCCAAGACGCGGCCCAAATCAAACAAGGCTCCATACAAAGCATAGGCCAGCGCGCCGAAGGTGCCCAAGGCAAACAGGTTTGGCGCTTTGCTTTGGAGCGCTATCACAGTACGTGGTTGGATCGGTTGGCGAAGGGGGAAGTTGGGAGGTTGAAGAGCATAAGTAAGTAATGCCCCAAAAGAAATTATCAGCATCCGCATGTTGATTAAATTATGGTTTGGGGTAAAAGTGAACGATTATTACCCATCGGGAGTTTTTAATTACCAACACCTTTGGCAGAGAAAATTCGGTTGGGTATATTTACTCCAAGAAATATGAATCTATCTTTTAATACTCAAATTGCCGAGGGTTACCATAGTAATTCACAAATTGCCCGTCTACTCACAGAAGATTGGGTTTTGAACAATTCCTATTGCCCTAATTGCGGAGATCACCAACTAGCTGAATTTGAAAACAACAGACCCGTTGCTGACTTCTTTTGCAAGAATTGTCAAGAAGAATTTGAGCTCAAAAGCAAAAACGGCAAATTGACTAATACGATTTCAGACGGTGCTTATACTACCATGATTGAGCGTATCAATGCCGAAAACAATCCTAACTTTTTCTTTTTGACCTATACGAAGCAGTGGGAAGTTGATAATTTTTTAATTGTTCCCAAACAATTTTTTACACCCGAAATCATCATCAAGCGCAAACCTTTAAGCGATCACGCCAAAAGAGCTGGTTGGATTGGATGTAATATAGATATTTCAAAAGTTTCAGATAGTGGAAAGGTGTTTCTCGTAAAAAACTCAACGGTCATTGAGCAAGATATTGTTCGAGAAACTTATCAAAAGACCCTATTTCTAAGAAATCAAAACAAAGAAACCAAAGGTTGGATTTTAGACATCTTGAATTGTATTGACCAAATCAAAAAACAAGCATTTAGCCTTGATGAAGTATACAAATTTGAAGAACAGCTCAAAATGAAACATCCCGAAAATCGTTTTATTAAAGATAAAATCAGACAACAATTACAAGTTTTGCGAGACAAAGGATTCATTGAGTTTACCAGCAGAGGTAATTATAAAAAAATCATCTTATGAAAAAGTTCATCTTTGTAACACCCGAAGGGAACACTCTTGCGCCCAACGGACAAGAATTCGAAAATTTACAAGTGATTGGTATTGTTGAAAACGCACTCAATGAAAACGAAGCGTTGAAAAAATTACTCCAAGAAAACCAGTGGATTTTTGACGGTGAGTATAATGTTGCTGAATTTATCTGTTATGAAATAGTTTAAGTTTAACGCAAACGCAAAAATTTACCTGCTATTCCCGATTTTTCTAAAGCCAAAGCATTCTCTATTCCGTAGGCAATAAAAACACTTGGTGCACCCGGAGTTCCTGCTTGAATACCTGTTACATGATAAAACTTAATCCTTCCTTTTACAAATAGAATAGCATCAGCGTCATCCCAAACATGCTCGAAAAAACACTTGGTTTCGGTTCTGGCAAATATCAAAGCTATTCCGTTTCTATGCATTTTGAGTTTTTCCATCCAGAGCTCCATACCGCGCCCATATGGTGGATTCATATATACCCTTCCCGACCATTCCTTTGACAAGCCGTCATCTTGAATGGTAAAATATTTTTTGGCGTGATAAAAAGGCGCATTAACCGGACTACATGGGTCTAAATCAAAATCTCCCAACTTTTTAACCAATTCAGGCGGGGTCAACCATTCAACTTTAGTCTGCTCACAACGTTCAAAAGATGTATTCATGTGAAAATCATTTGAAGCAAATATTAGATCAAAATTTTGATCACACAAGATCTAAATAGATCATTTTCAATAATTTATAAACAAATTAAAGAGCGCCTGAATATCAGTTTTTTATGTATTAAACCACAAAAACGAACTTGAAAACTTCTTACTGAGCGAACCTTATGAGGAATATAGTTTGGATATATCTTTTACAAAACAAAAATCATAATCCCCACTTCCCCCACCTCAACCCCATATCATCTTCGCCTTTTCTTTGTAAAAACCCCCTATTTTACAAAGGTGATTCAAACAAGAGTCAAACAAGAGTCAAACAACACTCAAACAAAATGCAAACGGCACTCAAACAAAATTGAAAGACCACTCAAAGAAATTTTTCTTTTTCATCCACATTTTTCGGCTGCATTGCTGTGGCAAAACCTTGCTAAAAACACTTTTGACCACAAAGCAAAAATCCTAATCCATCCCAAAAGCTGCTACAGCAAACACTCATAAAAGATTCACCTCAATAAATAAACGCCCAATTCATAGAGCGCAGCTGCTCAGCCGCTCAGCCGCTCAGGCACCAATTGGCACGGATTGCAAATCGGCGCTGTCTGGTTTTGAATCGTATATTCGACAAATATCCCTTCTGTCCTAAAGCGAAGCGGTCTTACAGCGAAGCGGTCGTTCTTCTCATTCCGA
>NZ_JAHCDK010000013.1 GCF_018413465.1 Flavobacterium sp. CYK-55
AAGGTTCGAGATCCAAAACAGATTTAAGGCACCTTTGTAGCACAAAACGGCTTTTTTCTCGAACAGACTGCCTTGAACCTGCCTTCAATCTGCTACAAACCCTTTTTAAAAATGCCGGAATTATAACCCTTTTCGTACAAAAAAGCCGTTTTTCGCAATTTTAACATTTTTGGGGTGCTACCCCCGCACTTTGAAAGCCATTTTGGCATAGATTTGTATAGCGCTTTACCAGCACCCTTGTGGTAGCTCTGGCCCATAACAGTACCAGCGCAGCGCGTGCCGAGCCCAACATTGGCGGCTACTGAGCGCAGCGGTTGTGGCCGTAATTGTGCGGCGGTTGGTGGAATTTGGGTGGGGTTTTGTTGTGTGGGGTGTGGACTGTAAGACCGCTTCGCTTTAAGATACGCTATGCTTTAGACCGCTTTGCTATAAGACAGGAGGGATTGTCAGTTTCACAAATTCAATTACTTCAAAAATCAACAATCGTTAATCATTATAGACTGCTGCGCAAAGTCTCCTGACTTTGCGCTAACAATACGCTAACTTTCACGCAAGTAATTATCAAAAGAAGAAGGTTCTAAATCATCTATCCAATCAAAAAATTGTAGCAGTTGAATATGAGGTAAGTTCTGATTTCTAATAACATCAATACTAAAGTGATTTATTAATGAGGTTGATGTACCTAATCATTACTTCAAAAAGTTTACATAACGGAATCGCTTTTATCAGCGAAGTTAAACATGCAGTTGCTGCTTTTCCTCTTTTTGGGTAAGCCATAAGCATAGCTGTTAATATTAATAGAAAGGCAAAAAATGCTATCAAATTATTCATTTTAATTTCTTTAATTTCTATCGAGCCAAAGTATAATAGAGTGCTAATTAAAAAAAGGACATGAAATACCTTGTTTAAGAAGATTAATCTTTTTATAAATCAATGTGTTGTATTTTTAAGTTTTATATTGAAAATTGATTTATCAAGCGTTGAAGTGGATTTGCTGAAGGACAATAAGTGGAAATTTATTTTTGTCATCCCAATTGAAATTGTTAGTAACTAAAAAAGCCTGTCAAAATGTTAACAGGCTTTTAATTAAGTTTTATTTTGTTTTGGAAGATTACTTTTTTTGTGAGCTTTTTGACGGTTTTAACGAGGGTGTGTTCCCTGGCGTATTTTTATTGTCTCGCTGACGTTGGTCAGGTTTTCCAGTCGATTCTGCTATTCTTTTAGGTCCAGGTTTAAGTGCCATAAAATAAAATTTTGTGTGTTATACCTCTCAAAGTTAAGTAATTAATTGAATAGGGAAAAATCTATTTATCAACGTTCTTTCATTGTCTGCATTTAGTTTTACATATTTCTCAGTTGATTCAGGCCATTTGTGCCCTAACAATTCCTATACTCGTTCTTAAGGAATATTCTTTTACCGACCCAGTTAGCAATCACACTCATGCGGATTGTTTTACGGTTGAGGTTTCTCTCTGTGAAAATACTTTTTATTGGTTCAACAATGTAATGGCACCAGTTTACTCAGGTTGTTTTCTTTTTTCATGGCGCAGATGTTTGGTTATAAACAGCTCAAAACAAATACTTCGCCACTTTTTTTGTGGCAAAACTTCATTTTGAACCGGTTTTGTCACAACTTTTGAGACAAAATCTGTTTTTGGAAGGGTTTTGTCACAGAATTGGGTGAGATGTGAGGGGTGGTGGAGGATGAGCAAGGTGGTTGCGGTTGTGATAGGTAGCTGAGGTGTTGTTACCATTATTCAAAAGGTTATTAGTTTTATATTATATATTTGCTTTTTTAATAGTTATAGAAGGATGTTAGAAAAACAGTTAATACAAGCCACATATTCTCAGCTCCAAAATCAAACTCTAGATACTAATAAGAGTCAGCTCTACTTTACTATTATTCAAATTAAAAAAGACAATCGTTTTCTTGAAAATGAAAGTCAGACTTTATACAAGGACGTTAAGTGTTTCATTTTATCATACATACATGGATCAAAGCAGGAAGATTTTGGTTATGATGTAATTGAAACGAAAAAAATAAATTTTGCAATTAAAACAGTATTGTCACACAGTGCACGTTATAAATTAGCAGTATTTTGTTTAAGTGAGTTAAAATCTTGTTTTTATGACGATAAAGTCGATGAATTCAAGAGCGATGTTAACTGGTACCGCTTAAGAATGTCGATAGATCGAAATGGGATAAGCAAGTATTGGCATGGTCTACTTCAATTTTCAGGTTTAAACTTTTGGACAATTTCTTTAACATTAATCGCATCTATTTCTTTATGCGTTTTGTTTCTAAGAGATGCAATTCATCCATTTTTTGAACTTTACGAGTTTAAATTTGAAAGTTTTGTAAAGAATGATTTTGCAAATAAGTTTTTAAATATTCTTGCAAAACCGCTTGGTTTAGCGGAGAATTTTATTATTAAACCTCTAAATGTTTATGGATTATTAATTCTGATTTTTATAAAAATTCTATATTTAATTTTCATCGTAAACTTTTTGTTGGAACGAGTAAAGGATTATACAAAAGTTTAAATGGCAACATATTTACAATTTGATCAACAAGCTAAGAATTTTATATCGGTTCTGTATAGAGTCTTGATAGTGTTATATGGTACATTTTTCTTTTATCAATTTCGCACAAAAGAAGATTTTGGAAGTTATGTCGTTGTTACTTTAATCTACCTATTATTTTTTGCGTCAATTAAAGGTTTAGAAGGAATTTTCTCAATTGGGCGACTCATATTAGACTACATCTTTATATTTTGGACCCTCAGAAATGTAGAGTTGAATAATCTCTTCGCAGTAGCATTGTTATTTTTACCAATACTAAACTCAAATAACCATTCTAGCAAGAAAAGTTCAGAATTATTATATGTTATACCAGTTGTTGTTCTCATCTGGTATAGAAAAGAAAGTTGGTTAATTCTTGTTCCCTTTCTCGTATTTCTAATTATAAACACGCTTAGCTCTCTTAGGTTTAAGCATATTGTATTTAATGAAAATTTAAACACAATTTTAGATAATTTTTTTATTGATGAAAAATCATTTTATAGACCTTATAAAGTGTATGATAAGATTTTAGTAGAGTTTAATAAATATCCTAGATTCCTTGGTATCAAACAAATAATTTGTTTTAAAATCCAAAACAAAAACATATCGTTGGTCAATGGATCGTTTTTTATTTATCAGTTTAAACTAGATCCACAATTTGTATCGAAATTGACCCATCAAAAGATTGATAAGGGTTATCGTTTCGATTCCTATTTACAATTGAACGGGGTAAGCTATCCGCATAACTATTGTTTTAACTGTAAATTGAATGATGTAATGTACTGCTATTTCGTAATTCCTGGTGCACAAAATTTTTTACTAAAAAGAAAATTGTTATGGAGTTTTCATGAGTTGATTGCACCATTCTTTGTAAGAGTATCTAAAATTTTTGAAGCTTATTCTATCAGAAAAAACAATGAAATTGAGTCTATTGTTGAAATGGAAAGTAAGATAAATTATGTGCAAAATGCCAAAACAACGATGCATTTTATTAGAAATAAATTGGGGCCAATTAATCACTATCTCGCTATGGTTGCCGATTATGAGTCGGATAGTGAAATAGACAAATTGAGCTTAGAAGCAATAATAAAGGATGAAAGAAGTAAATTAAAAGCGTCTGTCGATAGTATTTTAGACCGAGCACATCTTGTTTTAAATCGTGCAAACAACCCATTTTTAGTTCACGAGCTCAATAGACACAACTTGCGAAAACTATATACGGAGATTAAAAGGGTATGGGAGACTTTTTTCCCTGTCTTTGATCCGGAACTTACTTGGAATTTTGACCAAGAAGATTACTTTATGTTATTTAATGATGTAGGATTGGAATTTGTGCTTGTGAATTGGTTGAACAATATGAAAAAATACGGCAAAAGAACAGAAAATTTGTCTTTAATTGAAGATGAAAATTTTATTATCGTTGACTTTTCAAACAGTATTTTTGATTACCTTGGTGCAGATGAAGTTGTGAAAACCTTTCAATCGACAGACCGTATTGAAATTATGCAAAAACGTACTTTCGGATTAATTGAGATTATAGATTTTCTTAGACAAATGAATATTCAATACTCCGCAAGAATTTCTGAAAATAATCGTTTACATCTAATAATTAAATTTACTAAGCATCGAAACTAATATGAATATTCTAATCTTTGAAAATGATTTTTCAGCAGTCGAGAATACATTTAAGTATGTAAATTTAAAATATTTCAATAATTCTTTAAATTTCACTGTATTCTCAAAGTCTCAAGATATTGGAGATTTCAAAAATCTTGAACATTACGATTTCATTTTTCTTGATATCACTCTAGCAAACAGAAGTAATTTGGATGGCTTCGGCATCTTAAAGAAAATCAGAGACGAAAAAATAAACATAAAAAAATTAGTGATAATTACCGGGAATGGGGATATTAAAAACAGATTAAAAGAACAAAATCTTAAAGACTATCCTATCATTCTCAAGCCTTTACCTTTTGATGCTATATATAGTTTTTTGAAGCCTTAAATATTATAATCTTGATATAATATTGCCTCATGTTTGGCTATTATTCATCGTGACAGAAAACGATTATCGCATACTTCTAACAAGACGAAATAATAGTTTGTGAGTCATAAATGAAATACATTAGATTGTAAGCTCATACAGGTATGATCATTTTATTTCTTATTTTCTTTGATTGCACCATTCTCCGAGAAACTAAATGTTCGGTTCTCGAAAATCGATTTCATAATTAACCAAACCTCATCTACTAACGTAAAGTTTAAATTTCTGTTTGAGGTTATTTCATTTAATTGACCTGTAAAGCTTATTCCGTCTATTTTTAAAGATTCTTTTGTTGCTTTATTAAATAAAGTTGCCTCTGGAGTTTTATAGTGCTTAATAATCTTTTCGAGCATTTTATTTTGAAGATTTATTTCTTTTCTAAAATTGTTGATATAGTCGATTAAAAGTGAAAAGCTTCCATCTTTATTTATTATTGCGAAATTATGGTAGTGAAATTCATCTTTGACTTTTATATTGCGGTCATTGCCTATATCAATATTTAAAATTTCTGGTCGTTTGGTGACTATTTGAATGTTAAGTCGTATGTCAGCAATTTCAATTTGCTTGGGACTTTTATCAAAATCTTTTTCTTCAATCTCCCTTAACTCGACCAGTCCAATATTATATTGTTTTGCAAAATTTAAAGCGTCTCTGGTAAATCCACTTTTTGAAACAATAATTCCTTTTTCGATACCAGTGTCATTAATAATTGATAGCAACTTCATGACAACATCCTTGTTGATTTTTTTCTTCTGATGTTTGCATTCGATTGCAGTTCGTGAAGAATGAATTCCATTAGTTTGTGATGTCAGAACATCTATTTGATGAGCATTTCCTGATTTTCCGATAACTTTGCAGTCTTGACCATAACCCTCGATGGTAACTCCAAATTCTTTACCTAAAGTTTCATAAATGTATTTGGTGATACTTTCATAGATTTTCCAATCAAGTGCATTCATTTTTGATATTAGATTTTATAGGGAGTTGTATAATATTGAGATAATAGGATGAGTTACTGATTAGCAAGCATCGGGGTTCTTATTTTAGGATTTTGTTATTTGCAGTTATTTGAATTTTGCCGAGAGAAATTGCATGACTTTTTTAAAATTATCACTAGTACCTTTTGTTAAATCAATTTTCTCATTTTTAGCAACTAACTCTTGAATTGTTCTATTGAATATTTTTTTATCAAACTTCTTCCCTGTGCTATATTTCAGGGTTTGAATTTTATCTTGATCAAATTGATCAAATAGATTTTCAGTTTCAAAATTTTTCCAACTTTCATCAATGTCTTGATATGTAATTATTCTATCTTCTAATGAAATCCCAAAAAGTTCTAGATATCGCTCCTTTTGCTTAATACCTTCTTTGTCTGAATCTAGGAGAACGATAAATTTGATGCCCCAGCCTAAAAACAAACTAATGAGGTTTTCAAGATTACTGGCACTTGTTCCTGGTATGAAATTAAATTTTGATGAACCAACATTTTTTAAATTTTGAATAAGCCCAAAAGTATAAAAGTCATTCTTTCCTTCTGTAATTACAGATTTGGGTATTAATTCGAGATTTGTTGGACGATAATCTAATATCTCTAAGATTGGCTGAAAATAGCTACTTTGATTAGGATATTTGACTGCGAAGTCTCTATACTTATGAATTTTTATGTTAGTGTTTCTTGAATGATAATTTGCTTCATTTTCATAATCAATTGCTTCATTTTTAATAACAAAGGTATTTTCTAACCATTTTGGATTAATAAGATAATGACTATGTGTAGTATAAATTACCGCCGGTAATGTTTCAAAACTTTTTAATAATTCTGTTTGCGCTGATGGATGTAAGTTTGATGCAGGTTCGTCAAATAAAAATAAAGCATTTTTATTTTTTTTTCGAAAAGCTCTAAACTGTGTTAAAAGGATATAAACGAAAAACCACCTAAATCCTAATGATCTTTGATTGAGACTATAACTATCAACATCATCTTTAATGTTAAACTCGATGTAACTGCCAGTTGAGTCTATATCAGCAACTAAAATTATCTCGGTTTTAGACAATTGTTTCTTGAAGATTTGATTCCATTTGTTAAAGATAACCTCTGAGAGTTTTTTCTGCATCTTATTAACCAAAATGGTTAAACTCTTTCTATCCTGTTTATCGGTAGATTCTATTTTTTTAATTAGGTGATCATTTATATTTAAATCGTTATCTAAAGAATCTAAAATATCTTGTATGATAGTTTGATAAAATTTGTCCTTAGCATTTCCAACCGATTCATCTAGATAAATCTTTTCAGGAAATTCGAATAGAAAATTTGGAAAATATAAAATGCTTGGGATATTTTTTTTGACCAAAGAATTCACCTTTGTTGCATACTCATTTGTAAGTTGTTTAATTTTTGGGCTTTTTCCAATCTTGGCTTTAAAATCATATGTCCAAGTTCTTTCGTTCAATTTTGACTGATGCTGGGAATTTTTAAAGTGATAGACTTGAGTAAAAGTGATTTCTGGGCCAGCGTATTGTAAATGAATATTATGAGATTTGAATTCTTTTTTTATTTCTGCAATATCTTCAGCATCAATCTCTAGACAAGCTTCAATTTTAATTTTGCCATTAAAATTGTCTAGTTTGTTAATTGGAATTAAGCTATGAATGTCATCAACTTCATAATTATCAAGCTCAAGAGCATTTAAAGATTCTGGTTTATAAGCAAAAAAATTGATTGCTTCCAGCACCGTAGTTTTTCCACTTTCATTTAAGCCAACTAACGTAAAAATATCGTTCGTGTTTTTTCTTAAATCCAAAGTTTGATTTTCTATTCCTTTGAAATTTTCAAATTTAAAATACTTAAATTTCATATGATGCTGATTTATAATTGCTGCCAACTAAGTTATATATCCTAAATCCATAAACACATCTGCCCCCTCAAAAGTCTCCTCTCAAGCGGCGGTTATTATGCAGTAAATAAAGTGGTGAGTGTTGTAAATGTAGTAAAATTTCTTACAGAGGCAAAAAAAAGTGCCTGAGGCGCTGAGTGGCTGAGTGCCTGAGATGGGGGTGAGATTCCTCCTGCGTCGGAATGAGGGGATACGGCGGCTTTAAGAATTACGAATTAAGAATTACGAATTATGAATTACGAATTACGAATGGGGAATTACTAATGATGCTTCAAAATCAGCTTCTTAAACTTTATTAGCCTGTTGCGCTGTATGAATTACGAATTACGAATTATCAATTACGAATGGGGCTTCAACTAAACTTCTTAAATCTTTTACACTATTTAAACTTGTAGTGGGTTGTGGGATTTAAGACACGCTGCGCTGTAAGACCGCTGCGCTGTATGAATTACGAATTACGAATTATGAATTACGAATTGGAAATTACTAATGATGCTTCAAAATCAGTTTCTTAAACTTTATTAGCTTGCTGCGCTGTATGAATTATGAATTACGAATTATGAATTACGAATGAGGCTTCAATCTACACTTCTTAAACCTTTTACACTTTTTAAACCAGTAGTGGGTTGTTAGTTACTCGGCTGTTTCAACTAAACTTCTTAAACTTTCTACACTTTTCATGTGAATGCTTATTTTTACCCCACTTTACTAGCCCTGATAGTAGTGGAAATCCTTTTGTGGCGGGGTTCGACACAAAAGATTGCAACGAATAGCAGGATTAGCTACCAAAAATCAAAATGCGGTTATGAAAAAAATCCTCCTCTTATCAGATACCCACGGCCATATAGATGAGGCCATACTCAAATATGTGCAGCAGGCCGATGAGGTGTGGCATGCGGGGGATATTGGCGATTTGGTGGTAACCGATACGCTGCAAAAATACAAGCCTTTGCGCGCGGTGTATGGCAATATTGATGGGGCCAAGGCGCGTGCTGAGTTTCCGCTCAATGCGCGTTTTATGTGTGAGCAGGTAGAGGTTTGGATCACGCATATTGGCGGTTATCCGGGCAAATATCCGGCAGCCATCAAAGCTGAATTACTGCGGCAGACCCCCAAGATTTTTATTTGCGGGCACTCGCACATTCTCAAGGTAATGTATGACAAAACCCTAGGTTTGCTGCATATGAACCCCGGTGCTGCGGGTAAAAGCGGGTTTCATCAGGTGCGTACGATGTTGCGTTTTACCATTGACGGCGCTGAGATTAAAGATATGGAGATTGTGGAGTTGGGGAAGAGGAGCTAAGCGGCTGCGCCTTGGGACACGCTATGCTTTAGACCGCTGCGCTGTAAGACACGGCTAACGCCTACAGATCGCTGCGCTGTGAGACAGAAGGGATATTTGTCGAATACACGATTCAAAAACTTCAAAAATCAACAATCGTTAATCTTCAATCGTTAATCATTATAGACCGCTGCGCTGTATGACAAAAGGGATGGTTGTCGGTTTTACGGATTCAATTACTTCAAAAATCAACAATCGTTAATCTTCAATCGTTAATCATTATAGACCGCTGCGCTGTATGACAAAAGGGATGGTTGTCGGTTTTACGGATTCAATTACTTCAAAAATCAACAATTGTTAATCTTCAATCGTTAATCATTATAGACCGCTGCGCTTTAGGACAGAAGGATGGTTGTCGGTTAAACGATTCAAAAACTTCAAAAATCAACAATCGTTAATCTTCAATCGTTAATCATTTCGCTCAGGTACTCAGCAGCTCAGTATCTCAGCCGCTTAGTAAACGAAAAAAGCCCGAGCATCTGCCCAGGCTTTCTTCGCACTAAATAAACTAAGTTCACAGGTTTATCTCAATCGATCTACAGATTTTACGAGATCTTCGTCCCTTTTGATGGCTTTATTGGCCAAAACAAGAAAAACGATAGCAATGGCGGGCAAGAACATCCCAATACCTTTCACAGAAACGGCAGACGCTTCTCCAGATAAGCTTAGCGATCGATAAATCAATAATCCTAATAAAATTAAATTTAATATCATATTCAATCTGCCCAATACAAATTGATGTTGTCTTTTTTTGTAAAATGAAATACTCAAAACCGATAAGGCTGTACTTAGCCCAAATAGCACTACATAAGCCATGTGCATCATGAAGTATTCTACTTTGCCGTTGACCAATGTCCAAATCGGAAAAACAAAAGGCAATACACCGGTTGCAATAAAGGCCAGTGCTAAGTATACCGATTGAATTCTCTGAATCATATTTTGGTTTTTGAGTGCCACAAAAATATATTTTCTTTTTAAAAAATGCTATTGTATGATTGATTTTTATTCGTATTATTGCATGACCAAATCGTAATTACTTCATTTACGGACGGTTTACCTGTCACTCTTATCCACAAATTTTTATAGTACCAACTCAACCTAAAAAATTCTCAACAGTTTATACATGTTTGATATTTCTGCCTTAAAGCAAATGAAGCTTCCTGAGCTTCAAGATATTGCCAAATTATCACGTTCTATTAAGTATGCCGGTGTTAAAAAAGAAGCATTGATTCAGATGATTCTTGATCATCAAGCTGCTTCTCAAAATAAGCCTGCTCAAAGTGCTGATACTTCTGCTAAACCTAAACGCGCCCGCATTTCAAAAGATAAACCGGCTCAGACAACCGCTGAAACCGATTTGTTTACTGCGCCTGTAGCTGAAGCATCTGTTCAGGCCACTACCGATGATGCATTGGATCAAAAGCCTGACTTTAAAAAGAACAATAAGCAAGGCAAGTTTAAAAAACACGAACGCGGGCCTAAAAATTTTGAAGCTCCTGCTGCCGATTATACTCCGGCTACTACTGAAGAAGTGGTTGCTGAAGTTGCTGCCGAATTTACGCCTACTGAAACTGATCCTAATGCGCCGGTGGAGCACAAAAAGCAACACCAGCATCAGCACAAAAATCAGCAGAACAACCCGAACGGTAACGGTAATGGCAACGGCAACCACAAGAACAAAAAAACACTCAATGTACGCGATGCCGATTATGAGTTTGACGGAATTATTGAGACTGAAGGTGTTCTTGAAATGATGCCTGATGGTTACGGATTCTTGCGTTCATCAGATTACAATTATTTGGCTTCGCCTGACGATATTTACCTTTCAACCTCGCAAATCAGATTGTTCGGACTCAAAACCGGTGACACCGTCAAAGGTGTGGTGCGTCCGCCCAAAGAAGGCGAGAAGTTTTTTCCGCTGGTACGCGTATTAAAAATCAACGGACACGATCCGCAAGTAGTGCGTGACCGCGTATCATTTGAGCATTTAACGCCTATTTTTCCGATGGAGAAATTCAAGATGGCTGAAAAAGGCAGCTCGATTTCAACGCGCATTATTGATTTGTTCTCACCCATTGGTAAAGGACAACGCGGTATGATTGTAGCCCAACCTAAAACGGGTAAAACCATGTTGCTCAAAGACATTGCCAACGCCATTGCGGCCAATCATCCTGAGGCGTATTTACTGGTTTTGCTCATTGACGAACGCCCTGAAGAGGTAACCGATATGCAGCGCAGTGTGCGTGGTGAGGTGATTGCCTCAACCTTTGATCGCGAGCCGCAAGAACACGTCAAGATTGCCAACATTGTTTTAGAAAAAGCCAAGCGACTCGTAGAATGCGGTCATGATGTGGTGATTTTGCTCGACTCGATTACGCGTTTGGCCAGAGCTTATAACACTGTACAACCGGCTTCCGGAAAAGTACTCAGCGGTGGGGTTGATGCCAACGCTTTGCAAAAACCCAAACGCTTTTTTGGTGCGGCGCGTAACGTTGAAAACGGTGGTTCACTGAGCATCATTGCGACGGCGCTTACTGAAACCGGCTCTAAAATGGACGAGGTAATTTTTGAAGAGTTCAAAGGAACCGGTAATATGGAGTTACAGTTGGATCGTAAGATTGCCAACAAACGCATCTTCCCGGCCATTGATTTGACCTCATCGAGCACGCGTCGCGACGATTTATTGCTTGACGAAAAAACTTTGCAACGCATGTGGATTATGCGCAAGTATTTGTCAGACATGAATCCGGTGGAGGCGATGGATTTTATCAACGATCGCTTTACCAAAACGCGCAACAACGAAGAGTTCTTGATATCCATGAACGATTAATAGGGTGTGCTCCTGTGGGTCGTGCTTTATGCCGTGCACGGCACTGGGCCTCACCCGAGGCTTTTGGCTGAACTGACCAAAGGTAATTGCTCACGCAGCTCAGACCCACCTGAAACATTCAGTAACCACTGAGCGCCCCGGAGGGCAGCAGAAAGCAAGCGCCGGAAAACGACCGTTTTTGCCCAGCTAAAAATGCGACCGACGGAAGCACTTTTGAGCGGTTGCAAAAACAAGTTTGCCGAAGCTTCTTGTAGCGAACCGCCGGAAGTTGGCGCCCTAATGATAGAAATAAAAAAAAGCTCCCAAATAGTCGGGAGCTTTTTTTATGCGGTGTGATTGGGTTTATTGAACGGCTATTTTTTTGATGATGACTTGGTTTTCAACACTGAGTTTGAGCAAATAAAAACCGCTCGGTAAATGGCTCAGTGTATATTGGTGGTCATCAGTCACAGCTGTTGGATTTTGAATTTCTGAAACAATTTGCCCGTTGAGTGAAATGACCTGAATAGCATCAATGGGTTTGGGGCTGCTGATGTTGATGTGTCCGTTGCTTGACGGATTGGGCGCAACGCTCACGAGCGAATACCAATCAAAGGCTTCGTTGGCTAAGAAAACATTGGGCCAACGGTTTTGTGCCGCCGGTCCGCCCCAAATGCGTGTGGCTAAATACGGGTTGTCAATAAACGGATTGCGGTTGCCTTGTCCGTAAAAGTTGTTGGCGTTGCCCAAATAGGTATTTCGTCGATCTTCAACAGCCGAAACCGGATCATCGGCGTTCCATTGCAAGAACAAATCAATCATATTGGCATCTATGGCCAAGACGTTTCCGACGCCTACGTTTTTGGGTAAGCATTGGGTTCCGTAACGCAAATACATATACATCATCATGCGTGCGATGTCGCCTTTCCATTCGTCACCCGGATACCAATAAGCGCCAACCACACTTGAATTCCCGGAACCTGTAGCAAATTTTCGGCTGCCACGCGTATCGTTGCGGCTTACATCGGCAGGTCGGACGTGGTGTACATCAGCACCTGGGCCTTCGGTGCCCAAATCAGGATTCCCGAGGGCTTTGGCATAGGTGTGTTCGCGGTTCCATTGGCAACCACCGGTTCCGTCGTCATCTTTGTCGCGACGTCGGTGCGCGGTATTGTCTACCGAAACAATCGGGCAAATCTCCGGACTGTAGCCATATACTAAAAAGATGTTTTGGTTGGTATTGTCGGCCGGGTCTAAATCAGTATATCTGATGGCGTTTTCTGCCTCAGCATAGTTGAGTAATCGGGTGTGGGTATCGGTGATTTTGGTGGCCAGTGCACTTTTGAGTGCCATACCGGTGAGGTTAAAATCAAATCCGTTGTAGTAGGGATTAGCAGGGGCGCCGGCTTGACTCCAACCGTTTAATGAGCTGATCAGGAGTGTAGCCAAGATGGTTTTTTTCATAGGTTTTATTTTTGCGGGGTTAAAGGTAAGCACTTTTGTGTGATTTGACCAAATATTAATAATTGTCCATAAAAAAAGCCTCTGCTACAGAGGCTTTTTTTATTTGTTTTTTGTTGTTATTGAACAACTACTTTTTTGACGGTTGATTTGCCTTCGGCAGTAATTTTTACCAGATAAAAACCTGAAGTAAGTTGGTCTAAAGTATATACCTCATTTTTGATTTCGGGTTTGATGTCTTGGATGAGTTGCCCGTTGAGGTTGTATAATTCAATTTGATCTATGGCTCCGGCACAACTTATTTGGATGGTGTGGTTGTGGGTTGGATTCGGGAAAACCGCTACCGTATTAACGGCTTCAAAAGTTGGATTGGCCAAGGGCGCTCCCCAAATTTGGGTGGCATAGTTGCTGTTGTCAATAAACGGATTTCGGTTTCCTTGACGCGCGGTGCCCCCTAAAACATTGTTGCGGTAGGTTTCGCGAGCACTTACCGGATCTTGTGCGTTCCAAGTGAGTAAGATGTTTAAGAATGTATTGGATAAGGAGTGATTGCTGGTTCCGTCAAACATCACTTTGGCTTCTGAGGCAGTGGCGTTGTAAAAATCAACCAATCGGTCTTCATAACGCGTCACGAAGTAAAAAATACAACGGGCGATATCACCTTTGAACTCGTCAATGGGTTCGAATACTTTTTGGCTATATCCGGCTGAATAGCCTGAGTTTAGATTGTTACCGAGTTTTGAACCGTTTTGTGTATTGCACGGATTGTTGGTGGCGCCTGTATTACAGGGGTTGGTTGTGGTTCCTGATACAACTCCGTAGGGATGGTCATCGCGCCAAGCGTTTACTTTTCCGTCGGTGGGCAATACAAAATGAGCATCAGAATACATCGGTGTGGCTTGGTTTCCGAAATAACTTTGCGGAATCACGTGCTCGCGGTTGTAGCAGTTTCCTTCAACGGTGTAACTACCACATTGACTGCTTGAATAAGTAAAAGTGTATGGGTCAGCGTCTGCAGCTACCTCAGAATAGACATCTAAAATGGTGTTGTCGTTTTCATAAAACCGGTCGCGATCAGACAAACCATAGATGGTCCAGAGGCCATCATAGCCGCGATCAGTATGATTTTTAATGATGTTGAAAAGTTGGGTTTTGAGCGTATAACCGGTTCCGGTTGCCGAGTTGTAGTATCCGGCAGGTGGTTGGGCAAAAGCCACAGTGATCCATAATACGCATAAAAGCGTGTACAATTTATTCATGGTAGTTTTGGTGTTAATCGTTTTTTCTTTCTAAAAGTGCCATGTAGAATCCGTCAAAGCCTGATTCTGAGGCCAGAATTTTAGAATCTTGAACAAAGGTAAATTTTTTACCGTTCTCTGTTGTTAAGAACTGCTTAATTTGTTCCTGATTTTCAGAAGGTAATACAGAACAAGTTGCATAAACTAACTTTCCGCCGGGTTTAACCATGCGTGAATAACTTTCGAGAATTTCAGCTTGTACTTTGCGGATGTTGTCAATAAATTCGGGTTGCAGTTTCCATTTTGAATCCGGGTTGCGTTTGAGAACGCCGAGCCCGCTGCATGGAGCATCAATGAGCACACGATCGGCTTTTTCTTGTAGTTTTTTAATGACTTTGGTTGAATCAATAATGCGGTATTCTATGTTGAAAGCGCCATTGCGTTTGGCTCGAAGTTTTAATTGCTTGAGTTTACTTTCGTATAAATCCATGGCAATGAGTTGCCCTTTGTTTTGCATGAGTGATGCAATGTGAAGTGTTTTTCCTCCGGCGCCTGCACAGGCATCAACAACACGCATGCCCGGTTGTACATCGAGTAGGGGTGCAACCAATTGTGAACTGGCGTCTTGAACCTCAAACAGTCCTTCTTTAAACGCATCGGTTAAAAAAACATTGGCGCGTTCTTTTAAAACGAGTGCATCTGCTTGCTGGGCCAAAAACTCAGTTTCAATATTGTTATCCATCAGAATGGCACGCAATTTTTCTTTGGTTGTTTTGAGTGTATTGGTTCTGAGGATGACTTTGGCGGTTTGGTTTTGTGCGGCAATTTCTTTGGTCCAAACTTCTTCGCCTAATTCAGCCACGCCTATTTGATCCATCCAATCCGGAATAGACTCGCGGTAAACTCTTTTTTTGGTTAATTCGTCAAATCGGCCTTTGATTTTGCGCTCAGGTGTGCCTTGTAGTTGGGTCCAATCAGGTATTGGATAACCTCTAAGCACGGCCCAAACAGCAAACATGCGCCATAGATTGTCACGGTCATAAGGTTCTTTGACTTCGGCAATTTCGGAGTATAATCGTTTCCAGCGAACAATTTCATAGATTGTTTCGGCTACAAATTTTCGGTCAGAACTGCCCCAACGTTTGTCTTTTTTGAGGGCGCGAGCGACCACTTTATCGGCATACTCACCTTCATTGAAAATGCTGTTGAGCGAGTCAATAGTGGTATAAACTAAATTTCGGTGTAATCTCATAGTATTTTTTTGCCTTAGTCAATTCGGGTAAGGCATATTTTTTCAGGTGGATGCAGAACCATTGGGAATTTCTCGATTTTTACGGAACTGCTGTCTAGTCCAAAACCGTTTTCTTCAGAAAGGCTAAATTTCTTGATGACAAAGTAGGTGTTCATGATGACTTTTTCATGCCATAAGAGATCGCTATCGTTGGATAAAAACTTCTCAGACAGCATAAATTTGAAGTCGCCTAAAATGTTGTTTTTATTGAGCGATTCATAACGGCTGGTGACATCAACCTCGCCATTCTTTACCATGTCTTTGAGCACTTCTTTGAACATCAAATTGATTTTGGTGGGCTCGCGGAAACCTAAATTGAAGTCAATTCTAAACAAATCGTCTTTGATAATTTCGGTTACTTTGTATTCGGTTCTGTAGGGTTCATTGAGAATATTCACATGTACAAACCAATAAATATCAGCTCTTTTAGGGCGCTTTTGTAAAATTGAATACATGACTTTTTCTTCGATTTCATCGGTTCTGCTGGCGTTGGTCATATAAACCAAATGCGTTGCGTATTTTGGAATAGACAAATCAACACTGAGTTCGGCCAAGACTTTTTTGTAGTTCTCAATTTTGACAAAGCGTGTATAATTCTTACTGATTTGCTTGGCCATATACCATGTACTCATGATGGATATCAAAATGATGGCAATAATCAGAGTCACATAGCCTCCATCGGCAAATTTGGTGATGTTGGCTACAAAAAAACTTGATTCAATAATGATGTAGGTTCCGATAAGTGGTAATAAAATATACCACTGTACTCGTTTCATAATCAGATAAAAATTGAGCAAAATGGTGGTCATGATCATGCAAAGTATAATGGCTAAACCATAAGCATGTTCCATGTTACTTGATTTTTCAAAATGATATACTATCCAAATGCAACCCAATAAAAGGAGCCAGTTGATAGAAGGAATGTAAAGCTGACCTTTGAGTTCTGTTGGGTATTTTATTTTTACCTTCGGCCAAAAATTCAAACGCATGGCCTCGTTTATCAAGGTAAATGAGCCACTAATTAAAGCTTGAGAAGCAATGACAGCAGCCATGGTTGCTATGACTATTCCTATGGGTTGAAACCAACTCGCCATTGATAAATAAAAAGGATTGGCACTGGCACCACCCAAGCTTCTGAGGGTTTCACCCTCGTGTTTGATCAAAAATGCCGCTTGTCCGAAGTAGTTTAAAATCAAAGTAGTTTTAACAAACAACCAACTGATGCGAATGTTTTTTCGCCCGCAGTGTCCCATGTCAGAATACAAGGCTTCTGCTCCGGTAGTACAAAGAAAAACAAAGCCTAAAATGAAAAAACCGTCAGGATTGATTCCTTTTTCTGCAACCAGAATTTTGTAAGCATAATAGGGATTAATCGCTTTAAAAACTTCAGGGTTACCCACAATTTGTATAAGCCCCAATATGCCCAGCATCAAGAACCAGAGCAACATAATAGGTGCAAAAAATTTGCCTACCAGTTTTGTTCCAAATTGTTGTATAGTGAATAGTATGACTAAAATACTGATGACAATTGGAATCGTATTAATATCGGGATAGAATGTCTGAATACCTTCAACGGCAGATGAAACGGATATAGGCGGAGTAATGATTCCGTCTGCTAAAAGCGCACTACCTCCGATAATAGCAGGAATGATAAGCCATTTGATTTTTGTTCGTTTGACCAATGCGTAAAGAGCAAAAATTCCACCTTCGCCATTGTTATCAGCACTAAGTGTGATGAGTACATATTTGAGGGTAGTTTGCAGAGTGAGTGTCCAGAAAACCAATGAGATTCCACCCAAAACTAAATCTTTGTTGATGGCGAAATCGAGTCCGAGAATGGCTTTCATAACATACAAAGGCGAAGTTCCGATGTCTCCGTATATGATACCTAACGAAATCAAAAGTCCACCTAGAGAAAGCTTGCTGTGAAGGCCATGATGTTGCGAGCTCATAAAAAAAAGTTAAAAAGTGAGCAAATTTACTACATTGCAGGCAAATTGATGCAATAATTGCTTTTTTTTTCGTGACTGTTTGAGATTCAAAAAGAGTATAAAAAAAGCACCACGCGAGTGGTGCTTCTTCTCAACTTAAGTTTATTGTCGTCTATTGCTCCTTTCTGAAGCACGTCCAGAATTATCGCGAGCTCTTGGGCCGCTTACGTCTTGATTTCTTTGGCTTGATTTGTAGCCATCTTTATTTCTGGTTTGTTTGTATTGTTGATCTCTAGGCTCTTTAACACGCTGGTCATTTGAAGCTGAGTTGCTTCGATGGTTTGCTTGTTGATTTGCTGAGTTTCTTGTTCCGGAATTTGATTCATATCTAATTCCTTGACCATTTCTTGTGTATGATGTATTATTATTTCGGGTGTTATTTCGGTTGGAATAGTTGTATCCAACATCATTTCGGGTATTTGCATACTTGACTTTTCGGGTTTGGTCAAGCTCGTATCTGTTGCGATAATTGTTATTTCTGTAAACAAACGAGCGTTGAGGGTAGGAACGTTCACAATAATTTGCTCTAATGGGTTGATACATTACTACGGCTCTTGAACATTTTCTAACATTTACATAATTGTAATGATTGTGAAAGTTGATATGGATGCCTATGTGATTTCTATATCTGAAAACAGGCCAAGGATTCCAAGCAACATAATATTTCGGGTAATAGTTCCAATACCAAACTGACACATAAGGTCTGTAAACGGGTGCCCAAAAAGTTGAATAAATAACAGGAGTATGAACATAAACAGGCTCGTAGATATAATCAGGGCCATACATGTAGACATCACCGACTACTTGAATTTGTACTTGATTGTTGAGGTCTTTTTCAACTTCAATGGTGGCAACATCTTGATAAGTATCTTTACCTAAAACGGATTGAACAACCACCAAATGAGTATTACCTTCAACCGATTCAACGATTCTGAGATAATCAACTTGATTATCTTCATTGAGATCTAAATTTGAAATTTGCGCATTCGGGTCATTGATTCTTTGTTCAAAATCTTCAAGATTTTTTGATTCTCCAAAAATAGAGGCCAAAGCTCTCAAATCAAGATTATCGCTTATTTCAGAGTTTTTAGCATTGACAATCGTTCTGTCTTGAGCCACAAGCGAACTGGTTAAAAGTATGCATACAGTAGTGGTAAGTAGCGTTTTCATAGTGTATTAATTATGGGTTGATAATTGCTTTTTAGATGACTTACTCATCTGTTAAAGCATATTTTCAATTACTGTGCCACCCGGTTGATTCATGGGGTTGTTGAGCGTATTAAAAAAATGTTAATTGCGCAATTTCTCTTTGTATTGCTTGAGTAGTTTGCGGTTAAATCCTTCTTCTGCTTGTTTGAGTTTAATGATTTTGTTTGCAGGTAAAATGCCTTTTAAGCTAGCAATAAATTTTTTGCGTGCTTGAAAAGCTTCTTCTTCGGCAGCTTCAATTTGAGCGAGCATTGCAGTAGCTTCTTTTTCGGTCAAATTATCAATTGTAGAGGGATCTATTCGGTTGAGGTAACCTTTAAGTTTATCTTTTTTGTAGTCTTTTTGGCGATCTTCAAAAGTATTGTACAAAGGCCAAAACTTTGAAGCTTCGTCAGGAGTTAATTGTAATTCTTCAGTAATATAGGCAACTTTTAGCGCTTTTATTTGTTCCTTTTTTTGTTTGAGTATGGGTTGAGCGCTTAGCGTAGCTATACAAAAGAATGTTAGAATGAGTGAAATAATCTTTTTCATGATTTTTATTTTTAAGCGGGATTTAATCGATAATATAATTTTCAAAGTTTTCTTCGGAAGACAAAATATCTTCTATTTCTTGATTGTTTAAATTTATGTTTTTCTCCATTTTTTGAAGATCTTTTTCATCGAGCATCATGGCCCAATCTTCGTTACTGATGCATTGATTTGAAGCTAAATAATTTTCTATTGATTCATCAGTTTGATCGTTTTTAGGTGCTTTGTAATATTGAACAAAAGCTAATCCGAATGCTAGTAAAAGCATGGCAGCAATGGCAATGGCTTTTCGAGTATAAATACTTAAATACTTTTTTCTTTGGGATGGTTGATGAGCAATTTTTTCTAGTAATCGAATTGAAAAATCATCAAAATATCCTTCGGGTTCATTAAAACCTGATTTGATTTTTTCTATTTCATCTAGTTTGAAAGGCTTCATGGCGCTATGACTTTTTCGTTTGTTTTAGGTTTAATTTTCGGTAAGATAATTTTCAATTTTTTTTACAGCATGGTGATAAGAAGCTTTCAAAGCCCCGACTGAAGTATCTAAAATCTCAGACATATCTTCGTATTTAATTTCTTCAAAGTATTTCATTTTAAAAACGAGTTGTTGTTTTTGGGGTAATAAGGCAATAGCTTTTTGAAGTTTTATTTGAATTTCATCACCATCAAAATGGATGTCGGCTTTGAGTTGTGAAGTATATGAATTCTGTAAATCGTCAATGCTAACTCCTCTGCGTTTTGCCTTTTGATTAATAAAAGTTATGGCTTCGTTGGTGGCAATTCTGTATACCCAAGAAAACAATTTACTTTCACCTTTAAAGCCATTTAAATGTCTAAAAACCTTGATAAAAGTATTTTGGAGAACATCATCAGTGTCATCGTGATCTAAAACAATGTTGCGAATATGGTTGTATAGAGGGCGCTGATAGTCATTGATGAGTTTCTGAAACGCAGCATTTTGCGTAGCAGGATCTAATAAGCGCGCTATGAAAACCTGTTCTTCCAAATGATTTATTTTGCGATTGGAATCAGAAATGGCAGAATGGTTTAAAACAGCATCCAAAAATTATGGGTTTTCTGATTCAGAACTTTCTGTTGGTTGTGTTGGAGTAGGTTGATTGGTTAGTACGGGTTTATTGGAATGAACTGGTTGAATGGGGCTATTAACGGGTACATACACATCGGTAATCCACTTTGATGGATTGGCCACTTGCATCATGTTTTTTTGGTATATTTCAATTTGAGTTCCACCAATATTTTCTGAGTATTTTTTCTGATTCAGATAAGCTCTCGCTTTGCCCCAAGCTTCTCGTGTATGTGAATAATCACCCGTCAAGGTAGCTTTGACCGCTTGAAACGGGTATAACAATCCGGTTGACATATCACTACCTTCACTGATAAAGATTTCTTTTTCAATCGGCATGCAAACCGAAAGTTTACTCACGCCATGAACTGTATCATAACTGTGATAAATTACAAATGGTGAGCCGGTCATTTTAATTTTGTTTTTTGAAAAGAAATTCACCATTCGTGGAATCAATATTCGTAAATTGTATGGTATTTTACTGATTTCACTATTAATGGTTTGTTTGATATAAAATGTTCCGGTTTTTTTGACCAATCCAGTAACTTTTATGTTATAAGTATTGATTTCATAGCCAATCGTTTTATCTAAATTAACCAGGCTCTGTTGTTGCATTTGCTCAATATTAAAGATAGGGCCGCCTCTGAGCAATCCATAGATCTTGTAGCCAAAACTCATTTTTCCTTTTAATTTCCATGTAATTTTGGTTCCGCCAACCGTATCTTTAAAAGTCATTTTTGCATTGGCTTCAGCTCCGTTATAATTTATCTTTTGCTGTATAAATTCAGAGTTTTTTACCGCTGTTGTAATTAGATTTCCTTTTTGGTTATCACCAGCCCAACTGCAAGTTCCGTGTATTCCAACTGTATTTTTAGGATATATAAAATTGGTTTCGGGGTTGTTTTTTTTCCAAGATACAAAGGTTTCCCAGTTGCGATAATCGTTGACATAATTGAACAATGTAGCTCGAGGCGATTTGAGAATAATGGTGGTTTGTGTTTCAAAGTCAGCTTTAAGTGTAGCCACATATACCGTTGCGGCAAATGTAGCCAGCAGTATCAACAAAAAAAGATATTTGAGTATTCTCATATAAATGCGAATTTCAGCCTTGTAAAAGTAGGAATTTATTTTTCAAGAAAACAGGATGTGATTCTTGTAAAAGCGCTAATCATTCATTTGCAAATTTTTATATTTGTTAGCTTTTGAAAAAAACATTAATCACAAATCATGAAACGATACAAAATTACCTACGCCTTTATATTGGCAAGTTTGAGCTCAACTATAAATGCGCAAAATACAGCAGAACTTAACCAAAGAAATAATTTGACAGATAATGTTGTGGTTGAACGTTTTGCTGATATCAATGTATTGCGCTACCAAGTTCCGGTCTGGGATAAACTTTCATTAAAAGAAAAAGAATTGGTGTATTATCTCACCCAAGCTTGTACCTCAGGCCGTGATATTATGTGGGATCAAAACTACAGGCACAACTTAAAAATTCGCAAGGCGCTTGAACATATTTATACTCAATATAAAGGCGATAAAAAATCTGCTGATTGGAAGAATTTTGAAATTTATCTCAAAAGAGTTTGGTTTTCAAACGGCATACATCATCATTATTCAAACGATAAAATAAAACCTGGATTTTCGAAAAAGTACTTTAGCTCATTAATGGCGGCTACCAAAACGCAACTAAATCCTCAAATAGTTGATGTTCTTTTTAATAATGAAGATACCAAAAAAGTAAATTTGGATGAATCCAAAGGGCTTATTAAAGGTTCGGCCGTTAACTTTTATGGCCAAGGCTTAACCGAACAAGAAGTTGAATCGTTTTACAAGAATATCAAATCAGTTGATGCAGAACGCCCTTATTCTTTCGGAATCAATTCAAAACTTATAAAAACAGCCCAAGGTAAAATTGAAGAGCAAACATGGAAGCACGGTGGGATGTATGGTAAAGCCATTGATCAAATTGTTTATTGGCTTGATAAGGCTAAATCGGTTGCCGAAAATAAGTCGCAAGCTGATGCTTTACAATTACTTATAGACTTTTACAACACCGGAATCCTCAAAACTTGGGATGAATATAACATTGCTTGGCTCAAAGCTACTGAGGGTAATATTGATTACATCAACGGATTTGTAGAGGTGTATAATGATCCATTGGGTTACCGAGGTTCTTATGAAGGCGTTGTTCAGATTAAAGATTTTGATATGTCGGCTAAAATGGAAGTTGTATCTAAAAATGCGCAGTGGTTTGAAGATAACTCACCCTTGATGCCTGAACACAAAAAACAAAATGTAGTTGGTATTTCATACAAAACAGTGATTGTTGCCGGTGAGGCCGGAGATTCATCGCCAAGCACGCCAATTGGTGTTAATTTGCCCAATGCCGATTGGATTCGCGCAGAGTACGGTTCAAAATCGGTTTCTCTCGGGAATTTAATTGATGCTTATGCTCAAGCTGGCGGGAAAGGGAAATTGCAAGAATTTGCTAACGATGCCGAAGAAATAGCTCTAGCTGAGCAATATGGAGAACTGGCAGATAAACTTCACACATCACTTCATGAAGTGGTCGGGCATGCTTCAGGTAAAATAAACCCCGGTGTAGGAACTCCAAAAGAAACACTCAAAAGTTACGCTTCAACCTTGGAGGAAGGTCGCGCTGATTTGGTTGGATTGTATTATTTGTACAACCCAAAATTGCAAGAAATTGGTTTGGTTGATGATTGGAAGAAAGTGGGGATGGAGGCTTACGATAATTACATTCGAAACGGAATGATGACCCAATTGATGCGTTTAGAACTTGGTGCTAATGTTGAAGAAGCACATATGCGCAATCGTCAGTGGGTAAGTTCGTGGGTTTTTGAAAAAGGCCAAAATGATAATGTTATTGAACGCATAACACGCAACGGAAAAACCTATTTCAACATTAATGATTATGAAAAATTGCACGATTTGTTCGGACAATTATTGCGTGAAGTGCAGCGTATCAAATCAGAAGGTGATTATGAAGCCGGTAAAAAGCTAGTAGAAAATTACGGAGTTAAAGTAGATCAAAAGCTTCATGCGGAAGTTTTAGAACGCAGCAAAAAATTCCCGAATGCACCATATAATGGTTTTGTGAACCCTATTTATGTACCAAAATTAGATGCTCAAGGCAATATTACCGACATCACTTTGACGCAACCTAAAACTTTTGCCGAACAGATGTTGTATTATGCTAAAAATTATAGTTTCTTGCCACTTGAAAATTAACCTTAAGAATTTAAAATAAGAACGCCTTCTCATCAAGAAGGCGTTTTTTTATCGTTTCATGGTGATTTTAATGATAAACAGCATCAAGATAAAAAGCAAAAAACCAATCAGAATTTTATAACTTCCTTTGTAGAACTTTTGATGTAGTTGAGCGTCTTTTCGGTATGAAAAAATCATGATGGCTACAAAAGCAATAAAAAAAAGAGCCGCAAAAATAAGTTGTCCGGTTGAAAACATTTAAAATAAAATTTTTTCAAAAATAAAACATTTGACGTTAAACTTAGTATTTTGCTTGCTCAATAAATTCAGTAAATCATGCAAAAACAAATCAATGCCGTTAAAGAATTTCATACGGCTTTTGGCCTCGGGGTCAGTTCAGAATTCAAAGCCGATTTGGGCGAACAGAAAAATCTACTTCGTTTTAATTTAATGAAAGAAGAAAATGAAGAATATCTTGAGGCTGTTCAGAACAATGACTTAGTTGAAATTGCTGATGCCTTGGGCGATATGCTCTATATTTTGTGTGGAACCATCTTAGAGCATGGATTACAGCATAAAATTGAGGAAGTTTTTGATGAAATTCAACGCAGCAACATGAGCAAATTGGATGAGGACGGAAAACCCATTTATCGCGAAGACGGAAAAGTCATGAAAGGTCCCAATTATTTCAAACCTGATTTTAGCAAAATCATACAACCATAAAAAAAGCGGATTTTCATCCGCCTTTTTTTATCCTTCAATTTTAACCATCCAGCCAAAAGTATCATCGGCCATTCGGTATTGAATTTTAGTGAGTTTTTCTTTCAAATCAAGCGCTATTGAATGCTCTTGTTTCGGAACTTCATAATAAACATCTTCATATGAGAATCCGCAAATCGGGTTGACCACCGCAGCAGTTCCGGCTCCGAAGATTTCTTTAAGACTGCCATTTTTTGCAGCTTCAACCAATTCTGAAACCAATACGGAACGTTCTTCAACTTGAATTCCGTCGCGCTTTGCAATGGCAATTAAACTTTTACGCGTTACACCATCTAAAATACGTTCGCTGGTAGGCGCAGTATATAAAGTATCATTGATTCTAAAAAAGACGTTCATGGTTCCGGCTTCTTCGAGCTTGGTGTGCGTGGCATCGTCGGTCCAAATTACTTGCTGAAAACCTTTTTCATTGGCGAGTTTGGTTGGATAAAACTGCGCAGAATAGTTTCCGGCGGCTTTGGCAGCACCGATTCCACCGTTGGCGGCACGACTGTAATGATCGGCAATAAGCACTTTTACTTCGCCTGAATAATACGATTTGGCAGGTGAGAGAATAATCATAAATCGATATTGCGTTGACGGCGCAGCAATTACTCCGCTGCCAATAGCAATCATAAATGGTCTGATGTACAAACTATTGCCCAAGCCTTTTTTGACCCAGTTTCTTTCAAGGTCTATGAGTTTTTGAAGTCCGGCCATGAAAATTTCTTCCGGAATTTCGGGCATGGCCATACGTGCTGCTGATTTGTTTAATCGGTGGATATTTTGATCCGGGCGGAAGAGCCAAACATCATCATGCTCGTCGCGATAAGCTTTCATACCTTCAAAAATGGCTTGTCCGTAATGAAAAACCTTGGCAGAAGGATCAATCATGAAAGGCTCGTAAGGCTTAATTTGTGGTTTTTGCCATTGTCCATCGCGAAAATCGCAGACAAACATATGATCAGTAAAAATACTTCCAAACGGAAGGTTGTCAAAATCAACCGAATCAATTTTTGAACTTGAGACGGTTACGATATCGATTTCGTTGTTGAAATTATCACGCATTTAAAGGTCGTTTAGTAATGTTGTTTTTAACTGTAAATAACTGTAAAACAATAATTTAAAAGCAAAACAAATAGAGAGTCTAACCTTTAAATTTTAATTTCGGCTAAAGTAATAAAATTGCTTTATTTAAGACGGTAAATAGATGAACAAAATCTGAATTTTTAAAGAATCATAATTTAGTTTAGATTTTCATCGAGATTTCTTTTTTCAATCTCAAAAAAATAAAGTTTCCTTCGCTATTATTAGCAATGAACCACTTATTTTTGGCAACACAAAATAGTTTGACCATGAAAAAAAACATACTTATTCTTGCTGCGCTTGTTTTAGCGGTTGCTTGTCAGAAAAAGAAAGATGAACCAGCTAAGCCTGAAGCTAAGTTTGCTTCTTTCGGCAGTAAAATTACACCCGATCAAGCAATCACCAAAGAAGCACTTTTGGCGCAATATGCTACTTTGAAAGAAGGCGATACGGTTCCGGTGAAATTTTCTTCAACCATCAATGATGTTTGTCAAAAAAAAGGATGCTGGATGAACGTTGCTCTATCAAACGACCAGGAAACTTTTGTCAAGTTTAAAGATTACGGTTTTTTTATGCCCCTCAACGCAAAAGGCAGTGAAGTAGTTGTGAACGGAAAAGCTTTTTTAAGTATTGTGAGCGTTGATGAATTGAAGCATTATGCTAAAGATGCCGGAAAATCACAAGCTTCAATTGACAGTATTACACAACCCGAAAAATCATTTGGTTTTATTGCCGACGGTGTTTTAATAAAAGAATAATGAGACATTTTTTGAGTTTAATTGTTTTGGCCATTTTGATTTCATGTCAGAAAAAAGCAGAAGAAAAATCTTGTCCGATTGAGCAAAAAAAAGAAAGTAAGTTCAAGATGTACGAGATGTCTGAAATGTCTTTGCTCATGGAACAGATGTTTGCCGACAATATGCGTTTAAAAACCCGTATTATGTCTGGTGAAGCGGTGGGAAAGTTTCCGGAGCATTTCAATAAGATTCACCAAGCACAAATGACAGATCCTGGCGAAAACGACGATTTTTTTCAAGAACAGGCTGATGCTTATTTAACCGCGCAACATTTGATTTACGACGATTCGGCTCAGGCCAAAAAACATTTTAATGCCGGAGTTGACGCTTGTATTCAATGCCACGAAGCAAAATGTACCGGTCCGATTGATCGCATTAAAAAGTTGTACATTCCATAATAATGCGTCGAGAGATTCATACAACAGCTGATGGTTCGACAACGATTCATTTACCGGATTGGGATGAAAACTATCATTCAAAACACGGAGCAATACAAGAAGCCCGACATGTTTTTATCCAAAACGGATTAGCTCTGTTTAAAAATCAGCCGATTAAAATATTAGAAATAGGTTTCGGCACCGGACTCAATGCCCTTACTACTTTAGTTGAAGCACCAAAATATGATTTGTACGTTGATTATGTTGGCGTTGAGGCTTATCCGATTTCAACTTCAGAGATTCAATCGATGAACTATGCAAAAGCACTAGGAGTAGACAATCGTTTTTTTGATCAATTACATGAACTTTCTTGGGAGAATAAGCATCAGGTTTCAACTTGTTTTGCATTCACCAAGCGTCTTCAGTATTTTGTTGATATAAGCGATGATTCAGCTTTTGATTTAATATATTTTGATGCTTTTGGTTACAGAGTGCAACCTGAGCTTTGGTCTGAAAATATTTTTAAAATTATGTTCAGGGCACTTAAGCCCGGAGGTATTTTGGTCACCTATGCTGCTCGGTGTATCATAAAAAAGAATATGATGTCAGCAGGCTTTATAGTCTCAAAATTGCCTGGACCGCCTGGTAAACGTGAGATGTTTAGAGCGCTTAAACAGGTATAATTTTTTTTGCCAATTAACGTTTCTTTAGATAAAGCTCATCTTTTTTGAGAGTATTTTTATTTTCAAATCAAATTATAGGTTATGAAAAGAGACATGTTTACCTTTACTAAGAATGTTCTTGAACACGTAAGCTTTGATCCTTCACTATTCTGTAAAGAATTAGAAAAAGCCATTAGAATTTTACTTCCGTATGAAATTGAGCAACTTACTGAATGGTTGCTTCAATACACTTCTGAAAAGCCTGAACTCAGGCAATGTTTGATTTATGTAAATAAATAATTTGTAAGATTTTACTTTTTTTATTTTTAAAAAAGTGTATTTCGTCGATTTTTAACGTATTTAAACGTATAAAAATTTTGTAATTAAAATCCTTTTGATTTACATTTACAACAAGAGAACCCCTAAATCTTACCATTATGCCTAGAATGATTTACGACTACACGAAATCGGTGCTCGAGCGAGTGAGCTTCGACCCAGTGCTTTTTTGTAAAGAATTACGAAAAGCTTTAAAAAACTTATTGCCTTATGAATTAGAGCAATTGAGGAAATGGTTGCAAAATTACACTACCGAAAAGCCTGAACTGAGGCAGTATATAAGTATCGTCAATTGATTATTCATACTTAAGAGGGAGCTGAAAGGCTCCCTATTTTTTTGTTACCGGACTGATGATTTCTACATTCTGAAATACAATTGCGCCTTTAACAACTCCAGCAATGGTTGCGCGCAACGCATCAATAATTTGAATTTTCAACTCGGTTTTCGGGTAAATCAAACTGACTTCACGGGCCGGTTTGGGCTCGATAAAGTGTTTGAGTTTACTTCGGTCTTTTTCGTTGATATCCATGGTGTGAAGGTAAGGCAGTAAGGTAATCCCTAAACCTTCATCGGCAAGTTTGATGAGGGTTTCAAAACTCCCGCTTTCTATTTGAAAATGATTGTGTTCATTGCGGTTGATATTTTTACACAAATTCAAAATTCCGTCTCTAAAACAATGTCCATCCTGAAGCAAAAGAATTTCATCCAAATTTAAATCAGCTACTTCAAGTTCTGTTTTTTGATAATGTTGATGTGAAGTTGGAACATAAGCCATAAAAGGTTCAAAATACAAAACTACTTCTTTGATTTTTTCTTCCATCAGCGGTGTTGCTGCGATGGCTGCATCTAAATGCCCGTTTTTGAGTTTATCAATGATTTCACCTGTATTGAGTTCTTCAATAATTAACTTGACTTTTGGGTATTTTTTGATGAAAGCATTAAGGAACATTGGTAGTAAAGTTGGCATGATAGTGGGAATAATTCCCAATCTAAACTCGCCGCCAATAAAGCCTTTTTCTTGTTCAACTATATCTTGCATTCTGTTGGCTTCGTTGACAATATTCTTGGCTTGACTAACTATTTTTTGGCCTATTTCTGTAAGTTGAATGGGTTTTTTACTACGATCAAAAATGATAATATTGAGTTCTTCCTCCACTTTTTGAATTTGCATACTCAGCGTTGGTTGGGTAACAAAACACTTTTCGGCGGCCAATGTAAAATTTCGGTATTCGGCTACTGCCAAAACATATTGAAGTTGGGTAATGGTCATAAAAAATAGTCTAATGTGATGCAAAGATAAAAACGATTGGTTTAATCTATATCCAAAAGAATATGAATTTAAATTAATCCATTTATTGTTAATTTTTCTATAAAGTTAAAATCATGATTAGGCTAACTAGTTTCAACTAGTATTTTTGCTTTGTGAAATGGATTGTTCAACTTTTTCTGATTTTGTTTGTTGCTTTTCTTGCAATGCCTACTATTGTATGCCTGATTGAAAAGAAAACAGACACTTCATATTTTTACAGTATGTCAGAAGAAGAGCAAGCTGATAAAGATATCAAGGCCGATTTAAACGTTGATTTAACTATTGTTTTGTTCAACTTTCCTGCGCGTATTTCAAAGATTATTACTTCGCCTCAATGTGCTAAGCTCTATAAGTCACCTTCAACAATTTTTATCCCTCCTCCTGAATTTATTTAATATACTGTTGTACAAAATTTCTCTTGCAGAAATAAAATTTATATTAAATATTTAAAGGGATTATGACTAAAAAAATCAATCTTTTAGCACATCTCAAGTCTGATTTTGCAGCAGGTTTGGTGGTGTTTTTAGTGGCCTTGCCACTGTGTTTGGGTATTGCTATGGCCTCTGGAGCACCATTGTTTTCAGGAATTATAGCTGGAATTGTTGGCGGAATAGTGGTGGGTTATTTTAGTACATCGCACTTAAGCGTTACAGGTCCAGCTGCCGGACTTACCGCTATTGTACTTACCGCTGTGACCGATTTAGGCGCTTTCAATATTTTTTTGACCGCCGTTTTCATCGCAGGATTAATCCAACTTTTATTGGGTTTTTTAAAAGCAGGAACACTGTCCAATTACATTCCAACTAACGTGATTGAAGGAATGCTTGCCGGAATCGGAATCATCATCATTCTAAAACAATTACCTCATGCTGTTGGTTATGATGCCGATTTTGAAGGTGATGAAGCATTTTTGCAGGCTGATGGGAGTAATACTTTTTCTTCGTTATTTGGATTACTTAACTATGTTCAGTTGGGTTCGATTCTTATTTCAGTGATTTCTTTAACCATATTAATTTCGTGGGATAAACTACCTGCACTCAAAAAAATCAAAGCAATCCCAGGAGCTTTAGTAGCTGTTTTATTGGGCGTTATTTTGAATGAATGGTTTACGATAAGCGGTAGCTCGTTAATGATACAAAAACAACATTTGGTGAGTTTACCGGTGCCACAATCAATAGATGAATTTCAAAATATTTTTCTGTTTCCCGATTTTTCTTCAATAACTAACGTAAAAGTCTGGACAGTAGGTCTTACCATTGCGGTAGTAGCCTCTATTGAAACCTTGTTGTGCATTGAGGCTGCCGATAGGATGGATGCCCAAAAGCGATATACTGACACGAATGTCGAACTCAAAGCTCAAGGCATCGGAAATATCGCAAGTTCATTGTTGGGCGGATTGCCTATGACTTCTGTTGTGGTAAGAACTTCTGCCAACAACAACGCCGGAGCCAAAACAAAGATGTCGGCCATTATTCATGGTGTTTTGTTGCTACTTTGTGTTCTTGCAATCCCAACATTGCTTAACAAAATTCCGCTGGCAACTTTGGCTTCAATTCTTTTGATGGTGGGTTATAAACTTGCTAAACCAGAAACTTTCAAACATTTTTGGGATCGCGGAAAATATCAGTTTGTTCCATTTATTGCTACCCTGCTGGCTGTTGTATTGACTGATTTACTCAAAGGTGTTGCTTTGGGGCTTGTTATAAGCATCATTTTCGTGTTAAAAGGCAACTTAAAAAGAGCATATAGTTTCAGAAAAGAAGCCTATGCTGACGGCGATATTATTCATATTGATCTGGCACAAGAAGTTTCGTTTTTGAACAAAGCCGCCATCAAGTCTACACTTAATGATTTGCCAGAAAATGCACGTGTGGTCATCAATGCAGAAGATACTGTCTATATTGCCCACGATGTACTTGATTTAATCAAAGAATTCAAGAAAAACAGAGCTAAAGAATACAATATAAAAGTCAAGTTAGTCGGATTTAAAAAAGCGTATGATTTGACCAATACCGGAGACGAAGAAAAACACGTTTTTGTAGAAAAAAATCCAAACAAACTATAAAAAAATTCAAAAATGAAAACACTTAATAAAGAGTTACAAGCATCAATTACTCCGAGAAAAGCTCTTGAAATTTTAAGAGAAGGCAACAACAGATTCATCAATAACCTAAAAGCACACCGCGATTTGCTCGAACAAGTCAACGAAACGCGCGATGGTCAATGGCCTTTTGCCACCATTTTGAGTTGTATTGACAGCCGAACATCAGCCGAACTTATTTTTGATCAAGGTTTGGGCGATGTTTTTTCGGTGCGCATTGCCGGAAACATTGTCAATACCGATATTTTGGGTAGTATGGAATTTGCCTGTAAAGTAGCAGGATCAAAACTCATTGTCGTTTTAGGGCACAGCAAATGCGGAGCCGTTAAAGGCGCCTGTGATCATGTTGAAATGGGCAATTTAACCGAGTTGTTGTCAAAGATTCAACCAGCAGTTTATCAAGAAACCAATACAACCTCTGACAGAAATGCTTCGAATTCTGTTTTTGTAGAAAACGTAGCACAAATCAACGTCAAGCGCAGTGTTAAAAACATCATTGAGCGCAGCAATGTACTCGAGCAAATGTTGCAAAACGGACAAATCGGAATTGTTGGCGCCATGCACAATATTGAAACCGGCGAAGTAATGTTTTATGACGATGTTACTTTTATTAAAGATGAATTGAACCCCAATTTTTCACTTGAAAATTTGCAATAACAACCCATTATTACCAACAGCTCAGAGCATTTTTGACTATATTTGAAAAGTTCTGCGCAACATTACTACTATGAGTGATTTTTATAAAAAGATACTAGACAACAACAAACAATGGGTAGAGCAATCATTGGCTCTTGATCCGAATTACTTCGAGCATTTAGCCCAAGGGCAAACGCCGCCACTTTTGTGGATTGGATGTTCTGACAGCCGCGTTCCGGCCAATGAAATTATTGGAGCTAAGCCCGGCGAAGTGTTCGTACACCGCAACATCGCCAATATGGTGGTACATTCAGATATGAACATGCTCAGCGTACTCGATTATGCCGTGAGTGTACTCAAAGTAAAACATGTAATTGTCTGCGGACATTATGGTTGTGGCGGTATCAAAGCAGCGATGGGCAACCAATCAATTGGTCTTATTGACAATTGGATTCGCCATATTAAAGATGTGTATCGATTGCATCATACATACCTTGATTCGATTATTAATGAAGAAGATCGATTCAACGCCTTTGTTGAGCTCAACGTTAAAGAGCAAGTGTATGATTTAGCCAAAACATCCATCGTACAAGAAGCTTGGAAAAAGGGTCAAAATGTAACGTTGCATGGTTGGGTTTACGGATTAAACTCAGGTTATGTGACTGATTTAAACGTGAACATCAGTTCAGAGAAAGATTTAGATTTGGTTTATCAGCTTAAATTCTAAAACAGCAAGCCGCTTGAAAGAGCGGTTTTTTTATTCGTTATCTTCTAGATTTTCATTAAAAGATGAAGGTAATAGCTGCGGAATAAACTTGATCAAAATCGGCAACAACAAACTCCCGCCGGGTATTAAGAAAATAGTCAATGACGGCACCGATTTGCAAATATCCAGCAACTGTTTTTTGATTTTCTTTTTTTCGTCTTTATTTAAATCACGCTTTGTAGAATGCGCCAAAAGCACCATGAGTTCTTTGCTTTGCGAGATTTCTTTTGACAAGCGTTTTTGGTTGCGTTTGATGAGCGTGACCACCAATTGCGTCGTCTGATCATAAAAATGCTTAACCGGATTTGAATAATTAAAGTAAGCAATTTCACTTTTGTATTTTGAAATAAAGGCATCGGTTTCACCAATACTTTGGGTAACAAAATCATCCGGGACCTTCATTAGTGAAGCCAGCGTGTGCAAGAAATACGCTTCTTCATTTTCAATTTGTCCATCGCTCCAAAGCGCCAATCCGGCCATGTCAATCAGGTAATACTTCTCGAGCGTGTTTTGGTAGTAATCAAGTTCAAGCGCCTCAAGATTCTGAATGTTCACTTTTGAAAATTTGGTATAGCGCACTGAGGCTTCAAAGAGTTTGATGAGTAAATCATCGTGTGCCGATTTGTTGGTTTTGGTGCGCAATGAAAATGTCACAATACTTACGATGGTATCTTCGATTTTATGAAGGTATTTTTCCGGAATTTTTCCTTCAATTAAATAATGCTGAAAAGCCAGTAAATCTACAAACAGCAGTGCATTGGTTACAATATGTGAAAAGTTTTTGCTGATGATGTTGTCGTTGGTCTGAACGCGCTCATCAATCAAATCTTCAAGGGCAGCAGCGGTAGGAGAGGTAGGGAAAACTTTTTTAATCAGATTAAAATTTGAAGCATTCATCTGATTGTAAAATAAAACCGTTTGTTTTACAAAATCATCGGCTTTGGCTGTCATGGTATGCAATCGATAGGTCTCAAATAAGCCATGCAACAGCGCGAGTTTTGAAATTTCATCACTAAGCCAACCCGAAGTGTCTACTTGAATATCTGAACCAAATGAAACAATATGTCCGTAGATAAATCCGGTTTTTCGAATGTTTAAATAAAAAGCTTCTGTATCAGGCACAGGTTGGCTATGAGCCGCTTTGAACTCAATAAAAAACTTGTCAATCCAGCCGTGTACCGATGGGTTAATCATCATTTAATAATTTCAGCACAAAGCTAATTTATTTTGCCGAGTTCATGTGTGCACAGCTTTAATTTAACGTCAAGAATCATCCGCGCGTTTTGATGTTTTGTACACACAAACGAACAATTTCATCAATGCGAATCTTTCGGGTTTCTTTGCGTTTGGCCTGGTTAAGCCAATACAAATAACTTTTGCGATAGGTTTTGCTCAAGTTGTGATAATAATTGGCCGCCAATGGATTTTGATCAAAAGCCGTTTGTAAATCATCGGGTACTTTTAAATCTTCAACATGATCCAAGCTTTGCCATGAACCGTTTTGTTTGGCGATTTCTATCGCTTTTAAACCGCTCGCATGCATGAGCCCGTCTTTGAGTAACTGCTCAATATAGTTTTTGTTGACTTTGCTCCAAACGCTTTTGGGTTTGCGCGGTGTAAAAACTTGTTTGCGTCTTTGATCATCCAGTTTGCGCACCGTTGAATCAATCCAACCGTAGCAAATGGCTACCTGAACGGCTTCTTCCCAACGCATACTGGGCATTTCACTCTCTACTTTGTAAAAAATTAGTTCAACACCGCTGTATGCCGCATGATGTTCATGCAACCAATCACGCCATTGTTGGGCATTTTCAAAATAGAGTAGTGGTTTTTCGCTCAAAATGTTTTATTTGATAATAGCCGAGCAAGCTAAGCGAGCGCCCGCATTTCCGGTGGGTTGCGAAGTAAAATCGTCGCTGCCTTCGTGTACAATCAAACCTTTGCCCAAAATGTCTTTGGTTGGATCGCCACAACCTATACACCATTCATTGGTTTTAAGCGTGATGCTTCCGTTGCCGTTGGCATCAGCCGTAAAATTGCCAATGTCGCCTTTGTGGTATTCGCCCACGCCCCATTTTCCGTGTTTTTTAAAGGTCGGATTCCAATGTCCGCCTGCCGAAGACGCATCTGCTGCTGAACAATCTGATTTTTCATGGATGTGAATGGCGTGCGCACCCGGTTTTAATCCAGACAAGTTGGCTGTAAAAGTTACCTCTCCTTTTTTTTCAATAAAAGTAGCCGTTCCAGTGACTGAGCTTTTGCTTTTAGATTCAAACGTAAGGGTTAGTTTTTGGCTGTTTGCTGACGAACTGCCCGATTTACATCCGATAATCATCGCCAACAAAACAACTGCGGATAAGCCTATTTTTTTCATGATTTTCTGTGTTGATTTTTCGTTTAAATGTACGCATTAAACTCATTTGAAATCTATTTTTAACGCTGGGTTATTTAGACGATTTTTCGCCTACAAAAACATCATTCGGCGATTTGAACAACACATTAAAAGTGGTCAAACTTCCGTAGATGCGCGTGATGTATTGCTGTAATTCAACCTTTTCAATTTCTTCAAGATTGCTGGCATTGATTTTTTGTTCCATTACCCGCAGACGATCGCGCAGCATGACAATTTTGTGAAAAAACGTATCCACCGGAACTTCTTTTGAAGCCAATCCGGCTTTTCCGGGCTCAAGAATCATTTTCCCGCCTTTCCATTTATCGTCAATGGCTACAGGCTCTCCGAGGCCATTCCATTTTTTTAAGATTGATAAAAGGCTTTGTTCTACATCGTAAAAACTTACGGTGTCAACATCGTTTTCGGCGGCGTCAATCACTTGAAACTCGCTGTCAATTTCTATCGTTTCTAATCCGTTTTCAATAAAAGTAACCCAATATTCTTTGGATGAAACATTGGTAATTACGCCTTTTCCGTATTCGGGGTGTTCAATTCTTGATCCGATTCCTAATATTTTCATGGTGATAATTTTTGTCGAAAATAATAGATTTTCACCAATAAAAAAGCCGGAATGAATCCGGCTTACCAACAAATTAATTAACTAAAATTAAACTAAAAACAATATTGATTTTCTGCCACTAATTTTGCAGTAATAGTCTCGCGTAAACCAACAATATTAGGCATGTTGGTATATTTGGTAAATCGGCGCAAGCCCATGAGCATTATGCGTTGTTCGTCACCTTCAGCAAATGAAATCACACTTTCTTTTCCTTTTTGGGTAACAATGTCCACGGCTTTGTATAAATACAATTTGGCCATGGCGATTTGTTCTTTGACGGCTTGTTCACCTTGTTTTTTGGCCATTTTTTCGGTGCGAAGAATCGTACTCTCAGCCATGTAAATTTCAATGAGCATATCAGCGGCAGCGGTCAATAATTGCTGATGTGAGTCGAGCTCAGGGCCGTATTTTTGTGCCGCTGCACCGGCTACCATTAAAAACGCTTTTTTGAGTTTGCCAATCATTTCTTTTTCTTCTGAAAACAACTCAGAATAATCCGGAATGTCAAACGACGGAATACCCATCAATTCTTCTTGAACTTTCATTGCCGGGCCCAATAAATCAACGTGGCCTTTCATGGCTTTTTTAACCAACATGCCTACAGATAGCATACGGTTGATTTCGTTGGTTCCTTCGTAAATTCGAGCAATACGAGCGTCTCTCCAAGCGCTTTCCATTGGGGTGTCTTCAGAAAAGCCCATGCCTCCGTAGATTTGAATTCCTTCGTCGGCACAATTTTGAACATCTTCAGAAACCGCTACTTTTAAAATTGAACACTCAATAGCAAATTCTTCAACGCCTTTGAGTTCGGCTTCTTGATGTGAAGCGCCTTCAGCTTCGCGCAATTTGATGCGGGTTTCAATGTCTTTGGCTGCGCGATAAGTAGCGCTTTCTCCGGCATAAGCCGAAGTGGCCATTTCAGCCAATTTGTAGCGTATGGCCCCGAAACTCGAAATCGGCGTATTGAATTGCATGCGTTCGTTGGCATAATGAATCGCGTTGGTCGTGACTCTGCGTTGGGCATCTAAACAAGCCGCGGCCAATTTGATTCGGCCAACATTCAAAGCATTCATGGCTATTTTAAAACCTTCACCACGACCGGCCAGCATGTTATGAACCGGCACTTTGGTTTCGTTAAAAAACACTTGTCGGGTAGACGAGGCGCGAATGCCTAATTTGTGTTCTTCTTCGCCCAAGGTGATTCCATTAGTAGCATCGTTTTCTACAATAAATCCGGTGATGTTTTTATCGTCTTCAATGCGCGCAAAAACAATAAATAGCGAACAAAATCCGGCATTGGAAATCCACATTTTTTGACCGGTGATTTTATAATGCGTTCCGTCATCAGAAAGTACGGCTTTGGTTTTTCCGGAATTGGCATCTGAACCAGCACCCGGCTCGGTCAAACAATAGGCGCCAAACCATTCGCCTGAAGCCAATTTAGGCACATATTTTTGTTTTTGTTCTTCGGTTCCGTATAAGGTAATGGGCATGGTTCCGATTCCGGTGTGTGCGCCAAACGCCGTTGAGAATGATCCGGTGGCACCCGAAATGTAGTCGCAAACCAAGCAAGTATCCACAAAGCCCATACCCATTCCACCATAAGCTTCGGGCACGGCCACACTCAGAAAGCCCATTTCTGCTGCTTTTTTCATGCACTCTTCGGTAAACGAAAAATCTTTGCTTTCAAATTTGCTTTTGTTGGGCCAGATTTCTTTGTCGACAAATTCTTTGACCGAATCGCGCATCATGATTTGTTCTTCTGAAAAATCTTCTGGCGTGAAGATGTTTTCGCATTTGGTTTCTTTAACCAAAAATTGTCCGCCACGTGTTATATCTTCCATATTAATCTATTTTAAATGTTGCATTCTAAATGCTAAATTTTTAGTTTGAAAATCAGATGTTTCATTTTTTGAATGTTTTTCATTCATCATTTAACATTCAAAATTTATAATAATTCATAAATGCCCGCTGCTCCTTGTCCGGTGCCAACGCACATCGAAACGATTCCATATTTGCTGCCACGTTGTTTCATTTCATCAAAAAGTTGAACCGATAATTTAGCTCCGGTGCAACCCAGCGGATGTCCTAAGGCAATGGCGCCTCCGTTGACATTTACGATTTCAGGGTTGATGTCTAGTTCACGAATCACGGCCAACGATTGTGAGGCAAAGGCTTCGTTGAGTTCAATCAAGTCAATATCTTTTAATTGTAAACCGGCTTGTTGCAAGGCTTTCGGAATGGCTTTGACCGGGCCGATGCCCATAATGCGCGGCTCAACACCGGCAGCGGCATAACTCACCATGCGCGCGATGGGTTGCAAGTTGAGTTCTTTGACCATGGCTTCGCTCATAATCATCACAAAAGCAGCGCCGTCACTCATTTGCGAGGCATTTCCTGCGGTAACACTTCCGTCAGCGGCAAAAACCGGACGCAGTTTGGCCAATGCTTCTAAATTAGTATCGGCACGCGGGCCTTCGTCTTGGGCAACTGTGTAATTTTTGGTTTCTTTTTTTCCTGCTTCGTTGATGAAGGTATGTTCAACGGTTATGGGAACAATTTGGTTGGTAAAACGACCACCTTGTTGCGCTTTGATGGCTTTTTGATGCGAGGCAAACGCAAACGCATCTTGGTCTTCACGCGATACGTTGAATTGTTTGGCAACAGCTTCAGCGGTGAGCCCCATGCCCCAGTAATAATCTTCATGGCCTGAAGCGGCTACTTGGTAATCAGGAGTGGGTTTGTATCCGCCCATCGGGATATAACTCATGCTTTCGGCGCCACCGGCAATAATGCAATCGGCCATACCGCTTTGAATTTTAGCCACGGCCATACTGATGGTTTCAACTCCCGAAGCGCAATATCGATTGACTGTTACCCCCGGAACATCGGTTACTTTTAATCCCATTAAAGAAATTAAACGACCCATGTTTAATCCTTGTTCGGCCTCGGGCATGGCATTTCCGACCATCACATCATCAATACGTGATCGATCAAATTCGGGCAATTGCTGCATCATATATTCAATGGTTTCAGCGGCCAATTCATCCGGACGTTTGAATCTGAATAAACCTTTGGGCGCTTTACCTACTGCGGTGCGGTATCCTTTAACTATATAGGCTGTTTTCATAATTTTAGTTTCTTAGTGGTTTTCCTTTGGTCAACATAAATTGAATGCGCTCTAAGGTTTTGCGTTCGGTGCACAAACTCAAGAAAGCCTCACGTTCAATATCCAACAAGTATTGTTCTGAAACCAAAGTAGGTTCTGATAAGTCTCCGCCGGCCATCACATAAGCCAGTTTGTTGGCAATTTTGCGGTCGTGCTCAGAGATGTATTGCCCGGCAACCATTTGATCGGTTCCTACTAAGAACATACCCAACGCTTGTTTGCCTAATACTTTGATGTCTTTGCGTTCAACGGGTTGTGTATAACCTTGTTCAGCCATTTGCAAAGCGATTTGCTTGGCAGTAGCAATTTGTCGATCGCGGTTGACTACCACAATGTCTTTTCCTTTTTGAAGAATACCCAAATCAAAGGCTTCGTAGGCTGAGGTTGCTACTTTGGCCATGCCGATGGTTAAAAAGTATTCTTGAAGCACATTGAGTTCTACATCGTTTTTGCGGAATAAATCAGCAGCGCGAACCGTCATTTCTTTAGAGCCGCCGCCGCCCGGAATCACGCCGACACCAAATTCAACCAAACCAATGTAGGTTTCTGCTGCAGCCACAACGCGATCGGCATGCATCGTCATTTCGCATCCGCCGCCTAAAGTCATTCCGTGTGGTGCCACTACAACCGGAATAGATGAATAACGACAACGCATCATTGTGTTTTGGAACATTCTGATGGCCATGTTGAGCTCATCGTATTCTTGTTCAACGGCCATCATGAAAATCATACCGATGTTGGCTCCGACCGAGAAGTTGGCGCCTTGATTGCCGATGACCAAACCGTGGTATTCTTTTTCGGCTAGGTCGATGGCTTTGTTGATTCCGGTGAGTACGCCGCCGCCGATGGTATTCATTTTTGAATGGAATTCTAAGTTTAAAATACCATCGCCCAAATGGAACAAGCTGCAATCGCTGTTGCCCCAAACTTTTTGGGTTTCGCGAATGTTGTCTAAAATAATAAAGCTGTCTTGTCCCGGTTTTTTGGTATAAGATTTTGAAGCAATATCATAAAAATAGGTTGCGCCATTTTTGACGCTGTAAAATGATGTGATTCCACTGGAAATCATGTCTGTAACCCATGAAGCAGGAGCGTAGCCTTCGTTTTTCATGAGGTCGATGGCTTTTTCAACACCAATGGCATCCCAGATTTCAAATGGTCCGTTTTCCCATCCGAAGCCTGCTTTCATGGCATCGTCAATTTTGTATAATTCGTCTGAAATTTCAGGAATTCGGTTAGAGACATAAGTAAACATTGCTGCAAAATTTTTGCGGTAGAATTCACCGGCTTTGTCTTTTCCTTTGACCAAAACTTTAAAACGATCAATAGGTTTGTCAATGGTTTTGGTGAGTTCTAAAGTGGCAAATGAGGCTTTTTTGTTGGGGCGATATTCCATCGTATTCAAATCTAACGACAGGATATCTTTATCTACTTTTTTGTAAAAACCTTGTTTGGTTTTGCTGCCCAGCCACTGATTATTCATCATTTTTTGGATGAATTCCGGAAGCTGGAACAAATCGTGCGCTTCATCGTTCGGGCAGTTTTCATATAGACCGTTGGCCACATGCACGAGTGTGTCTAATCCAACCACATCAACGGTTCTGAACGTCGCTGATTTAGGTCGGCCAATTACCGGACCTGTGAGTTTATCGACTTCTTCAATGGTTAATCCCATTTCTTTAACTTGATGAAACAAGCTCATGATACCGAAAATACCAATGCGGTTCCCGATAAACGCCGGCGTATCTTTGGCCACGACCGAAGTTTTACCTAAGAATTTTGAACCGTAATCAAATAAAAAGTCTATGACTGTTGGGTCTGTTTTGGGCCCGGGAATGATTTCAAATAATTTTAAATAGCGCGCCGGATTGAAAAAATGGGTTCCGCAGAAGTGTTTTTGAAAGTCTTCACTGCGGCCTTCGCTCATAAACTGAATGGGAATTCCGGAGGTGTTTGAGGTCACCAAGGTTCCGGACTTGCGGTATTGGTCAATTTGTTCAAAGACTATTTTTTTGATGTCTAATCGTTCTACAACCACTTCTATGATCCAATCATACTTGGCAATTTTAGGCATATCATCTGTAGTGTTTCCCGTAGTAATTCGTGAAGCAAACTTCTGGCTGTAAATAGGTGATGGATTAGATTTTAGTGCGTTGGCCAAATGTTCATTGACAATTCGGTTGCGCACAACTTTGCTCTCTAAAGTCAGGCCTTTCTTTTCTTCAACAGGAGTTAGAGCATTGGGCACAATATCCAATAATAAAACTTCCAAACCGATGTTGGCAAAATGACAAGCGATACCTGATCCCATAATTCCAGAACCAACTACGGCCACTTTTTTGATGGTGCGTTTCATATTATTCGTTGTTGTTAAATATTTTTTTCTCTTGAATCAATTCATTGATGATTTCAGTAACCTCCATAAAGTGTTGGAGTTTTTCTTCTGAAATCTGAGCTTTGATGGTTTCATTAAATTTGAGTACCGTGTTTTTTGAAAGCTCTCTTTTTTCTTTACCAAAATCTGTAAGAAAAATCAAAACACCACGTCCGTCATCAGGATTTTTTTGACGATAAATCAACCCTTTTTCTTCCATTGATTTTAAGGTTCTGGTGAGGCTTGTTGCTTCCATTCCCATTTTTGGTCCCAAGGTTGTTGATGGCGTTCCGGCTTCTTTATCTAAACTCAATAATGCAAATCCTGTTGCAATGGTTGCATCATACTTAGCAGCTTCTTCATTGTACATACGAGATACTGCTTGCCAAGTGGCTCTTAAAGCATAATCTATAGTTTTGTCTTTCATAGAATGAAATCTAGCGTTTCAAAGATATAAATAAATATTATGCATGCATACTAAATATTAAAAAAAAATATGCGTGCATAGTAATTTTAACGTTTTGTAGTTTTCGAGTCATCAAAGACTGAGTACTTCATTGTTTCGTTATTTTCTTACTTTTTATAAAAAAGTTGTTGATAACCGCTTGACTTATGAGCATTGTTGAACAAAAGTTAATGCTGGGGAAGCTCATTTGATATATTTGGCTCGGAAAAAAATTGGGCGAATTATTTTAATAACCAAACCCAATCAAACAATGAATCAAGAAGAAAATCTCTTTTTTAAGATGATTTACGAAGTCTCCGATTATGCAATCATCATGCTCGATTCGGAAGGTAACGTAATGAATTGGAACATCGGTGCACAACGAATAAAGGGCTACACCGCTGATGAAATTGTAGGTAAAAGCTTTAAGAATTTTTATACAGAAAATGATAAAGCCGAAGGCAAACCTGAAGAATTACTTCAAATTGCTAAAAATCATGGTACAGCCAGAGACGAAGGCTGGAGAAAGAAAAAAGACGGGAGTTTTTTCTGGGGCAGTATTACGATCACCGCCATCCACGATGATCAAGGAGCAATTACTGGCTTTAGTAAGGTTACCCGTGATTTGACTGAACGGAAAAATGCCGAAAATGAACTCATTGAGCACTCAAAAGAACTTGAGAAGAAAAATCGTGAGTTAGAACAATTTGCGTATATCGCATCGCATGATTTACAAGAACCACTGCGAACAATTACTTGTTTGCATGAATTGTTAAGAGCAAAATTCATTGATACACTCGATGAAAATACAATTCAAGTTTTGGATTACATCAACGAAGCGACACAACGCATGCGTTCACTAATTCACGGATTGTTAGATTACTCGCGTATTGGCAAAGAAAGTCAATGGGTTGATGTTGATGTGAACAAACTCATTAAAGATGTTCAAATTGATTTGAAGATTCTTATTGAAGATGCACAAGCTGAGATCACCATTGATAATTTACCGGTTATCTCGGCATTTGAAATTGAAATTCGTCAAATGTTTACCAATTTGATTACCAATGCCATCAAGTTTAGAGCTGCTGGACAAAAGCCCATCATCCATATTTCCGGAAACGAAAAAAAAGGGGTGTGGACTTTCTCGGTACAAGACAACGGAATTGGTATTCCCAAAGCTTTTCATGAAAAAATCTTCGTTATTTTTCAACGACTTCACTCGCGTGAAACCTATGAAGGAACCGGAATTGGTTTGGCGCATTGCCACAAAATTGCCCAATTACACAAAGGTGATATTTGGGTTGAATCAGAAGAAGGAAAAGGAAGCACCTTTTATTTTAGTGTAGATACCCAAAAAATTAAAGCAGAATAAACCATGAGTACAAAACCAAAATTAGACTGTATATTATTGGTTGACGATGACAGCGCAACTAATTTTATCAACGAAATCACCATCCGCAAAGCCGGTATTAAATCACATATTCAAATATGTAACAGCGCACAAAAAGCATTGGATTTTTTAAGCTGTTCTGGTGAATTCAGCCACGTAAGTAGTCCGCCACAACCCGGAATGATTTTGTTAGACATCAATATGCCCGGCATGAGCGGTTGGGATTTTTTAGAACATTATGAAAACATTCCGAACAATCAAAAAGCCAAAATGATTGTAGTGATGCTCACAACCAGTATGAATCCGGATGATCGCAAACGAAGCGAAGGGAATGAAAATATCAAATCTTTTATTCCTAAACCATTAGCACAAGATCATTTAATTCAAATTATTGAAGAAAATTTTGATCATTCAATGTAAGATTGAAAACAAAAAATCCCTCATTTAAGTTGAGGGATTTTTTTTTAGTTTATACTGCCTGCTTTTTACTGAGCGCCCCAATGGTTAAGGCTACTGCAGCGCCCACTCCGGCGCCCATTAGGATGCAAATAGCTACATCCATAGCCATCATCTGAAAGTTCGGGTTTGCTTCCATTGATGAGCGAAAGAAGTTTTCCATCAGGCCGGTAAACACGCCAATTCCTGCTCCGACTTTTGCTCCACCCGCCAATGCATTGAGTGTTGTGAGTGCATTATAGATGTAGGACATCAAAAATCCGAAGCTCATACATCCGGCAAAAATGAAGCTTAAGTTGGGATCGCCTCCGCCAAAATAATCGCGAAATAAGATTCCGTAGAACAGCCAGCCCAATAAAAAGTCAGCAATACCGCCGATTATTCCGGCTAAAATAAAGTTCTTTACATTCATAACAGTTTGGTTTTAATTGGTTTACTTAAAGTTAATTCTCTTTAAGTAGAAAATTTAACAGTTGTTGAGCAATTATAAACAATTATGAACAAACTAATATGACTTGTTTTACTGATTGGATCCGTAGATTTGTTGATAAAGTGATTTGTATTTTTCCATCACCACTTTGCGTTTGAGTTTTAAAGTGGGCGTAAGATGGCCACCGTCAATGGACCAAACATCAGGTGTGAGTTCAAAGCGTTTGATTTTTTCCCAACTGCCGAATTTTTCATTGAGTGTTTCCACTTCTTCAGCAATACGAGCAATTACTTTTGCGTTGGAGATGATTTCCTGATTAGAACTTCTGAGTTCAATATGATGAATTTTTGCCCATTCCTTAACAAACTCAAAATTAGGCTGAATAAACGCTGCCGGCATTTTCTCACCTTCGCCAATCACCATAATTTGCTCAATAAAGCGCGATTGTTTCATGGCATTTTCAATCAGTTGTGGTGCGATGTATTTTCCGCCGGATGTTTTGAACATTTCTTTTTTGCGATCGGTAATACGCAAGAAACCTTGAGCGTCAAATTCGCCGATATCGCCGGTATGAAAATATCCATTTTGAATGGTTTCGGCTGTTTTTTCAGGATCTTTATAATAGCCCATCATCACGTTCGGGCCTTTGCATAGAATCTCTCCGTCTTGTGCAATTTTAACTTCAACATTGTTGATCGGAATTCCAACGGAACCAATTTTGAAGCCTTTGTTTCTTTCACAATTGACCGAAATAACCGGTGAAGTTTCGGTAAGTCCGTAGCCTTCCATCACAGGTAAACCTGCCGCCGCAAATACGCGAATGAGCCTGTGTTGCAGGGCTGCGCTTCCGGAAACCATCACGTTGAGGTTGCCGCCCAAACCTTCTTTCCATTTGCTGAAAATGAGTTTGCGTGCAATTTTGAGCTGAAATTCATACCAAAATCCGTTGGCTCCGTAAGGTTCGTATTTGAGTCCGAGTTCAATGGCCCAGAAGAATAATTTTCTTTTGATTCCGGTGAGCTCGGCACCTTTAGCATAAATTTTATCGTAGACTTTTTCAAGCAACCTTGGAACTACTGAAAACACGGTTGGTTTGACTTCTTTGATATTGTCAGAAAGTTTGTCAATAGATTCGGCAAAGTAAATGGATACCGAATAATACTGATAGATATACAAAATCATCCGCTCAAAAATGTGGCAAATCGGCAAGAAACTCAATGCTACACTCGAGCCTTCTTCAAACGGAATGCGCGGTGAGCTGTCAATGACATTTGAGACGATGTTTTGGTGTGAAAGCATCACGCCTTTGGGCTGCCCGGTGGTGCCCGAAGTATAAATAATCGTTGCTAAATCAGTGGTTTTAACTTGATCTTTTCTAGCTTCAACTTCAGTTTGGTTTGAAGCGTCTTGGCCCAATTCGAGTAATTCTTTCCAGTTTTTACAACCTTCAATTTCATCAAATGAATATACTTCAACCAACGATGGTACTTGCGCACGAATCAGGTTGACTTTTCGCAAAACTTCTGCGTCTGATACAAAGCAAAATCTTGACTCAGAATGATTAAAAATGTACTGATAATCTTCTTCAGAAATGGTCGGATAAATCGGAACGTTTTGCGCGCCCAATTGCAACACGCCAATATCCATGATGTTCCACTCGGTACGGTTGTTTGAGCTAATCACCGCAATTTTATCATCCACCTGAACGCCTAAACGCAACAAAGCCCTTGAAATCGCATTGGCTTTGTCGATGTATTCTTGCGTTGAAGTGGCTATCCATTGACCGTTGTATTTGGTCACCAATGCATTGGGCATGTTGTTTTTGGATAGCTGATGATAAGGAAAATCAAATAATCGAGTAATATGGGTCATTTTGGGTGGTTGTTAGGCATTGCAAATTAAAGAATAAATAATTACGCTACAATTTTTTGTTATTTTCTAGCCAATTGCATCCAATCGAGCACGACTGTTTTTATCTTTGCGGCAGATTTATATTCTAATCGCTTTTTTTATGCTCAAACATTGGCGTCTTTCTGAATACAAAGTATTGTTATACAGAATTTTACTAGCGTATTTGTTTTACTTTTTCGCTCGGGTTTTGTTTTATGTATTCAACGCAGGATTGCTTAAAGTTCCTTCAGTTTCAGAGTTTTTGCGTTTGTGCTATTACGGTATTCCTTTTGACACCACAGCCATTTTGTATGTCAATATGCTGTTTATTGTTTTTTCGATTATTCCCATCAAAAAAGCGACTACTGTGGGTTATCAGAAGTTTTTGTTCTACCTGTATTTTGCCACCAACCTTTTGGCGTATGCCACCAATTTTATTGATTTAATTTACTACAAATATACTTATGCGCGCACCACTGCGGCCGTGATGAACGTTATTGAACACGAGAACAATATGACCAAGTTGTTCTTGAGTTTTATGGTTGATTTTTGGTATGTTTTTGTGTTGTTTTTTGTCTTTGCCGGCTTGTGGATATGGGCTTACAAACGCATCCGAGTTGACTTCAAACCGTACACTTCAAAAAATCTGCATTACTACGGATTTTCAACCCTTGGTTTCTTGCTTATTGCGGCACTCATTGTGGGTGGAATCCGCGGAGGCGATTTTAAAAAATCAACTCGACCCATCAATTTGCTCGATGCCAGTCGTCACGTCAAAAACATTGTACATTCTGACATTGTGCTCAATACACCTTTTGCACTCATTCGAACAATGTTTAGCAACAGCTTTGCCAAGACCAATTATCCGGGAGTAAATCAACAGGTAATTCTCGAAAAAGTTATGCCCATCAAGCAATACCGCAACCATCCGTTTACCAAACCCAATGTGGTGATTTTTATCCTTGAGAGCAATGGGCGTGAATACTACGGCGCTTTTAACAAAAAATTGAACATCAAAGATTTTAAATCGCATACGCCGTTTTTAGATTCTTTGGCCAACCACAGTATGATTTACACCAATGCCTATACCAATGGCCGTCAGTCTATTCACGGCATGTCGTCGGTTTTGTCAGGCATTCCTTCGTTTAAAGATGCGTTTACATCCTCGCCTTATCCGAAGCAAAAAATTGAATCCATTGTATCCACTTTAGAAGGAATTGGTTACAACAGTTCTTTTTTTCACGGAGCGGCCAATGGTTCGATGGGTTTTTTGGGCTTTTCAAACATCCTGGGTATTGACCAATATTACGGACGAACCGAGTTTAATGATGACAGTCAGTTTGATGGATTTTGGGGGATTTGGGATGAGCCGTTTTTGCAATTCATGAAACAAAAACTAGATCAGCAAAAGCAACCGTTTTTCTCGTCGGTGTTTACGGTTTCATCGCATGAGCCGTACATCGTTCCTGAAAAATACAAAGACAAATTCAAAGAAGGCGATGTGCCGATTCACAAATGCATCGAGTATACCGATTATTCGCTCAAGCGTTTTTTTCAAGAAGCGAAGAAATCACCGTGGTACAAAAACACCATTTTTGTGATGGTGGCCGATCACGGAAACACGACTTTTTATAAAGAATACCGCCGTCCGATTGAGCGATTTGCCATTCCGATTATGATTTTTAAACCCGACAGCCCGTATGTGGGCGTTGATGAAGACTTGGCGCAACAAATTGATATTTATCCGACCATTTTAGATATGATTGGCTATCCGAAACCGTTTAGAAGTTGGGGTAGGAGTTTGCTCGACAAGAAAACCCAAGAACCTTTTGTGATCAATTCAACCGGAAGTTTATATCAGTTTTCTAAGGGCGATTATATCTGTATTTTTGACGGAAAGAAATCCATCGGGTTTTATGATAAAAATGACAAGGCTTTACAACACAATCTCATCGGTCAACGCAATGCGCAAATGAATGATTTAGAGTTGCAATGCAAAGCTTTTATACAAGATTATATGGATCGCGTGGTGGGGCAAAAGCTCGATCCGCTTAACAAAAAATAAGATGAAAAAATCAACTAAAATTATCCTCGGAATTGTGTTTGGCGTGGTGCTTATCGGCATCGGAAAATACGTTTATGACATGAACATCAACCACAATTTTGAAACCATCACCGAAGGAAAAGTCTACAAATCAGGCGTGATTCCGCCCGATGAAATCAAAGATTATGTGCAGAAATACCACATCAAATCTATTGTTGATTTGCGATTTCCCGGAACGGCTGATTTGGTTAACAATCCTGAAATTCCCGAAGAACTCACCGCCGAAAAAGAAGCCGTGGCCAAAATTCCCGGGGTAAATTATTTCAACAACGGTTCAGACCAAGTGCCCAACCAAAAGAATTTGGATACTTTTTTTAAAATCATGGATAATCCCGATAATTATCCGGTGCTGATTCACTGTTATCACGGAGTTGGTCGCGCCGAAATGTACTCGGCTATATATCGAATAGAATATGAAGGATTCACCAACGAACAAGCGCGTCAAGGGGTTCGATCTATTATTAAATTCAGCTCGTTTGACGATGGAACTCCGAAAGGCGAATACTTAAAAGCCTACAAAAGCCGCAAGCAATTGCAACCAGCAAAATAATTTGAGAGTGCAACGGTACAAATTAGGTTCGGATGTTCCGAGCCTTTTTTTATAGGTCAATGTACAGTTCGTTTTTGCCGTGGCTCAATACTGAAACGATAATGCCTAAAAAGGTCATCAGAATAATTAGGATTAGAATGTAAAAAACAATGATTCTCCAGATAAAACCTGCTTTAGAATATAGCTTTCCGGCAGCGTTGTAATATACCCAAGCCGGAAATAGAAGCATGATAAAAAACACTGTAATTTCTAAGTAACCGAATAAATTGGGAACATCAAAGGTCTCAATGAAATTCACCAATGAAAAGACCAAACTAATCATTAAGATGCCCAGTAAAGCTATGCCACCAATGATCAAATGCTCGGCTATATTGAGTTTTAAACGTTTGAAAATCAAATAGGCAATACACCCCAAAATAGGCACAATACTCAACAAAATTATTTTGAGGTTATCTTTAAAGAATTGGGTTATTTGCGGTGTATTGTTGCGGGTGTCTTCTTCAATCGGATGAATACTTTCATAAAAATGTGATAGCAATAAATTCAAACCAATCATCAGTAAGGCCAGATAAAAAACATTGTAATACCGTATGCGTTTACCGCTGATATAATCTAATGCCGCTTGCCCCGGGCGCATAAAAGTTTCTTTGATGGTAAAAAGAATTCCCCTTTCTAAATGCCAAATGCCGTGCAAGAGATCGTGTAGCAAAAAATGCTTCAGCGTAATGCGGTGTGTATCGGTTTTTTGCCCGCAATGAGCACAAAAATGCTTTTCGGTTGGCTGGTTACAATTCAAACAAATGGCTTTTTCCATATATAAAATCTGGGTTTATCGCTTGTAGAATTTTTGTGTTTCGGTAAAATCCGTGGCTTTGAGTTCAATAAAATACATACCGGTATTCAATGATTTCAAATCGATGCTTTGTAAACCATCATTGTGTTGGCTAGAAAACATCAATTGTCCGAGCAAGTTAAAAACCCGAATGTCATAATCGTCTCTTGAAGTTTGAACGTTTAAAACTTCCTGCGCCGGATTCGGATAAATTCTAAATGGCGAAATCATGTTTTGTTCAGTAGCCAACAACACTGAGTTTTGCAACAAATTCACTTTAAAATCATCAAAGTAAAAACCGTCTAAATTCGTGCCCACATCGGTTGATAATCGAAAGCGCACTTTAATCGATTGTCCGGCATAATCACTCAAACTAATTTCTTCAGTCACCCAATCAGCTTGCTTTCCGCTATAGGCAGGAATGGTTCCTTCAACCGTATTGGGTGTGATGGTTTGGGTATATTTTCCGCATTGTTCGGTCCAAGTCAAACCATTGTCTGTAGATACTTCAAAAGCCACAAAATCATAGCCGTTTTCAAGTTCCCATTTGGCAGCGAATGAAACCGTTGCATTGGTTATATCGGCCAAATTGATCGGATTGGTCAGTGTGATTCTTTTGTTTTGACTGTTGCTGTAGCTTCCGTTTGGCGAATCTGTAATCGATGAAGACGGCGATACAAAGGTTGTGGTTGATAAGCCCCAATTGTTGTTGGTCCAAGTCGGAGCTAGGGCAGAGGCTGTATCGGTGAGTGTGTTTTGCAATTGTCCGAACTTTTTGACGACTTGTTTGCGTTCGATGCTTTGGCCGTTGTCCATTACATATTCATAAACAATATCATCGTTACTCGTTGTTCCGTTGGCCAGCGCCACAGCAATTTGACCGTTTGCGCTCTGATTCACGGAAAGTCCTGAAACTGAAAATGCCGGTCCGACCGAAGTGATGTTTGACGATATAGGATTGATGCTGATGCTAAAGTTTCCGCTGCCGCCCAATCCTAATTTAGACAATTCAAATTGTGCCTGAAATACAGCTTGATCACCCACGAATTGAGGCGTTAAATCAGACAGAGAACCATATTCGCGAACGAGTTTGGCTGTCATTAAATTGGTAAACATCATTTTTTGGCAAAGTGGAATAATCTCGGTGGTAGCGGGCCAAAACGACAAACCGATTTCAGGCGTAAAAGCAAAAATCTTGTCGTGGTTTATGGTTTGTCCGTACATAAAATCATCAGAACTTCCGGAAGCAGCATATAATTCCGAAGCTATTTGATTTACCAAATTATTGTTTGAAACCATCAATGAAGATATCTTCCCAAAGTAAGCATCATCCGGACTAGGAACATTCAAATCATATCCAAAAGGATAAAGTAACAAATCTGAGTAAGTATGAGCATTGAGCGCGAATTTAAAATGATGGTTATCTACAAAATACTGCATAGCTTGGGTTTCAGGTTCCGAAAAAGGCGTTGTTCCGGGATAGGTTTCTCCGGTGGCATCGGCAGAAACACCATTGGTATTCCAAACACTTTGGTTTTCATCGCCGCCTATCCAATAATCGTAGTTGCGGTTGTTGTCCACGCCAAAAGTTCCGTCGTTAAAGTTGCGTCTGTTTTTGCGCCACATTCCGCCACCGCTCGGATTGGTCGTTTCGTTATACACATAACCATCAGGGTTCACCACCGGAATAAAGTACAATTCAGTGTTGTCTACTATATCTTTGACTTCATCATTGCTGGCGTAATTCTCGAGCAAATACCACATATAAAAAATGGTTTCTGACAATGAAATCGGTTCGCGCGCATGATGAACGGCTGTATACAAAACCTGCGGACGCGCATTGGGCACCGCAACATCTTTGGTGATTTTAACCCATTGCAGCGAGCGGCCTTCAGAAGTTGTAAAACTGCCTACGTTTTCTCTGCTCGTAATCAGCTCCGGATATTGGGTGCGCATGTCGTCGAGTTCCTGCAACATCTGCGCATAGGTCAGATAGCCGCCCATACTGCCCAAATTAAAATTGGCGGGTGTGGTGTATTCAATGTTTTGCGCTACGCAATCGAATCCGGTGTTGAGGATGCTTCTTTGCTGCGCTTTTTTTTTGTTTTGATCAACGTAATATTGCTGAACGTTTTCAATCTCAATTTCAACTTTGAGTCCTAGATTTCTGGCTTTTTGAATTTCAGCTTCCGAGAAATCACACGTCAAAGAATAGCCTTTTTTGTGTTGGCCATGATCAGTTGCAATGCCAGCTTGTTGTAGTTTTTTGAGATTTTCAGCTGTTTCATAAATGATTTTCGCACGGTGATATTTAGGCGTACTGTTTTGTGCCAACACACACAATTGACTCAACAACAAGAGTATTAAAAGCTTTTTCATGAACGATTTTTGCTCAAAAATACAATAATCCTTCAATAATGATTATTTATTTTCAATCCACTTGCGGGCATTGATAAAAGCTTCCAGCCAAGGTGAAACTTCATCGTTTCGGTCGGTGGGATAATAGGCCCAGTTCCAGCTAAAAATCGAACGCTCAATATGCGGCATCATGACCAAATGACGTCCGGTATCATCGCACATCATCGCTGTATTATAATCAGAGCCATTCGGATTGGCCGGATAAGCGTCATAACCGTATTTGCCTACAATGTGATAACGTTGCTCTTCATAAGGCAAGCTGAATTTTCCTTCGCCATGTGAAACCCAAACGCCCAAAGTGCTGCCCGCCAAAGTTGACAACATCACCGAGTGATTTTCTTGAATCGTTACCGAAGTAAAAATGCTTTCGTGTTTGTGGCTGAGGTTGTGTTTCATTTTTCCGTGGGTTTTGTGCTCCGGATAAATAAGCTCGAGTTCCATCATGAGTTGGCAACCGTTGCAAATGCCCACCGATAGCGTATCGGGGCGCGCCATAAAATCATCGAGTGCTTTTTTGGCTTTTTCGTTGTATAAAAATGCGCCGGCCCAGCCTTTGGCACTGCCCAATACATCTGAGTTCGAGAATCCGCCCACAGCGCCAATAAACTGTACATCGCTCAAATCTTCACGGCCCGAAATCAAATCGGTCATGTGCACATCTTTTACCTCAAATCCGGCTAGATACATAGCATGCGCCATTTCGCGTTCAGAATTGCTTCCTTTCTCGCGAATTACTGCTGCTTTGGGTTTTGCTCCTTGATGCGACGTTAATTTTCCGGTAAAATGCTCCGGGAAATGATAACGCAGCGGTTGATTTTTGTAGTTGTTAAAACGCGTTTGTGCTAAGTTGTTGGTCGTTTGATGTTGGTCGAGCAAATACGAAGTTTCAAACCAAGCATCGCGGTATTCCGGTATCGAGAAATGAATAGTAGACAGTGCTGCGTTGTTGGTGGTCAGTTCAAGGATTTCGGTGTTGTGAACGCTTCCGATTTTGAAATGCGCAACGCCTTCGCGATTCAAAGCTTCTTCAAAAATCGCATCGGTTTTAGGTTGAATGACCAGCCCAATGTTTTCGGCAAACAATATTTTGACAATATCTGATTCGCCCAAGTTCGAAAGATTGATTTGCGCGCCCAATTGATGATCGGCAAAACACATTTCAAGTAAAGTGGTGATCAGTCCGCCGCTGCCAATGTCATGTCCGGCACAAATTTGACCTTCAGAAATCAGTTTTTGTATGGTATGAAAAGCGCGTTTAAAATATTCAGCATCGCAAATGGTCGGTGTTTCAGAGCCAATTTTATTGAGTAGTTGCGCAAATGAACTTCCACCCAATTTAAAACCGTCTTGCGATAAATTGATGTAAAAAATAGAACCTCCGTTTTTTTGTAAAACCGGCTCCACCACGCGCGTGATGTCAGAACAATGTCCGGCGGCAGATATAATAACGGTGCCCGGCGCCATTACTTCTTGGTCGGGATATTTTTGCTTCATCGAGAGCGAATCTTTTCCGGTTGGTATGTTGATGCCGAGCTCAATCGCAAAATCAGAACAACCTTGCACCGCTTGATAAAAGCGCGCATCTTCGCCTTTGTTTTTGCAGGCCCACATCCAATTGGCCGAAAGCGAAACACCGCTTAGACCCTCTTGAATCGGTGCCCAGATGAGGTTGCTCAATGCTTCTCCGATGGCATTTCGGCTGCCGGCAACCGGATCAATCAACGCTGATAAAGGTGCGTGTCCAATAGAAGTAGCGAGTCCGTTTTTACTGTTAAAATCAAGCGCCATCACGCCCACATTGTTGAGTGGTAATTGCAACGGACCGGCGCATTGTTGTTTGGCTACTTTTCCGCCCACGCAGCGATCGACTTTGTTGGTGAGCCAATCTTTACAAGCTACTGCTTCTAGTTTTAAAAGTTCGAGAACGTATTGTGAAATTTTTGAAGTTTCGTAGGTGATATCTCCGTATGCGTGATGAACCGTTTGATCAGAAATAATCGTTTTGGGTGAATTGCCGAACAAATCTTCTAGGGCAAAATCCATCGGGCGATCGGTGGTTTTTTCAGAAGTAAATACAAATCGATGGTCGTCGGTAATTTCGCCCACCACATACATAGGAGCGCGTTCTCGATCAGCGATGTTTTTTAAAAGGTTTACATCTTCAGAACCAATCACCAAGCCCATGCGTTCTTGCGATTCGTTACCAATAATTTCCTTGGCCGAAAGCGTCGGATCGCCCACAGGCAAAGCATCGAGTGAAATAATCCCACCGGTGGTTTCAACCAATTCAGACAAACAATTCAAATGCCCGCCGGCTCCGTGATCGTGAATTGATACAATCGGATTGTGATCACTTTCTACCAAAGCCCGAATGGCGTTGGCTGCGCGTTTTTGCATTTCCGGATTGGATCGCTGTACGGCATTGAGTTCAATTCCCGAGCTAAAAGCACCGGTATCAGCCGATGAAACCGCTGCTCCGCCCATACCAATACGGTAGTTTTCTCCGCCTAAAACCACAATTTTATCGCCTTTTTTGGGCTGATGTTTTTGGGCTTGTTCTTGTTTTCCGTAACCGATTCCGCCCGCTTGCATGATGACTTTATCATAACCCAACGTGCGTCCGGCTTCTTGATGTTCAAACGTAAGTAACGAACCTGAAATGAGCGGTTGCCCGAATTTATTGCCAAAATCTGAAGCTCCGTTCGAGGCTTTGATCAAAATATCCAGCGGCGTTTGGTAGAGCCATTTTCGGGCTTGAATGTTTTTTTCATACCCTCGATTTTGTGATAAGCGCGGATAAGCGGTCATATACACAGCAGTTCCGGCCAGTGGCAATGAACCTTGTCCGCCGGCCAAACGATCGCGAATTTCTCCGCCTGAACCGGTGGCCGCACCGTTGAATGGTTCAACCGTAGTTGGGAAATTATGGGTTTCGGCTTTGAGTGACAATACCGAATCAAAGGTTTTATGCGTAAAAAAATCAGGTTGATCACCCGAGGCCGGCGCAAATTGCGTGATTTTTGGGCCTTTGATAAAAGCTACGTTGTCTTTATAAGCCGAAACAATTTGGTTGGGATGTTCAGCTGAAGTTTTTTTGATGAGTTGGAACAAAGACGAAGGTTGTTCTTGTCCGTCGATGATAAAAGTTCCGTTGAAAATTTTATGTCGGCAATGCTCCGAATTGACTTGTGAAAAACCAAAAACCTCAGAATCAGTGAGTGGTCGCCCGAGTTTTTGCGCCAATTGTTCCAGGTATTCAACTTCATCCTCGCTGAGTGATAAACCTTCTTGTTGGTTGTATTGAGCGATGTTTTGGATGTGTTGAATAGGTTCTGGCGCAATATCTACCGCAAAAATATCTTGATTTAACTCAGTATATTTTTGTGAAAGCATTGGGTCAAAAGCCGAATAATCACTCGTTACTTTCTGAAATTCCTCTATGCGGATGATGTCTAAAATACCCATATTTTGAGTGATTTCAACCGCATTGGTGCTCCATGGCGTAATCATAGCGGCACGTGGGCCAACAAAAAAATCCGCGAGTACGGATTTTTCTATTTTTTGCGTGTGGCCAAAAAGCCAATTGAGTTGATTGATGTTTGCAGGCGAAAGTTCGTTTTGCGTTTGAACGGCAAAAATAGTGGTGTTTTCGTTTCCGAAGAAATGAATCATTGTAGTTGAATATTAGTTGTTGTTGTTGTTGCGTGCAAAGTTAGCTCAAAATTGACAGCAAACAACTAAACTTTATCTACAATTGCCTATACTTTTGAACAATTAATCAGGGAAAGCAGCACTTTGATACGCGCCCATATCCGGTGGATTTGACGTGCGCGGATGTCCTAAAATATCAAGCGGAACCAAGAAGCTTAAACTGCCTTTTTGATAAGCCGGAGAAGTTTCATCAATATTGAGTTTATTGGCATTGACATCAAAGAAATTGGGGTTTTGGTTTTTGATGTTTCCGTTGCTTTCTTCTCGGATAAAATTATAAGCATTATTATCTTGTAAAGAAGTTCCAGCATCTCTAAATTTTATCAAACAATTTTGGAAATCATAATTGAAGGCTACATCGCTGCTATCAAAATCAATATCGTTTAAAAATAATTGAACGTTATTGTTGCCGTATATGATGCAATTATAGAAATTGGCGCGTAGTAAACCATTAGTAGGTTTGCTGCCATCAGCTTGTTCTTCGTAATTGCTGAGCCAAACCGAAAGCGGATTTGATCCGACCCAATTGTTGTTGAACGTTCCATGCTTGAATTGATAATCTCCGCCTAAGCTACAAGCTAATGAGGCTTGCCCCGCTAAATTAATCACCAAGTTTTCTGAAGTAATGGCACCGGCACGCGAGAGAATTCCATAGTTGGCAGAATTGTAAATTTGCGAGTTGTTGATCTCCAGCGGGCAATTCTCCACCAAAAATCCGAGCATTGAATTTTTAAGCGTTAAATGATTGACGCGATTATTCACGCTGCCTTGTCTAAGCCAAATCGTGCCCCATTGTCCGGGCACATCTTCAAACATCGGCTCTAATCGGTCGCCTTCAAAAGTAACTTCATTTTGTTGCGGATTCGCCGGATCAGTTGAAATGCCTCCGTTGATCTGTAAACTACCGCCCGATTGTACCAAAATACCGGATTCGGCATGAAAATATACACGTGCTCCCGGGTCAATCGTTAAAGTCTCACCGCTCGGAACTCCGGCATAACCGTAAATTACGTAAGGTTTGGTGTTGTTGAAATGGAACTCATCACCGTTATTGAGATCACTGTGGTCAAGCTCAAAACCATTGATGCGAATTTCATCACCATTGTCATCAGTGTCAATGAGTAAACTTTCCTTTATTCCTTCGGCATTACGCTTTGGATACAAAAAATAAGCATCTTTAATTAAGGTGACCAGATTGACTTTTTGCTCTTTGCTTCCCGAGTCAAAAACAATGTTGTCTGTATGTAAAAATTCTGTTGGATTATTGTTGGCAAGTTCCAAAATATCTGCCGTTGTCTCAATAAAAATATACAAGCTATCTTTGGCCAAAAGCTCAACATTATTGAATTTTCGACCATCGCCAACGCCGTTTCCGTCTTCGTCAATCCCTGTCATTCCGTCAACCATCATTCTATATCTTGAGTCAATTTTTTCAAATCGAATCGTTGGAATGTTGATGTCATCATTACTATTGTTATAAACTTTTAAAGTGTAAGTACTTGAACCTATTTTGGTAAAAACAGTGTCGAGATATACTGTGTCTTTTGAAAAACTGAGATTTCCGTTACTCGGAACGGTGTCAAAATCTTTACGACATGAGCTCAAAGAAACCATCAAGGCTACAAAAAGCAAACAAATGAGTTGACGCATTGAAAAGTATTTTGGGTAAAAATAAGTTTTAATTTGCAATATCACACCACAACGAATAAAAAGTAATTTTATGATATCTTTCTGAATTGAGTTGCTTTGAAGATGAACAGAACTTTTAATTTTGCAGCAAAAAAAGATGGCTTTATCACGTGATGAAATGCTTGCCTTGTGTAATTCGTTTGGCAAGAATAGTTTGATGGAAACCCTACAAATTGAGTTTATTGATGCCGGCGAAGATTTTTTGGTAGCGCAAATGCCCGTAAATTCCAGAGTGCATCAACCGATGGGATTGTTGCATGGCGGCGCTAGTGTTGCTTTGGCCGAAAGTGTCGGAAGTGCAGCCTCGATGCTCTTTATCAACAACGAACTCAGCGAAGTGCGCGGAATTGAAATCGCAGCCAATCATCTTAAAGCCAAACGCGAAGGCATGGTTACCGGAACGGCGCGCATCATCCACAAAGGGCGGAGCATTCACCTCTGGGAAATTAAAATTACCGATGAAAAAGGCGATTTGATTTCACTGTGCAAACTCACCAACATGGTTTTACCCAAACGCAAAGCATGAATCAACTCACCTCGCTAATCAATCAACTCAAAAAACAGCAAGAGCAGTTGCTTCCGTTTGTGGTTTATCGCAAGCCGCAAAGCCAAAAAATTCAAGCGCTTTTACAGCGAGATGATGTTTTGTATACGGTTGATGATTTTTCAGAATCAGGATTTGTCTTGGCGCCGTTTTGTGGAACTCCGGTTTTGATTCCGACTGAAAAAGCTTCTTTGGTCCAAGAAGATTGTTCCGTTTTGAATCATCATACAACTTCAGAAATTGATTCATTAGCCCAAGATGAATCGCAAGTTATTCACGAACAACTCGTGCAAAAAGGCATTGAAGCGATACATTCAAATCAATTTGACAAAGTAGTTTTGTCTCGTTCAGAAACACTTGAAATCAAACATTTTGACTGGGCTGAAGTTTTTTTGCGCATGGTTGATTTATATCCGACGGCTTTTGCTTATTGCTTTTATCATCCAAAAGTAGGGATGTGGCTCGGCGCTTTTGCAGAACAACTGGTTCATTTTTCAAAGGGTCAATTGACCACCATGTCAGTAGCCGGAACACAATTGATACAAGCGCAGCAGCAGCCTTTTTGGGGTGAGAAAGAAAAGCAAGAGCAACAATTTGTAACCGATTTTATCTTGGATGGATTAAAAAAATATACCACTCATATAGAACATTCAGCGCCTTATTCAATTCAGGCCGGAAAATTATGGCACCTTCGCACCGATATTCAAGCGAAAGCCGAAGAAGATCAACTCAAAAACATTATAAATTTTTTGCATCCAACACCGGCGGTTTGCGGTTTCCCGAAAGTCGAAGCCCGAAGTTTTATTCTGGAAAATGAAGGCTATGACCGCGGGTATTATTCAGGATTTTTAGGAGAACTCAACTGGGATGATTCAACTGATTTATTCGTGAATTTGCGTTGTCTGCAAGTGGTTGTATCGCCCTTGAATCCATCAACAAAAGTCATATTGTATGTGGGCGGCGGCATCACGCGCGATAGTCAGCCGCAAAAAGAATGGCTTGAAACCGTTCACAAAGCGCAAACCATGAAAATGGTATTGTAGGATTCTTTATTTTTGAACCAAATTTTTGAAATGAAACTAGATATTTTAGCCTTTGGAGCGCATCCGGATGATGTTGAATTGGGGTGCGGCGGAACCATTGCCAAAGAAGTAGCTTTGGGTAAAAAAGTGGGCATTGTTGATTTGACGCGTGGCGAATTAGGAACCCGCGGAACCGCTGAATTGCGCGATCAAGAAGCCATGGCAGCCGCTCAGATTTTGGGTGTGGCCGTGCGCGAAAACTTGCAGATGCGCGATGGTTTTTTTGTCAATGATGAGCAACATCAGTTAGAAGTGATTCGACTGATTCGGAAATATCGTCCTGAGATTGTGCTCTGCAATGCCATTGATGACCGACATATCGATCACGCCAAAGGGAGCAAATTGGTTTCTGATGCATGTTTTTTGTCGGGTTTGATTAAAGTTGAAACTACAGACAATGGTCAAAATCAATCAGCTTGGCGCCCGAAACAAGTCTATCATTATATTCAATGGAAAAATATTGAGCCAGATTTTGTGGTGGATATTTCCGGATTTAACGATCAGAAAGTCGAAGCTATTTTGGCTTATGGTTCGCAATTTTACAATCCGAATAGCGCTGAACCTGTAACGCCGATTGCCACCAAAAACTTTCTCGAAAGCTTGAGTTATCGCGCCCAAGACCTCGGAAGACTCATCGGAACCGATTATGCTGAAGGCTTTACTAAAGAGAGGTATTTGGCCGTCAATAGTTTAGCAGATTTGCTGTAATTTTTTAAATTATTTCTTTGCAAAATAAAACTTTTACAATACATTTGCGCACGTCTAAATGGTGGTTGTAGCTCAGCTGGTTAGAGTAGCGGTTTGTGGTGCCGCGGGTCGCCGGTTCGAACCCGGTCAGCCACCCAAAACAAAAGCCTCGGAATATACCGAGGCTTTTTTGTTTCTATAGTTTGGTAAAGATTACTTCTTTTTAAACTGATTTTTTAAAAAATTCAAAAATAAAGTTTGTTGGTCAATAAACACATTGTGCGACGCTTCCGGAACGTAGTAAACGTTTTTAGCGCCAATAATGGCTTCGAGTGTTTTGACTTGTTCGGGTGAGAATAAACCGTCTTCTTGACCGTAAATTCCGTAAACCTTAACCTGATTGGCCAACAAAGTATGCAGATTTTTAGTGATATCAATTGAAGTGTATTTTTGAGATTTAAGATAACCGCGTGGTGCTTCAGGATTCATTTCGGTCATATATCTAAAATCAGGATTCTTGGCCGCTTCAGCGTATATTTTTTTGGCTTCATTACTCATATGCTTTGGAGTGTAAAATCCGTTGAGCATAGCGTGAGCAAAAGTATAAGTGGCATATTCTTCAAAAAGTGGATCCATTTTTTCAATCTTATCCAACCAAGCTAAATTGGTTTTGTCATTATTGGCTTGATAGATTTTTCGCGATGAATTTAAAATGGTTTTAAATGTTTGCTGAATATCAACCGGCGCATCAATCAATACTACTGAACTCACTTTTTGAGGGTTTTTCTCAGCAAACAAAGTCGCCACGACTCCACCAAAACTGTGTCCCAATAAAGTGGCACTTGTCAATTGGTATTTGTTGTACAAGGCATTGAGATCTTCAAATATTTCAGAAAAAACGTATTTTGATTTGAGCTCGCCAGATTTTCCTTCGCCGCGTCGGTCATAAACAACCACATAAAAGCCTTGGTCGGCCAGTTTTTGTGCTGTGGTAATTTCAAAACCGGCACTGCTGTAACCTGGGCCGCCGTGCAAGAAAATCATCGCTGGGTTTTTGGCATCGCCATAAGCTTTACTATACAAGTCTTGTGCTTTTGCGGTAGCAATACAAACAAACAAATTAAAAAGGATGACTATTTTTTTCATAATTATTTTCCGTCTTTATCAACGATTAAACGTTTTGGTCTGTTGGCTACTTCCCAAGCAATGGCAAAGGCATATTGGGCACGTTTGGTCAGCGCATCAAATTCTATTTTATCAACATCATCACCGGGTTTGTGATAATCGGCATGGGTTCCGCTGAATAAAAACACTGACGGGATTCCATTTTTTGCAAAATTATAATGGTCTGATCTATAGTAAAATCGGTTGGGATCTTGCCGATCGTTGTATTTGTAATCAAGCTTGAGTTTGGTGAATTTTTTATTAGCGCTTTCGCAGATGTTGTGCAGGTCGGTTGATAAATAATCAGACCCAATTACATAAACATATTTATTGCTGTTGTTGTGAAATTCGTCATGGCGTCCGATCATATCAATGTTGACATCGCATACCGTATGAGCAAGCGGAAAAAGCGGGTTTTCAGAATAGTAACGCGATCCGTGTAAGCCGTGCTCTTCACCAGTTACGTGCAGAATAAGCACCGAACGTTTTGGGCCGTGACCTTCTTTTTTGGCTTGGGCAAAGGCACGTGCAATTTCAACCAACGAAACAGTTCCTGTACCATCATCATCTGCACCGTTATAGATTTCTCCGTTTTTAATACCAACATGATCGTAATGTGCCGAGATTACTACAACTTCATCTGGTTTTTCAGAGCCTTCAATAAATGCCCAAATGTTTTCAGAGTCAGATAAGTTTTCTTTGTATTTCGCATTTAAATATGCAGCCGGAATAGGTTGGTAGTAACCATCAGCGCCTGTCGGATAAGGAATTTGACTGTTTTTGTATTGTTCAATCAAGTAACGGCCGGCTTTTTTCTGGCCTTCACTTCCGGTTTCGCGACCTTCCATTTCGTCAGATGCAACTACTGTCAAAAGCGTCTTGAGCTCCTCGGCTGTAATGGTTTGCATGTATTTTCGCTCTAATTGAGCTTTGTCATTTTTGGCGGCACATCCCAACAGTAAAACCGCACTTAAACTCAAAAGTAACTTTTTCATAGGCTTTTATTCAAGGTTAATAAAGGTATAAATCATAAAAACAAGCAATATAATGATGATGAAAATCGAGTTGATAAAGAACAACATGGTACTTTTTAAGAACGACTTGATTCTCGATTCTCCATAAAAGCGATGATGTGCCGGAAAGAAGTAGTAAAACATCCACAGAAAACCGACCAGATATATGACTGATATTATTCCGTCGGCATATTCTCCTAATGCGACTGAAAATAATCGATTAATCATAAAAAGCAACAGAACAATCAGCAATAAAAATGAAAAATAATGCAGTGTAAAAATACCGTGATCAAAGTAATACCAGCGTTTTTTGTTGTGAAATAGCCATAAGAAAAGTGCAAAAATCGGCATGTAAATAAATAGCACTTTCGGAAAATTATGTATGAACGATTCTTTGAATTTATGAGCAATTTCTTCTCCGGTATTGTTCTCATTCACCAATTGCGCTTTGCGGGCAATTTTATATTCAAAATCAGACATTTCATCTTCGCCTTTGCCGTATTTGTATAGTGAATCAATTTCTTCAACAGAGTTGTATCCAAAATTCATAAAGCTTTTTTTGGCTATTTTATTTGAGGCGATGACAATTTCTTTTTTGATAGAATCAGCCTCTTTTTGATTGATAGCGCCCATTTTGAGCATTTGCTCTACTTTTTTTGCCCGACGCTGATAGTCGGCATTTTTTTCTTGTTCAATGGCTTTCTTACCTTCTTCATTGATTTTAATCAGGCTTTTTTCATTTTTACTTTCAGGATTCGGAATGATTGTAAAACCCAAAAAAGTCACAAAACTGATGAAGATGTACAACCGAACCGGAGCTAAATAAGACAACCGTTTACCCGATAAATACTCTTTGGTGAGTGCAGCTGGTTTGAACATTAGGTTTTTGATGGTGCGCCAAAACGCATTTTCATAATGTGTCAAATCTTCAAAGAAATGAACAAAGAGTTCATGAAATGTCTTTCTGCTATCAATATTTTCTTGACCGCAATTCGGGCAAAATCGTTCTTGAACTACATGACGACAGTTCAAACAAGTTTTATCGGTGCGCAACGGATTTTTGTGGCTCATAAAGCTTAGTAAATTAGCTCGATAAAAGTATAAATTAAATTTTTATTTGACGCTAAATTCCTAACTTGGGCAATTATTTAAATTGTGCATTATGACATCAAAAGCCACAACACCTCAAGAATATATTGACGGCCTCGAGTCAGATCGAAAGTTTGCCATTGAAAAAATCCGATTAAGCATCAAGCAAAATTTACCTGATGGCTTTCACGAACAAATAACCTACGGCATGTTGGGTTATGTAGTGCCCCATGCATTGTATCCGAAAGGTTATCATTGCGATCCAAAGCTTCCGTTGCCTTTTTTATCGGTAGCTTCTCAAAAGAACTTCATAGCGCTTTATCACATGGGTGTGTATGCTCAAAAAGACCTATATGATTGGTTTGTGGCTGAATATCCTAAGCATTGTAAAACCAAGCTCGACATGGGTAAAAGTTGTATCCGCTTTAAAAAACTTGAGGATATTCCATATCAACTCATTGCCGAGCTGGCTGGTAAAATGACGGTTCAACAATGGATTGATTGCTATGAAAGCGCTTTTAACAAAAGCTAACCTTTTTGCTCATTGTAATACCTGAGGGTTGTTGCAATTTTAGCCAACCGCATTTGTGCAATTTTTTCTTCGTTGAGCGATAAGTGTATCCACTGCTGAATTTGCTCTTCACGCAAGTTTTCGGCATAGGTTTCTAAAATGCTGTAAGCGGCAATTTCATAATGTTCAATCTTGTGCAAACTCAAAACAATTCCGGCATCGCGAACAATACCAAATTTGGTTGCTTCAATGATTTGCTCAATTTCGTCGAGCATAATTTCAATGGCTTCGCAGCGTTGCATTAGTGGTTTTTCGGTTAATTGCTCAAAGGTGTCTTCAATGCGTATGATTTGCTTTTTGGTTACCTCAGCATGTTGACTGATGGTTTCTATAAGCTCAAATGAACAGGCGTTTTTAACCATCTTCGGAAAAGCTTTGACCAACATTTTTTCGGTAAAATAAAGTGCTTGCAATTCAAGAAGCAACAATTCGCGCAAACCTATCGCTCCGTCAAAGCGATTCTTGGGTTGCTTTAAATTTGGGAGGCTTTCCTGCGCATGATCTTCAGGAAATTTGTGTGCTTTTTCCATAACATAGTTTTTAGGTTAAGTTTCATTATTTGGGTAAAATGTGTTTGGGTGAGGCCAAGTTACCAATAAGGTTTTAGCTACAAAAAAATACCCGATGAACTACACGTAAATTTAACATTCACGCAATTTTTGGCTAAAAACGTTAAAAAAATTATAGCTTTTTGTAACCTTCTGACCAAACTTTGAGGTATTGTTTGGCAATGTTGATGTAGTTGTGTTCACGTTCAACAAAAGAGCGTGCTCGTTGGCTAATAGCTTCAATTTCTGATGGATTATCAATAAGGTAAGAAAGTTGCTCAACCAGATAATTCACATCTGGGCAAGCATTGATATTGACTTTTTCGGCCAAATGGTAGTATTGTTCAAATTCTTTTTCGGCACCGGTAAAAACCACTTTACCTTGCGCCATAGCTTCAAGTGCATGATAACCTTGGTCATGTGAATACACCATATCAAGCAAAATGTGCGCTTTTTGGTATAGGTTAATGTAGGTGGCATACGGAACGCTTCTAGTGGTTTCAATCTCAACGCGATCACCATATTTCTCTGCGATAATTTCGAGTGCTTTTTCAAAATAATCGTTGCCTTTTTTATAGTAGTTGGCATCGTTGATTCCGTGATAAATCACGATTTTATCTTTAATCTCAGGTGTGTGATAGGGCAATTTTTCAATGTTTATCGGATTGGGAATCATCCCTAAATATTTTGGATGATTTTGCATTGGGATGTGATAATCCAAATCAGAAGCCAGTACACCAACTATATTTTTGTAAATATAATCGTGTAGTTTCTTGAACTCAGTTTTTCGATATTTTAAAACGTTTTGAAAAGAAATATCGTCAATTTTTCCGTCTAAATAAGGTTGTAAAAGCGATTTGAATTGCGGATTTTGGTAATAATAATTGATGGTCGGATAATCGGTTCCACAGCAAAGTAAAAAGGTTTTGACATTATTTTTAAAAAGATAATGAAGAATTTTTTTCTCAAAAAAAGGCGTACAGTAAAAAGTGTTTTCATTGATGAGTTGAACCACATCAAAACCTCTGAGTTTTTTGTGATAACGCTTGATTTGCAAATAAGTACCGTAAGAATTCAAATCAAAACCGGTGAGCCGAAAAATTAAATTTTTGATTTTACCACTGAATTTGCCGCTCCAATTTTGATACAATGGCAAATCAACCGGAAAATTTTTAAAACCGTCTTTAAAGCCCACAATAACCACCTCGTGACCTAATTGCACTAAACCTTCTTTGAGCGAGTTGTGCAGTCTGCTGTATTCACCTACGAGTAATATCTTCATCGAACCTTAAAACATACTATCTTTGACAAAGATATTTACTATTTGACAATTAATGGTCAACGCCAAAATTAAAATTGCTATTGTATCTCATTCGCTTGGTGTTGGCGGAGCCGAACGTTTTGCTGGAACTCTGAGCTATATGCTTGAAAGCTTGGGTTACGAAATACACAACATCATAGTCAATGATTCGGTTGATTATCATTATGCAGGTAGGCTTTATAACCTAGAACAAAAAAGTGCTTCTTCAATTGGGCTTTACAAGAAAATCAAGAAAGGCTTTTTGTTGCGGGCTTACCTCAAAAAAAACAATATTTCAGTAGTTATTGATAACCGTACGCGCAATTATTTTTGGCGTGAACTGATGACGGTTATGATGTATCGGAATTACAAAACGTACTACATTATCCACAGCTATAATTTATTGAATTATTTACCGGTTTTGCCTTTTTTTGGGAAACTTTTGTATCAAAATGCCCACAAGATTATTTGCGTTTCAAAAGCTATTCAAGACAAGGTGAGCGCTCAATACGGTTTGCAAAATACGGTTACTATTTATAATCCGATTCAAGAAATTCACATAGGAAATTTATCGGTACAATTACCTGAGAAATATATTCTTTTCTTCGGAAGACTAGATGAAAAAGTAAAGAATATTACATTATTGCTTGAGGCCTTCAAAGCTTCTGAAATCAGTACTAAAGGGTATCAATTACTTATTTTAGGCGATGGGCCTGACCGCGATTACCTAGTACAAACCATTCAGAAATTAGGTTTGAATGATGTTGTGCAACTTATTGCATTTGTCAAAAATCCTTTTTTGTATGTTCAAAACGCTAGATTTACTGTTTTGAGTAGTCGTTATGAAGGTTTCCCGATGTCAGTTATTGAGTCGCTGTCGTTGGGTGTTCCGGTAGTTTCGGTTGATTGCCTTTCAGGACCGAGTGAGGTTATTCAAAACGAATACAATGGTTTGTTGGTTCAGAACCATAACACACAAGCCTTAGGCATGGCTTTAAAAAGAATGGTCACTGAAAATGATTTGTTTCAAAAATGCTCTGCCAATGCCAAACAAAGTGTTGCTCATCTGACCATGCAAAAAATTGCAGAACAATGGCGCATCATACTCGAGAACTAGAAAACAGATTTTTGTAATCCGACGCGAACCAAGAGTAAATTGAGTTGAATCAATCTGCGCAAAACAAAGCTTGGTAATTGTAAAAGAACTCTTTTTTTGAAAGATAAATTTGCAGTATTGATTCGGTTTTTGTGCTGTGTAAAATAATGCAGGTCACCATTGATTTTGCTTCTGATGGCAAACGAAAATAAATTCTGATCGATGAATTTTTTTAGCTTTTCATGGGTTTTCTCGGCTTCTTTAAACTTGTCAAAATTCATTTTCTGATTCAAGAATTTTTTTTGTTTTGATAGACTATTGCCATCGTAAGTATAGCGTGCCAGTATTTTCCACGAAAAAACAATCGGGTAGTGCAATCCTAGTCTCATCCATAAATCAGTGTCTTGGCCACTTTTGATTTGGGTATCAAAAACGCCAACTTGCTCAAATACAGTTTTGCTAAAAACAGCGCTTGAAGTCCACAATACTGAGGTTTTCATACTGGCTTCAAAATAATCAACAATTTGATGAGCAGCATTTTTAGGAACTGAATACTGAGCCGGAAAAACTTTACCAGGAATTTCATTTTCATAAGCTGCTGAGAAAATCTTATGATTTGGGTGCAATTCGATAGACAGTTTCATTTGGCTTAAAAAGTCAGGATACCAATAATCATCGGCATCTAAAAATGCTATATATGGGGCTGTTGATAGCTCTATTCCATAATTTCTGGCTGATGAAGCACCTTCGTTTTTCTTCAGATAATACCGAATGCGCGCATCTGAAAATCTGTGAATAATTTGCTCGCTATCATCGGTTGAACCATCATTGACCAGTATTAATTCAAAGTTGTCAAATTGCTGTTCGAGAACACTTTTAATAGTGTTTTCAATAAAAGGAGCTTTGTTATAAACCGGAATAATAACAGAAAAAAACGGCATCGGCTAAGTTTTTAAAGAACAAAAATAACCCAATTTATAAACGTCAAACAACAGCATTGAAGGCTTGCGCGATAAAAGATTTTTTTTGATTAATGGCGCCCAAATTCGGTGGGCAATCGCCATAATAAAATCAAGTTTAATTTTTTTAAGACGGTTTTTCCACTTCCCGATAGATGTTGCTTGAGGCTCGATGATGTTTTGCTCTATGAGTTCGTGTAAATGTGTCAAGGCTTCAAGATGTTTTTGAAAAAAATCTACTGAATTTTCAAGATTTAAATGAAAAACAGGATTTTCTATGTGTACTATTGATAAATTTTGTTTTTTGAGTCCGGCAATAAAGGCAAAATCTTCAAAGCCGTATTTTTTCAAATTGCCATCAAATGGATTTTCTAAAAGCGACTTTCTTTGCAGCAATAGGTTTGATACCAATGTAGTTTGATACGGATTTTGACGTCTAACATCAACGGGTAATGCCTCGCGTTTTTGACCGTAAACCCAACGCAACAATTGGTTGTTGGACGGTTGGTTTTTTTGATAAGCCAATCCTCCGAAACAAACACTTTCTGTTGAGTTTTTAATAAACTCTATGTAATTTTTAATAAAATAATCTGAAGTTGGTATGGTATCGCAATCCAAAAATAAAATCCAGTCGTACTGTGCTTTCAGAGCTAATTGGTTTCGATTTTCGGCGCGACCCAAATTTTGTTTGTGAATTTTATAAAAACAATTTGCTAAATCGTTAATTGCTTGGTTTTTTTCAACAATTTCTTGTCTGTTTGAAGCATCATCAAAAACAATAATTTCATAATTGATGGATTCAAGTTCTGCTAGTCTTTGTATGACTTGCACCAGCGGTAAAGTATAATAGTTATATGTCGGGATTAAGACAGATAGCATTAAACGGATCTCTGAATCACTTCAAATACTTGGTTGTCTTCGCATTTGAGTGTTTTTGAAGGATATTTCAATAAAAGAGCATAATCGTGTGTGGCCATGATGATGGTTTTTCCGTTGGCGTTGATTTTTCTGAGCACTTCCATAACTTCAACACTGGTCTGTGGATCAAGGTTTCCGGTGGGTTCATCGGCCAAAATCAAATCCGGATCATTGAGCAAAGCACGAGCAATACCCACGCGTTGTTGTTCTCCGCCCGATAGTTGATGCGGCATTTTATCAGCTACGGCACCTAAATCTACTTTTTTGAGCACTTCGTCAATTTTGCTTTGCATTTCTTGGTTGTTGGTCCATCCGGTGGCTTTGAGTACAAACAGCATGTTTTCTTTAACGGTTCGGTCTGGAAGCAATCTAAAGTCTTGAAAAACAATACCCAGTTTTCTTCTCAAAAACGGAATCTGATCGTCTTTTAGTTTGGCTAAATCAAAACCAACAATGCTTCCTTGGCCTTCAGATAAAGGCAAATCAGCATATAAAGTGCGCATGAGACTACTTTTTCCGGTTCCGGTTTTTCCGATGATGTACAGAAATTCACCTTGACCAATTTCAAGGTTTACGTTTGAGAGAATCACCTTTCCGGTTTGATAGATGTTAACGTCTTTAAGCGATAAAACAGGTGTTGACATATGATTTAGGTTAGTGCTGTAAAAGTAATAAGTTATAGTATCAATCAAAAAAATTACGAATCATTTTTTTCGAATACATACAAAAGATTTAATCCGAGTTCAAAACGTTTTTTAGCTATTAAAGTATATCCGTTTACAGTAAAAATTTCTTGAATCAAACTTCTGTCAAAATCTTGATGGTTGTGTACATCCATTCCGTCGATGAGTTTTAAAAAAAGCAAAATTTTCAAAATAGCATCAACTTTTGGGCTGGGAATGGTTATAATAACTCGGCCTTTGGGTTGGAGATATGGCAACAAAGCTGTTGCATATTTGGCGAGTTCATCTTCGGGAATATGCTCTAAAACCGCCAACAACGTAACATTGTTGTATTTTTTTTCTAATGTGAAATCTTCCGGAAATTTTCCGGGCCACAAGGTGTATTTTGGGGTTTGAATTTTTTGGTTGAGTTTCGGATCAATTCCGTCGCCGGTTAAATTTGTTTTTTCAAATAATTCGCCTCGGTGGCAACCAATATCTAAAATGCTGTTGCCTGTGATGTATTTTTGGGCTTGACGGATGCGCTCCACCTGAAGCCATCGATCAATTTTTTTCATCTTTCAATCCTAAAATGCTAAAGAAAAAACTAAACAAAATGGTCTGCAGCCCCAAGATGCTCAATGTAACCGCCGGAATAACAATCCGCAGTGTCTGACTCGATTCTAAATGTCCAAAACTTTTTTCAGACCAAATTGATAAGCCATACATGCTCAATCCGACGCCGAATAAGGTCATAAAAAGCCCCAAAATCAGACCGCGCTCAAGGTTGATAACTTTAAAAACAGTGTTGAATCGTTGGCTTTTGGGAAGCAAATTTTGGGTAACCGCAAAAACTTTGGTCAATCCGTAAAAAACCACAAACTGAAAACCGCTAATGACAAATCCGCTGGCATACAAAAGCGTATGAACGTCAAGAGTAATTTTACCTAATTGAATGGGTGACAAAATCAAAGCAATAGAAAGAATCAATCCAATGCTCATCAGCAGTAAGCCCGGAATTAAAAACAACCAATTCGGACTATACAAAAGCAAAAAACGCAAATGTCGCCAACCGTCGCTCCAGGTTTTTAAATGTGGTTTCCGACTGCGGCCGTCTTTGTATAAAATGGTTGGAACTTCGATGATTTTGAGGTTCATCAGATGTGCTTTGACAATCATCTCAGAGGCGAACTCCATACCCGAGGTAGTCAAATTTAATTTTTGATAAGCTTCTGCAGAAAAACCTCTAAGTCCGCAATGAAAATCGCCAATTGATGAATTAAAAAACAATCTTCCTAAAAAGGACAAAACAGGGTTTCCTATGTATCGATGCAAAAACGGCATCGCGTTTTTTTGAATGCCGCCTTTGAATCGGTTGCCGATGACCAAATCTGAACCAGAACGCAGTTTTTCAACAAACGCTGATAAGGCAGAAAAATCATAACTGTTATCGGCATCGGCCATGATGATGAATTGCCCGGAAGCTTTTTCAAAACCAGCTTTGAGCGCTTCGCCGTAGCCTTTTTTTTGAGTTTCAACCACAATAGCTCCGCACTTGATCGCGATGGCTTGTGAACCATCTTGACTGCCGTTGTCAGCAATAATGATTTCGCCTTGAATTTGATTTTTCTCCAGAAAATCTCTTGCCTTTTCAATACAAACGGCCAAAGTTTCGGCTTCGTTCAGGCAAGGCATGACAATGGAGATTTCTTTTTTCACCTGATTTTACTTGAGTTAATTGGGTTGAGTAACGCGTAAAAGTATATAATTTCTGCAACCTTTGTTTTTTTTAGGATGCTTGTTAAAAAAAATGTTCATAATAAAAGCAAAATCAACTTCGTTATAGCTCAGTCAATACAATACATTTGGACTTCTAAACGAACTTGCATGATACGCAAAAAATCCCTTTTAATTATTGGTTTATTATGGATGGGAATCGGTTCGGTTTCCGCTCAGAAATCGGCTATTTATACTTATTCATCAGATGATTTTGACCGTGCGGTGGCCTTGTACAAAGCAGCGCAATATCAGTCGGCGCAAATTATTTTTGATCGTGTTAAATCTCAAAGCAAAGATGCTGAAATTCAAGCGGATTGCGCTTTTTACAGCGCCAATTGCGGAATTCATTTAGAACAACCTGATGCCGATGAACAAATCGAACATTTTGTACGCGATTACCCAACAAGTCCTAAGCAAAATGAGGCTTATTTGGGTGTTTCACGATATTATTTTAATCAAGGCAAATTTCCACAAGCATTGGAATGGTCTGAAAAAGTAAATGAAAACACACTTGATTACGAAGATCAAGATCGTTATTATTTTCAGAAAGGGTATTGTCATTTTAGTGCCGGGCACAAAAAAGAAGCCGCTTCTTTTTTCAATAAAGTCATCAATTCAAAAGATTATGCTTCGCAAGCTAAATACTACTTGGGCTTTATGGCATACGAAGGCAATGATTATAAAGAAGCTTCCAAATACTTTGAAGCAGTTGAAGGCGAAGAAAAATATGAAGAAAAACTTTCGTATTTCAAGGCAGATATGGCTTTTAAATCGGGTAATTTTCAAAAGGCGATTGAACTCGGCGTAAAAGCGCTTCCTAAATCAAACGCTCAAGAAAAATCAGAGCTTAATAAAATCATCGGCGAGAGTTATTTTAACCTCAAAGATTACAACAAAGCTCTACCTTATTTAAACGAATACAAAGGCAAAAAAGGCAAATGGAACAATACTGATTTTTATCAACTCGGTTATGTTTATTACCAAAAAGGCGATTTTGAAAACGCGATTTCGCAGTTTAATAAAATCATCGACGGAAACGATGCTGTAGCTCAAAATGCTTATTATCACTTAGGTGAAAGTTATTTTAAAACCAACAAAAAACAGCAGGCGCTCAATGCTTTCAAGAATGCTTCTGAGATGAGTTTTGATGTGAAAATTCAAGAAGATGCACATCTGAATTACGCCAAAATCAGCTACGAAATCGGGAATTCTTATCAGCCGGTTCCGGATGTTTTGTTTGCTTTTATTCAGAAATATCCGAATTCCCCGAGTAAAAATGAAATCGAAAATTTGCTCATCAATTCATACATCACCGCCAAAAATTACAAAGGCGCGCTTGATTTGCTCGAGAAAAACAAAACTTCAGCACAAAACAAAGCCGCTTATCAAAAAGTAACTTTATACCGCGGTTTAGAATTGTATACTGATGGCAATTATATCGATGCTTTGGCAATGTTTAAAAAATCATTGTCACAACCGGTGGATGATCGTTTTTCGGCGCGCGCATCGTTCTGGAAAGGCGAAACAGAATACGGTTTGGACAACTTTTCAGAATCGTTGGCCAGTTTTAAACAATTTGTCGGTTTTGCCCAAGCCAAAGATACACCTGAATACAAAAACAGTCACTATAACATGGCCTATGCTTATTTCAAACTTAAGGAATATGACCAAGCCGGTAATGAGTTTCAACTATACACCGAAAGTGCTAAAGATGATAAAGTTCGACTCAACGATGCTTATTTGCGTTTGGCCGATTGCCGATTTGTAATGGCTAAATATTGGCCGGCCATGGAAGCCTACAACAAAGTGGTTGAACTCAAAAGCGTTGATGCAGATTATGCCGCTTATCAAAAAGCCATCAGCTACGGATTTGTAGCGCGCAATGACAAAAAGATTGAAGACCTCAAAAAAGTAATTGCCAATTATCCAAAATCGCAATACCGAGATGATGCGATGTTTGAGCTAGGCAATACTTATGTAACCGAGAAAAAAAACGACGAAGCCATCAAAACCTACGATCAATTATTGGCTGAATCCAAAACCGGAAACTACGCCTCAAAAGCCATTTTGCGTCAAGGTTTGGTGTATTACAATGCCGAGAACGATACTCAGGCTTTGAACAAATTTAAGAAGTTGGCGGCTGAATATCCGAAAAGCCCGGAAGCTGTTGAAGCTGTGGCCACTGCGCGTTTGATTTATCTTGACAACGGAAAAATCGACGAATACGCCACTTGGGTAAAAACACTTGATTTTGTGGCGGTGACGGATGCAGAACTCGACAATGACACCTATGAAGCTGCTGAAAAGCAATATTTGCAAAACAACACCAAACAAGCGATTTCAAATTTGAGCGGATATGTATCTAAATTTCCGAATGGTGTACATGCCCTCAAAGCCAATTTCTATTTGGCGCAATCGTATTTTACAGATGGAAATCCTGATAAATCTGTTGCTCACTATGAATTTGTCGCATCAAAACAACGCAACGAATTTACTGAACCATCACTCGCGCGTTTGGCTGAGATTTACCTCAAAAAAGACAATACGGACAAATCAATTGCGATGCTCAAACGTTTGGAAACCGAAGCTGATTTTCCGCAGAACGTCACTTTTGCGCAATCCAATTTGATGAAAACCTATTATGAAACCAAAGATTTTCCGTCTGCGGTAGTTTATGCCGAAAAAGTCATGGCCAATCCGAAAACTGATAACAAAGTCAAATCTGATGCGCAAATCATTGTGGCGCGTGCAGCCATTCAAACCGGAGACGAAGCCAAAGCGCGTGCGGCTTATGCCAAATTGCAAACCATTGCGCGTGGTGAATTGGCTGCCGAAGCTTTGTATTACGACGCTTATTTTAAAAACAAAGATGGCAAGTTTGAAGCATCCAATACGGCGGTTCAGAAGTTGTCTAAAGATTATTCCGGATATAAATATTTTGGAGCCAAAGGCTTGGTGGTGATGGCCAAAAATTTTTACGGGCTTAAAGACAGTTTTCAAGCTACTTATATATTAGATAGCGTGATTAAGAACTTCACTACTTTTCCTGAAATTGTTGAAGAAGCGCAAAAAGAGTTGTCTGCCATCAAAGCGCAGGAAGCACAGACCAATTCATCCATTCAAAACTAAAGCTACTGAGCCGCTGAGATATTGAGCGCCTGAGATCAAACTCAGAAGCTTAGCAACTAAAATAAACAATATGAGAATCAAGATTCAATTTATATTACCGATTTTATTGATTGCTGGACAATTGTCGGCGCAGAAAAAAGACGAAAACATCGGAACAGAAGTGGTCAATGTAGTAAAACCTTACACTCCGACGATTTCAGATGCGTTTAAAGTTAAAGAAAATCCACCGCTTGAAGATGAGGATAATACCAAAAAAGAAACGATTAATTATTCTATTTTTTCGTTTCCGGTGGCTTCAACTTTTGTGCCTTCAAAAGGAAAAGCGGCCAACGTTGATAAAGAACAAAAGCAGCGTTTATACAGCAACTATGTAACCGGCGGAGTTGGAAGTTTTTTGAATCTTTTAGGCGAATTATACGTTACCCAAGAAATTAGCGATACTGATTATGCTGCCGGTATGTTCAAGCATTTTTCGTCACTTTCTGATATTAAAGAATCTAAACTCGATAGCAAATTTTCGAACACCGCGCTAGATCTAACATACGGAAGCCGCAAAAGCAAATATTCGTGGAATGCCGATTTAGGTTATCAGTTGCAGCGCCAATATTGGTATGGTTTACCCGATGAATTCGGACAAGCTCTAACACCTACTGAAATCAATCAAGCCATTAGCCATATTGACCAATTGCAAACTTATCACAACTTTTCATTGGGTGGCAAAATCAAATTTAAAGAAAGCATTTTTAACGGCATGAATCTTAATTACAATCGTTTTTGGGATGCCTACAAATCAGCAGAAAACCGTTTGATTTTGCAACCAACCTTGAATTTTGATATGCTCAACAAACATGTAACGACAGAGTTTACGGTAGATCATCTCTCGGGTTCTTTTGACAAAGAGTACAGCGGTGCGGCCGGATATCAATACAGTTTTACCAATTTAGGCGTTTACCCGAGCTTTGGAATGAAAAAAGATGATTGGTCTTTCAGTATCGGAGCAGCTTTGGTGTATGGAATAGACAGCGAGCACAGCAACAGCGAACTTTTCTTTTATCCACGCGCCAATGCAACGCTCAAAATTGTCGATCAATACATGATGTTTTACACCGGAATTGACGGCGGATTAGAGCAAAATTCATATCGCAGTTTAACGAATGAAAATTTATATGTTTCGCCAACGCTAACCATAGCACCAACCGATCGTCAGTATGAGGTTTACGCCGGACTCAAAGGAAAACTGGCCAGCAATATTAGTTACAACGTAAAAGGCGCTTTACTCAACGAGAAAAACAAACCGCTTTTTGTGGCCAATGATTTTCATGATATTCCCGTCAATAAAGAAATGTATCAATACGGAAACTCATTCGGTATAACCTATGATTTGGTGCGCACTTTACGTTTGTTTGGCGAACTTAGAGCTGATTTTACCAAGAATATTTCAGCAGGTGTGAGCGGAACCTTCAACCAATACACCATGGATTATGAAGCCGAGCCTTGGAATTTACCGCAAATTGAACTTGCCGCCAACCTAGATGTCAACATTACTCCAAAATGGTACGCTGGTGCGAAAGTATTTTTTGTGGGCGACCGAAAAGACCGTCAAGCGAATTTAGATATCATTAGTTTGGTGCCCATTGATTATACCAAAACAGTCAAAGCTTATTTTGATGCCAATGCGCATGTGGGTTATAAATACAGCGATCGTTTGACCGGATTTTTACGATTGAATAATATCGGAAATCAAGCTTATGAGAAATGGTTGAATTATCCGGTGCAATCGTTTCAGATTTTACTCGGGGTCAATTATAAGTTTGATTTTTAATTGTCAGTTGTTTAAAGATGACTTTCAAGCAAAAAGTACTCGCGCAGCACAAACAATTGGTTCAAGATAAGATAGATGTGTTTCGTGACCGCATTGCCGAACTCGCACTTGATGCGCAAAACGATGCCAAAAGCTCAGCTGGTGACAAGCATGAAACCGCTTTGTCAATGATGCAACTTGAGCAAGAAAAACTCAACGTCAAACTCGCAGAATATTTGGCTCAAAAAACACTTTTAGAGAAAATTAATCCTGAACTTACTTCTGAACGAATTGCTTTAGGAAGTTTAGTTCAAGCCAATAAAATGTGGTTGTTTTTATCTGCGGCGCTTCCTAAAATCACGGTAGACGAAAAGTCGATTATAGCTGTTTCGCTTCAGTCGCCACTCGGGCAAGTCTTGCTCGGACAAACGGTCGGTTTTTCGTTTGAAATTAATAAAACGCAGTATCTTATAGAAGAATGCCATTAAGATAGATGGCTCATCAGTTATAAATCATGCCGTTTATGAATTGTAAGCGGCATTTCTTTTTTGAGGTAAATTAGTTTTAATTTTTCTGTTATTTTATAAATTAAGTTTTATAATGTAATTAAATATTATTTTTTGTTTTACATATTAAACTTAAATTTCATTTTTGCTTCACGAAAATTAAAAACAAATATTATGTGCGGAATTGTTTGCGCCTTTGACTTAAAACAAAAATCAGAAACCTTGCGTCCGAAAGTGCTTGAGATGGCCAAAATCATTCGTCATCGCGGCCCGGATTGGAGCGGAATTTACAGCAATGATAAAGCTATTTTGGCTCATGAACGATTGGCAATTGTTGATCCGGCCTCCGGAAAGCAACCGCTTTTTAGCGAAGACCAAAAACTCATCTTGGCCGCCAATGGTGAAATTTATAACCACAGAGCTTTGCGCAAACAATTTGACGGAAAATATACTTTTCAAACCCAATCAGATTGTGAAGTCATTTTGGCTTTGTATCGCGAAAAAGGCGTTCACTTTATGGATGAACTCAACGGTATTTTTGGTTTTGCCATTTACGATGCCGAAAACGACGAATACTTTATAGCGCGTGATCATATGGGCATCATTCCGCTCTATATGGGTTGGGATCAAAATGGAACTTTTTATGTAGCCTCTGAGCTCAAAGCTTTAGAAGGTCAATGCACCAAAATTGAATTGTTTCCACCCGGGCATTATTTGTCAAGCAAAGATGGCAAACTCGTTCCATGGTATCACCGCGAATGGACCGAATACGATGCAGTAAAAGACAATTCAACCAGCATTCAAGAACTCAGAGAAGCTTTAGAGGCGGCGGTCCATCGTCAGTTGATGAGTGATGTTCCGTATGGTGTATTGCTTTCCGGCGGATTAGATTCATCGATTACATCAGCTATTGCTAAAAAATTCGCCCAAAAACGCATTGAAACCGACGATCAATCTGAAGCTTGGTATCCGCAATTGCATTCATTTGCGGTAGGATTAGAAGGTTCGCCTGATTTGGCAGCCGCCCGAAAAGTAGCCGATCATTTGGGTACGATTCACCACGAAATTAAATTCACCATTCAAGAAGGACTCGATGCCGTGCGCGATGTGATTTACAATCTTGAAACCTATGATGTAACCACCGTTCGCGCCTCGACACCGATGTATTTAATGGCACGCGTGATTAAATCTATGGGCATTAAAATGGTTTTATCGGGTGAAGGCTCTGACGAATTATTTGGTGGATATTTATACTTTCACAAAGCGCCGAATGCCCAAGAATTCCACGAAGAAACCGTTCGAAAGTTGAGCAAACTGCATATGTATGATTGTTTGCGTGCCAACAAAAGTTTGGCGGCTTGGGGCATTGAAGGGCGCGTTCCGTTTTTAGACAAAGAATTTATGGATGTAGCGATGCGCATCAACCCGCAAGATAAAATGATCAATGGCGAACGCATGGAAAAATGGGTTTTGAGAAAGGCTTTTGAAGATATGTTGCCCGAGAGCGTTGCTTGGCGCCAAAAAGAACAATTCAGCGATGGTGTGGGTTATAGCTGGATTGACACGCTCAAAGCTACGGTAGCGCGTGAAATCTCTGACGAGCAATTGGCCAATGCGAAGTATAAATTTCCGTTGCAAACGCCAACATCAAAAGAAGAATATTATTACCGTTCTATTTTTAACGAACATTTTCCGAGCGATACAGCCGCCTTGTGTGTTCCGCAAGAAGCTAGTGTGGCTTGTAGTACCAAAATTGCTTTAGAGTGGGATGAGGCTTTTAAAAACCTCAATGATCCGTCGGGTAGAGCCGTGGCCAACGTGCACGACGACGCTTATGTAAAAGAATAAAATTGAGTTAGATAAATATTGTTTAAGTGTAATTAGTTAGTAATTTTAAAGCGTCGAGATGAATGCTCTCGGCGCTTTTTTTATGAGTTTTACGCTTTCTTTTCAGTTTTACGATTTACCGCTCAAACATCCGTTTACCATTTCGCGCTATACGGTGAATATTCAGAAAACCGTGATTGTCACCATCTCTGACGGAACCATTTCCGGTTACGGCGAAGCTACCGCAAATCCGTATTATCACAGTACCCAAGAGCGTTTGCAACAAACTTTATCGCTTTTAAAACCCGTTGTTGATGCTGCTGAATTGATAGCGCCGCAAGATTTGTGGGCTCAAATGCGGCCGCTGGTGGGCGATGATTATTTTGCGCTTTGTGCTGTGGATATGGCTTATTGGGATTATTACGCGCGAAAAAACAACAGAACATTGCGCAGTTATTGGTCTGAGAACGATGCTAAAACGCCCATGACTTCTTATACCATTGGCATTGATTCGATTGAAGTGATGCAGCAAAAAATCCTCGAGCAACCTTGGCCTTTATACAAAATTAAACTCGGAACGACTGATGATTTGGCCTTGCTCAAAAGCTTGCGCTCGGTAACTGATGCCGTTTTTAGAATTGACGCTAATTGCGCTTGGACGGCACAGCAAACTATTGAATATGCACCTCTGTTGAAGGAACTCAACGTTGAGTTTATCGAACAACCGCTCAAAGCCGAAAATCTCACCGGAATGCAGTGGGTCAAGCAGTACTCAGTTTTGCCTGTTTTGGCCGATGAAAGTTGTCAGCAAGAAACTGATGTTGCAGTCTGTGCCGATGGTTTTCACGGCATCAATATCAAACTCATGAAATGCGGTGGAATCACTCCGGCTTTGCGGATGATTCATCATGCCCGAAAATTGGGTTTAAAAGTCATGGCGGGCTGTATGACCGAATCAACGGTAGGTATTTCTGGTTTGTGTCAGTTGGCGCCGCTTTTGGATTATCTCGATGCCGATGGAGCTTTGCTTTTGGCGCAAGATATCGCCACCGGTGTGCACTTTGAATCGGGTCAAATTCGCTATGCGCAAACGGCTGGAACCGGCGTGCAAATCAAGTCGTAAAACATCAACATTTTGTTGATAACTTCCCTCTGAAAAGTGGTCATTTTACTGGCTAATCTTAACTGAATTTATATATTTGCGTGACAAAGAAAAAAACTATTTTTTACTGAAGATTTTTATGAGCGAAGAAGCTAAAAAACACAATTATTCGGCCGACAGTATTCAGGCGTTAGAAGGAATGGAGCACGTAAGAATGCGTCCATCCATGTACATCGGAGATACCGGAGTCAGAGGTTTGCATCACTTGGTTTATGAGGTGGTTGACAACTCGATTGACGAGGCGTTGGCTGGACATTGTGATACGATTACGGTAAGTATAAACGAAGATAACTCAGTCACGGTTGAAGATAACGGTCGTGGTATTCCGGTAGACATGCACAAAAAAGAAGGCGTGTCAGCATTAGAGGTTGTTATGACTAAAATTGGTGCCGGTGGTAAGTTTGATAAAGATTCATACAAGGTTTCCGGAGGTTTGCACGGAGTTGGTGTTTCGTGTGTGAATGCACTTTCTGATCATTTGCGCGCCACAGTATTCCGCGACGGTAAAGTTTGGGAACAAGAATACGAACGCGGAAAAGCCATGTATCCGGTCAAGCAAATTGGTGAAACAACCAAGCGCGGAACCACGGTTACTTTTAAACCGGACGGAAGTATTTTTACGCAAACCCTTGAGTATTCTTATGATACATTGGCAGCTCGTATGCGTGAGCTCGCTTATTTGAACAAAGGAATCACGATTACTTTGATGGATAAAAGAGCCACCAAAGAAAACGGAGATTTTGAAGGCGAAACTTTTCACTCAAAAGAAGGTTTGAAAGAATTCGTCAAGTTTTTAGATGGCAACCGCGTGCCGATTATTGGGCACGTGATTTCTATGGAAAACGAAAAAGGCGAGATTCCGGTTGAGGTGGCTTTGATATACAACGATAGCTATTCAGAGAATATTTTTTCATACGTTAACAACATCAATACCCACGAAGGCGGAACGCATTTGCAAGGTTTTAGAATGGGGCTTACCCGAACCTTGAAAAAATATGCTGACGCATCCGGTTTGCTCGATAAACTCAAATTTGAAATTTCGGGTGATGACTTCCGTGAGGGTTTAACGGCGATTATTTCGGTAAAAGTGGCCGAGCCTCAGTTTGAGGGTCAGACCAAAACCAAATTAGGGAATCGTGAAGTAGTTTCGCCGGTTTCACAAGCCGTAGCAGAAATGCTCGAAAACTACCTCGAAGAAAACCCGAACGATGCGCGTATCATTGTGCAAAAAGTAATCTTGGCGGCTCAGGCGCGTCATGCAGCCAAAAAAGCGCGCGAGATGGTACAACGCAAAACCGTTTTGGGCGGTGGCGGATTGCCGGGTAAATTATCTGATTGTTCTGAGCAAGATCCGGCTAGATGTGAGATTTACTTGGTTGAGGGTGACTCGGCGGGTGGAACGGCCAAACAAGGACGCGATCGTGCTTTTCAAGCAATTTTGCCTTTGCGTGGTAAGATTCTCAATGTAGAAAAAGCCATGCATCACAAGGTTTTTGAAAACGAAGAAATCAGAAACATCTTTACAGCTCTGGGCGTAACAGTCGGGACCGAAGAAGACAGCAAAGCCCTCAATCTTGAAAAATTGCGCTACCACAAAGTCATCATCATGTGTGATGCCGATGTTGACGGTAGCCACATTTCTACTTTGATTTTGACATTCTTCTTCAGATTCATGAAAGAACTCATCGAAGAAGGACACGTTTATATTGCAGCGCCACCTTTGTACCTTGTTAAAAAAGGAAACAAAAAAGAGTACGCTTGGAACGATGATCAACGCGATTTGGCCAACGAACGTATGGGCGGAAGCGCTGCGATTCAACGATACAAAGGTTTGGGTGAAATGAACGCCGAACAACTTTGGGAAACCACCATGGATCCGAACGCCAGAACTTTGCGTCAAGTAACCATTGATAGTTTGACTGAAGCTGACCGAGTGTTCTCTATGTTGATGGGCGATGAGGTTCCGCCTCGTAGAGAGTTTATCGAGAAGAATGCGGTGTATGCAAACATTGATGCGTAATTAATTACAATCGAATCTTATGAAAACTAAAATTATAGGGTTGTCTGTTTTTGCTGTTCTTGTATTGACCAGTGCAACTTCAATCAAAACTGTTCAATCAGACTTGTCAGAAAAATTGATCGGAACCTGGCAGTGGAATACGATCATCGATGCCGAAACAAAAGAAAGTATGGGGCTCGATATGGTCACTATGGGCATGGCCAGCGAAGTGAAAACGGAATTCAAAAAGGATAAAACCTATATTGAAAGTAAACTCAAAAAAGGAACCACCGACTGGTCTAACTTAAGCGGCGAATGGAAAATAGAAGATGGCGATGTGCTGAATCTCAAAGCCAAAGACAAGTGGAGGCCGAGCAAGGTTGTGAAGATGTCTAATGATTCTTTGTTGCTTCAGATGAACCCGAAGATGCTCTTGTTGATGATCAAAAAGAAATAACCGGAAGAGAAACAAGTAATATTAAGGATAACAATACCCTAGCCCCGATAGAGCCGGTATCCTCGCAGCGTAGCGGAGAGATATAGGCGAAAGCGGGATTAGCTTCCAAAAAAAATAAAACAAAACGACTAAAATAATTTAAAATGAAAGTTACCATAGTAGGAGCAGGCAACGTAGGAGCGACCTGTGCTGATGTAATGGCTTATCGCGGAATTGCCAGCGAAATTGTAGTGCTCGATATCAAAGAAGGTTTTGCTGAAGGTAAAGCCATGGATATCTCACAATGCACTTCAAACACAGGTTTTAATACTCGTGTGACGGGTGTTACCAATGATTATTCAAAAACAGCCAACAGTGATGTGGTGGTGATTACTTCGGGGATTCCGAGAAAACCGGGCATGACGCGTGAAGAATTAATTGGCATCAACGCCGGTATTGTTAAAGGTGTGGCTGAAAATTTATTGAAACACTCGCCTGATGCCATTATGGTGGTGGTTTCAAACCCGATGGATACGATGACTTATTTGGCGCTTAAATCAACCGGTTTGCCTAAAAACAGAATCATTGGTATGGGCGGAGCGCTTGATAGCTCACGTTTTAAATATTATTTGGCAAAGGCCTTAGATAAACCAATCAATGATATTTCTGCGATGGTGATTGGTGGTCACGGTGATACAACCATGATTCCGTTGACACGTTTGGCCTCTTACAACGGAATCCCTGTGTCAGAATTTTTGTCTGAAGATGCATTGGCTAAAGTAGCAGCTGACACCATGGTGGGCGGTGCAACTTTAACCGGATTGCTCGGAACTTCAGCTTGGTATGCGCCGGGCGCTTCAGTAGCTTATTTGGTGGATAGCATTTTGAACGATCAAAAGAAAATGATTGCTTGTTCGGTGTTTTTAGAAGGTGAATATGGTTTCAACGATATTTGTATTGGTGTTCCGTGTATCATTGGTAAAAATGGTGTTGAAGAGATTCTAAATATCAACTTAAACGATACCGAAAAAGCAGCTTTGGCTAAAAGCGCCGATGCCGTTCGTGCTATGAATGCCGATTTGAAATCAGTTTTAGGATAAAATCAATTTACCTATTATATAAAGGACTGCATTTTTGCAGTCTTTTTTTATATTAATTGTGCAAATAAATTGGTTAATCTTTTGGTAAATTATATATTTGCTCGGTTTATAAAAAACAGGCTTTGTTGGGTTTTTTACTATTTTTTGAGAATAATTAAAAATTCACAAACTGTTTTAACAAAAGTGTGTTACATTACAAACAAAAATTAATTAATTATTAGTAATAATGCAGAATAGAGGACTCGTTAAATTCTTTGCAATTTTATTTGCATTGGTAAGTATTTACCAGCTCACTTTCACATTCGTTGCGCATAACGTTGAAAATGATGCGAAGATCTATGCGAAAGGAAACACCGAAAAAGAAGTAAAATATCTTGATTCTATCGGAAAGGTAAAAGTGTTCAATTTGGGCTTTACCGATTTTACTTACAATGAAGTAAAAGAAAAGAAAATCAACAAAGGTTTGGATCTTGAGGGCGGTATCAATGTACAGCTTCAGGTGTCGGTAAAAGACATTGTAAAAGGTTTGGCCAACAATTCTAAAAACCCGGTTTTCAACGAGGCCTTAGCCAATGCTACCAAAAACAGACAAGGTAATGAAGATTATCTAGATGTTTTCTTCAAAGAATTTGAGGCAGCTGCTAAAGGAACCACCAAATTAGCTTCGCCGGACATTTTCGCCAACAAAAACATGGGCGAAGAAATCAACTTCAAAATGTCTGATGATGAGGCCAAAAAAGTCATTCGTAGAAAAGTAGCTGAATCTATTGAGAGTGCTTTTGAAGTACTCAGAAAACGTATCGATAAATTTGGTGTTACGCAACCCAACATTCAAAAGTTAGGTCAATCCGGAAGAATCTTGGTAGAACTTCCGGGTGCTAAAGACGTAGATCGTATCAAAAGATTATTGCAAAGTACCGCTCAATTAGAGTTCTGGGAAACCTACAAAATTGACGATTTAGGTAACTTCTTGATGGCGGCCAACAATGCATTAAAAGCCACTGAAAAAGTTGCTCCTGCTCAAGAAACCAAAACAGCGGTAAACGATTCCATCAACAAGTTGTTGACTGATGATAAAGCTAAAGATTCAACTGCTACCAAAAAAGGAAACAATCCATTGATTGATAAAATGGTTGGTCAAGGTGGTGGGCCGGTTTTGGCCTTGTTTGACCCGAAAGATACCGCAGTTGTAAACAGCTATTTCAAACGTACTGACATCAGAGCTTTATTGCCTGCTGACAAACGTTATGCAAAATTTGTTTGGGGTAAAGCTTCTACTGATGTAGATGAGAAAACCAAAAAAGAAGTAACTACCGTTGCTTTGTATGCATTAAAAGGAAACCGCAACAATCAAGCTAATTTGAGTGGTGGTGTAGTAACTGATGCCAAAGATTCATTCGACCAATTGGGTAAACCATCGGTAACCATGCAAATGAATGGTGCTGGTGCCAAAGCTTGGGAAGAATTAACCGGAAAAGCATACAGTACCAAAGGATACATTGCTATTGTACTTGATGATATCGTTTATTCTGCACCTGGTGTTACCAGCGGACCAATCTCGGGTGGTCGTTCAGAAATTTCAGGTGTTTTTGATGTAACAGAAACCAAAGACTTAGCCAATGTTTTGCGTGCGGGTAAATTACCAGCTGCTGCCGAAATTGTGCAATCAGAAGTTGTTGGTCCATCATTGGGTCAAGAAGCGATTGATAACGGAACCACTTCATCCATCATCGGTTTATTGATCGTTGCATTGTGGATGTTGGTGTATTACGGAAAATCAGGTTGGTATGCCAATTTGGCTTTGCTCGTGAACTTGTTATTCTTGTTCGGAATCTTAGCTAGCTTAGGTGCAGTATTGACTTTGCCGGGTATTGCCGGTATTGTACTCACCATGGGTACAGCCGTTGATGCCAACATTATTATTTACGAACGTGCCAAAGAAGAATTGCGTGCCGGAAAAGCTATTGATGAGGCCATCAAAGCTTCATTCGGATGGAAAGGTGCGATGCGTTCAATTGTTGATGCCAACGTAACCCACGTTTTGACTGGTGCGGTATTATTGATTTTCGGTACAGGCCCTATTCAAGGTTTTGCTACTACTTTATTAATTGGTATTGCCACTTCGTTATTTACTTCAATTTTTATTTCAAGAATTCTTTTGGATTGGAGTTTGAGCAAAGGCAATAAATTGACTTTTACGACGAACTTCTCTAAAAACTTCTTTACCAATTTCCACTTTGATTTCTTGGGAATTAAAAAGTACACTTATGTTTTCTCATTGGTAGTTTGTGTAGTGAGTGTTGTTTCATTGGCAACACACGGTTTGAATTACGGTGTTGATTTTGAAGGTGGACGTACTTTTGAAGTTCGTTTTGAAAAACCAGTTTCTGCCGAAGAAGTAAAAGCTGAGTTATTACCCGTATTTGACGGTAGTGCTGAAGCCAAAGTTTTTGGTAAAGACAACCAATTAAAAATTACTACTAAATACCGCGTAAACGAATCAGGAACTGAGGTAGATCACCAAGTAAACGAAATTCTTTACAATACGCTTAAAAAGCACTTTGATGCCAACATGACTTATGACAAGTTTGTCAACATTTATGATGGTAAAAAATACGGGGTATTACACGGTTATAAAGTAAGCGCATCTGTTTCTGACGATATCAAAACCAACTCTTACTGGGCGGTTCTTGGTGCCATGATGATTGTTTGCTTGTACTTGGTGATTTCGTTCAGAAAATGGCAGTACAGCTTAGGAGCTTTGGCTGCTGTTGCGCACGACGTTATCTTCGTATTAGGAGCTTATTCATTACTCTGGAAATATATGCCATTCGGAATGGAAATCGATCAGCACTTTATCGCGGCGATTCTTACCGTAATTGGGTATTCAATGAACGATACCGTAATTGTATTTGACCGTGTACGTGAATACTTAGCTGGTAAAGCCAAAGGTAACTTCAACCAAATCGTTAACCAATCGATCAACTCAACGATGTCAAGAACCATCAATACCTCACTCACCATGATATTGGTATTGCTCATCATGTTCATCTTTGGTGGTGAATCCATCCGCGGATTTATCTTCGCGATGTTGATTGGTATCGTAGTCGGTACTTATTCATCACTCTTTATCGCTACGCCGGTATTGTGCGACACCATCTCTAAAGAAGAGCACAAACGCATCGAAGAAGAGCACAACAGAGACTAATTTTAGTTTGTTATAAATCAAAGCCCGGTAGTAATATCGGGCTTTTTTTTTGAGTGACTCTGACTTTTTGAAGCTGATCCGGCTGTGCGCTTTATCTTTTAAACCTACAAGGTTTTCAAAACCTCGCAGGTTCAAAAGGATGCCGCTTCCATCCGGGCTAGGGCAGCAGCGTTATTTTAAAACCTAGCTATTATTAATAATATCTGTCATGAATACCGACGGTTTTAGCCTGTAATATTGCTTTATGTTGGCCATCATTGATTTTAATTAGTGCTCTAAAAAGCGCTAAATAAATCCTGTTGAAACCTTTTATTAAAGTAGTTTTGATGGGTAAAAAGATTGTTTCAATATTCAAAAAAAAATAGCCCGATCATCGTCGAGCTATTCTTATATTTTCTGAGTTAAGTAATTTTTATTCTTCGCCTTCAATGGGCTTGTCGGCTGTAATTACAAAGTAAAATCCAATCAAAATAAACGGAATACTGAGCCATTGTCCGGTTGAAAACAAACCTAGAAATTCTTCAAATCCGCCTTGGCTTTCTTTGACATATTCAACCACAAAGCGCACAGACCACAGCAAAATTAAAAACAGTCCGAATAAAAAGCCCAAACGCTCACGAACATTGGTTCTCCAATACAAAAAGAACAAAATCGCAAACACAAAAACATAGCAAATCGATTCGTATAATTGCGCCGGATGTCTCGCCGGAACTTCTTGCAAAAGCGCGCTGAATTTTGGGTCGTGTGCAATGGCGTTATAAGCATCGTTGGCGTTGCTCAATTGTGTTTTTACCATGGCTTCACGCGCTGAGAATTGGTCGCGTACAAATCTGATTCCAAAAGCAGAGTCTGTGGTTTGGCCAATAATTTCTGAATTAAAAAAGTTGCCGATGCGCACAAAAATAGCTCCGCTGGCCACCGGAATCACCACGCGGTCCAAAACCCAAAGCAATGGGCGTTTCATGATGTTTTTGCTAAAAAAATACATCGAAACAATAATGGCAATCGCTGCGCCATGACTCGCTAAACCTTGAAATCCGGTAAATTCAAAACTCGGTGAAAATCTGAACGGCAGTAAAATTTCAGATAAATGATTGCTGTAATATTCCCAATCATAAAAAAACACGTGCCCTAATCGCGCGCCCAACAAAGTAGCTAAAACGGTCCAAATGAACAATGAATCGAGTTTTTCAAGCGATTCGTTTTCGCGCTCAAAAATGCGTTTCATAATGTACCAGCCCAAACCAAAGGCAATCACAAACATCAAACTATAGTAGCGAATAACAAAAAAGCCAAGATCTATTCCTTCAGTAGGGTTCCAAATCATTGATAAAGCAGTGCTCATATAGGTTAGGTTTTGGGTTGTTAGACTGTAAAAATATAAAAATTAGCCTGAACGCTCAGTGCTTGTGCGGGCTTTTTTTGCTCGGCACCGGATCATAACCCGAAGCGCCCCACGGATGACAACGGCTAATTCTTTTCAGAGCTAGCCATCCGCCTTTGCGCAAACCATGTGTTTGAATCGCCTCGATTGAATATTGCGAGCAAGTCGGTTCAAATCGGCAAGCTGCCGGTGTAAACGGTGATATACCATATTGGTAAAACCGAATCAAAGCAATGAATGGTTTGCGAAACATATTTGAAACAAATGTTTTCATAAATAAAAAGCCGGTCTTGTAACCGGCCTGTTTTTATAGCGTGAAGGTGGTTCCTTCTTTTCCGTCTTTCAGCTGAATGCCCAGTGCCAACAATTGATCGCGAATTTGGTCTGACAACGCAAAGTTTCTATCGGCTCGAGCCTGATTGCGCATCTCAATCAAAAGTGCTACGGTGCCTTCCAATTTTTTCACATGACTTTGACTTCCGCTTTCTTTTTCGTTCACCAAGCCCAAAACATCATATACAAATGTGTTCATGGTTTGTTCCAGCAAGGCCAAATCAGTTGCGTTCAAAGTTGCGGTTCCGTCATTGACAATATTGATGAATCGCACGCCTTCAAACAAATGCGAAATCATAATCGGCGTGTTGAAATCGTCGTTCATAGCTTCATAACATACGTTCTTCCAAGCCGTAATATCGAGTGATGAACTGCTTGAAGCCGGTAATGATTTGAGTTTGTCCATGGCTTCCATCAAACGGTTAAAGCCTTTTTCACTGGCCATCATTGCATCGTTTGAAATATCTAAAACGCTGCGGTAATGCGCTTGCATAAAGCAAAAACGCACAATGCTCGGGTGAAATTCTTTTTCAAAAAAATCATTGTCGCCATTAACCAATTGCATTGGTAAAATATAATTCCCAGTTGATTTACTCATGCGTAGACCATTCATGGTGAGCATGTTGGTGTGCATCCAGTAACGCACCGGAGCATGACCATTGCACGCTTTTCCTTGGGCAATTTCACATTCGTGGTGCGGAAATTTCAAATCCATACCGCCGCCGTGAATGTCAAATTCTTGGCCCAGATATTTGGTGCTCATAGCGGTGCATTCTAAGTGCCAACCCGGAAAACCTTCGCCCCAAGGTGAGTTCCAACGCATGATGTGCGCTGGGGAGGCTTTTTTCCAGAGCGCAAAATCTTGTGGGTTTTTCTTTTCGTTCTGACCGTCTAAATCACGGGTGTTGGCAATTAAGTCGTCAATATTTCGGTTGTTGAGTTCGCCATAATTGAGCCCGCGTTTGTTGTATTCAACCACATCAAAATACACCGAACCTTGACTTTCATAGGCAAATCCTGTATCGATGAGTTTTTGGGTCAACTCAATTTGTTCAACGATGTGTCCGGTAGCTGTGGGTTCAATGGTTGGTGGTAAAAAATTAAACTCGTCCAACACTTTTCTGAAGTCAACAGTATATTTCTGAACCACTTCCATGGGTTCAAGCTTTTCTAAGCGCGATTGTTTGACAAATCTGTCGTTTTCAACATTGCCATCATCAGTTAAATGCCCAGCATCGGTAATATTGCGAACATATCTTACTTTAAAACCCAAATGCAATAAATAGCGATAAATCATATCAAATGACATAAATGTTCGCACATTGCCCAAATGTACATTGCTATATACCGTCGGTCCACAAACATACAAACCAACATTGCCCGTATGAAGCGGTGTAAAGATCTCTTTTTCGCCTGAAAGCGAATTGTATATTTTCAACGTTTGGTTAGAATAGAGTGATGTCATTTGTTTTTTTGAAGCTATTTCCCGCTTTCGCCTTTATCTCCCGATGGCTCGGGAGGATACCGGCTCAATCGGGGCTAGAGGTGAGCGAATTCTATTAAAATTTCGTTTCGAGTTTAATGTATTCTAAAAATTCTTTGCGTTTGTTTTCGTCTTTAAAAATACCGCCGTATTCAGCAGTTACAGTGCTGCTTTCAATGTCGCGAATCCCGCGTGAGTTCACACACAAATGTTTGGCATCAATCACACAAGCTACGTCTTGAGTATTCAAAACGAGTTGTAGTTCTTGTACAATTTGCATGGTCAAACGCTCTTGAACTTGTGGTCTTTTAGCGTAATAATCAACAATTCGGTTCATTTTTGAAAGCCCAATGACTTTCCCGGTTGACACATACGCTACGTGTGCGCGGCCAATAATTGGCAATAAGTGATGCTCACAAGTTGAATAAAGCGTGATGTTTTTTTCAACCAGCATTTCACCGTATTTATATTGATTGTCAAAAGTTGATGAACCCGGTTTTTTGCTTGGGTTCAAGCCTCCGAATATTTCTTTGACAAACATTTTGGCTACTCGGTTGGGTGTTCCTTTCAAACTGTCGTCTGTCAGGTCCATGCCCAAAGTGTTTAAGATGCTCTCAACATCTTTTTTAATGGATTCAATTTTTTGTTCATCGCTCAAATCAAATGCATCTTTTCGAACAGGATTCATAGCCTGTGAAAAGAAGTGGTCGTCTCCGATTTCTTCGTGAAACTCGTTTGGGTTTGTCATGATAGGTGTTAAGATTTTCAGCCGTCAAAGATAAAAATAATATTCTAGCATCATTGTATTTCTTACAGCCGAGATTAGTGTTTTTCTATTGATTTTAAAGGTTGCGCCAAGATATGTGGTTTAAATATCAATTTTATTTAAACATAAGTGAAAAATAGATTAAAAAATTTGTAAATTTCCCGTCAAAAAAAAAGAAATGAAAAAGAACTTACTCCTAACCGGGTTGATGACTCTTACTTTTTGGTTGAATACATTTGGACAAGTTCCAACCATTGAAGTTAGTTTGCCAACGCCTTCTCCTGCTTGTAATTCAGGTGATTGTACCAGCCTAACCGCTGTTTATCCAAATTTAAATCAGACCACAACTTACACGGCCACGCAGGTTACTTATGCGCCAAATTATCCGTTTACTGGTGGTTTTGTGTTAAATGCCTCTGCCGATGATGTCTGGTCACCGGTATTTAATTTGCCCTTTAATTTTGTTTTCTACGGAAACACGTACAACAAAGTAATCATTGGCTCTAATGGTGTTATTAGTTTTGATATTGCCAACGCTGGCGGATTTTGCCCTTGGGCCTACACAGGTGTAATTCCAAGTGCAGCTTGCCCTATTCGCAACGCTATTTTTGGTGTTTATCAAGATACCAATATTGCTGCGCCTCCTGTTACGAATCCTTTAGTTCAAAATGTGAATTATTACGTGCTTGATACTGGAGTTAATGCTGCGCCAAATCGTGTTTTTGTTGCCAATTGGAACCAATTACCGCAGTATAGTTGTGGGGCAGGTGTCGGATTACAAACTTCTCAAATTGTACTTCATGAAGGAACTAATATCATTGAAGTAATTGTAAAAGATAGAACTTGTTGCGCCGGCTGGAACGGAGGAAATGGTATTATAGGAACCATCAACTCTACCGGAACTGTTGCAACTCCGATTCCCGGACATAACGGGGGCGGATGTTGGGCATCGACCAATCAATCGTATCAGTTTACTCCATCATCACCGGCTTTAGTGCCAACCACACTTAATTGGCTCAAAGATGGAGCTCCTTTCGGAACAGTTAATGAAAATCCTTTAAATGTATGCCCAACAGGACCGGCTACTTACACGGCTATTGTACAGTATACCAATCCTAACGGCTCTACTTTTTCGGTAGACGCCAGTATTAGTGTTGATGTAGCTCCGCCTTTGCCTATTCTTGATCCGCAAGATATTGATATTTGTACTACAGGTGCTCCGCCATATGTTGTTAATATAGATCAAAATGCACATATCTTAAATGGAGTGCCAAGTCCGACTGATTATGCTATTAAATATTATACAGACGCTACTGACGCTCAGAATGACGCTCCAACCAATATCAATTTTGCCTCTGATGCTGATTTAGCTACATTTTTAGTCAATTCAGTTCCAACAACTATTTATGTTCGTATGGAAGATTTGGTTTCAACAGGTTGTTACAACATACGTCCTTTTGTTATTGATGGCGGGGCTCCCTCCGGAACCATTTCATATGGAGCTAATCCTTATTGTAATAACATAACAACCCCTCAGTTAGTTACCGAAAACTCACTTTCTTCAGGCGGAACCTATTCGGCTACACCACCGGGATTAATTATTGACCCCAATACGGGAGCAATTACTCCTTATGGCAGTACTGTTAATACCTACACGGTAACTTACGAAATAGCTGCTACCGCAACTTGCCCTGTTTTTAGTACTACAGCTCAAGTTCAAATTGAGCCATGTAGTTGTTCTGTAATTGCTTCAACCAACAGTCAAAATTTGTGTGTTAATACAATTTTATCGCCAATTACATATACTACAACCAACGGTATTGATTCTGTAAATATCATAAGTGGTGTACTACCTACAGGAATTAGCGGTAATTTGAGTTCAGGAACTTATACTTTATCAGGTGTTCCTTCAGTAGCCGGTGTTTATACTTTTACCGTTGAAGCCACTTCGGGAGTTGATGTTTGTACCTCAACTACAACTATTACGGTTGATCCTGCTGCCACCATGAGTTTGTCGGCATCGAGTAATGATAACCAAACTCTTTGTGTCAACACAGCAATAGCACCGATTGTTTACAATACAACCAATGGTGTGACGAGTGTTGTTGCTAATAATTTGCCGACTGGTGTAACCGGTTCTTTCTCGGCTTCGGGTGATTTTACAATTTCGGGTTCTCCAAGCGCGACAGGTGTTTTCAATTACACAGTTACTTCTTCAGGTGGTTGCGGCTCAGTTACTTTAGCGGGTACCATTACTGTTAATCCAGATGCAACAATTACTCATTCATCCGGATCAACAGCACAAATAGTTTGTATTAACACAGCAATTACAAATATTGTATACAACTTAAGTAATGTTGATGCAACAGGTGCCACGGTAACGGGTCTACCTGCCGGAGTTAACGGAGTATACAATTCGGGTGTATTCACTATTTCAGGAACACCAAGTGTTTCAGGTGTTTTTCCGTATACAGTAACCACTAGTGGTTTGTGTGCTACGCCATTACTTAGTGGCAGCATTACGGTTGATCCTGATGTTACACTCACTTTGAATATTGCTGGTACTGATGTACAAACTTTGTGTGTGAACTCATCTTTGTTTACTCCTATTTCATACAATTTGGGCAATGGAGCTACTGGTGTAACTGCTATTGGTCTGCCAACAGGAATCACAGGAGTAGTAAGCGGAAATACTTATACATTAAGTGGTATACCTACCGCAACAGGAATCTTTAACTACAGCTTGACCACTACAGGCGGTTGTTCTACTGCTACTCAAAGCGGCACAATTACAGTTGATTCAGATTCAACAATAGTTTTAAGTTCATCTTCATCATCTAATATCCAAACAGTTTGTACCAATGAGTCATTACCTGTAAATATAGTTTATACTACGACTCATTCGAGCGATGTTACTTCTATAGGATTGCCACCTGGTATGACGGGTGTTTATTCTTCAGGTACATATACCATATCTGGTTCCTCAACTACAGCAGGTGTTTACAATT
>NZ_JAHCDK010000014.1 GCF_018413465.1 Flavobacterium sp. CYK-55
TCTGGTTTTGAATCGTATATTCGACAAATATCCCTTCTGTCCTAAAGCGAAGCGGTCTTACAGCGAAGCGGTCGTTCTTCTCATTCCGACGCAGGAAGAACCTCATACACTTCCCAACTCAGGCACTCAGTATCTCAGCTTCTCAGCATCTCAGGCACCAATTGGCACGGATTGCAAATCGGCGCTGTCTGGTTTTGAATCGTATATTCGACAAATATCCCTTCTGTCCTAAAGCGAAGCGGTCTTACAGCGAAGCGGTCGTTCTTCTCATTCCGACGCAGGAAGAACCTCATACACTTCCCAACTCAGGCACTATTTTTATCTCACCCTTTACCTCAAAACAAAACCGAAAATAAATACCTTTGCGCTTTGCAAAAAAACCATGTTTACAGATTCTATAGAAGTGCTCGGTGCCCGAGTGCACAACCTCAAAAATATTGACATCAGCATACCGCGCGAGCAGCTCGTGGTTATTACCGGACTTTCGGGTTCGGGCAAATCATCGTTGGCTTTTGACACCATTTATGCCGAAGGGCAACGCCGTTATGTAGAGACTTTTTCGGCCTATGCACGTCAGTTTTTGGGCGGATTAGAGCGCCCTGATGTTGATAAGATTGATGGCCTCTCGCCGGTGATTGCCATTGAGCAAAAAACCACGAGCAAAAGTCCGCGTTCTACCGTGGGCACCATTACCGAAGTGTATGACTTTTTGCGTTTGTTGTTTGCGCGTGCCGCCGATGCCTACAGCTACAACACGGGTGAGCTCATGGTGTCGTATTCAGATGATCAAATCAAAGAACTTATTGCGCAGCATTTTACCGGAAAACGCATCAATATATTAGCACCGGTGATTCGTGCGCGTAAAGGACATTACGGCGAGCTTTTTCAGCAAATAGCCAAGCAAGGATTTTTGCGTGTACGCGTGAATGGCGAAATCAAAGAAATTACCCCGGGCATGAAGCTTGACCGCTATAAAACGCATGATATTGAAATCGTGATTGATCGGTTACTACTCGAAGACGCAGCGCCCGACAGCACCCTGTTTCAGCAGAATGATTTGCGCCTATCCCAAAGCATACAAACGGCCATGCACCACGGCGACAACATCTTGATGATTCTGGATCAAGACACCGATGAAGTGCGCTACTTTAGCCGCAATTTGATGTGCCCAACTACGGGTATATCGTATCAAAACCCTGAGCCGAACTTGTTTTCATTTAACTCACCCAAAGGCGCTTGCCCGCATTGCAACGGTTTGGGCCATGTAGATGAAATCAACCTCAAGAAGATTATTCCGAACCCTAAGTTATCAATCAAAGCCGGAGGTATAGCGCCGTTGGGCGAATACAAAAACAGTTGGATATTCAAACAACTTGAAACCATTGGTGAGCGCTTTGGCTTTAAAATCACCGATGCTATGGAGAAGATTCCTGAAGATGCGATGGAGATTATTCTCTATGGCGGACGCGAGAAATTCAACGTGGCCTCGAAGACTTTGGGCGTAACCAAAGAATACAAAATTGAGTTTGAAGGCATTTCGCACTTCATCAAAAACCAACACGACGAAAGTGGTTCGAGCACTATTAAACGCTGGGCCAAAGAGTTTATGGACGAGGTGATTTGCCCTGAGTGCAACGGTTCGCGCCTCAAGAAAGAAGCTTTGTATTTTAGAATCAACAATCAAAACATTCAGCAGCTTTCAGAAATGGACATTGCTGATTTGGCCGCTTGGTTTGATCAGATTGATGCGATACTCACCGACAAACAAAAACAAATTGCCACCGAAGTCATCAAAGAAATTCGCGACCGACTGCACTTTTTGGTGAACGTGGGCTTAGATTATTTGTCGCTGAGCCGCAGTTCAAAATCGCTTTCGGGTGGTGAAGCGCAACGCATTCGTTTGGCCACGCAGATTGGTTCGCAACTCGTGGGCGTGTTGTATATTTTAGATGAACCCAGTATTGGTTTGCACCAACGCGACAACGAAAAACTGATTAAATCACTCGAGCAATTGCGCGATATTGGCAACTCAGTCTTGGTGGTCGAGCACGACAAAGACATGATTGAGCGCGCTGATTATGTGATTGACATTGGCCCGAGAGCCGGCAAACACGGCGGTGAAATCATCAGTCAAGGAACGCCCAAAGACATCCTCAAACAACATACGCTCACAGCGCAATACCTCAACGGCGAACGCGAGATTGCGGTGCCGAACAAGCGCAGAGCGGGCAACGGAAAGTTTTTAAAATTATCAGGCGCCACGGGCAACAACCTCAAAAACGTGAGCATTGAATTGCCGTTGGGGCAGCTTATTTGCGTATCGGGTGTGTCGGGTTCGGGTAAATCAACCCTAATCAATGAAACGCTCTACCCTATTTTGAACGCGCACTTTTTTAATGCGGTCAAAAAACCCATGCCGTACAAAAAAATCGAAGGTTTAGAGCATATTGACAAAGTGATTGATATTGACCAAAGCCCGATTGGCAGAACCCCGCGCTCAAATCCGGCCACGTATACCGAGGTTTTTTCTGAAATCAGAAATCTGTTTACCATGACTTCTGAGAGTATGATTCGCGGTTATAAAGCCGGCCGATTTAGCTTTAATGTGGCGGGCGGCCGATGTGAAACCTGCGAAGGTTCGGGCGTGCGCACCATTGAGATGAGTTTCTTGCCCGATGTATATGTTGAATGCGAAACTTGTCAAGGCAAACGATTCAACCGCGAAACACTAGAGATTCGCTATAAAGGCAAATCAATTTCGGACGTTTTAAACATGACCGTGGATGAAGCGGTGGTGTTTTTTGAGCATATTCCGAAGATTTACCGAAAAATCAAAACCATTCAAGAGGTAGGTTTGGGCTATATTACGCTTGGGCAACAAAGCACCACGCTTTCGGGCGGCGAAGCGCAGCGCATTAAACTGGCGGGTGAACTCTCAAAAAAAGATACCGGAAATACGTTTTATATCTTGGATGAACCCACCACAGGTTTGCACTTTGAAGACATACGCGTGCTCATGGAAGTGATTCAAAAACTCGTAGACAAAGGCAATACGATTTTGGTGATTGAACACAATATGGACGTGATCAAACTGGCCGATTATATTATTGATATTGGCCCCGAAGGCGGAAAAGGCGGCGGAACCGTAGTAGCCTGTGGCACACCTGAAGAAATAGTCAAAAAAGGCAAAGGTTATACCGCTCCGTTTTTGAAGCGGGAGTTGGCATGATGGAAGTGTAAAGATAAATTGTAGTGGTAATTTATTTTTTTAGCGTAATTTAGCCCGCTGTTTTTAACAGATGTTTCTGCGGAAACGGCATTGCAGCCCTGATCGAAGCAGCATCCCCGCAGCGCAGCGCGCAAGGGATAACGCGTAGAGCAGGAATAGCTGCCCTAATCATTTTTAAAAATTGTATAGATTATATGAAGATTCAAGATTTTGACAACGACGATGACAAAGTAATTCAAGACAAGCTTAAACAAAAGACTTGGAATGAGATTCGCACCAATGATTCGTGGGCGATTTTTAAGATTATGTCAGAGTTTGTGAATGGTTATGAAACCATGGGGCGCATTGGTCCGTGTGTGTCTATTTTTGGATCGGCGCGCACCAAGCCCGACAACAAATATTATTTATTGGCCGAAAAGATTGCTTTTAAAATCAGTAAAGCGGGTTATGGCGTGATTACCGGTGGTGGCCCGGGCATTATGGAAGCCGGTAACAAAGGTGCGCATTTTGGCGGCGGAACCTCGGTAGGTCTGAATATTGAATTGCCTTTTGAGCAACACTACAACCCGTATATTGACAAAGACAAAAACCTGAACTTTGATTACTTTTTTGTGCGCAAAGTGATGTTTGTGAAGTATTCGCAAGGTTTTGTGGTCATGCCCGGCGGTTTTGGTACACTCGACGAACTTTTTGAAGCCATCACGCTCATTCAGACCAAGAAAATTGGCAAGTTTCCGATTATTTTGGTGGGCAGAGATTTCTGGGCCGGTTTGATAGATTGGATCAAAGAAGTCATTATTGAGCGCGAGCACAATGCCAACCCGGACGATATGAATTTGTTCAGAATTGTCGACACCGAAGACGAGGTGGTTGAGGCACTGGACAACTTCTACAAAAAATACAACTTAAGCCCGAATTTTTAATCGGGCTTTTTTTATATTTAGCATCAAAATGCTATGCCCTTGAAATCTCTTCTCAAAATATTTTGGTGTTGGCTCATGCTTTGGGCTTCGGGGTATATCAACGCGCAACATCGGGTACAGGCAAAAGTGGTTTTAGACCATCAAAAACACCAGCTTTTGATTGAGCAGCAACTCACCTATTTTAACTCAAGCAACGACACCCTTAAAAAGCTGATTTTAAATGATTGGAACAACGCCTATTCAAGCAAGAGTTCGTTGTTGGCCAAGCGTTTCTCTGATGAGTTTGTGCGCAGTTTTCACTTTGCGCGCGCCAAAGAGTTAGGCGCAACTTCTGTTGAAAAAATAGCTTCAAGCCACGGTCAAAATTTAAACTGGGAACGTTTGCCCGAACAAGTTGATTTGATTGAAGTTGATCTCGCACAACCTATTTTGCCCCAACAAAAACAAACAATAGTGTTGGTTTATGTGTTGCAAATTCCGAGCGATAGGTTTACTGATTTTGGCTATACTGAAAAAGGCGGTTATGCATTGCGCGATTGGTTGTTGCTGCCGGCCTTGTATCGCGACCAAAAGTTTGCTCGGTACAGCAATGCCGATTTGGATGATGCTGCGTATGGCTTGACCGATTTTGATTTAGAAGTGCATGTGCCTGAACATTTAGAGTTATTTACTGATTTGAGTCAAACTTCTGTTGAGAAATCGAATGCTGAAAAGGTGTATACCATAGCCGGTACATCACGTGTTAACTTTAGTTTTTATCTTCAACCAAAACCTGAGTTTTACAGCTATAAAAATAATGATATAGAAGTAGTTACAGATATTCAAGACGCCAAACTTAACGACATTCAAAAAGCGGTGATTATTGATCAAATTGCCGATTTTGTTCAAGACCACTTGGGCCGATATCCGCTGAGCAAAATGACGTTGTCTCAGGTTGATTACAGCCGAAATCCGTTTTACGGACTCAATCAGTTGCCTTCGTTTATTAGTGTTTTTAAAGACGATTTTATGTTTGAGCTCAAGTTTTTAAAAACCTACCTCAACAGTTATTTACAAAACAGTTTACACCTTGACCCCAGAAAAGAACACTGGGTTTATGATGGTATTCAAAGCTATTTGATGATGCAATATGTAGCGCAATACCACCCCGATATGAAAATGATGGGCGGCTTGTACAAATACCGTTGGCTCAGAGGTTTTAACTTGGTCAGCACCGAATTTAACGAGCAATACAATTACTTTTATTTGCTCATGGCGCGCAGAAATTTAGATCAAGCGCCCGGTGAGTCACGTGAGCAACTTATTCGCTTTAACGAAAAAATAGCCACTAAGTATTATGCGGGTTTGAGCTTAAAATATCTGGACAGTTATCTTGAAGAAAATAAACTAAGCCAAGCTCTTCGTGATTTTGTTGCCGCTAATGCCCACAAAAATACCTCACGTACTGATTTTGAACAAGCCCTCAAAAGCCAAACCGATAAAAGCATCGATTGGTTTTTTAATCATTGTATTGACAGCCGAAAACCGATTGACTTTAGCTTTGAAAACATCACCAAGACCCAAGACAGTGTTACCTTGACCATACGCAACAAAACCGGAGTTCAATTGCCGGTTCCGCTGTTTGGTTTGCATCAAAAACAAGTGATTTTTAAACAATGGATTGAGCAGTTTGCACGCGATACCACGCTCACTATAGCGCGCACTACTTTTGACAAACTGGCTTTGAATCATCTTAATGAGGTTCCTGAATTCAACCGACGCAACAATTACAGAACCTTGCGCGGTGGTATTCATCCGAACAAGCCGTTTAGATTTACGTTGCTCAAAGATTTAGAAAACCCTGAGTACAATCAGATTATTTATGTGCCCTCAATTGGGTATAATTTATACGATGGTATTACCCCGGGTTTGCGCCTGCACAACAAAACCATTTTGAATCGGCCGTTTAGTTATGACATCAACCCAATGTACTCATTTAAAACCACCGCCCTCAAAGGACATATGTCATTGGCATACAATCAATTCAATCGCGAAAGCCAATGGTACAACATACGGTATGCGCTCAACAGCTCTTTGTTTAACTACGCACCGGATGCCTCGTATTTCAAAATTAATCCGAACCTTACGTTTAACATCCGCGACCGTGATTTCAGAAGCAACCACCGTCAAGCTTTTGTACTCAAATACAGCGCTGTTGAAAAACAACAAACCAATTATTTGGTAGAGACCAATATTCAAAATTATTCGGTTTTTGGGTTTAAATACATTGACGCGCACAATGAAGTAGCCCACAAATTCAACTTGATTACCGACACCCAATTCTCGAATAGTTTTGGTAAAGTATCGGGTGAGATTCAATACAGAAAACTCTTTAGCAACAGCCATCAGTTTGATATTCGGGTGTTTGCAGGTGCTTTTACCTACAACCGCAATACCAACAGCAACGCTTTTGATTTTGGTTTGACGCGCATCAACGACTATTTGTTTGAGCAAGAATTATTGGGCCGATCTGAAAAAAGCGGTGTGTTTAGCCAGCAGTTTATTATGGGCGAAGGCGGTTTTAAATCAAAAGTATCGCCTGAAACCGTGAATCAATGGCTCATAACCAGTAATTTGAGTTTTAATGTTTGGAATTGGATAGAACTCTACGGCGATGCAGGCTTGGTCAAAAACAGACTTGCTCCGGCAAAGTTTGTATATGACAGTGGGATTCGCTTGAATTTGGTTCCGGATTATTTTGAGTTTTATCTGCCTGTATATTCAAACAACGGTTGGGAAATCAGTCAAAGTCAATACCCTGAAAAAGTACGTATTGTTTTTACGATTGACCCCAAAGTACTCGTGAACTTATTTACCCGTAAATGGTTCTAACCTTTCTTAAAAACGTTCTGATTTTTAAAGAATTATCAAACATTTAAAAGTTTTATTGCATTATAAAAAAATACCCTTGAGAATTCAGGCGTAAAATCGAATTATCAAAAAACGATATTTTAAATACGAACCGTCAATGAATTGGTTTTTTAATTAAATTTGTTGGCCAAAGTTAAAAGTGAATCCGTTTATGACACAAGCCGAAACCAGTACAGCACTGACTTTTGAAGACTTTAAAAAAGAAGTTGTCAACGATTATAAAATAGCCGTTACCAGCCGCGAATGTAGTTTGCTGGGCCGACGCGAAGTCTTGACCGGAAAAGCCAAGTTTGGCATTTTTGGCGACGGAAAAGAAGTGCCGCAACTAGCGATGGCTAAGGCGTTTAAAAACGGGGATTTCAGATCAGGTTATTACCGCGATCAGACTTTTATGATGGCCATTGGTCAACTCAGTATTGAGCAGTTTTTTGCCGGGCTATACGGCCATCCGGACATTGAATTTGACCCGATGAGCGCCGGACGTCAAATGGGCGGTCACTTTGCGACCAAAAGTTTGAACACCGACGGAAGTTGGAAAAACCTGACCGAACAAAAAAACTCGAGCGCCGACATCTCTCCTACGGCCGGACAAATGCCGCGCTTACTAGGTTTGGCTCAGGCCTCAAAAATATACAGAGAAGTTTCTGGTATTGACAGCAGTTTGTTCTCAAAAGACGGAAACGAAGTAGCTTGGGGTACGATTGGCAATGCCAGTACTTCAGAAGGCTTGTTTTTTGAAACCATCAATGCTGCCGGTGTTTTACAAGTGCCGATGGTGATTTGTGTTTGGGACGACGAATACGGCATTTCTGTGCACGCGCGCCACCAAACCACCAAAGAGAACATTTCAGAAATTCTGGGCGGATTTCAACGCGACGAGCAAACCAAAGGCTATGAAATCATCCGTGTTAAAGGATGGGATTATGCCGAATTGGTGGCTGCTTTTGAACGCGCTTCTAAAATTGCCCGTACCGAGCATGTTCCGGTGATGCTGCACGTGCGCGAACTCACTCAACCGCAAGGCCACTCAACTTCAGGTTCACACGAGCGATACAAAAATGCCGACCGATTGGCTTGGGAAGCCGAGTTTGACTGCATCAGACAAATGCGTTTGTGGATGTTGAGCTTTAATATTGCTACTGAAGCCGAACTTGATGATATTGAGACCGAAGCCAAAAAAGCAGTTTTAGAAGGTAAAAAGAATGCTTGGAATGCTTTTATCAACCCCATCAAAAACGAGCAACAGGAATTGTGTACTTTGCTTTTGCAGGTAGCCGCACAGAGCGATAATAAAGTATTCATTGAAAAATACGCCAACGATTTGGCTGCTGTTAAAGAGCCCGGACGTAAAGATTTGGTCGTATTGGCGCGCAAGGTTTTGCGTATGATTAATGGCGAAAGCGGACAACCGCAACTAGCGCAATGGATCAAAAACTACACGAATCAAATTCAACCCAAATACAGTTCGCACCTACATTCAGCTTCGGCTCAGAATGCCTTGTCTATTGCAGAGGTCAAACCCGAGTATGATGAAAATTCAGAAGACGCCGATGCTCGTGTGGTGCTCAGAGATAATTTTGACGCTTTGTTTAGCAAATATCCGCAAGCACTTATTTTTGGGGAAGACTCCGGGAATATTGGCGATGTAAATCAAGGTTTAGAAGGCATGCAAGAAAAATACGGCGCTTTGCGCGTGGCCGATGCCGGTATTCGCGAGGCAACCATTTTAGGGCAAGGCATTGGTATGGCCATGCGCGGCTTGCGTCCGATTGCCGAGATTCAATACCTGGATTATTTGCTGTATGCTTTGCAGATTATGAGCGATGATTTAGCCACCTTGCAATACCGTACCCAAGGAAACCAAAAAGCACCGCTGATTGTCAGAACCCGCGGTCACCGCTTAGAAGGCATTTGGCATTCGGGCTCTCCGATGGGCATGATTATTCACGCCTTGCGCGGTATGCATGTTTTGGTGCCGAGAAACATGACCAAGGCTGCCGGATTTTACAACACCCTGATGCAAGCTGACGAACCGGCTTTGATTGTAGAGTGTTTGAACGGCTATAGGCTCAAAGAAAAAATGCCTACCAATTTGGGCGAATTCAAAACCCCGATTGGCGTGGTTGAAACCATCAAAGAAGGTACTGATATTACTTTGGTATCATACGGCTCAACTTTGCGCCTGGTAGAACAAGCTGCCAAAGAATTACTCGAAATTGGCATTGACTGCGAAATCATCGACGCACAATCATTATTGCCTTTTGACCTCAAACACGACATTGCCAAAAGCGTGATGAAAACCAACCGTTTATTGGTTGTTGATGAAGACGTTCCGGGGGGTGCATCGGCTTATATTTTACAACAAGTTATTGATGAGCAAAACGCCTACGAATATCTTGACAGCAAACCGCAAGCTTTGAGCGCACAACCACACCGACCGGCTTATGGCACCGACGGTGATTATTTTTCAAAACCATCGGTTGAAGATATATACGAAAAAGTCTATGCGATGATGCATGAGGTCAATCCGAAGCAATATCCTGCCTTATACTAACAACTTCCCCGGCCTAAACCGGGGATTTTTGTATGCATCCAATAAATCAAAAATCATTGCGTTATGTTTTTGAAATGGCCCCGACTATGAAAAAACTGTTGCTCTTTTTACTGGCTGTATTAGTGCTGGCTTGTAAATCCGGTCAAGACAAATCTAGCGTTCAAGGATACAAAAAACTAGACATCGAAGATATTGACTCAACCCAACAAAACAAAACAGCTGTTTTGGGCAAACAAATTTTGTCAACCTGCAACACCTCGCATTTAAAACCCCTAACCTCAAAAGATGCAACTGCCAAAGTCATCAAGAATATGACCGTTAAGCGCATGACACAAACTTGCTTGAAGTTTAGAACCCAATACGGAAACTTCAAAGGGTTGACTTTTGTTGAGGCTTACAAAAACCGTAAAACCGATGATGTTGTTTACCGTTTTCAAGCTAAATTTGACAAAAAGAACGCACTAAAAGAGCTTCGGATGATTGTCAACAAACAAAACCTATTGGCTGCGGTTCAATCAAAAGATTGGAAAAACCAATTTGTTCCTTAATTTTTATGAAAACAAAACTCTTAATACTCTGCTTTTGCGCCTTAAACTTGGTTCAGGCTCAAAACAGTCTTTTTTTTAAAAACCAAACCTATCCGACCACCGAAGTTTGGAATTTTGTTTGTGAAGAATATGCTTTATACGGAACTACACAACTGCAAATAGCCAAAACCGAGAAAGGCGGCTTGCTTAAAATATCAATGCCGGCCCATGATGAAAACGCTTTTATATCAGGAAATCTATATCTTGACTTAGCCGACGGCGGAACCCTGATTTGCACCGACAAAGGCCATCGCGAAAACCGTGAGAACACCATGAATACGTATTACTTTTTTACGCCAACCGAAATGCTCAAACTTCAAAAGAACAACTTGTTGCGCGTACGGTTTCAGATCATCAGCAAGAAGAAAAAGTTTGGCAATCAGTATGGGCATTTCACGGCCATCAACAAAAAAGAATACTTCTCAACTCATTACGGCACCCAAGACAAAACCAATCTGACTGCGCCTGCGGTAAAAGCATTGTATAGCGCACAACCGGTGCATTAAGTTGTTATCTTTGCCACAGATTTTAGTTGACCCATGAACATAAAACTGCTGGCCATTGGCAAAACCGATCAAAAAAATCTGCAATCGCTCATAGACGATTATGCCAAGCGATTGTTGCATTATATCAAGTTTGATTTAGAAATAATTCCTGACATCAAAAATGTCAAAAACCTCAGTGAGCAACAGCAAAAAGAAAAAGAAGGCGAACTGATTTTGTCTAAAATTGGCCCATCAGACCAACTGGTTTTGTTGGATGAAAACGGCAAATCATTGAACAGTGTTGAATTCTCGGCCGAGCTTCAGAAGAAGATGAATTCCGGCATTAAAACTTTGGTGTTTGTTATTGGTGGCCCCTATGGCTTTTCAGAAGCTGTCTACAGTGTAGCACAAGGAAAAATTTCACTTTCAAAGATGACTTTTTCGCATCAAATGGTGCGCTTGTTTTTTGTAGAACAACTTTACCGAGGCTTTACGATTTTGCGCAACGAGCCTTATCATCATCAGTAGTTACATTTCCATTTGAGCAAAAAGCGATACGGTTTGAACAGCGGGTTTTACGTCGTGAACACGCAGTATTTTGGCACCTTTCTGCAAGGCCGTCATGTTTAAGGCTATGGTTCCTGTTAAAGAATCTTCAGGGCTGACATTGAGTGTTTTATATATCATTGACTTACGCGACAAACCGGCCAAAATAGGCAATTCGTGAAAGTTGAATAATTCGAGTTTTTGCAAAATTTCAAAATTCTGTTGGGCCGTTTTGGCAAAACCAAATCCGGGGTCAATCACCAAATCATTGATGCCCAATGAGCGTGCTTTTTGAATTCTCTCGGCAAAATAAATATTCATTTCTTTGAGTAAATCATCATAGGTAGTAAGTGCGGCCATAGTCTGCGGATTTCCGCGCATGTGCATCATGATGTACGGAACTTTGTGTTGCGCTACAACGTGCATCATCGCCTCATCTAAAAAACCTGCTGAAATATCATTGATGATATCGGCTCCGCACTCAAGAGCTGCATGCGCCACGCTGCTCTGAAAAGTATCAACCGAGATAACTGCTTTTGGAAACTCTTTTTTAATAGCCTCAAGGGCCGGCAACAAACGTTGGATTTCTTGCTCAGCAGTGAGTAAATCAGCACCTGGGCGGGTTGAAGCAGCACCAACATCAATCATATCAGCGCCCTCAGCAAGCATCTTTTCAGTTTGCGCTAAATAATGCGCTTTTTGCGTGTATTGGCCTCCGTCAAAAAACGAATCTGGGGTAAGGTTAAGTATCCCCATGACTTTGGGTTGTGCAAGACTCAAGAGCTGTCCGCGACAGTTCAAGTAAAAATGGTTGTTATTTGGCTTTGTGAACATTAAAAAAAGTTCTATTTTTGACGCGAGACCGTGAGCCTCAACGGAATTAAAGTTTAAAAAATTGCACACAAAGATAATGAAGAAAACTTCTCAGGAATATGACCAAATCATTGATTTGTGTCGTAACCTTTTTATACACAAAATGACTGATTACGGCAGTGCGTGGCGAATCCTCAGGCTTCCATCGCTTACCGATCAAATATTTATCAAGGCTCAGCGCATTCGCAGTTTACAGCAAAATGAAGTGCGCAAGATTCAAGAAGACGAAAAATCAGAGTTTATTGGCATTATCAATTATGCTATTATGGCACTGATTCAATTGGAATTGGGCGTTTCTGAGCAGCCTGACCTTGATACGGCTCAAGCCACCGAACAATACGATGCCATTGTGAGCAAAACCAAAAAACTCATGGAAGCCAAAAATCACGATTATGGTGAAGCTTGGCGCGATATGCGGGTCAACTCACTGACTGATTTGATTTTGCAAAAATTGCTTCGGGTAAAACAAATTGAAGACAACCAAGGCAAAACTTTGGTTTCTGAAGGTATAGATGCCAATTATCAAGACATGATTAACTATGCTGTTTTTGCGCTCATTTTGATGGGACAAAAAAACAACCTTTAATATTTTCCCACTCAAACCACCCAAAATGAAAAAATTTCTCGTTCACTTTTCAAGAATATTTGTAGGGCTTTTGTTCATTATCTCTGGTCTGATCAAGCTCAATGACCCGGTAGGATTTTCGTATAAACTCTCAGAATATTTTAGCGAAACGGTGCTGAACTTACCTGTATTTGTTCCGTATTCACTGGCCATAGCCCTATTTGTAGTTATTTTTGAAACTGCCTTAGGAATCATGCTATTGCTTGGTTTTAAAAACAAATTTACCGTTTGGAGCTTGCTCTTGATGATTGTTTTCTTTACCTTTTTGACTTTCTATTCTGCTTACTTTAACAAAGTTACTGATTGCGGATGTTTTGGTGATGCGCTCAAATTAACACCTTGGCAATCATTTACCAAAGACGTGGTTTTATTGTTTTTCATCTTGATTTTGTTTTTGAATATCAAGTTGATTCAACCGTTATTCAATCATAATTTCAGAAATGCATTGGTGAGCTTATCAGTTGTTTTGTGTTGCTTTATGGGGTATTGGGTATTGAACCATTTGCCGTTGAAAGATTTCAGAGCCTATAAAGTAGGGACCAATATTCAGAAAGCTATGGAAATCCCGGAAGGTACTCCTAAAACCGAAGTTGAAATGATTTTTGTGTATAACGTGAACGGAGTTAAGAAAAATTTTACCGAAAATGATTTGATGAGCCTGCCGGCCAATGCCCAATTTGTGGAGCGTATTGACAAAGTAATTTCAGAAGGTTACAAACCACCGGTACACGATTTTACAATGGAGTTGGACGGTTCTGACTACAAAGATGAATTGTTGGTTGAACCTAAACTGCTCCTGTACGTGATGTACGATTTGAATAAAGCCGATAAAAAAGGTTTGGAACAACTGGAAGGATTAACTAAAAAAGCCAAAACTGCCGGATACAAAGTCATCGCTATGACCGCATCAAATGCTGATGAAATTGCCGCGGTTAAGAAAGAGTTTGGTTATAGTTTTGACTTTTATTTCTGCGATGGTACTACCCTCAAAACCATAGAAAGAGCCAACCCGAGCATCGTAGTAATGCACCAAGGTACGATCAAACAAAAAGTACATTACAACGATATTTCGACCTTAAAACTGTAAAGATTTAAAGAATTGATTTATGTCTGAATCTAAAAGTAGAAAATCTTCGACCAGTATTGAGCGTATTCGAAGAGAAAAGAAAAAACGAAACAACAACATTATTCTTGCTTGTTTTCTTTCGCTATTTGTGGGTCATTACATTCTTAATTATGTAGCAGCCATTGAAGAACCGCCCCTTGGTGCCACCTTTAACATTGTTTTGGGCTGTACCATTATTGCCGTTGCCGGAATTATAATGCTGGTTACCATCAAGCGACAGTATTTTCCGAAGAAACGAAAAAAAACCAAGCATATCTTTTTAGATGAAGACTATAAAGAGAAAATCTCTACCCGAAAAAAACACACCCAAGAAGTTGAAACTGATGCTTAACAACCCAAACGACAAACTGTAACTGATGAAAAACGTATTGACTTGCTTACTGATGGTTGTGGTTACGGCAGCTTGCACACAGGCACAATCTGAATTTTCAAAAACGGCTTTAAAAGAAACATTGCTTCATTCTGAAGGCGAGCAAACCGCTTTTAAAGAAGTACTCAAAAAACACAAAGGCAAAACTTTAGTGATTGAATGCTGGGCTTCATGGTGTAGCGATTGTGTCAAGGCCATGCCTAAAGTAAAAGAACTACAGGCCAATCATCCGGAGGTTGAATATGTTTTTATCTCAATGGATAAAACGCCTGAGAAATGGAAACTCGGCATTGAAAAACATGAGCTTATAGGCGACCATTACCTAGCCAACGACGGCATGAAAGGTGTTTTTGGATCGGCCATAAACCTCGATTGGATTCCGCGTTATATAGTGGTAGACAAAAAAGGTAAAATAGTTTTATATCGAGCCATCGAAACAGACTTTGAAACCATTGACAAGACTTTAAATTCCCTAAAATAATGAGACACCCAATTGTAGCCGGTAACTGGAAAATGAATAAAAATGCCGAGGAAACCGAAGATTTGCTCAACGATTTAATCAATCAACTTCCGACCGATAAAGAGGTTGAAATTATCGTAGCGCCTACCTTTATCAATTTGGCATCGGCGGTAGAACATTTAGAGTTTACCAATATTTCGGTAGCCGCTCAAAATATGCATCAAGCCGAAAACGGCGCTTTTACCGGAGAGATTTCGGCAGATATGCTCAAAAGCATTGGTGTACACACCGTTATTTTAGGCCATTCTGAAAGACGTTCACTTTTTGGTGAAACCGATGCGATTATCGCAGCCAAAGTAAACCAAGCCTTAAAATACCACATGCGGGTGATTTTTTGCTTTGGTGAAGAGCTTAAAGAACGTCAAGAAAAACAACATTTTGCCGTGGTTGAAAATCAGTTGCGCAACGGTTTGTTTCAGTTAGAAGCAACTGCCTGGGAAAACATCGTATTGGCTTATGAACCTGTTTGGGCCATCGGAACCGGAGAAACAGCCTCGCCCGAGCAAGCACAAGAAATGCACGAATTCATTAGAACTACCATACGCCAACAATATGGTCAAGAAGTGGCTGATAACACAGCTATATTATACGGAGGCAGTGTAAAACCTGATAATGCAGGTGAGATTTTTTCAAAACCCGATGTAGATGGCGGACTCATTGGTGGAGCTGCGCTCAAAGCAGCTGATTTTGCTGCTATTGTAAACGCAGCAGGCTAATTGATTTAAAACAACCACATGTCAAATATTTATCTCGGATATCACTTTACCATTGAGCCCAAAGAAATGGGTTCGGAAATACTCATTGCCGAATTGGGCGAATTGCCTTTTGAAAGCTTTGTAGAAACTGATTTTGGCGTAACGGCTTATATACAAAAATCGTTGTGGCATGAAGGTTTGCTTGACGATTTATTTGTTTTGCAATCAACTGAATTTACGGCGAGCTATACCGTTGAAGAAATTGAACAAATCAACTGGAATGAAGCTTGGGAAAAAAACTTTGACCCGATTGATGTAGATGGTATCTGCCACATCAGAGCACCATTTCATGCCAAAACCGAGGCGCAATTTGACATTGTGATTGAGCCTAAAATGAGTTTCGGAACCGGACACCACGAAACCACACACATGATGATTCAGCATTTGCTGGACATGGATGTACAAGGCAAATCGACTTTAGACATGGGTTGTGGCACAGCCATTCTGGCTATTTTAGCATCAATGAAAGGTGCCGACCCTATTGATGCCATTGACATTGACAATTGGTGTTATCTGAATTCGATTGAAAATGCCGAGCGCAACCAGATTGCCAACATAAAAGTATATGAAGGCGATGCTTCGATGCTCGTGAATCAAAAATACGATTTGATTATTGCCAACATCAACCGCAATATTTTGCTCAACGATATGGCAGCTTATGTACAATGTATGAACCCGAATGCCGTTTTGCTTTTGAGCGGTTTTTATCAGGAAGATATTCCGGCTATTGATGCTTGTTGTACCGAGTTGGGCTTGCGCTTTGTGAAAAAGCTTGAAAGAAACAACTGGGTTTCATTGAAATATGTAAATTAGTATCACTCAAAAAAACTACAACTGATGGCTACCATCGAAAAAATACAAGAAAGCACTCTGACCCTTGAAGAAGTAGGAACTCAGAATGAAATTGTATTGTATAACGACGATGTAAACACCTTTGACCACGTTATCGATACGCTTATTCACGTGTGCAGACACACCTCAGAACAAGCTGAACAATGTGCTATTTTAGTACATTATACCGGAAAATGTACCGTTAAAACCGGTTCGTTTGACGAGCTCAAGCCTCAGTGTTTGCAATTGCTCAATGCCGGACTCAGCGCCGAGTTGATTTAATTTTTAGAAATTCTTCCCACAGCACAACTCACAAAAGATTGGGCTTTAGCGCTCAGCGGATTGGCCTCGCCTACAATGGGGTAACCGATCTCTGCCAGAACCTTTTTGGCTTGGTCTAAATCATTTTGTTGGGTGTATGAAAAAGCTACTGTGTTGTTATCAGCATCAACCAAAACATCTTGAAGTGCTTCAAGAGCCGATAACTTTTTGGTAATGGTGTGGGCACAACCGCCACATTTAAGATTTTGAACGGTTAAAAGAATGTGTTCCATAAAGCCTCTATTTTTAAACAAAATTAAAGCGCAGGACACCCATAAAAGGTAACATTTGTCACCTTTTAAAAAAATTAATGAGGCAATTGATCTTTGATGAGTCCGTATAAAAAAGTACCCAACAAAGCGCCGGCTAACACCAATAATACGGGCCAGAATCCGGCTCCGATTAAAATAAAGATAGGCCCCGGACAAGCGCCTGCCAATGCCCAGCCCAATCCGAAAATCAATCCGCCAATCCAATATCTAAAAGAACCTTTTTCTTTGTCGGCAATTTTAATAGGTTCGCCCTCGATGCTTTTGACTTCAAACCTTTTGATGAGTTGAATGCCCACCACACCTGTTGCAATGGCTACCATGATAATACCAAACATATGAAACGACTGAAACTGAAACATTTCATAAATACGGTACCACGAAACGGCTTCGGCCTTGGTAAGTACAATGCCGAAAATAAATCCGACAATGATGAATTTAATACTTTTCATACTAAAAAATTAAGGGCAAAATAAAATGCGACATAATGAGTCCGCCGATAAAAAAACCAACTACTGCCTTAAGCGACTGGCGTTGTAAATTGCTCATTCCGGCAATGGCGTGGCCAGAAGTACAGCCTCCGGCATAGCGAGAGCCAAATCCGATGAGCAAACCTCCAATAAGTAAAATAACAATCATTTTAGCAGAGGTAAACACCTGATTGCCAAACAAAGCATCTGGAAGCAGTTTACCGTTGGGTGCTTCAACACCCATAGCTTGCAATTGTACAATAGTTTGCGGATTCAATGTTACATTACTCGGATCACTCATATAATGCACCGCTACAAATCCGCCAAACATGGCTCCGACCAATACCAGTAAATTCCAGTATTGTGACTTGACATCAAACCTGAAAAACTCGGCACATTTATCACCTCCGGCCAAAGTACAAAGCGAACGAAGGTTAGATGACATTCCGAAAACTTTTCCGAAATAATTGAGCACCAGCATAATCACAGCAATTAAAAACCCGGCAATGGCCCAATGCCAAGTGTGAAAAAGTATTTCCATGTAGAATTGTTTTTGACAAAAATAACAATTCAATTGGTTTTTGAATTTAAATGAGCGGAATCTGCTATTTTTGATTCGATTTTTACATCTGCCTTATGAAAAAGTTTACCATCGAGTTTAAATGGGCCATTCAGTTTAGTTTGCTTTCATTGGTATGGCTAATTGTTGAAAAAAGCTTGGGTTTACACGACGAAAAAATAGCCCAACAAGCCATCTACACTAATCTTTTTGCTTTTGTAGCGGTAACGATATACTATTTGGCTCTGCGCGACAAAAAAAAGAACTATTACCTTGGGCAAATGGATTGGAAGCAAGGAACCGTTTCAGGCATTGCCTTGACATTTCTGATCACGGCTTTGGTTCCGATGGTACAGTATGTGGGCTATAACTACATCTCACCTACTTTCTTTGAACACATGATTGAATATGCTGTGCAAAGCAAACACATGAAACAAGCCCAAGCCGAAATGTTTTTTAATATGAATAGCTACACCATCATGGCTATTTTTAATGCGTTATCGATGGGTGTAATAACCTCGGCTGTTGTTGCGTTATTGCTCAAAACCAAACCTCAGAAATCATGAAAAAGCAGTGGATTCTTTTTGTTCTGGGTCTGATGACCTTGAGTTGTGTGAGTACCAAATCAACGATAAAAAATGTTGATGACAACGCTCCGACACCTCAGTTAAATAAGGTAAAAAATGCGTTTGTCCTTACCCTCTACAGCAAGGATGCGTTGTACGGATATAATGAGGAATACCCTATCAATGTTTTTTACCTCAATTCGGCCAACCCTGAACTCAACGAACAGCGATTCTTGAATGCATTGGCCGGCCCCAAAGGCGAAGTAATCAGCTATAAAAAAATCGACAAATGTTGCCCATTTCCAACCAAAAGAAATGAAATGGGTGCTGGCTCACTCAATATTTACGAACTGACATGGCCAGGGCAAAAAGAACCGGTAAAGTTATATTTGAACGGTTTTGAAAAAGGTGCTCTGATGGTTCCGGTGGGGCTTAGTTTGCAAAAAGAATAAGCCGTTAAGCTGTGCTAAATCTTACTTAAAAAAACGACTGTCTTCATTCTAAATTCATCAGTCTTTGAGTATCTTTGCGGCATCAAAATCTGCATATGAACATCCAAAACATCCCGCAAATCAAACATACCGAAAGTGGTAACTTTTTCTTATTGGCCGGTCCTTGTGCTATTGAAGGCGAAGAAATGGCTCTTCGCATAGCCGAAAAGCTCACCGGTATTTCTGACAAACTTCAAATTCCGTACGTTTTTAAAGGTTCATTTAAAAAGGCCAATCGCTCAAGAATTGATAGTTTTTCAGGCATTGGCGATGAGAAAGCACTTAAAATTTTACGCAAAGTTTCTGAGACTTTTCAAGTGCCAACAGTTACCGATATTCACACCAACGAAGATGCCGACAAGGCTGCTCAGTATGTAGATGTTTTACAGATTCCTGCTTTTTTGGTCAGACAAACTGATCTGGTTGTGGCTGCCGCGAATACCGGAAGAACCGTCAACCTTAAAAAAGGCCAGTTCATGAGCCCTGAAAGCATGAAACATGCGGTGCAAAAAGTACTTGATTGTCAGAACCAAAACGTGATGGTTACCGATCGCGGTAGCATGTTTGGCTATCAAGATATGATTGTTGATTTCAGAGGAATCCCAACCATGCAACAATTTGCCACAACCGTACTGGATGTTACCCACTCTTTACAACAACCCAATCAAACAGCTGGTGTAACCGGAGGTCGTCCGGACATGATTGAAACTATTGCCAAAGCAGGAATTGCTGTTGGAGTCGATGGAATTTTTATTGAAACCCATTTTGACCCGGCCAATGCTAAAAGTGATGGTGCCAATATGCTACACCTTGATTTATTTGAAGGCCTGATGAACAAACTGGTCGCTATCCGTAAAACTGTTCAATCATTTTAAATCAAATCGTTGTTTTGAAAAAATCTACTCTTTTCACAGCATTTCTTCTGGCCATGCTGTGCAGTAATGTTTGGTCGCAAGATCTTAAAATTCAAGAAAAATACACCGCACACAACAAAGGTAAATTCTTTGTGCACTGGGGCGGCAACCGCGAAAGCTATAGCCGTTCAGATATTACTTTTAAAGGCGACAACTACAATTTCACTTTGTATGACGTGAGCGCCCATGACAAACCCAAAGGCTGGCATATTGATTTTATCAATCCGGCACGTATGACGATTCCGCAAACCAATTTTAGAATGGGTTATTTTGTGAGTGATCATTACAGTGTTTCACTTGGATTAGACCACATGAAATATGTGATGTATCAAGACCGAAACGTCAACATAAAAGGTTATTATCCCAATGCGGGCACTTATGGTGAAACATGGCCCAATGGTCAAGTTTGGCTTTCAGAAGATTTCTTAACTTTTGAGCATACCGATGGTTTGAATTACATCAATGCCGAAGTAGCTCGTTTTGATGATGTTTCGAAATTTTTGGGCATTACTGATACCGATATGATTCAAATTAATTTGACCGAAGGTTTGGGAGGAGGTTTTCTTTATCCTAAAACCAATACCAAATTATTGGGTAAAGAACGTCACGATGACTTTCACGTTTCAGGTTATGGAATTTCAGCCAAAGCCGGAATCAACATTACTTTCTTAAAACATTTTTATGTACAAGGTGAATTAAAAACAGGATATATAGATATGCCTGACATCAGAACCACAGACGATCCGGCTGATAGAGCCTCACAACATTTTACTTTTGTTGAACGAATGATTGTCTTTGGCGGCATCTTTAAAGTTTAAGTATAATTTAGGATTTTGACTACTAAAATAGTTGGATAGTTTTATAAATTAGCTCATCAATCTTAAACTTTTAAAACCATGAGAAAATTAATTTTAGCTGCTGTTGCCTTGCTTGGCTTTACTTTGAGCACACAAGCTCAAGAAGCAAAAAAAGCAACTCAACAAGTAAAAAAAGAAGTAAAAAAAGCAACTGACAAAGCCTCTAAAGACGCCAAGGTTGTTTTAAAGAAAGACGGAACGCCGGACAAGCGATACAAACAAGCCAAAGAAGTAGTACTCAAAAAAGATGGAACTCCGGATAAAAGATACAAGCAAAACAAATAAAAAAATCCCGCTTAATGAGCGGGATTTTTTTTATTTCTAAGGTTAGTGACCTCCACTTATCTTCTGGTCAAAATCAATACCTTGTGCTTTGAGTATTGCTGAAACCTTCCAAGCATAAAAAGCTAAGTACGCAAAACACAACACACCAACAATATAACTGGCGTGAATACTGGTCAAATCGGCCATATAACCTTGTAACCAACTGATGATACCACCCCCCATAATCATCATAATCAAAAAGCTACTGCCCTGACTGGTATTTTTACCCAATCCGCTGATGGCTAAAGTAAAAATACACGGCCAAAGTGTACTACAAAACAAACCTACACTGGTAAAGGCATAAACACTCATCATTCCGGTGGTTGACATACCGAGTAATAAGGCTGCTATACCCAAAACTGAGAATATAAGTAACATTCGCGCAGGATTTCCTTTACTGGCCATATCGGCAAAAATCAACACCAAAATCACCAAGGCATACACATAAAAAGGTGTTAAATCATGCTCCATAAACTTATTAACGCCCAAGAAAACACCAAAGGCCAAATAAGGCGCAATAAAACGCAATATCTTTTGCAAATTCATATCGTCGGTAAAAGCTTCAACTGCACCGGTCCAACGGCCAATCATCAAACTGGCCCAATACAATGAAATAAACGGTGCGATGTCTTTGGTTTGAATAAGCAAGTCTTTTTCCATATACGCCGGAAGGTTGCTCGCTGTAGATACCTCTACCCCTACATACACAAAAATACCAATCATACCCAACACCAATTGCGGATAATTCAAAGCCGATTTACGCACCGAAGTTGATTCAATATTTTCTTCAACAACAGCTTGTGGACGATCTGGAATAGATGACATCTTGAGCAAGACAGCTACAATCAAAAAAGCTGCGCCCAAAACCAAGTACGGAATCTTGACACTTTCAATACTCATATCGGTATTTTGTGATGAAGCAGCTCCAAAAATGGCAAAACTTACAATCAAGGGACCAATGGTAGTACCAAGATTATTAATGCCGCCAGCCATAGTCAAACGCTGTGAACCTGTGCTGATTGGTCCTAAGGCTATAGCCAACGGATTGGCAACGGTTTGCTGCAACGAAAAACCCAAAGCTACAATAAACAAACCTGACAACATGAGCGGAAACGAGCCGGTATTGGCTGCAGGATAAAACAACAAAGTGCCCAATGCCGAAATAAATAAGCCCAACGCCAGAGCATTTTTATAACCAATTCGATTGATGAGATCGCCTTTGGTCAAGTACGAAACAATCATATAAATAATTGAACCCACGGTATAAGCTACATAAAAAGCAACCGATACCAACTGACTTTGCCCTTGGGTTAAATCAAAAGCTTTTTTAAATACGGGAATCAAAATATCGTTACTTGCAGCAACGAAGCCCCAGAAAAAGAATACTGAGGCCAAAGGAACAAACTGTGCCCAATTGGTTTTTACGCTTTCTGAACTCATAATTTTGGTTTTGTTTTGGTTAAGTGGTTATTCGTTTATTTTGTTAAAGATATCATTTTAACAATTGCATACTGATGAATTCCTACAGAGTTATTGACCAGATATTAACTTTTTAATCCGCTATTTTGACTTCAGATTTTGGGCCAATCCCGCTGGCGTTAAAAGCCTCTATCTGAAAATAATAACGATCTGATTTGTCAAGGCCGCTAAAATAGTATTCTGATTTGCCATACACCATAATTGACCCGTAAAGCTTATCGGGTGATTTTCCGAAATAAATTACGTAACCGTCGGCCGAGGGTTCTTGCTGCCATTTAAGCCACGCGTTTCTGCGCTCTCCTTTAATTTTGGGAGCTGACCTGAGCGGAACAAAATTCTGAACCGCCCCCGGTTTTTGGTTATGGGCCAATCCGAAGACCCGCAAACCGCTTATGGCAAACTTGCCGGTGGGCATTTGAATGTTCTCAAGTTTGACAAATCTAGCCAAAGCCGGGCTTTCAAGTTCTATATAATCGTGCGGAACATCGGTGGTGTTTTTACTTTTGTCAATTAATTTGTTCCAAGACTTGCCGTCGTCAGAGATATAAATGATGTAACGATGACCAAGTGTAGTTTCAGGTTTGCCCATCAAATCAGCATCTTGATCAGCGTAGTTGATTTGAATGGCGTGAATAGACGAAGGTTCTCCCAAATCAGTAATTAAATATTCACCCAAAACAGCACTTTTGGCCGACCAATAGGTTTTAATATCTTCATCAACAGCATAGTTGGGCTGAAATCCACCCAAAGTAGACGAAACCTGAACAGGTTTATTGTAGTTCAGCAACATCCAACCGGTAAAGCTCTCGGACAAATGGTTCTTTTTCTGAGCGGGCAAATAGGTCGGATAATCACCATAAGCCGTATTTGAATACAATATATCTTCTGCATCAAAACCAGCTGGCCAAATACCTAAACGTCTTTCAAAATTATTCTTGATGCAAATACCAATCGTAGATACATGCCAATATTGTCCATAGGCATCTTGAAAAGTTGCTCCGTGTCCTGAACCGCGAGCAAAGCCTCCGGGTTTATACGAAAACGGATTGTGCGACTGATACTCAAACGGGCCCAATGGATGCTTACCTACATAAACACCATCGGCATAACCACTAAATTCGGTTCCCGGTGCTCCGTACTGCAAATAGTATTTGTTGTGGTATTTGGTCATAAAAGCTCCTTCGGTAAAAGGCTGCAAAAAGGTATTGTCGTTATGTTCACCAAATCGTTCCCAGCCGTGTTCATCATCGTTGAGCGCCAAAACCGGCGTAGGCTCATCCATCGGCTGAAATGTTTTGCGGTTGAGTTTAACACCATACAACGGATACAAATTACTTGAGCCATAATATTCATAAACCTCATCGGTATCGGCATCCCAAAATATTTGCGGATCCCAAGCTCCTGCCTGAGATTTATGTACGAGCTCTTTCCATTGATTCTTGGCCGGATCGGTACTCATCCAGATTGGAAATTCTTTGGTATGGGTTGAACCTACCACCAATAAAGTATCCCGAACAAACGACAGTGAAGGGGCGCATAATTCATCGTAAACCTTGTGCTCAGGACGAAGAAATTTTCGGGATACAAACTTCCAACCCAACATATCTTTACTGTGCCAATAACCCCATTGATTGGTTGAAAACAAATAGTATTCACCTTTAAAAAAAGTAATCACCGGATCAGCGGTTGCGCGATGTTTTCCTTGGGTAACAAAACCCGGTATAGGGCAATACCCATAGTCAATGTTAATCGGATTACAATAGGTTGTATTTTGACTTTGGCCAGAGCTAACCATCAAAAACAAACCAATAACTATATAGTAAATCCGCATAAAATTAATTCAAAGGTTCAAAACTCACGGCAGCTCCACCACCGTTGGCTAAATGCAATTTTATTTTTGACTTAGACGTAACTTCAATGGTTTTGATTTGATAACTCATCGGGTTTGCCTTCCAATCAGCAGTTGGACCGTCGGTATACAAAATGGCTTTATACTTTTTTGCTGGACTCAAAAAGTCTAATTTGATTTCAGTATCACGCGCATTTTCATCGGTAATAGCGCCTAAAAACCATTTTTCTGTTTTCTTGTCTTTGCGCACCACGGTTAAATAATCGCCAGGCTCAGCTTCAAGGTAACGCGAATCTTGCCAATCAACAGCTACATCTTTAATAAACTGAAACGCGTCAAGGTGCTTTTCGTAATTTTCGGGTAAATCAGCAGCCATTTGCAAAGGTGAATACATGGTTACATACAAAGCCAATTGTTTGGCTAAAGTAGTGTGTACTTGCTCTTTTTTGCTCGCATCATAATGGCTCATCTTGATTTCAAAAATACCCGGTGTGTAATCCATCGGGCCACCCAGCAAGCGTGTAAAAGGCAAAATGGTTTCATGCATGGGCGGATTTCCTGAACTCCAAGCATTGAATTCATTACCACGGGCCGCTTCGGCTGCAATGTAATTCGGGTAAGTTCGGCTGTAACCTGTAGGCCGTGAACTTTCGTGTGAGTTGACCATTATTTTGTAATCGGCAGCACGTCGAGCAACAAAATTGTAATGTCTAACCATGGCTTGCCCATCGTGCGTTTCGCCTCGTGGAATAATTCTACCTACATAACCCGATTTAACAGCGCCGTAACCATATTGTTTCATTAAGTTAAAAGCACGGTCTAAATGGCGCTCATAATTTCCTACTGAGCCTGAAGTTTCATGATGCATGATCATTTTGACATTCTTTTGACGAGCATAATCATTCACCGCTTTTAAATCAAAATCCGGATAAGGTGTGGTAAAATCAAAAACATCTTCTTTCCAATTGCCAAACCAATCTTCCCAACCGGTATTCCAACCTTCTACCAAAACACCGTCAAACCCGTGCTTTGATGCAAAGTCAATATATCTTTTGACATTTTCGGTGGTTGCACCATGTTTTCCGGTAGGCACCAAATTCGCATCAAGCGCATTCTGTGCATTTTGTGAACCTGCATAATCCCAAGTTGATTTACCCACGTGCATTTCCCACCAAACGCCAACATATTTCATGGGTTTAATCCATGAAGTATCGTCAATTTTAGAAGGTTCATTGAGGTTAAAAATCATTTTTGACCCAACAATATCGCATGCATCTTTACTCATCATAACCGTTCGCCATGGCGTCTCGCAAGGTGCTTGTAAATAGGCTTTGTCACCAATGGCATTGGGTACCAAATGCGAGGTCAAAGTGTACGTTTCTGTATCAACATCCAGATGCATCACCGGATAATTAACCACTGCCGCCTCAAAAATATTCAAATACATCCCATCAGGCGATTTCATCATCAAAGGCGACTGTATTGTTTTTTTACCGTCAATCGTTTTTAAAGCAATTCCATTGTTTTTATCAACCAAATCTGTGTTGATTTCAGATATTTTGGTTTCGGTGTATGGGTATTCTTGGCTATCAAAATCACCGGGCAACCAAAATGCTTTGCAGTTTGAGGTGAGTTTAAATTGCGTTAATTCATCGGCAACAACAAAGTAATTTAAATTGGGTTGTTTCGGAAACTCATATCTAAAAGCGACTCCTTCGTCAAAAACGCGGAAGACTAGATTTATTTTTCGGCCACTGCTTTTTTGCAACAAAGCTATTTTAAGTTCATTATAGCGATTGCGAATGTTGGTTTGTTCTCCTAAAACCGGATGCCAAACCTCGTCAAAATTTCGGGTTTGAGATTGCTCTACCCAAAAGCCTGATACCAATGCCTCTGAAGTCTTTAGTTTGATTCCCAACTGACTTGAACTAATTATAGTTTGCGCAGCATAAGACACCGAATAAGTAGGAACTCCGAAAGAGTCGAGCTGAAAATCGAGTTTAATTTTTTGCGAAGGCGAACTCACTGATTGAGCAATAGCGCATTCGAAAAAAATCAAAATCCATAAAAATCGTTTGTTCATATTGATCATTTTGGGCTAATATAGTAAACAATCACACATCAAAAATAAATCACTACCGAAGCAGTTCAAAAGCTTCTTTGAGTGTTGCTGATGAGCTTCCGCCCACATAAACTTCAAATGCTCCGGGTTCAGCCACAAAATTCAAATCAGAGTTGTAGAACTTTAGATCATCTACACTCAGATCAAAGGTGACTTTTCGGGTTTCGCCTTTGGATAATGAAATTTTCTGAAAACCTTTTAGTTCACGCATCGGGCGAGTTACTGACCCAACTACATCTCGCAAATACAACTGAACTACTTCTTGTCCGTCAAAATTTCCGGTATTGGTTACTTCAACCGAAACAGTCAAAGTTTGTCCAGCCTTTAACTGACGGGTTGAAACCGTTAAGTTTTTGTACCCAAATTGTGTATAGCTCAAACCAAAACCAAACGAGAACTCCGGTTCATTGCGCTGGTCTAAATAATTCGACCTGAATTTTTCAAAATTACCTTCAGAATTACCCAAAGGTCTGCCTGTATTTTTATGATTGTAATAGATGGGTATTTGACCCACATTTCTCGGAAAAGTGGCCGATAATTTACCCGAAGGATTTACATCGCCAAACAAAACATCGGCAATAGCTAAACCGGCTTCTGAGCCCGGAAACCATACATCTAAAATAGCCGGAACCGACTTTACTTCATCGGCTAAAACCAGTGGACGTCCGTTGAAGAGCACCAAAACAACCGGTTTTCCGGTGGCCAATAAGGCTTTGAGTAAATCTTTTTGCGCCTGAGGGATTTCAAGGTTTGTTCGGCTGCTGCTTTCTCCGCTCATCTCGGCTGATTCACCCAGAGCTGCCACAACAACATCAGCTTTACGAGCAACTTCAAGTGCTTCGTTCATTAATTGATCACTGGTTCGCGCATCGCGGTGTAGGGTCTTACCAAACATGGTGGCACGTTCTTCATAGGCAGCATCATAATCAAGATTACTGCCTTTGGCATAAATAATCTGTGCTTGTTTGCCCAACACTTCACGAAGGCCGGCTAAGACCGAAACAGATTTAGACTGCTGAGTAGCCACACTCCATGTACCGGCCATATTTTCGGCAGCATCGGCCAATGGGCCAATCAAGGCAATGGTTCCTTGTTTTTTGAGCGGTAATAATTGCTGCTCATTTTTGAGCAAAACAAATGATTCAGCTGCTATTTTACGAGCTTCAGCGCGGGAAGCCGATGTGAAAATTTCTTTTTTTGAACGATTATCATCGCAATAACGGTACGGATCATCAAACAAACCTAAATCATATTTGGCATTGAGAATCAAACCAACGGCTTGATCAATTTGGGCCAGAGTAACTCGGCCTTCATCTAATGATTTTTTAAGGGTAGTCAAAAAGCCCTCACCCACCATATCCATCTCAACACCTGCATTCATAGCCATAGCCGAAGCGGTTTGTAAATCCCCAACCCCGTGGTGGATCATTTCATTGATGCCGGTGTAATCGGTAACTACAAAACCTTTAAAACCCCATTGCTTGCGCAATACATCTGTAAGCAACCATTTATTTCCGGTTGCCGGAATCCCGTCAATTTCATTAAACGAAGCCATAACTGTTCCTGCTCCGGCATCAATGGCCGCTTTATACGGCGGCAAATATTCGTTGTACATTCTGATCCGACTCATATCAACGGTATTGTAATCACGACCGGATTCAGCCGCCCCGTATAGAGCAAAGTGCTTAACGCAAGATAATATGGTGTTTTTTTTACTCAAATCAGTACCTTGATAACCTTTGACCATGGCTTGCGCGATTTTGCTCCCCAAAAAAGCGTCTTCACCTGAACCTTCAGCTACACGTCCCCAACGCGGATCTCGCGAAATATCAACCATGGGTGAAAAAGTCCAATTGATTCCATCGGCACTGGCCTCTTGCGCAGCAATCTCTGCCGAGCGTTGAATAAGGTTCATATTCCAACTACACGATAGTCCGAGCGGAATAGGAAAAGTAGTTTCATAACCGTGAATAACATCCATTCCAAACAACAAAGGAATTTTAAGTCTGCTTTTTTCAACGGCTATCTTCTGAACTTCTTTTATTTTTTGTACCGATTTAATGTTAAACAATCCGCCTACCTGACCTTGCTGAATTTTTTTGGCAATATCCGAACTTCCGGCCTGACCGGTAGTAATATCGCCCGAAGTAGGTAGATTGAGTTGCCCTAACTTTTCATCTAAAGTCATTTTGGCCAATAAATCGTTGACGAATTTTTCTTTAGACACTTTTGTTTGTGCATATACAGAAGATACGGTCACCAACAAAATCAATAAGCTGTATCGGAGTTGTTTCATTTTAATATTTTATAAATGTTGTTGAAATAACCACTGGTAAAATTCAGGATTTGAATAAGTCGAATCCCACGAATTGTGATTGTCATTCTGAAAAATCGTCAGACTGGCCAATGGGTTATGTTTTTTGAGTTGGTTGTAAATTTTGATGGCATAACTGGGCGGAACAACATCATCGAGCGCTCCGTGATAGATGCGTATAGGAACATTTTTAATGCGCGGAAATTCATCCTCCATATAATAATCAACCGGCGCACACACCGGTGCTACAGCTGCAAACAGCTCCGGATGCTCAAAGGTAAGTTTCCAAACCCCCAAACCACCCATACTCAAACCGGTCAAGTAAATGCGCTTCGGATTGACTTGATATTGAGCCACAATTGATTCAATGAGTTCATAAACCGCGCGGGTATCCCATTTTTGATTTTCAGGGCAATGTGGTGCTAACAAAATAGCCGGCTGAGTAATCAGTGACTTATAGGTAAACGGGCTGTGACTTTTAACAATCTCGAGTGCTCCTCCTCTTTCGCCCGAACCATGCAGAAAAACCAGCAAAGGCAAATCTTTGTTGGGTTGGTTCGGAACATCAATTAAATATTCTAAAGCAACTTTTTGTTTGATTTCTTTTTGAAACTGCCCACTGAGTTCTTGTGAAAAACCGTTTACATCCAAAACAAACAAAGCCAAAAAAATCAATAGTTTCTTCATACTTTTTAAAATCCGTGTTGCGTTGATGAAAACCCTAAGTTTTGCAACCCTGTTTTTACCTCGGGTGCCTGCATAAACAAATTCCACAACAAACCGCTGCGGTAGTTTTCAATCATCGGCGCAATGGTGCCTTGATCAATGGCTAAATAACGCTTAGTTACCCAGTTATAGTGCAACGAAAAAGCATCATACGGACCGGCTATTCCCACATGGGTATTTCTTTTTTCATTATAAATGAATCGCAAAAAACGCATAGACTCATCGGGTGTGTAAGGCATTGAAGACAAAGCGGCTGTTGGTGATATCACACCTCGATCAGCTGTAGGTTGATGCGCTGCATAACCTGTAGAACCATCTGAATTACGCGTATAACTGGCCGTTAAACCCCAGCATTTATTTGAATATCCAACATACTGAAATGGGTTCACTTGACAATGCTGATAGATAATTTTAGTGTGATTTACATTCAAATCCCAATATTGGGCATACTGGTCCGAAAGTCCGCGCGGATCAAGTCCTAAATAAGAATAATGCGCCCAAAACATAGGTCCAACAATTGAGGTCCCGTTGTGATTAAATATTTTAGGAAAACCATAAGCCGAACCACCGGTAACAATGGCACCGTTTCGGGCCCATGCCTGATGATAAGATGCATTCGGAACAGGATGCGTTGGTGATGCCGCACCCATGACATAGGTAATCAAACATTCATTGTATCCCTCAAGTTTAAAGTTAAGTTGCCACTGGTAATTGGGCGACCAATGCCAATACAATGCATTTTCGCCTTTGGTGTACCAATCCCATTCAACTCCTTTCCATAAATCATCTGCTTTTTGAGCAATAGCTTGTTCTTCGACACTGCCGTTTTTAAAATATTCTCGCAATGAAATAAGGCCTTGACAAAGAAAAGCAGTTTCAACCAAATCCCCTCCGTTATCAACTGTTCCAAACGGAATTACCTCTCCGTTGGTTCCGTTCATCCAATGTGGCCAAGCGCCGTGAAAACGATCGGCATTTTCTAAAAATGTCAACGCTGTAGTAAGTCTTGAAACAGCTTCTGTTCTTGAGACAAAACCTCTTTCAACACCTACAATAATTGACATCAAACCAAAGCCCGAACCACCTGTTGTAACAATGTTGGCATCATTAGACGGGTCATCAACATGATAGCGTTCGCGTGCTAACTTTGAAACCGGATGGGCATAATCCCAAAAATATTTTATAGCATCTTGTTGTGCTTTATTTAAAAGTTCCGCATCGGTTAATTGAGGAATATTGGCATTGGGGTCAGGATTTGCCGTATTGTCTTGACCTGAACTGCCTGAAGTACAAGCAATAGACACTAGTGCTACAAATAAAACAAGACCTGATTTTGAAAAATATGACATAAAAGATTGTTTGTAGAGAAAAGAGTCCGAATTTTTGATTCGGACTCTTGTAAAAATGCTAATAAAAAATTATCTACCGGCTTTTTCTAACTCATATAAAGAATTGATATCTGCTGATGATAAAGCTTTGTCCCAAACACGGATTTCATCTACTTTTCCGGTTAAAGATTTCTGCCATGAATCAGCATTTCCTGTAAGCACTGAACCAAATGTTCCGATAAGCGGTTTGGTGTTGGCAAAGAAGTTTAAGTTAAGCGGGTTTCCACCGTTTCTGGTTTCCCATTTCGGATTTGAAATTTTCTGACCATTGGCATACACTTTAAAAGTTCCTGCTGCACCGTCCCATACAATTACATAGTGCGCCCAAACGCCTCCGTTTTTATTCGGGTAAGCAACGTGTTGAACACCTGTTGGATCAGCAGCATTTTCAGTAATCATACCGTCATCTAACTTGATGGTGTTTCGCGAATCTTGCCAGTTAGCCGAACCGTCCGCATTTTTAATTACAGCCAAACCTTTGGTTGTCAACGAGTCAACAGTAGCTGCTTTCCAACCGGTCTCGGCCATGAAGTTGATATTTCCTGCCCATTCGTCATGTGAATCATCCATTGGACGTGTCATTTGGAAAAACATAGATGGCCCATCTAGTGGTGTTCCTTGATTGTTAGAAACATTTGCCCACAAACTGATGGTCATGCTGGTGGCTGAGTTTAAGCTCGCAATGGCCGGATATGCCAAATAACCACCACTAAAGTTAGCACATTGGCCTTTAACACCGGCAGTCCACGTTGTACCTGCAGTTGATGACGGATTAGTACTAGATTTTGACTCAGTACCATTTCCGTTTAACGGCCAATAAGCTTTTAGGTTTGATGCCCCCACCTCATTGGCTGAGTTGTATCCTCCAATTGGTGGTAATGAATCTGAACTACTGCTATCGCTGCTGCAACTCACAACAGTTGACATGGTTAATCCTAAACCTAAGGCAGCTAATAAAATTCTGTTTGTTTTCATAATAGTAAAATAGATAATTGATTAAATTAATAAATGTGTTAATATCCGTTGTTTTGGGTTAGTTGAAAATTACTCTGAAGTATGGCATTATAAGGAATCGGGAATACTTCATGAACTCCTGGAATAAATGTTTTTCCATCGGCGGCCATCGCACTTACCGCTTGACCGGTTCTGATGATATCAAACCATCGCTCGTGCTCCATGGCCATCTCAAGATGACGCTCTTTGTAAATAGCAGGCAAATCAATCGTATTTAAGTCAGCCAAACCGGCACGGTGGCGTAGGTCATTGATGATTTCAAGCGCTACAGCTGAGTTGCCTATATGATATCCGGCTTCAGCGCGAATAAGTAATAAATCACTGTATTTTAAGATGCGAATATTCTTGGCGGTTTCACTTTTGTTGCCGTTCCAAGATTCAGCCAAACTGCTTTGATAGGCTTTGTAATTATAGCGCGGATTGTTCCAAGTTGGCGATCCTTGATAACCGTCCCAAAGTGTAAACGGAGTTGAAGTCACAAACATAATCGTGGCGTTCTTGCGCAAATCACCGGGCTCATAAGTATTGACCAACTTCATGGTTGGTGTATTAAAACCCCAACCCAAGTCAGGAGTTCCGCGCGGGCTTTGCACATCGGTATAACCTTGAACACCTTTTCCTAAAGTAGATTGAACCTCAAAAAGCGATTCAGAACCGTTTTCACTGACTTCTCTCCAAACATCAGCATAATTGGTCAATAAACTGTAACCCGTTACCTGCAATGACATGTCATATGATTGCTGCCACTTTTCTTGATACAAATATACTTTGGCCAACAATCCTTGGGCGGCTCCTTTTGATGCGCGCCCTTTATCATCAGAGGTATATTGAGCTGCATTGGGCAATAACTCAATGGCGCTGAGTAAATCGGCTTCAATCTGTGCATAGGTTTCTTCTTTGGTTTTGCGGTGATTAACCAATTGATTAACCAATGCTGTATTGTTGAGTTCAATTTTTTGCACAACAACCGGCACCCCGCCAAAACAACGAACCAAATCAAAATACCACAAGGCCCGCAAAAATTTTACTTCGCCTATGAGTCTGTTTTTAAGGTTTTGATTGATTGACAGCTGTTCTAAGTAGTACAATGCTGAATTGGCGCGATAAATTCCTTCATAATGGGCATCCCAAACTTCTTTAAGCGATACCATTGATGAGTCAAAGTTCAAAGCGTCTAATTTGTGTTTATCGGTTCCGGTATCGCCGGGCGTTGAACCTTTATCGGCATCATCTGATGTCATGCTGGTCATGCCAATCCACGAAAACGAATACATTTTCCAATCAAGCATAGCATTATAAACACCATTAACAAGAGCGGTGGCGTTTTGATCGTTGTTTAAAAAATCAATTTCAGATATATTGTCTCTGGGTTCTACATCTAGGTCTTTGTCGCAACTCAACAAAGCAAGAGCCACCCACAACACAGCCAAACCTTTCATTCTAATATGATAAATTTTCATGACTTAAATTTTAAAATTAGCGCCAAACAAAAACGTTTTATTGGTTGGATATGCATCTAATTCAATACCTGCTCTACCCAAAGCATTACCTGAAATTTCAGGTGAATAACCGGTGTATTTTGTAAAAATAAACGGATTAATGGCCGTGCAATACAAACGAACTTTTACCTTGTCTTTTATTAAATTATTAATGCTATATCCCAAAGTAATGTTGTTGATTCTAAAGAAACTACCGTCTTCAACATAATAGCTCAAGGCCGGTGGAACATCATTAAACGGCTTAGGATTATCAGCATTTGGCGTTGATGGTGTCCAGAAACTGTCCAGAATATCATATTCAATATTTTCATTACCGAATCGCTGAGCCTTTTTGCCATTGTATACTTTATTACCCCCCACGCCATATGTATATACAGAGAAATCAAAGTTCTTGTAATTCAGATTGAAATTAAGTCCGTAGGTATATTTCGGAAGATACGTACCGGCAATGACTTTTTCAGAACCGTAATTAAACCAACCATCCGGATTGTAACCGTTTTGTTGATAGACATAAAAACTACCCAATGGCTCGCCCACTACTACTTGCTTAACATCAATACCATTTCCTAGGTTTCCGCCGGTTAGGTTTTTAAAATATTGGCTATTCACTTCTGACAATTCATTTTGGTTCATTGAGAAGTTTCCGCCAACTGAAAAGTTCCAGTTTTTATTGAGCGTTTTTTTATAGTTCAAAGTCAATTCGAAACCTTTGTTGGTCACTACTCCAACGTTTTGAAACACATTGCCCGGAGCTACCACATCTGGCAAATCTACCATCAAAATAACATCCGTGTTTTTGCGATTGTAGTAATCAATGGTGCCTGACAAACTGTTGTTGAGTACTGTAAAATCAACCCCAAAGTCAAACTCTTTCATCTTTTCCCAAGTCAGATTATCATCAACCTCGTAGGCCAAAACCGAACCCGGATAAATATTTTGGTTGCTGCCAAAAGCATAGTTGTTTTGTCCGACTGTAAAATTTCGGGTGTTTAATGCGTATGAACCACGACCATTACCCACCACACCGTAACTCATTTTGAGCTTCAAGAAATTGACAAAAGATAGTTTTTCAAGAAAGTCTTCTTTTGACAAAATCCATCCGGCTGATATTGAAGGGAAATTTTCATAGCGCTGATTGTTTAAAAACGAGCTGATGCCTTCTCTTCTAACAATAGCCGTAAGCAAATACTTTGATTTGTAATCATATTCGGCTCTGGCAAAATATGCTAAACTAACTACCGGAGTTGAAGAGCGGTTGTCAATAACCGTACTGGGTGCTACCGGAGTATTGTTGGTCGAAAAGTTCAAAGACCAATAGTTTTCTTGGGTGGGAACATTGTAGCGCGTGGCTGACAAGGTTTCATAATTTTCAAAAATTGATTTTGACATTCCGAGCACCGCAGTTAGGTTGTGGTTGCCAAAGTCTTTTTTGTAGGTAAAGAAATTGTCAAAATTCCAGTTGTATTCGTTGTACCGATTTTGAGTCAATGAGTTGTAATTGGTTGAAACCACATTGATGAGTTCAGAAAAATAAAAATTTTGATCGGTTATATAAGTGGCTCCGTATCTGGAGTTAAACTTTAAATCATCGGTTATTTTTATTTCAGCTCCAAACGATGCGGTCAGATTGATTCTTCTGGCTTTATTGTTTACCGTTTCGAGCATGGCCACCGGATTGGCAACATTGTTATACCGAACACCTTCAACATCATTATACCCCAATGAGTTGACCAAAGGTTGTGCAAAATTGCCGTTGGCATCATACACTGGCATAATAGGTGCTTGCTTATAGGCCGCCGTAAAGGCCGAAGCTGGCTTAGTCGTGTTGTTTTCATTTGAAAAATTCACAAAACTAGTGAGCTTTACTCTTTTGTTGAACAAGCTGTATTCATTATTTGACAACACATTCAAACGACGATATCTGGTGCCCATCAGGATTCCTTTTTCATCATAATGCGATGCCGACAACGAATAGTTGACTTTATCACTGGCACCAGCCAATGAAAACGAATTACTGTACACTTCGCCTGTTTCGGTTATCTCATCAAGCCAATTGGTATCAACTTTGGGCGACATATTAAAGTACGAACTTGACCCAAGAGCTGAATTGCTGTAATAGGCATAGCGATAAGCATCGGCCATTTTTACTTTTTTCATGATTGATTTTTGACCGTAATAGGTATCAATCGTAACTTTTGGCTCACCTATTTTTCCTTTTTTGGTGGATATAATCACTACCCCATTAGCCCCTTTTTGCCCATAGATAGCCAACGAAGCCGCGTCTTTTAAGATGTCAATACTTTCAATATCATTGGGGCTTAATCCGTTGAGGCCATTGGTTTCAACATTATCAATCACATACAAAGGTGTACTGGCTCCGGTAACGGTTCCTAAGCCGCGGATGATAATGTTGGGCTGAGCACCCGGCTCATCATTGGTTACAATATTAACCCCAGCCGCTTTTCCTTGAATCGCTTGAATCGCGCTTTGTGCAGGTTGCTTTAAGAGTTCGTCTGATTTAATCTGAACCACCGATCCGGTAACTGCACCTTTCTTTTTGGTTCCATATCCTACTACAACTACTTCACTAAGTGCATTGACTTCGGGTCTTAAAAGCACTTGCATAGCATCGGCTGCCTTGAGGGTTTGGGTTTCAAAACCTATATAACTAAAAACAAGTAATTCACCCTCTGATGCGTTAATGGTAAACTTTCCGTCAAAATCAGTCACTGATTCTTTTTTGGTTTGCTTAGATTGTACGCGCACCCCCGAAATACCCATTTTGTTGCTGTCTGAAACAACCCCTGATATGGTTTGTGCTTGAATGTAGGCCGTAGCCCAGAGCAGCCATAACCAATAATATTTTTTCATAGTTAGAAATTAAATTGCGGTTAGGCTAATATAGTAAATTACAACGTTGTAGTGACTATTAAGCTCCTACAACATTACTACATCATTTTTATTCTAAAAACAATTAAAATATTGTTTTTCAATAAATTAAAATGTTAATTAAAAATTAAAAGCACATCCCGAAAACAAGAGTATGATGTAGTGTTGATGAGCAAAGAATAGCTAAATTTTAAGGTCAAAATTTTAGTAACCCCGCAAAAAAAGACATCCATTTATAAATTAATCATAAAGCGCGAAAGGTTTTCATCAACCGATAGATTGAGTTTCTTTCTGAGTCGATAGCGATGAAGCTCAACCCCGCGATATGATATGTTCATCAGCGGAGCAATCTCTTTTGAAGACAGATTCATTTTTAAGTATATACACAATTTGATGTCTTTTGAGGTTAGACTCGGATACAACTGTGTAAGCTTTTGTGCAAAATCTTTATGACTTTGCAACAGATTCTTCTCAAAACTTTGCCATTCATTCTGATTTAAAGCATTAACGCGAATAGCCTTTTTAATTTTGCTTTTGAGCTGATTGATATCGGTTTCTGAATCTAACACATACTCAATTCTGTCAATCATCTCAGATTGTTTGGCTATAGATAATGATTTCCCGGCCAACTCAGAGGCTTTAGATTGCACCTGCATTTCGAGTATGTTTTTTTCGTACTCCTGCATTTTAAGATTGCTCTCGGCTATGAGTTCAAGCTCAAGTATTTGCTGTTGGTGTTTGAGTTCTTCTTCTTTAAGTTTGAGTTTTTCAATATACCTGATTTTATTCCAACGGTAATACAGATAAAAAACAGTCGAAACCATTAAAATATAAACCAAAATCATGAGTATCGAGAAATACCAAGGTCGGTCAACTCTAAACTCAAACTGCTTTAGTTCAACAAACTTTTCACCGTCATTGTAGTACACCTTGAGCAACTGATATCCGCTTCCGAGATTACTCAACGAAATCGCCCCGTTTTTGACAGGCCAGTAATGCTTTGCATCATTAAGGGTATAAAACAAGCCCAACCGATTATAGCCAAAATAAGGCGAAATCACATCAACTTCTAGGGTTTGGTTATGCTTTAACGAAACCTCGCCTGACAAAGCATTGCCGTTGTAAAATGCCTCAATTTGAACTTTCTGACTAGGCCTATGGGCATTGTTGGTTTTAAATGAAATAAAACCGTCGTCCAAATTCATCAGCAAAAGATTATCATACTTAAAAACCTTAGAATCTTGGTTGATGATTTTGCCTTCGTAATACTTTTCTGGAATCAGCTCCCAAATATACCGATCGGCAGCTTGGTGAATCTTATACAACAACTTGTCTTTTAATACAATAAAACTAGCCTGATCAATCGGAATCACCTCATCAATTCCCGAGAAATTTTCATTGAATATCTTGTTCTTTTCAAGTTGGTTGGCAATCGAATTATAGTGATACCAAACATTGTTGATATAAAAAAGAATCTCATTTTTAAAATTGATCATCTTTACCCCGTAATCGTTATCCATACCGTTGGCTTGGGTAATATTTTCAACCTTTTCAGAAGTAAAATCAGGGCTAAAAGTAATTCGGTATAAACTTCGGTAGTTATCAACCGCCCACAACTCGCCAGGCTTATTTTGCGCCAGGTTTTTGATGGGTTTGGTGAGCCCTCTGACAATTTTGTATTGGGCTAAATTCAGCGGAGCATCATAAACAACAATACCCGAGTAATTGGCCTGATAAAACTTATTGTCATAATCACTCTTTAAAAACTTCCAACCGCCACTCACATGGTTCTTCTTGACGAGGGTTCCGTTTTGATACACAAAAGTTCCGTCATTGTGTCCGATAACATAACCTTGATCTGCTTTACTCACCTCCCAAACCTGACCTTGCGAGCTGGGCAAAAGTTCAACTTTTTTGTTTTGGTACTTAAAAGCACCGTGATTTGACCCCAGCAAATACCCCCCTGATATAGGCGCTAAACTATACACCGAGCCCAAAACGCCTGAATTGTCTGAAAAAATACTATACGGAGAATTAATCTCAATATGCGAAATTCCATTGTCCATACCCAACCAAATATCGCGTTCTAAATCAAAGGTTATTGACAGTACCGAATTGTTTTTGAGCGAATTGCTTCGGTTTAGATTAAGATACGAACCATCGCGCATATCAACAATATATACCCCTTTAAAAGCAGTACCAATCACCAAACGGTTGGGGTCGGTAAATTTGGCCGTAATAATCAACTCATGCTTTAAGGTGGCATTTAATGGGTTCTGCCAAGGTACCAAACGCTGGTTCTGCTCTACAAAAACACCATTTTTTTGTGTGAATACAAAAGCCTGGCCACCTTGAACATCAATGCTGTGAATCACAGAGTTTTCAAGACCCGACCAGTTTTTCTTTTTCTCAAATTTACCGTTGTCGTATGTGTATACACCATCGCGTATGGTTGCGGCAAACAAAGTGTCGCGCACCACAAAGCAATAAGACAATTGCATGGGCGCTCTAACCTTTTGGATTTTATTGTTTTGGTAAAAGTAAAGTTCGTTAAATGACTGAAAGACAATTTTATTTTTAAACTCAAAAATCTTCCAAATCTCTTCATTGATTGATAAACCGGTGAATAGTTTTTTGTCTTTGGTTAGCGAACTGTACTGCATTTTTCCGGCTTTGCGCTGCCAATAACCAAACTCGTTGTACGAGCCGGTGTAAACCTTATCGCGGTGTGCAAAAACCGATCGCAAGATTGTTTTATTGGGCAAGACATACTTTTCCCAACGCACCCCATTGTATCGCAATAAATAATGATTGTTGGCAAAATATAAGGCATGGTCATCGGCTTGAGTCATACTCCAGACTTGATTATCGCCATAGTAGTTTGATTTGCTGAAGTTCTCAACAAAGGGCAACAATTCCTGAGCATTGACTAAGCTTGTCAACAAGCCAATCAAACCATAAAAAAATATCTTTTTCACACCGAGCGCTTTTGCATCCCAAATGTAAAAAAGATATTGAATTTTGTTCAATTATAAACAACTATTTGCCTTCAACGTATGCTTGCAAATAAGCAAATCGCTCAGTAAGTCTTCCGTTTTCGGTTACCTTGGCACGCGCCAAAATACCGTCTTGATCACCGTTAAAAAAAGCCGGAATCACGTGTTGCATAAACATTTCACCAAAGCCTTCGCTGGCGTCTTTGGGCAATTCACACGGCAAATTGTCAATAGACATCACTATGATGGCACCCGGGTGCATATACGGAACCTCAGCATGCTCTGAGGGCAAATACCCAAAAAACGGTTCAGCTATAGTTGAAGCCTTTAAAGTACAGGCAATCGGGCCGTCATCTACATCACATGAGATGTCAGCCACAACTTTAATTTTATTGTTGGACGCATTGAGCATTTCACGGCTTAGAATTTCAGGACCATCAGCCCCAAAAAAATGTCCGGCCATAAAAATATCAGCCACTTGAGTAAAACGCTCAAAGTTTGAGGTGTAATCGGTTGGGTTTTTATAAAAATCTTGCTTTTGGGCAGGTGCGCCATCTTTGCGGCGGTAATAATCGGTAACATCAATTTGCGTGTATACCGGTTGTGCAAAGTTTTTGTTCAAGAAATCATCTACCGAAACCTGCTTGGCCTTCATGCCATCGAGTATTTCTTTAGCGCCATTAGCCACTTTACCATGACCGGTTAAAACAATTTTGATGGGCGGAAAAATCAATCGGCGCAAACGCTGTATTAGATCGTCTTTGCTCTGAAGGGTCTCTGCTTTTGGAAGATTAAAAAGTTCAAACTTGACTCCAAACGCGCGCAATCCGTTGTAGGCTCCAACAATTCCGGCATAGCGACCAAAACCAATCAAACGCTTAAATTGAGCGTCTACAATGGTTTCGTGGTCATACAAATCAATATTCTTCTCTAAAATAGACTGCAACAACTTGCGGTTGTGCGCTTGCTTTTTGATGGTATGCGAAAAGAAAAAGTACTTTTTATTCGGAATCAGTGCCTCAATAGGCACTTCTTTAACACCAAAAAGCACATCGCAATCGGTCATATCTTCAGTAACGAGTAACCCGGCTTGTTGGTACTGTTGATCAGTAAAAAAACGAATGTCTGAACTTTCTACTTTAATTTGTGCTTCCGGATGTTCTTGCTGTAGGCGAGCCGCTTCTTCCGGGGTAAAAACAACCCGTCTATCGGGTGGTGTTTTTCTTTCTTTGATGATTCCGAATTTCATTGTGGGCAAAATTTTTCAGCGCCAAATGTAAACCTTTACTACAACGTTTTCAAAAATATTTTACTAAAAATTCAGCAATCAAAATCATTGGGCTGAAGCACAAAAAACATCGTTAATAAAATGTTTATAACCCATTTTTAAAGCCCTTAAATACCCTAGCTTTGTTTGTATATATTTGTCAAAACCACTAATAACCACCCTGTGAAACTCATTTTTCTCTATATAAAACTCTTTTTTGTCGGTGCCGTTTTTATGACTTGTTCACGTCAAGAACGATCTGATTCAAACACGCCGGAGCTCAGCCAGAGCGGTTTGCCAATGATGCGCTCATCAGCTGTGCGCTACGAAAGTTTAGACGAACACTATGTGCAAAGCAAGAAAAACTGTATAGAGCAATACTGCAACAAATTTTGGAGCAACCCCAACAACAACCTGAGTTTTTTGGTAGCCAAAGACGGGCAAATCATCTATGAACGATACCAAGGCATGGGCTACCGCGAAAAAGACATTGCCATTACTTCAGAAACACCCCTGCATTTGGCCTCGGTAAGCAAAGTCTTAACGGCCACTGCCATCATGCTTTTGGTTGATTACGGCAAGCTGGATTTAGACCAAAAAGTCAATACGATTATTGATAACTTTCCGTATCCTGAGATTACCGTGCGTACTTTGCTCAACCACAGAAGCGGATTGCGCAACTATGCTTATTTTACCGAAGACAAAGGTGTTTGGGACCGCAAAAAAACCTTGACCAATCAGGACGTAGCCAATTTACTGGCCGAAAAAAACATACAGTTAGACTTTCCGACCAACAAGCGTTTTGCCTATTGCAACACCAACTATGCTTTACTGGCTTTGATCATTGAAAAAACATCGGGAGTTACCTATGCTCAGGCCATGCAAGAAATGATTTTCAAACCGCTGGGCATGAACCACACTTATGTTTTTGACTATGACAAAGACCGCGAAACCGCTATTCCGTCATACAAAGGCAACAACATTCGTTTGGCTTATGACTACCTTGATGCGGTATACGGCGATAAAAACATTTACTCTACCCCACGCGATTTGCTCAAATTTGACCTAGCGCGCAATGCTCCAACCTTTTTAAGCGAAAAACTGCGCAACCAAATTTTTAAAGGCTATAGCTACGAAACCAAAGGCACCAAAAACTACGGTTTGGGCACCCGTATGATTGAGTGGGAAGGCGGTCAGAAATTCTTTTTTCACAACGGTTGGTGGCACGGAAACACCTCGTCTTACATTAGTTTGCTCAAAGAAAACGTAACCATCATTGCGCTGTCAAACAAGTACAACAAAAATGTATATACCGCCAAGAAAGTCGCTCCCGTTTTTGGCGATTATCCGTTTGATTTTGTGGATGAAGAGTAGACACGGCTTTGCCCAAGAACACGCTGCGCTAGAGACACGGCTGCGCCTACAGACACGCTATACTACAGACCGCTGCGCTTTAAGATTGAAGATGTTTTGTATGTTCTGATTGGGCTAACCGCTATTAAAGAACTTGAAGGGAATTCAAAAATTACATTAATGAGTATTAATGACCTAGTAGCCTATCTTATTGGTTGGAGCACATTGTTTCTGAAATGCAACGAACTCGAACAACTTGCTCAAAATTTTTACAAACAGTACAAAAAAGGACAATTTTAAGACACTCCGAAAAACTTGACCAAACGGCAACGGATATATTGGCACTCATAGAGCGTAAAAACAAACATGAAGCTATATGAATCTGCCCGGTATGAGACAACAGGACATTAGACAAAATGATTCAAATAAATACATCTTCTCCTTACAAAAACGCGAAAGAAAAAATCTGAAAATGGATGAAACCAAAATCACTTGATTAAACCAAATATCTTTCGGTTAACGCACCCCAACACGACAAATGTTTTGGGCAAGCCCCTATTCAGACCTTTGTGTTTTTTTAATTAGTTCTCCATAAAGTTACTTAATATTATGGCACCCTGTGGTTAGGTAAAAAACAATACTTCTTGCAGAAGCTACTCATTTAACCAACTCCTTTGTTCCGGCAAACCTATCTCTACACATTGTATTGAATAGACTTCACTGATTAACACAATATCGTTCAAGAATCAAGCTGTTTATGAAAAAAACTCCCGTTGTCTATAGTCCTATCAACCTTCTAAAACACTGACAACAAAAACGATCGAACAAAAAACAAAAAAGAGGAGATATAATAATTAAATTTTAATTTGGATTTATTCTAAATAATAACATATATTTGCATTGTTTAGAATTAGTCTAATTTAATATAAATTACATGAAGAACTCCTTACTTATGATTTTGTTGCTAAGCCTTACAGTGCAAGCACAAAATACCCAAGACCAAAAAGCCATTAAATCTATGTGTGGTTGCTATGAAATCAAATTCAATTTTACAGAAACATTTAGCTACCCTCAAGACACTACTCATTACAAACCATCTGCGGTAAAACATGAAACCGCTTTAGAATGGGCAGAACTTATTGAAGACGAACCTTACCGAAAATCAATTCAGCACTTACTCATTGTGGGCAAAGGAATGATTGTAAAACACTGGCGCGAAGATTGGCTGTTTGAGAACACAGCCTTTTATGAGTACAACGGATTCAATGATTGGAAATTCAAGACCAGAACAAAACAAAACGTAAAAGGACAATGGACACAAAAAGTATATGAAGTAGACGACAAACCCCGATATGAAGGAACCGCAACATGGGTGCATACTGACGGAAGAACTTTTTGGCAAAATACTACCAATGCTCCGCTTCCGAGAAGAGAATATACTCAAAGAAGTGATTACAACATCACCAAAAGATTTAATGGATTAGAAATGGTTCAAAAGGGTTGGATACACAACCAAGACAACGACAAAATCATCCGAGACAAAAAAGGAAACGATGTGCTTTTGGCTCAAGAAAAAGGATACAACACTTATACAAAAGTAGACGATTTGAAATGTGAAGCAGCGCAAAAGTGGTGGAAAGAAAACCAAGATTTTTGGAAAAAAGTCCGCACCAAATGGAATGCTGAATTTGCCAAAAACAAAGACCTTAAACTACTAGCAGAACTAGACGGAAAGCCTTTGCACATACATCTTCAAAAACTAGCATCAAACGCAAGCCAAGAACAAATCAACCAAGTCATTGATCGCTTTATTGTTGCAGAATAATGAAATTCAAAAAAAATACGGTAGCCCTATTTTTAATGTATTCAAATTCATGCGCTATGGCTCAAGTAGCAACTGATTCTTTAAAAAATCATCAACTGCAAGAGGTTTTTATAACCGGAACCCGAACCGAAAGAAGCGCAGCAACCTTGCCTTTACCCACCCAAATTATCAGTGGTGAAAGCATTCAGAAATCAGGTGTGAGCCGTTTGAATGAAATCATCCAAGAACAAACCGGTCTAATTACCGTTGCTGATTTTGGCGGTGGCGAAGGTATTCAGATGCAAGGCTTAGACGCTGCTTATGTTATGATTTTGATAGATGGTCAACCTCTTTTAGGCAGAAGTGCCGGAACACTTGATTTGAGTAGAATCAGTGTCAACCACATTGATCGAATTGAAATTGTAAAGGGGGCTTCGTCTTGTTTGTACGGCTCAGAAGCTTTGGCTGGCGTTATTAATATTATTACCAAAAAAATCAAAACTACAGACACATTGAAAGGTAACTTCAGCTACAAAAAAGCAACATTTAATACGCACGATGCTTCGGCGACTTTTGAATATGGCCACCAGAAAGTAGGTATGGAATTGTTTGGTAATTACTTTAATACCCACGGCTATAACCTTTCTAAAAACGATTATCTACAAACGGTTCAACCTTACCATAACTTTACCATTCAACCCAAAATAAAAATCAATTTTTCGAGCCAAATCAACTTATCTGTCAACGCAAGATTTTATCATCAAAACCAAGACAACAAATCAGAAATCGGAACTGCTTTTTATCGCGGACAAAGCCAAATCAATGAATGGAACCATTCCCTGATACTCAACCAAACTATTGATTCAAACTTCAAACTGGTGTATGACTTATACGCCACACGGTATCAGGCCCATGAATATTTAAACGATAGCAACGATGTGCTTTTTGACAAAAGTCAATTTGATCAACGATATTATCGACCCGAAATTCGTTCACATTACAAAATAGGCAAAAACATTTTAAGTGCAGGAATGGGGCTCAACTATGAAACCTTAAACAGAACCTATTTTGAAAACAAAGCCACCCTCAACTCTGAATATATTTATGGCCAATTAGAGTGGTACATCAAAAAAAAACTCAATGTTTTATTAGGATTTAGATATGACCACCATCATCAGTATGAATCGCAATTGAGCCCTAAAATTGGGCTAAACTATCAGTGGAATGATCACTTTTCGTCAAAAATATCGGTAGGTTACGGCTATAAAGCCCCCGACTTAAGACAGTTATATTTTGATTTTACTAACTCATCGGTAGGATATACCGTTTTGGGTTATAATGTGGCCAAACAAAAACTTGATTTATTACAAAGTCAGGGGCAAATATTGTTTACCCAAGGGGCAGATTTTTCAAAGGCGCTAAAGCCTGAAAGCTCTGTTAATTTTAACTGGGGCGGTCATTATCAAAAAAGCAATTGGTCAGTCGACTATAATTTTTTCTACAATCGAATCAAAAATTTAATCGACACCAGAGCTGTTGCCCAAAAAACAAATGGTCAAAATGTATTCTCCTATTTTAACATGAACCAAATTTTCACGTATGGGCTGGAGCTCAATAGCCTATACAAAGCAAACGCTAACTGGTCTGTTGCGGTTGGTTATCAATATTTAATTGCCCAAGATCAAGGGGTAATCAACAAAATCGAGAGAGGCGAAGTATTTGCCCGAGACCCAATTACTTTGAACTCTTTTAAATTAAAACCCAGCGATTACTTTGGCTTGTACAACCGTTCAAAACACACGGCCAACATCAAAGTAAATTATCTTATATCAGCGATAAAAACCTCTGTTAACGCTCGAGTTTTTTACAGGAGTAAGTACGGAATCTACGACAGCAACAGCAATGGCATTTTAGACCAATACGATGATTTTGTGAAGGGCTACTTTGTAACCAATCTAACACTAAGCAAAGATTTTAAACACCAAATATCGGCGCAAGCGGGTCTGATTAACCTGTTTGATTATACCGACCCAAACAACATTCCTAATTTGCCGGGGAGACAATTTTTTGCCAAAATTCAATATGAATTCTAACCATTAAATACAATCAATAAATTTATCATTATGCGTACATCAAACATTTTAAAATCGGCTATAGCAATTATAGCGATTGGCTTGTTATCAGCTTGTTCAAACGACAACAACGATACCACAACCAAAGCAACTTTAGAAACAAAAACATTTTCAAACCTTTATGCCCCACAAACCGGTGGTCAAGGGCAACCCGTTGGAGGAGCCTTTACAAAATTTAGTTTTTCACAAAACACCACCGTCACAGATGACACATGGGATATTGCCTTTAGAGGAACTACCCTTTTGGTCAACGGAGGTTCTGAAATTGGCATCACAGATGAGCCAACCCGCACTGGCAGCGGATCAATAAGCATTGTTTCAAACACTTTAAGCGCAGTAACCACCCTACCGAGCGAATCAAGCTTTAATCAAGACGGAGCCGGCTCATATGCCATCCCTACCGGAAGCGGCAATGGTTGGTACAATTACAACAGTACCAACAACTTAATCACACCCATAGCGGGAAAAATATTTGTGATCAAAACACATGATGGCAAATACGCTAAAATGGAAATCATCAGTTATTACAAAGATGCTCCAGCCAACCCTGACACTACATCATTATCTAGATACTACACCTTTAAATATGTTTATCAGCCCAACGGGAATGGCTTTTAATTAAACCCAACGGCCGCGCAAAAAATTAATCATTGGGGATGTTTGAAACAGGCTCATCTGATCAACGGATGGGTCTGTTTTTTTTGATTCGAACTTTGTCAGTAACTTCAGCCAATAAACTACACAATCTATACACTAACTTGTACTAAACTTTACCCTAAAGAGCAGATTTTTCACAGAAATATTAAAGTCATCGGTATAATTTTATAGATGATGAATAGACCCGGCTGTGACCCGGGATAAGCTGCGCTAGAGACACGGCTAGACCTATGGACACCCTATGCTACAGACCGCTGGGCAATAGAACAATAGGAATTTATTTGGGTAATGCGTTCTGATATAGGTCTTTTTCAACGAAACTTCTTAGACTTTTTCATCCTTGTAAACTGATTGTGAATTTTCAGTTGCTCAAATATTTGCTCTAAACCTGTTCAACTTGCTCAACTTTCTAAACTTTTTTGGAGTCTCAATCACACAAAAGGCTCTGAGCGTTAAGGCACTCTTAAGGCACCTTTGTAGCACTCAAAGGGCAAAAAACAACGTTTTTACTGGGCTCAGAGCTGCCTTACTGCCTTAAGACTGCCTTGAAACTGCCTTAAAACCCCTACTCAATCATCTTTTTGGGGTTAATTCTTGCGGAAATATGAACAGCATAGTCAAGATTGAGCCAACCCATGAAGCCGAGCGCCCAAAGTGGTTACGGTTGTAGTTGGTGAATAATACAAATGTGGGGGTTGTATTAATTTAGAAATGCGGCTGTTGATAGCAAGCTATTACAACTCTATTCTTTGATGATTTTGATGGTTTTTTCGGAGCCGCTACTTTTTATTTTAAGAAAATAAAAACCTCTTGACAACTGTTCCATATCTATGACCGTTTGGGGCTGGTTTAGATTTTGGCTGAAAATTACTTTTCCGAGTACATCGGTTAGCGGCCGTTAAGAGTCAAAGCTTTTGATATAGATGCGCAGATAATTTTAAGTTTAGGAGCATTCAAATCATGGTCTACAATGGATGCACTAACATTTGAACTAACTTTGCCGATGACTGTTTGTTGGCAATAAACAACATTTTCAAATACAAATACTGCCGATATGCCTTTGTTGGACATTTCTCGTAGGGCTGCATTCCATTTTTTACGTCCTGGTTTTGTGAGATGGATGTTTAATTTTGCCATTTTGGGAAGGCCCGGTATTTTTTCTTCGGTGAGTTTTACGCTTTTGATGTCACTGATACTGATGATGGGAACGCGTTCAACCGTATAATTTTCATGTGAATCCAGATCTTCAAAGGTAATTGTGGTGGGGCTGTTTGGCGTTATAAAATACCAACCCGTTTCAAGTTGGTTTTGTGACCATTTAAATGAAGTGCAAACAACCCAAACGGCCATGATTAAAATTGATTTTGTATACATACATTTAGATTTTGTGGTTGTGTTTTGTACCCTTAACAGTCTGCGCAACATTGCACATGACAGAAGAGCGAACTTCGCTAAGATAGAGTTTTGTTTGCAAAAACAGTCTAAAAGCCAACAAATTGAAGCCCTCAGCATGACCCTGGTTGGCGATGGTTCTCATTACTGATTGAGCTGTCTTTGAAATTCTTCTAAATATTGGGCTAAGTGAAATCCGTCTACCAAGCCATGGTGCGCTTCAATAGACACCGGTAAATATTTTTTCTGGTCGCGAATATTAAACTTTCCGAAGGTGATTTTAGGGACTGATTCGGTTGGGTCAAAGTTTGTTGGGTGCAACAAGCCGGTAAATGACGTCCATGGAATGGTTGAATGTCGTATTAAATCTTTTTTGACATCATCATCATTTAACCTCAGCCCCGTTGAATTGTGAACGCTTTTAATTTCGTCTTGCAATTGCTCATTAAACTTGAAAAAATCTTCTGTGAAGTTTACAAAGATAAAACCAAATGTTCCATCTTTTCTGGCTATGGTAGCGCCCGCATTAACCACCGGAAACTCAACAATATTCTGATGCACAATTCTATACCGCAATTCTGTTACCGAATTAACAGCCATCATAGATTTATGAAGGTAATAGGCAAAAAAAGAATATGCATTTTCTTTTGCTTTGCTGTATGCTTTTGTACAATCAACTTCAGTGACAATCCCAAAATATGGATTGGCCATTTTTGAGAAGAAATCATAATGCTCCTTTCTGTTCCAATTTTCAGTATGGATTAATTTCATTTGAGTTTTTGTTGTTACGATTCGTGAACTCGGTATCCAAAACACAAATCTACCCACATTTAAGAAGTGTAGAAACATTAATATAAAATTTCTGATGGAAGGTTGACAGTTATACCTCTATTTAAAAGCAGTGTATAGCAACCCGGTAAACCACTTGATAACAACACTGCATTGGTGGAGCGCAGCTGCTCAGGCACTCAGAGTCTCAGCTACTAAAAAATTAAAACCACATTAACAACCAAAACTTAATTTATGCATTATATTTGCGCCTCAATTGTAATAATTTCGTAATTCGTAATTCGTAATTCGTAATTCGTAATTCGTAATTCGTAATTCGTAATTCGCAATTCGCAATTCGTAATTCGCAATTCGTAATTCGTAATTCGTAATTAAAAAAACTGGGGTCGACTGGTTTTGACAGCAAGGTCAATTGAACAGTAAGCACGTCGAGCACGGAGGCAAATCTCGTAAATCTATGTCTCAAAACTTTACACGGCGAAGGAAACTACGCTCTTGCTGCTTAATCTGAATTATAGTAAGATGAGCCTCGTCCTACCAGGTAGGAAAGCAGGATTTACCTCGAAAGCCCTGGTTCTTGGCGGTCGGTTCAGGTAAATCGTAAATTTGAACCTAAGCATCATGTAGCTTCGACGTGGTGACGAAAACTCAAGAAGATAAGCGTTGGGTGGTTGTTCCTGTCCTAGCCCAACGTCGAAAACCTAAACAGGGAATAAACGTGTAGAAAGCTCTTTGGTTGCTTGTTTGGACGGGAGTTCGACTCTCCCCGACTCCACACCAAGCGCAATGGGATTGCGGATGTAAAAAGAAAAAATCCATCAAGTTCACTTGAATGGATTTTTTCGTTTACAGACGCTCGGCTTTGCCAAAAGCCGGCCCATTGCATTTGCAGGAACGGAGTTCAGGAGACGAGCGCAGCTACTCTCCTGTTCACTTGAATGGATTTTTTCGTTTATAGACGCCAGCCTTAGCAAAACCCACCCATTGCATTTGCAGGAACGGAGTTCAGGAGACGAGCGCAGCTACGCTCCCCAACTCCACATCATTCACCATTTATAGCAGCAGCGTTCAGGAGCTGAGCGAAGCTACTCTCCTGCCTACTTCAATAGATTTTATTATATTCACCCGCCTTCACAAAACCCTCCCAATGGCATTTACAGCAGCAGCTTTCAAAAGCTAAACGCAACTACGCTCCCAACGCTCTACGGTTGTTTTGCATTAATCAATTCAAGCGCTTTATCCAAAGCTTCCTCAGCATCCACCACAACATCCGGAACTACACCAACGCGATCTAAACGCACACCATCATGGGTGTAAAAATCACCAATGGGCAACAAGAGCATGTATTTACCTGAAACTACAAAAGGAGATGCAGCCAACATACCGCCATAGGTTTTAGCCCCAACGATGGTGGCTTTTTTGCGGCTTTTGAGCGCATACACAATCGGCTCGCAGGTGCTTGCGGTGTGTCCATTGGTTAAGACGTATAAATTTCCTGTAAATACAGGATGAGTTGGTTTTTTAAAGATGAGTTTCACGCCCGGCGTAGTCTTTAATTCATTGCCAAATTCCTCGGTGTTTTTGGGTTGCAGCTCGGGTAATTGGTTGAACAGTTCGCGTTGAAAACCCGAATACTTGAGTTTGTTGGTCGGAAAATAACCCACTTCTAAATCATCGGTAACAATGTATTGAGCAAAAGCAAAAGCTGCGCTGATACCGCCGCCGCCATTGTTGCGCAAATCAATGATCAGGTTTTTGTAGGCCGGATTGGCTACGATGGTGGGCAAAATTTGGTTGAGTTCATCGGTGGTATTGCTGAAGTTCTTGATTTGCAGATAGGCCGTGGTGCTGTTCTTCTTTTCAAAAATAACGTTTTTAGAGGGATTGTTCTGCTCTGGCTCTTGATGTTCAGAAGGCTTTTCTTCGGGCAGATTTTGCTGAATAGCCAGCGTTAAATGACTAAACGGGAGCTTTTGAGCCAGCATATTAAAACCAATAAACATTTCGATATCGTCATGTGCCTCTTGACAAAGCTGTTCCATATCTTTTTCGAATTTTTTCCATGCTTGGGTTTGCAGTGCGTCTTTTGAATAAATATTGTCTTGTATCACTTTGAGCATTTGCGGATAAAGCCAGCGGTAATCAATTTTATCTTCGGCTGACGATAGACCGCTTAAAGTTCCGATAGAGATTCCGTCGGTATTGATGAATTCACCGCTCAACATTTCTTGGCGAACGATTCCTTTGAACTTTAATTTGCCCACCATCGGAATTTTGGCATCTCCAAACAAACTGTCCTTTTTCGCGCTTCCTTTGATGGTAAAAATGATTCCTTTTTTGGGTGATTTGCCCATGATTCTACCCAATCTTGCCTTGCCGCCCATCATGCGCAGATCGGCATTTTTGGGTGAAGTAATTTTGAATTGTCCGTTGGCCATCTTTATATCTAAAAAAGTAGAGATGATCATGCCGTTGCCAAAATCAATTTCGCTTTTATAATGGGTTTGTGCCCATGAATGATTACAAATAAAAAGCAGTAAAAAAGCGAGTACAGCAGGCAGGGTTTTTAGAAAACGCAACATAAGTTTAAGGAATTAAATTGAACCCCAAAGTAAGAACGAAATCCTTTATCAATGCAGGAAATGTGATGAAACGATAGTTTTTTTGACCAACGTTTAGGCAAATTTGACGGGTGTTTTTACTCTAGGGCTAAAAACCCAAATCTTTGATGCGCTTGTAGTAGGTTTTTGACAGTGGGATTTCTTTATCGACTGCCTTAAAAATGATTTTGGCACCTTGTGAATTGCCCGCAATTTCTTGAACGCTGCTCAGATTGACCAAATAAGAACGATGGCATTGTGCTAAAAAAGGCAATTGCTGCCATACATTAGAGAGCGTTTGCCGGAAGGTTTTAGAAGTAATTTTTTGGTGCGCATCAACATAACAAACTTCAATATAATTCTCGACCGCTTTAACAAATAGTAGATCGTCTTTTTGAAGGTGGAGCATTTCATTCTTGTTCTCGCCCACAAGCGTATATGAATTCACCGGTGGCGGCGTGATTCGCTCACCAAGTCTTTGTCTAAGATATACCATGAGTGGTACAAAAACGGGCATCATTCCGGCAGTAGTAATAAACAGAAAACGTCTGTAGCTACCGAACGAAACACTCAAACCTACATTAACAACATAGATATTGTATAAATACGATAGTGAGCCCACCCAAAAGCAAAAGTGCAGTACTGAAATTATTTCATCTTGAACCCGCCAAAATCTTTTTTTTCTGAGGTATTGAATTTGTTCAAACTGACTGTAGATGATAAATATGAAGCCTGCCAGAAAACCGTAACCCGACAGCAAAAGGGTTTTGTATTCGGCTTGAAATTGACTCGTATCAAAAGGCTCGAGCACAATGACAATAAAGTTTAAATACATGCTCAAAATAAAACCTACCCCAACTTTTCGCTTTGTCGAGGATAAAAAATGTATTTGTCTTTTGAAAGAATTCAAGGGTTGTAGAGATAAAATTGTGTTGTAGCAATATTCTGATTTTTTATTTGAATTTAAAAATAATATCGTGGGCTTGATTTCAGGTTATATTTTTGATGCAGGCTCAATTTTTTTTCAGACCTTAGTGTACCATTAAAAAAAAACTCATGAGAATCTTCTTGCCTTTTGTTTTTGCGCTGTTGTTTTTGGGATGGTTGGTTTACCGACTGATTGTTCGCAAAGATTTAAAAGCCAACAAAAATGACCTGTATACCGGCATTTTTTTTATTGTTATTTGGGTGGTTTTATACAGTTGGCTTTGGGCTTCATAAGATGATATGACACTTACCGAATTATTTGAAGACAAAACTTTAAACGCCAAAGGTAAAACTGAAAAACTCAGTGCCTTGCTTTTAGACGAAACCATCTCAACCCAAGCGGTCATTGCTTTTGCGCAAAACACCAAAGATGCTGACCGGGGCACTTGTATGGAGGCTTTTGAATATGCTACCAGGCTCAATTCGAGTTTGGCCACGCGCGCTTGTTTGGATTTTGCTACCGAGCATTTAGGCCACAAAGCGCCACGCGTTCAATGGGAATCGGCCAAAGTGATTGGCAACATTGCTCCTTATTTTCAGGATGATTTAGAACCGGCCATCAGCGGTTTGCTTATCAATACCGAACATTCCGGAACAGTGGTGCGTTGGGCTGCGGCTTTTGCTCTGGGCGAAATTGTCAAACTCAAATTGCCCATCAACAAAGATTTGGTTCCGACCCTTGAAAACATCATCGAACGCGAAGAGAAAAATTCTATCAAAAAAATATATCAAGCCGCTTTAAAAAAAATCAAATAATTATGGAAGACTTTAACCGCAAAAACCACTGGGATAACATTTACCAAACCAAAAGCCTGCAAGAAGTAAGTTGGTATCAGCCCGTGCCTGAAACTTCGCTGCAAATCATGGCTGATTTAAACATTTCAATTGATGCTTCGATTATTGATATAGGCGGCGGCGATAGCTTTTTGGTGGATGAATTGCTCCAAAAAGGGTATACAGATGTAAGCGTTTTAGATATTTCAGAAGCTGCTTTGAAACGGGCACAAACAAGACTCGGTGACCAAGCAACCAAAGTTGAGTGGATTTGTGCCGATGCATCGGAATTTATCCCTACCAAAACTTATGACTACTGGCACGATCGAGCGGCTTTTCATTTTTTGACTCAAGCTCATGAAATTGAACAATACCTAAAAACAGCACATCAAGCGCTTAACCTTGGTGGCTATTTGACCGTGGGCACTTTTTCTGAAAACGGCCCGTTGAAGTGCAGTGGCATTCCGATACAGCAATATTCTGAAATGCAACTGAGTGCAACGTTTGGAAAATACTTTAAAAAAATCAATTGCTTTACTGTAGATCACCCAACGCCTTTTGACACAATACAGAATTTTATTTTTGGTATTTTTCAGAAAACCAAATAAAACATACACCATGAAAGAGCATAACTCAGAATTTGTTTCCGAATCTGAAATCAAAAAAGAATTTCAAATAGAGCGTATGATTTTGTTTAGCGATGCGGTTTTTGCCATCGTTATTACGCTCATGGCTATTGAAATCAGAATTCCTGAAATCAAAGAAGAACTCAATCAAGAAGTGCTTTTGCACGAACTCAAGAATTTGTTCCCGGTACTGCTGTCGTATATGGTGAGCTTCTTTTTTATCGGCAGTATTTGGTATCAGCACCTCAAAACCTTTAGTTTGATCAAAGACTACAACCAAGGCTTGGTGGTGCGCAATTTGATTTTGTTGTTTTTTGTGGGGTTGTTTCCGTTTAGCGCGTCGGTCATTACGCGCAGTCACAATGCTTCACTAGCCTATTTTATTTATATGGGCACCATTATCTTGTGTATTATAGCGCAATATCTTTTGCAGCATTACATCATCAATACGCCCGCGATTCGCATCGGTAATATTGAGCCAGAACATTTGAATGAACTCAAGCGCAAACGCATACTTGTGATTGGTTTTTTGGTTGCGTTTGTGGCAAGTACTTTGACTTATTTAGCTAGTGATGACCCTGAGGTTCGCTCAATGGTTCCGCTGTGGGTGGTTCCGGTAGCTATTGTATATCGGTTGATGAACCGCAAATTAAAAAAAGGATGAAACCAACTACCGTTCAAGCCTATATCAGCACTTTTGCACCGGCCATACAAAGCCGATTGTTGACTTTGCGCACATTGGTTTTAAAAATAGCTCCTGAGGCCACCGAAAGCATATCTTATGGAATGCCTGCTTATAAAACTTTGGGCAAACCACTCATTTACTTTGCCGGATATGAGCGTCACATTGGCTTATATGCCACCCCTTCAGGGCATGAACAATTTAAAGAAGCTTTGTCTGTATACAAACAAGGAAAAGGTTCGGTGCAGTTCCCGAATAATGAACCGCTACCGCTTGGGTTGATTGAAAAAATCATTTTGTTTCGAGTGGATGAAAACCAGACAAAATATAACAGCAGAAAATAGTTTTTAAAATATGATTTACATCAGGTTTTGAGCTAAAACTACCCGCTAATTTTGGTGTGTAATTTAAAAACTCTTCAACCAATGAAAAGAATATTTCTAGCTGTGATGGCTTTGGGTCTGTTCAGCATCAGTTCAGTAAATGCACAAGAAACACAAAAATCAGCCGACTTTAAAAAATGGCAAGTTCGTTTGCGCGGAGTATGGGTTGCCCCAGATGAAAGCGCTAAAATTGATATTATTGGTGGTGACGCTAGTGTATCAACTACTTTTATTCCAGAACTTGACTTTACCTATTTCTTTACCAAAAATGTATCGGCCGAACTTATTTTAGGAACCACCAAGCACGAAGTGCATACCGTAGGTTCAGATATCTCTGCTGTGGGTGGCCCAACGAGTTATGACGTTGATTTAGGAAGCGTATATTTATTGCCGCCAACCTTGACCGCACAATATCACTTCATCATAGCCGACGTGTTCAGACCCTATGTAGGCGCCGGTGTTAACTATACTATTTTTTATAATGCCGACGAAGGAAAAGTGGTTAAAGGAATCAAATACGACAACGCTTTTGGTTATGCTTTTCAGGGTGGTTTTGACTTAATGGTAAATGACAAATATTTCATCAACATAGATTGTAAGAAACTCATTCTCAATACCAAAGTTAAAGTTGACGCTTCTAATTTAGCTGCCGGTTTAGAAATTCCAGCAGATGTAGATTTGAATCCATGGCTGGTTGGTTTTGGTGTTGGAATGAAATTTTAATGTTTTTTTAGTGGTTAGTATTGAAGAAGCCGTTGTGTATGCAGCGGCTTTTTTTTGTCCTCAACTGATTTGTACTCATCAGTTGATTTTTTTTATGTAATTATTTGCGCAACTAAAAAGTTGCATATATATTTGCAACCAATTAGTTTCTTATTTAAATTTTATGAGACGAGATATTTTTCAAGCCATTGCCGACCCTACCCGACGCGCCATCATCACCTTGATTGCCACACAAGCCATGACACCTAATGCTTTAGCAGAGCATTTCAACACCACAAGGCAAGCGGTTTCAAAGCATTTGCGCATCTTGACTGAATGCGAACTCATATCGGCCAACAACCAAGGCAGAGAAATTTACTATCAACTACACATTGACAAAATGAAAGAAATTGATGTTTGGCTGGAACAATTCCGCAAAGTTTGGGAAACTCGTTTTGACGCCTTAGACCAAGTATTGATCAACTTAAAAAACAAACAAATATGAGTGCACCCAAAAAAGTGATTGTAGCACGTGTTTTTGATGCTGACCCAAAGATGGTTTGGCAAGCTATTACCCAGAAAGAACTCATGAAGCAATGGTATTTTGACTTAGCTGAGTTTAAGCCAGAACTAGGTTTTAGCTTTGAATTTATGGGCGGCCCTGAAGACGGCGTGCAATACAAACATCTGTGTGAAATTACTGAAGTGATACCAGAACAGAAACTCACCTACAGTTGGCGATACGATGGCTACGACGGAATTACCTATGTAACTTTTGAACTGTTTGACCTCAACGGAAAAACGCAATTAACCTTAACGCACGTCGGGTTTGAAACCTTCCCGCTGATTCCTGATTTTGCCATACATAACTTCGAAGCCGGATGGAATCACATCATCAACACTTCGCTTAAAGATTTTTTAGAAAAAAACTAATTTAAAACAAACTATATGAACAGCCTTTTAAAATTTGATTTTACCGTTGATAAAGAAAAAAAAGCCGTACACGTACAGCGCGAATTTGCCGCTCCGCGCGATTTAGTATGGGCGGCTTGGACTACGCCCGAAATCCTCGATCAATGGTGGGCACCTAAGCCTTATAAAACCGTAACCAAAACTATGGATTTCAGGGTTGGCGGACATTGGTTTTATGCGATGATCAGCCCTGAAAATGTCGCGCATTGGTGTCGTGCCGATTACCAATCGATAGACACGCTGGAGAGTTTTTCAGGTTTGGATGCCTTTTGTGATGAGCAAGGCAACATCAACAACGATTTTCCGCGCTCGTTATGGAACAATCGCTTTACTGATTCAGGCGAAAAAACCTTGGTCAACATCACCGTTCAATATGAAAAACTCGAAGATTTAGAACAAATCATCGCAATGGGTTTTAAAGAAGGATTCACCATGGCTATGGAAAATCTAGATCAGTACATAGAATCTCAATTCAAATTGCGTCATGAAAATAAAACGACCAACAAAGCTAGAGTTTGTACTTATCTAAATTTTGACGGAAAAACCGAAGAAGCGTTTTTGTTTTATCAATCGGTGTTTAAAACCAAATTCATAGGCAAAGGCATTCAAAGATTTGGCGAACTCCCGGCCGATGCCAACCATCCACCTGTAGCCGATGATGTCAAAAATATGGTATTACACGTTGAATTGCCCATTACCGGAAACCATGTTTTGATGGGCACTGACGCACCCAAAGAAATGGGCTTTAATCTGGCGCGCGGCAACAACATGCATATTTGCATTGAGCCAGAATCACGCGATAAAGCCAAACGTCTTTATGAAGCATTATCAGCAAACGGACAAGTGAATATGCCATTGCAAGACATTTTTTGGGGCGCTTATTATGCCGAGTTTACCGATCAATTTGGCATCAATTGGATGATTAATTTTCAAAATGCTAACTTTATCAATAAACATAACGACTAAATTTCACTAAAAAAACAAATCATGAAAAAAGACAAAATCATTTATTGGATTGCAACCGGTATGATTGCCTTATTTGAAGGACTTTTACCTGCGCTAACTTCACAAACCGAAATGGCCAAAGAAGGCATCAGGCATTTGGGTTATCCGGAATACTTTGGGAATGCTTTGGTTATTTTTAAAGTGCTCGGCGTATTGGCGCTGGTGATTCCGCAAATTCCCAACCGAGTCAAAGAATGGGCTTATGCCGGTTTTGCGTTTGACTTTATCTTTGCCGCCATCAGTCACGGTGCAGTAGATGGCATCAACGGACAAACGTTTTTTCCGTTTGTTGTTTTGGCCGTTTTGATGGTTTCATATGTGTATCATCACAAATTACAACAAGCTAAAACTAATCTATGAATTCAAAAATAACAGTCAGCGCAAACATCAACGCCCACTCAGAAAAAGTTTGGAACTATTACACCCAACCCGAACATATTGTTCATTGGAATTTTGCCGACGTTTCATGGCATTGCCCATCAGCCGAGAATGATATGCGCGTTGGCGGAACCTACAAAGCGCGTATGGAAGCCAAAGACGGAAGTTTTGGTTTTGACTTTGAAGCCGTGTATACGCAAATAACTTTAGGGCATGAATTTACTTATGAATTTGGAGGACGAACCGCGCATATGCAACTGGAAAATCAAGGTGCTCAAACCAAGATTACGGTGGCTTTTGACCCAGAAAATGAGCATCCGCTTGAAATGCAAGAATTTGGATGGCAAGCCATTTTGAATCATTTCAAAGCTTATGTTGAAGCCAACTAAAAGAACCCAACGAACAATAGTAAGCCGAAGACAAATTCATTAATTCTTCGGCTTTTTATTTTATAAAACTGCTAACTTTGAACAAAGCATCAAACTAAACCATGCGCCCTACCCGCTTTGTTTTTTTAATTTTACCCGAAGTCCATTTGCTGGATTTGGCAGGTGCCGACCAGGTAATTTCTGAATCTATTGATTTTGGAGCGCCTTTTAGTATGGAGTATTGCGGACTTGAATCGAGCATCAATACCTCAGCCGGAATGGGTATTCACCAGCTCAAACATTTTTCTGAAGTTCTGTTGACTCCCGGTGACTTTTTGATTATTCCCGGTGCCCGTGTCCGATATATAGAATCTTCTAAATTCAAAAAAAATACTGCCCTTTTTGAATGGATTGCACAAGCTTTTGTACAAAAAGTACATTTGGTAAGCATTTGTGTAGGTTCGTTTGTCTTGGCTTATTCTGGGGTACTTGATGGCCGAATGTGTACGACACATTTTCAGTTGACACAAAAAATGCAGCAGCAATTTCCAAAAACAAAAGTCAAAGACAATGTTCTATTTGTTTCTGAAAATACCATCCACACAAGCGCAGGAATTGCCTCGGGTATTGATTTAATGCTACATTTACTAGAACAAATCACCGACAGTTATTTTGCACACAAAGTAGCCCGTGAATTGGTTGTATACAATCGACGCGACGGAGACAATGCGCAACTTACGGCTCATTTCAACTACCGAAACCATATACATCAAGGCATTCATAAAGTTCAAGATTATCTGATTGAAAATCTCCATCAAAAAAACAATCTATCCGTTTTGGCTGAAATAGCTGTAATGAGCGAACGCAATTTAACGCGTATTTTTAAAAAAGAAACTGGGTTGACCATTAATGCTTACCTAAATAAAATCAGAGTCGAAAAACTCATCGAACTACAAAAAAGTCCGGATTTATCCAAAAAACAGCGAGCACTTCAAGTAGGTTTGACCAGCGAAAAACAAGCAGAAAGGCTTTTGAAAAAATTGGCCTAAAATGTCCTAAAATCGGCTCGCACATCATCATTGGTATATTTAATTTTGAATTGTTCTCAACCGCAAAAGTTATGCAATTCAAAATTATTATATCCTTTCTGGCGCTATTGAATTGGCCGCTGTTCGCTACAAACATCAACTCAAACAATATAGATGTAATTCACTCCAAGATTGAGCTTTCGTTTGACTGGTCAAATCAAAAAGCAATCGGAAAAGCTTATCTGAATTTAAAATTCACAAAAAAAAGTGAAGTCATTTTCTTGGCGGCAAAACAGTTAAAAGTTCATTCTGTGCAAAATTATGAGGGTATTAATTTAAACTATAAAATACTGCCGGATTTGTCTGTTCTGCAAATTCAGTTGAACCGTACCTATTCAAAAGACAGTTTAATAGAATTGATTATCACCTATGAAACACAGTATATCAACCGTCCGGATTTGAATACATTAGGTGGAAGTTTTGGAAGCGGACTACGCTTTTTTGAACCTACCCGCGTGAATCCGCTAAACCGAAAACAAATTTGGTCACAAAGTCAATGGAATCATAGTTCTTATTGGCATCCGTGCAGTTTGAACCCGCACGATTTAAGTACATCAGAATTTATTGCCACCGTTGATGAAAAACTTACGCTAATCAGCAACGGGCAATTGATTGAGGTGCGTACAAATGAGCATAAACGTACATTTCATTATCGGTTGTCATATCCACATGTACCATATTTGAACGAAATTGTGGTAGGTGAATATGTTGATTATGTTCAGTACTACAAAGGAATTCCTTTGCATACTTATGGTTACCCGGATGAGTTAGAGGCCATAAAAGCATCGACCGTTGATTTGCCAAAAATGATGCAGTTTTTGAATGAAAAAACAGGTTTTGATTATCCGTTTGAATCCTACACTCAAGTGGTTGTTCAGAATTATCCGTTCCCAGGGAAGATAGCTCCGAGCAGCTTTGGAATAATTTCAGACAATATGATTGACGATGCCGGCACACACGAAGATTATCAATATTTGTGGGATGGCGTATCGTTCAATGCATTGGCTAGTCAGTGGTTTGGAAGCATTATAATACCTAAAAAAACACAGGACATTTGGCTTTCACAAGCTTTCGCACAATTTTTTGAAGGCTGGTACACTGCTCAAAAACATGGTCAGGCTGAATATTTACTTTGGTATCTTCCGTGGGAAACCGGTAGTGTTCAATCTGATTGGGACAGCAACAACAAACACGCGATTGTTCCAAATCAAGTTGAAGATGCGGAATTATTTACCAGCGATTCATACGCAAAATACCGTGGGGCATTGGTTTTAAGAATGCTCCGGGATGAAATAGGCGAAGAAAATTTTCTGAAAGCAATTCGGTATTTTATCCGTAAAAACGCCTTTAAACCCGTAACCACAACTGATTTTGAAACATGTGTAAACACCGTTTGTAAACGCAATTTGAGTTGGTTCTTTAAACAATGGTTATACCAAATCGGGCAGCCAAATTTAGACGTTTCGTCGGTTTATTTTCCACAAAAAAAACAATTTGAAATCAGAGTAAGGCAAAGTCAATCCGCCATCTATTTTCAAGGCACAGTCAATATTGAGATAAATGGTGAAATTCATAGGCTACATTTGAATCCGCAACCGGAAAGCGTTTTTATTTTTAGCCAAATTAAAGCGATCGAGTTCTGGAATTTTGACCCGTATAAAATTTGGATCGGTCAAATCAATCAAATCAAGTCTAAAAATGAATGGTTGTCAGCGCTGGAAAAAAGTAATTCTGTAGCAGTTCGGAATGATGCTTTAAACGAATTGTCCAAAACGGTTACAAAAGAAACAACAACTCAAGAAAAGTCAGAACTAAAATCTGCTTATCAGAAAATGATTCTGAGTGATGCTTATTGGAGACTCCGCTTAAATGCTGTAATTCAACTCAGAAATATAGAGTCTGTACCTGATGAAAACACACAAGAATTTCTAGTAAAACTCATCGGACATGAAAAAAATTGGGTCAAAGCTGCTGCCCTAACCAGTTTAGGTTTGAGCGGAAACATGCAACATGACAATTTGTATGTCAATGAATTACAAGATTACAGCGATCGTGTTGTGAGTGCTGCCGCCATTGCATTGGGGAAAAGTAAAAGTCCGAAAGCCTTTGATGTATTAGCGGCTTTGCCCAATCGTCCAAGCTGGAAAAACCAAAGCTTGATGCATGCGCTGAGTGGGCTGACTCAATTGGGCGATTCAAGAGCTGAAGATATCGCCTTAACAGCTTTGAAAGATTCGTATGCTCGGCGTTGGTTTTTGGGAAACGGCTGGGATTTTCCGGTAGTTGCTGTACAAAGTCTCAAAACCTTGAATAAAACACAAAAAGCAGGTGAAATTATCAAAGCAAACATTCAAAGGGCTATAGACGATGATCAGCCGCAAGATATTATTTATCAGTTGATGTTGCTGATGACCTTGACCGATGCGCAAACTCCATACTATTTCAACAAACTCAAAGAACTGTACAAAACTGATTCGGTAATGATGAGTACTCTTGAAAATTATGAGCAACAATGGACAGTGAATACCAAATGAATTTTGACTAAAAAAGCCAACTTAAACAAATATCGAATACCTATGAGTTTTCAGATTCGAAAAGCAACCATTACAGACCTTGAACCCATTGTCGAGTTATTTGATTTGTACCGGCAATTCTATCAACAAATGAGCGATACAAAGCAAGCTTACGCATTTTTAGAAGCCCGATTCAAGCATTCCGATTCAGAAATATTTGTGGCTAAAACAGAGCATCAATTAGTGGGATTTGTACAACTTTACCCAATTTTTTCATCGGTTCGTATGCAGCGTTTGTGGCTACTCAACGATATATTTGTTCTGAAAGAGTTTCGCGGAAACGGTCTGTCAAAATCATTGATATTTGCCGCACAACAGCTGGCCAAAGAAACAAAAGCTTGCGGTTTATTACTGGAAACTGCCACCGATAATTTAATTGGCAACCAACTTTATCTTGCCATGGGTTTTGAACTGCAATCAGAATCAAATTTTTATTTTTTAAAACTATAATTTTTAAAATATGACACGATCACAACTTTATCCGATGCCTGAATATTTTGACCGATACATCAATTTAGCTGATGATGTTCCGGTTTTGAAAGCCTTGAAAATCAGCCTCGACGAATTAAAAAATGCACCTATTGAATTGTGGAAATCTGTAGATAACAAAGTTTACGCTCCCGGAAAATGGACCATCAAAGACATCTTGCAACACCTAATTGACACCGAACGTGTGTTTGCCTATCGAGCCTTGTCGTTTGCTCGCGGAGAAAGAGAAGTCAAACCCTTTGATGAAGAACTCTACGGGCAAAACGCACAAACATCTCGCAGAAGTTTTGAAAGCTTGCTGCAAGAAGCCATCACGCTCAGAGAATCTACCATTCAATTATTTGAAAGTTTTACTGAAGAAATGATGGACAAAACCGGCCAAAGCTTCAAAGGTGAATATTCTGTTCGTTCCATCGGCTATATTTTTGCAGGTCATCATCGTTGGCATATGAACGTTATCAACGAACGTTATTTGCCCTTGATTTAATTTAATCTGCGAACAAAAAACCGTTTTATTTTTTACATTTGAAAGTACAACTCAAATAACAAAAGATGAAACGGTTTTTACTTTACCCGCTAATTTTACTCAATGCCATGGTTCTTTTAGGACAACTTTGGCCTGAAGGAGCACCTGAATTTGCCCACAGTGTTAACTTGCTTTTTCTGATTGCTTCATTGCTTTATTTTACGGTTGAGCTGGTTTCGATGCGCAAGAACAACAATCAGCCATGAAGCATTTTGCCTTCTTTTTATTGGGTTTGACTTTGCTGTCAAGCTCTGGATGTTTGGGTCAAAAGAACACCAAAACATTATACCAATGTCTACCATGTGGTTTAGATTGTGACCATCAGACCTACAACAAACCCGGTGTTTGTAAAGACTGTAATATGAAATTGGTCAAAGCTTCTAGCATTAAATTCAAAAACATTACGCCCCAAAAAGTTTGTGCTTATATAGCTAAGCATCCCAAAACTATTTTGCTTGATGTGCGCACTGCAAAAGAGTATCAAGGTAAAGCAGATCCTGATTTTGGTTCGCTCAAAAACGCCATCAACATTCCGATTCAAGAATTAGAAAAACGCATCAAAGAGCTTAAACGGTATCAAAAAAACGAAATTTTGGTGTATTGCTCACATAGTCATAGAAGTCCGCAAGCCGCGTATTTACTTAACCAATATGGGTTTGTTCGGGTTTTGAATTTGTCCGGAGGAATGAGTGAGCTGCAAAATGGTTCATGTAAAAAATGAAGGATATGAAACCTAAAATTTTAAATCTTTTACTGCTGCTGAGCTTTCAAATGGGTTATTTAGAATGGGGAACCAATCAACACCAGTTTATTTTTGAAGCTCAATTTGAAATCGTCAGTAAAGCCTTCGAAAATTTGATGAGCGTGCTGCATCCGTTTACCGTTTTGCCTTTTCTAGGCGAATGTTTGCTCATTTTTACTTTTTTTCAGAAGAAGATCAGCAGAAGATTAACCATAACCGGTGCTTTTTTGCTGGGCTTTTTGATGACAATACTGCTGCTGATTGGTTTGGCGAGTTTAAAAATAAAAATCATTCTTTCGGTGCTTCCGTTTTGGGTAGTTTTTTATTTGATCTGGAAAAAACGAAATTAAATTTTGCGGTTAACTGTATCATTTCAAGTTCAAAAGCGACTTATGAGCAACCAAAATAATAGGCCATGAACTCTTATAAAATTACTGCAAACCAACTGGGTCAATACCAAATTAGTCGCCAAGACCAGATCATCGGTGAGTGGATTTATCCAAAATGGTATGCCAAACAATCTGAAATCAGGCATAAAGACGGACGCGTTTGGCAAGTAAAAGCCAAAAGTTTTTGGGGCAATGCAACAGAAATCTTTGATGCCGGCGGAAGCTTAGCCGAGTTTAAGATGCGTTGGAACGGATCAATGGAAATTCAGATCTTCAAGCCCGAACAAACCTATCGTTTTTACTTTAAACTCAAAGGTTTCTGGAAGACTTCATATTTGCTTTTAGATGAGCATCGCCATGAGCTTTGTCAATTGTATCCGGATATGAAATGGAACCGAACGCACTATGATTTTAGTATTGAAACCTCGGAAGAATTCGAACAACTTGATGCTAAAGAAATCATACTTTTTGCCATGATTGCTTGCGCTGATTATCACCTAAAATCAATTTCAAGTGCAGCGGTGAGCGCATCTTAACACGTATTTTAGATTTTAATTCATAACATTGTAACCGAATTTATGTCCGGTTTTTTTATTCAAAATATAAAATATGCCCCATTCTATCATTGATTCTTTGGCCGTAAAACACGTTGTCAATTTTCCTGAAAAACCAACACTTATTTTCTTGCATGATTCATTGGGTTGTATTGAACTTTGGCGCGATTTTCCGGAACAATTGGCCCAGGCTTGCGGCTGCAATTACTTGGTGTATGACCGACAAGGCTACGGAAAATCATGCGGATTTAGCAATGAAAAGCGCGGACTGGATTATCTGGAACATGAAGCCGACTTATTGCAATTACTTTTAGAGAAACACCAAATCAAGCAAGCCATTTTGTTTGGTCACAGCGATGGCGGATCGATTGCGCTTTTAACTGCGGCGAGGCATCCTCAAAACATCATCGGAATCATCACAGAAGGCGCTCATGTTTTGGTAGAAGAAGTGACCCTTGATGGCATCCGCGAAGTCATGCATCAATATCAAACCACCGATTTAAAATCAAGGCTTGAGAAATACCACGGCAAAAATACTCAAGCTTTGTTTGATGCTTGGACGCTTACTTGGACTTCAGCAATGTTTCGCGTTTGGAATATTGAATATTGTTTGCACGAAATTAAATGCCCGGCGCTCATTATTCAAGGTGAAGACGACGCGTTTGGCACTGTAGATCAGGTAAACCGAATTACGGCACAAATTCAAAAAGCGCAAAGACTTATGCTGCACAAAACAGGGCACAATCCGCACAAAGAATTTCCGGAAAAAGTAATAGAGCTCACGGCAGATTTTGTGCTGAAAATGATAAAATCGGCGCAAGAATAAATCGTATCTTTACAATGCTTTACGCAAAATCATCGCCATGGAAACCAATGAATCACTTGAAACCTATTTAGACAATCATTATATTCATCGAAGCAATTGGCTCAGAGCCGCTGTTTTGGGGGCCAACGACGGTATTTTATCAACCGCCAGTATTGCCATTGGTGTTGCTTCATCAGGAGCGCATCGCGAGCCTGTAATTTTAGCAGCTGTGGCCGGATTGGTGGCCGGGGCCTTGTCAATGGCTGCAGGTGAATATGTATCGGTGAGTTCACAAACGGATATTGAAAAAGCAGATATTGAACGTGAAAAGAAAGAGCTTGAAGAAATGCCCGAGGTTGAACTACAACTTTTAGCCGCTATTTATGAAAAACGCGGTCTCAAAAAAGAAACTGCTTTGACCGTTGCTAAAGAACTGACTGAATATGATGCTCTGGGCGCGCATGTTCGCGATGAATTGGGCATCACCGAAATATCACAAGCCAACCCGATTCAGGCGGCGCTGGCTTCTGGAGCTGCTTTTTCAGCCGGTGGATTTTTACCGGTTTTGGTAACGCTCTTTTTACCGGAACATCACTTAGAATATTACCTATACGGATCAGCCATTTTCTTTTTGGTTGTTTTAGGAGCCATGGCAGCCAAAGCCGGTGGTTCTGATGTAAACAAAGCTGTATTAAGAATCACATTCTGGGGCACTATTGCCATGGGAATGACTGCCTTGGTTGGCTACTTTTTTGGTGTAAATGTATAATCTTAATCAACAAATATTATGAATGAAGCTCATTGGCATTTAGCCGTAAACCACTTGCCCATCATCCTGCCGATTGCCGGTTTGATTGTTTTGATTTGCAGTTTGATTTTTAAATCAGATGCTGTTCGAAAATCAGCTTATGTATTACTCATTATAGCGGCCTTGACTGCTGCTGTGTCAATGAAGACCGGAGAAGAAGCTGAGGAATTGGTTGAACATATGGCCGGAATTGAACACTCTATGATACACGAACACGAAGAAGCTGCCGAAGGGTTTGCCGTTTTGATGTATATTCTGGGCGTTGTTTCGATTGTGGGTATTTGGGCCGAAGTAAAAAAGGCCACTTGGGGCAAATGGGTCATTTATTTGGTACTTGTTTTATCAGTAGTGGCTATTTATATGGCTAGAATTACCGGAACCACCGGTGGTGAAGTTCGTCATACAGAAATCCGTGCAGGGTTTGCACCTCAAGCTGAAGCCGACGAGCACGAAGAAAACGAATAGTTCATCATGGCCTATAACGAGCAAACGGTTCAGCGTATTCGCGATTTCTTTCAGCAAAAAGAAGTTGATTTTTACGAACAAAATATGTTCAACGGCGTTTGTTTTATGGTAGATGGAAAAATGTGTTGCGGCTCACATTTAGACAAAAAAACGGGCGAAGATTATTTGATGTGTCGTATTGGCGCAGATGCTTATCAAGATGCTTTACAAAATGAACATATAATTCCGATGGAATTTACCGGAAAAGCTATGAAAGGTTATATTTATGTAACCGAGGGTGGTTTAACACCTATAAAAAGCTTGCATTATTGGTTGCAGCTGTGTTTAGATTATAATCCGCAGGCCAAAGCCAGTAAAAAGAAAAACAATAAGTCATAAAAAAAGCCTCGTTTTTAGCGAGGCTTTTTCTTTGATATCAAGTAAGATTATTTCTTGATGAATTTTTGCGTGAAGCTTTTTCCGTCCATGGTTTTAAGCGTCAAGATATAAGTTCCGGCGGCTAGTTCTTTTACAGAAATAGTTTCAGAAATAAGAGAAGTACTCATGACCATTCTACCGCTGATGTCAAAAATTTCAGCCGATTTAACTTTAGCCAAAGCACTGCCTAATTGTACCGAGATAAAATCAGACGCTGGATTTGGTGCAATTACAAAGCTTTGCGCATCAAATTGATTGTTGGCCAAAAGCGATTCACCTTCGGTCACGTGAACTGTTTTATCAATGCCCGGATTCATAATTGTGTCTTCAATACCTGAAGGCCATTTGATGACAATTCTATAGATATCATTAGCGCTTCCTAATCCAAAATGTGCATTCAATGTACTCATGTAGCCAAAACCTTCACCGCTGCGAATGTCGCGAATTTGTTTTCCGAAAGGGCCGTAGATTTCAACGCGTGCACCGATCCCGTTGATGTTGCTTTGAATACCTTCTAGGCTAACACTAAACCAATGGTTTCCGTTTGGATTGGCATAACGTACAATATTATTGTTCAAGAAATCTAAGAAGCCATCTCCGTTCAAATCTCCAATAGCGCCTACACTGATTCCGTTTGAATAATTAACCAAACTGAAATTTCCATTACCGGTATTGAACATAATTTTACCGCTTGGTCCCATAACATCAACCCAACCATCGTTGTCAAAATCATAAGCAATATAATCGCGGTTGGTTGATGTGTTGAGTTCCCATCCGGAACCTGCAGTTACATTGGTAAAAGGCTCTTCAACATCATTAGTCGTGTCAAGGTTGTTTCTAAAATATCTGGTAGCAACCGAACCATTTGAGCCAACAATGATGTCCATGTCACCGTCATTGTCAAAATCAGCAATAGCAGAAGACCAAGATTGTACCGGTGTAAAATTGATTCCAACTTGGGCTGAAACATCAGTAAAGACTCCGTTGCCATCATTTCTGTGTAACTCACACGGTGGTCCTGAACATTTTGAAATAAACATATCTACATCACCGTCATTGTCATAATCTGTCCAAAGTGAAGCATAGTTACCACCGCTTTGTGTTAACCCTAAATTATAGGCACCCGGGGTAACTCCTGATTGATAATAAGTAAAGTTTGAATTGGCATCATTCAAATAATAAACATTTCTGTTTACGTCGTGACATGAGAAAGCATCTAAATTACCGTCGTTGTTGATGTCTACAAAGTTGGTTCTTTGACAAAAAATGTATTGTCCGGGAGTTACTGAGGTATATCCGGTTCCACCGTTAGATTGCCAAAAAGTCAATCCGCTACCGCTACCCAAAAGTAAATCACTAAAGCCGTCGCGGTTGTAATCACCGGCAGCTATACTCCATGACGGTGCAAAACCAGGATTGGCAATAGTAAAATCGGCAACGGTAAATGCACCGGCATCTCCTTGATAATGTAAGCGTAAGTTTGCTCCGTTAACACCAACCAAGTCATCTTTATAATCACCATTCATGTCAACAATACATTCATTGTACCCTCCGCCAATAGTAGGAATAGTTTGCGATGTATAAGTCACAGGAATAACAATTACGGCTTCGGTAATTTCAAAATCAAAGCCTTCTTCGCTCCAACGATTATCCCAAGCTATGTAATAAGTGGTCCCCGGGGTGGCATCAAAAGTTCTCTTCGATAAATTTGAAGTTGTTGGTACTGTGGTGGTACATTCTAAAACACCTGAATTATCATCACTAGCCACACAAGCTAACACACCTGAACACGATCCGGTGTATACACTTACAAATGTATCTTTACAAAGATTCTGCGGCAAATCAGACGAAACAGTTACACGAACGTTTTGTGTTGGTGTATAGGCATACCATTTAGCTTTTGTTGCTGTTGAACAAGTGGTGTTTTGGTTGGTTCCGTTAACTGCATCAATGGTAGTAACTCCGGCTGTAACTGGTGTTGCTGTTGAACATGGGCTCGGAACAATAGGCCCCTCAGAAAGCACAAAATCAAATCCGGCAGCACTCCATTTGTTGTCCCAAACAATGTAATAGGTAACACCAGCTGTAACTTCAAAAGTTTTTACCGAAAGATAAGAAGTAGCAGCACCGGTATTACATGCAATGATTCCTGAATCATCATCTGATGTGTAACACGAGAGTGCACCACAATTTCCGGTATAGACCATAAAATGCGTATCCTTACAAATGTTAACAGGCAAATCTGAGGTAACAGTTACACTGTAGTTGCTTGTTGGTGTGTACACATACCACTCTGCCATTGAAGCGGTTGAGCATGTTGTAGAGATGTTGGCTCCGTTGATAGCCGCTACCGTAGTAGTGCCGGCAGTAATGGGTAATGCGGTAGCACAAGTATCTTGTGCTGATGCAGTAAAACCGGACAAAGCCAACAGCAATAGGCCGGCTTTTTTAAAAATGCTCTCTTTGGACAGCATTTTTTGAGTAGTAATTTTCAATTTCATTTTGCTTTTTTTGTTTTTGGTTTTGGTTAATATATCTGTTTAGTTATTCACATCGGTCAAGCGAGTTGATCCAATCTCTCAATAAATTAATGCCTTCGTCGTGTATGATGGTTCTTCCGTGCAATGGCATTCTGATGGTTTCATCAGTGGTGTTAATTCGGTGAAACAGCATCGATTGTTCAGGATGTTGTGGGTTAATGATTTTATTCAGATTAGGATTAAATCCTTGCATGTCTTCGGTATCAACACAAACACCCATATTGCGCAAGCCTGTAAATGATGCTGTTTCAGAGAAAGCAAATCTCATAGGTCGGTAATCACAATGACGAGCGGTCATATGACAATGCGAGCAATTGGCATCAAAATATGATCGGGCTCTATTTAATAGAGATTGCGAAGCATCATTGTAATCTATAGTAGATTTTTCAACTGTAGGAAAAGTAAAATTGGCATTGAGAAAACCTTTATCAATCCAGGCTTGCAATTGGTTTTTGGTTACATTTCCGTAGTTGTAATTCCAATTGAGATTTTGTGGTTTAATGCCAATCGGAATAAACTTCATACTTTCTTGAGGTGTGTCGGGATTAACTTTTTCCTTATGGCAAACAATGCATTGTGAAAGCGACGGAATTCTATAATGAGCTGACTTTACTACATTGTTTTCATCTTTCCAGCTAACATCAGTAAATCTTCCATCTACATCATAATAAGCCTCGGTTTGATCATCGTTCCAAACATAATCGGCAAAAAGCCAACCCTCAGCTTTTTTAATCATCACACGAGTCTCTATAATTCGAGTTGCTCCAACCGGTGCAACATTCTGCACATTTTCGTAATAAAAATTCTTAATCAGTGCAGCACCTACCGGAAGCTCTAAAATAGTATTGTCAGAATTAAAGTTAGCTTTTAACCCTTTGGGCATCCATACAAAACGCTTTTTGTGGGCATAATCAGAAAACAAAGAACTGGCAGGTTGAAAAGCCAGAAGTTCATCTGACGGATTCAAGTTTTTGAGTTCGCCTACAAAAAACTTGTAATCAGACAATTTGGGGTAAGGCACCTGGGTCAGATCTACCGTTACGGCAGGAATAGACACGTAAGTATCATCTTCATTTTTGGAACATGAAAGAATGATAAATACGAAAAGAATTGGCAGAAAAATGACTAGATAGCAATTTTTTTTCATAATTCTGTTTCAGCCAGATAGCCAAATGTATTAAAAAATAGTTTCTGTGCAAATTGACACAACAACAAATTGTCAACACCTGAACTACAAACAGTTGACAAAAAGCGCCTAATAGTTTGTGAACGCCTTATTTTGCTTATAAAGTCATTTTAAAAATCATTTTATTTACTTTTGAAAACAATTAAAAATGATGCGTTATTACATTTTCATTTTTCTATTGATCTCGCAATGGGTTTTAGCTCAGAGAAACTTGGCTCCCACTGATCGTTTTACTATTTCAGGGCAAATCAAAAAAACAGTACAATACACTTGGCAACAATTGGATAGTTTTCCGAAAGTTCAGCTTAAAAATCGCATCATCTACAACCACAAAGGCGAAGCAAAAGACACCTTGACCCATTTGCGCGGTGTATCTTTAAAAACAGTTCTTGAAAAAGTAGTCTACAACTATGAAAAACCGCGTGAACTCAACGAATTTTATTTTGTTTTTGAAGCTTCAGACGGTTATAAAGTAGTTTTTTCATGGAACGAAATTTACAATAATCCGAGTGGCAATGGCTTTTACTTTGTAACCGAAATGAATCAAAAACCCATTCATGATCTGTCGCAGCGCATTTTGTTGCTGGCACAAGATGATAAACAAACCGGACGTCGATACATCAAATCACTCGAAAAAATTGAAGTTAAACGCGCTCAATAAAGGCCAATCAACCAACTAGATTTTTCGCTACATTTGACCCCACAAACCAAAGTATCGATGCAATCAAAATGGGAAAAATTCACAAGAGAACTCGCCAATCTGAGCTTCTTTTGGTTTTTTAGCGTTTGCTTTTTCTTGATTTTCAGAATTTCATTCATCGCTGTTTTCAGCAAACAATTATCGCCCGCAGCCAATTTGCCTGAAATGCTCAAAGTGCTTTTGATGGGTTTTCGGTTTGATTGCACCGCGGTTTCATATTTTGTGATGATTCCTTTTTTGTTGTTGCTCGCTTGGGGCGGATTCGGAAAAACGGAACCAGCCAGAATAGCGCGCATTATTTGTCAATATCTATTCGTGATTTTATCAACGGTGATTTGCTTTGTAACCCTCAATTACTTTGGCGAATACCACAACCAGTTCAACAATTTTTTGTTTTTAGGATTATACGACGATCAAAAAGCCGTGATGCATACCATTATGGAAGATTTTCATCCATGGCGCAACTTAATTGGCATGTTGATAACAATGATTGTCAGCATTTTAATCTTACGCTATTTTGAACCGAAGGATTTTATCTACCAACAACTCAGCAAACTGCAGTTTAAAAATCATTCTATTGTAGTCGTAGCTGCCAGTTTAATTTTGATGGTTTTTAGCTTGCGCGGATCAGTTACTTCAGTGCCGGCTTTGCGCAAATGGGCAGGCGTTTCAAAAGACGCTTTTTTAAACAAAACGGTCATCAATCCGTATCGATCGCTCATTTATGCCATGGAAGATTTTGACGAAATCAATTTGCTTTCTGATACCAATCCGTATATGGATGAATCATCGTTTCAAACGCAATTCAATCATCTGCAAGTAACCGATTATTTGAAGAAAACTGCTGTCGGGGCAACGGGCGAAAAACCCAAACAAATCTTTTTGATCATCATGGAAAGCTATGATTCTTGGCCGCTCATGGACAAATATCAACCTTTTCTGTTCTCGACAGAGTTGTGTAAAATCAAAAACAGCGGAACGCATTTTAGCCATTTTTTACCCGCAGCCGATGCTACTTTTGATTCGTTCGGCGCGATTGTGACCAATGTGCCTTATTGCGGGGTGAATATTAGTAAAATTGGTCAAGTGAATGATCCGTTTGCTACTTCTCTTTTTGGTCAATTCAACAAACTCAAGTATCAAACGAATTTGTTTTACGGCGGATTTTCGAGTTGGCAAAACATTGAGGAATTCTCAAAGTATCAAGGCGTTCAACGATTCTTCTCGGCAACTGATGCCGGTGGCGACAGCGAATCGGGCACTTGGGGCGTTGAGGATGAAAAACTCTTTGATTTGGTTTTGAGCAAAACCGATGCGCAAAAAGAGTCGCTCAACGTGATTCTGACTTCGAGTTATCACGCGCCTTATACGGTTGATGTGGCTCAAAAAGGATTTCCTTATACATCAGAAAAAGACTTTCCGGCTTCGGTACAAAAATATTTTGACGGCAGCATGACCATGGAAGAAGTCGGGCATTTGTGGTACGGCGATTACGCCATTGGTAAGTTTATAGAAAAGGCGAAACAAAAATATCCCGATGCTGTGTTTTTGTTTACCGGAGATCACTTCGGACGACGTTTCATCAACAGTCACCCCAATTTATATGAACGCAGCTCGGTTGGTTTGGTGATGTACGGAAAAAACATTCCGCAAGCACAACACAAAACGGCAGGTTCGCACATTGACATTATGCCGACTTTGATAGAAATGGTTGCGCCCAAAGGTTTTGAATATTACAGCTTTGGAAAATCCATGTATGCGCCGCACAAAGATTTGAGCATTACATTTAACAAAATGGTCACGCAAGACAAAATGTATTATATGCCCAAAGATGCGGCCGTTGAAAGCATTGATTTAAACACGATGCAAGAAAACAGCTTACCTTCTACTCCGCTCAAAAAAGACTACAACCAACAAATGGCCTTGGCTTGGTATTATACCATGAAAGGAAATCAGCTTCAGAAAAAAACAAAAAAATAAACCAGATTTGTATCTTTAAATCAGAAAAATAAAAAAATGCAACACCTTATTGACCGCTTTATCAGCTACGTGACCATTGACACCGAATCAGATGCAAACTCACCCACTACACCCAGTACCGCCAAGCAATTGGTTCTGGCCAACAAACTGGCCGAAGAACTCAAAAGCATCGGCATGACCGAAGTGAGTATTGACGCAAACGGCTATGTGATGGGCACTTTACCATCAAATGTGGCGCACAAAGTTCCAACGATTGGGTTTGTGGCGCATTACGACACTTCGCCTGATTTTACGGGTGCGAACGTGAATCCGCGCGTGGTTAAAAATTACGATGGCGGTGATATTGTTTTGAATAAAAAAGAAAACATCGTTTTATCGCCGAGCTATTTTAAAGATTTGCTTCTATACAAAGGACAAACGCTTATTGTTACCGATGGTTTGACGTTGTTGGGCGCTGATGACAAAGCCGGACTCACCGAAATTGTATCGGCCATGGAATATCTGATTCAAAATCCTGAAATCAAACACGGAAAAATTCGCGTAGGCTTTACTCCGGATGAAGAAATCGGGCGCGGTGCTGATTTATTTGACGTCAAAAAATTTGGTGCCGACTGGGCTTATACTATGGACGGCAGCCAAATTGGCGAACTTGAATACGAGAATTTCAATGCCGCTGGCGCGAAGGTAATCTTTGGCGGTAAAAGTGTGCATCCGGGTTATGCCAAAGGAAAAATGATCAATTCGATGCTTATTGCCAATGATTTTATCAATCAATTACCCAAAAATGAAACACCGCAAGAAACCAAAGGATACGAAGGTTTTTACCATGTAACCGGGCTTTCGGGCAGCATTGAAGAATCAAAAGTTGAGCTCATTATTCGCGATCACGATATGCAAAAATTCAAAGCGCGCAAAAAGCATGTAGCCGATGCCGTTAAGAAAATCAACCGTCAATATGCCAAACAATTTGGGGGCGATATTGCGACGCTTGAAATGAAAGACCAGTATTACAATATGAAAGAAAAAGTCACTCCGGTGATGCATATTGTGGATTTGGCCGAAAAAGCCATGAAAGATTTGGGCATCAAACCGCTCATTAAACCGATTCGCGGTGGGACAGACGGCTGTAGATTGTCGTATATGGGCTTGCCTTGTCCGAATATTTTTGCGGGCGGACATAACTTTCACGGAAAATACGAATATGTTCCGGCCGAGAGCATTCAAAAAGCAGTTAATGTGATTGTGCGCATTGCCCAATTGACTGCCACGACTGATTTTAGTAAGAAAACCAAAAAATCAAAATAATTGAACGACGAGGCCAAACATACTTGGGATAAAGTCAACCGCTGGGCAGAAGAATTGGATTTGCTCAAGAGCATTATTGCCAAAACCTCGCTGGTTGAAACCCGAAAATGGGGCGGCGAAGTTTATACCCATAATGGTAAAAACATCATTGGTATTGGCGGATTTAAAAACTATTTTACGATTTGGTTTTTCAATGGCGTTTTTCTCAAAGATGAAGCCCAAGTATTGGTCAATGCGCAAGAAGGCGTGACCAAAGCGCTCAGACAGTGGCGGTTTTACAATCAAAACGAAGTCAACGAAAACCTAGTTCTGGCCTACATCGCCGAGGCCATGGCCAATGAAGAAAAAGGTTTGGTGCATAAGCCCGAAAAAAAGACCACCGTTATCAGTGGATTTTTGCATCATCAGCTTGCTGAAGACGGACTTTTGAAAGCGCATTTTGACAAGCTTACACCATACAAGCAAAGGGAATACATGGAATATATTGACACGGCCAAACGCGAAGAAACCAAAATAGCGCGCATGCAAAAAATCAAACCCATGATTATGGCCGACAAAGGGCTCAACGATCAGTACAAATAAAAAAAGCCTCCGTTTTCAGGAGGCTTTTTTTATGAATCGTACTTTTATTTTTTATTCAAAGCAGCTGACATTTCCATTGAAATAGCCGAACGCTCCATTTTGAGTTTTCCGGACATGGTTTCAATGATGATGGTGGTTTCACCGAGTTCGGCAATTTTAGCGTGAATGCCGCTTTTGGTTACGATTTTATCGCCTACTTTAAGGTCAGCTTCGAATTGTTTTTCTTGTTTCATTCGTTTTTGTTGCGGGCGAATCATAAAGAAATAAATCACCACAAACATCAAAATAAACGGAAGGAATTGTTGTATTTGAGCCATACTATAAATTTTAATTTTTGTTTTACATTAAGCCGCGGCCGGTTTTGTTGAGCTTGCCGCCGGTTTGGAATTCTTTGACCAAATTATCGAGAATTCCGTTGATAAAGATACTGCTTTTGGGCGTTGAATATTCTTTGGCAATTTCAAGGTATTCATTGATGGTTACCTTCACCGGAATCGACGGGAATTTCAAGAATTCGCAAATGGCCATTTTCAAAATAATGGTATCAATTTCGGCGATGCGCTCGGTATCCCAATTGGGTGTTTTATCTTCATAAAATTTGACAAAATCGTTTTCATTGAGCACGGTTTTGCGGAACAAATCAATGGCATACGCTCGGTCGTCATCGTCTTTATACAACTTCGGAACCTGAAAAGTCGCATCGTTTTCTGATTTGATGGCTTTGAGTTGTTTGATGATTTGTGTATTCACCACCGGAATATCATCGGCCCAAGTGAGCTTGAAATCTTCGAGATAATCATACAGTTTTTCGTTGCTCGCAATCAAATCGGTAAATAAGTTTACCGCAAAATCGCGGTCTTCTTCAAATTTATTGACACGGTTTTTCATGTAGGCCGTATACAAATCTGATTGTTTGATGTGGTCAAGCAACAACAAAATGTAATCGTCATTGAGTTTCCAATTGTTGATTTTGCGATACTCAATAGCTTGCAATAGCGACTGGTTTTGTGCCAGACTATTGAAAACGGCATTGTTGATGAATTTTGGGTTGGGATTTTTTTCTTCGGCGGTAGCCAAATGCTTGGTACGCGCTTTTTCTTGATATTCTTGTTCTTTCTGACGGATTTCAATAACCGCAGAAAGCATGAGCAGATACAAGTCGAGCATATTCTCAATGCTGTACATCAGGAATTTCTCTTCTTTTTCTAATTGGTCTGAGCCAGTTTGATGCATCGCATAAATAGATTGCATCACTTTTACACGGATATGTCGCCTGTTGAGCACTGATAAAGAACTTTAAAATTAAACGGAGCGACTCTGGTGGGAATCGCTCCGCAAAAATAAGAATATTATTGATTCTGAGAATTCAGATTTTATTTTTCTCTCTTTCGCTCTTCAATGCGTTTTTCAGCAATGGCCAACGCCGCTTGGTGCGTAGTGATGCCTTGCGTTTGTGCAAAATGGAAGATTTCAAGTGTGGTATTGTAGATGTTTTCGGTTCTGCGCATGGCTTCGTCTTTTCCGTAGCCAACAATTTCGCCATAAACGTTGATAATTCCACCGGCGTTGATCAAGAAATCAGGCGCATAAGCAATGCCCATATCTTTGAGCAATTGTCCGTGTACCACTTCATTGGCCAATTGGTTGTTGGCAGCTCCAGCAATCACGCGCGCTTTGATTCGGTGGATGGTTTCATCATTAATGGTTGCTCCCAATGCACAAGGCGCGTAGATATCTACATCGGCACTGTACAAATCAGCACCTTTATATATGGTAGCTCCGTATTTGTTTTCGATTTCTTGCAAACGACCTTCATTGATATCGGTAATTTGTACCAAAGCACCTTCTTTAGTTAAATAATCAACCAAAGTTTCGCCTACGTGACCGATGCCTTGTACCAAAACTTTTTTTCCGCTCAAGTTATCAGAACCCAACTGGAATTTAGCTGCCGCTTTCATGCCCATGTATACACCATACGCCGTTACCGGAGATGGGTTTCCTGAACCTCCGCGCGATTCTGAAATTCCGGTTACGTGGGCTGTATAATCGCGGATTAAATCCATATCAGCCGTAGTGGTTCCTACGTCTTCGGCGGTGATGTATTTTCCGCTAAGCGAGTTGATGAATTGACCAAATTTGATGATCATTTCAGGGGTTTTCTCTGTTTTGGCATCGGCAATAATGACGGCTTTTCCGCCACCTAAATTCAAACCTGAAACGGCTGATTTGTAAGTCATTCCGCGTGATAGTCGCAAAACGTCGTTCAATGCCTCCCATTCGTTGGTATATTTCCACATACGCGTTCCGCCCAAAGCCGGTCCTAAAACTGTGTTATGAATACCTATTATTGCTTTTAATCCAGTATCTTTGTCGTTGCAAAAAACGATCTGCTCGTGGTTGTCAAATGATACTTGTCCGAAGACTGGATCAACTTTGTGAAGCTCTTTTGGAGTAACGATTTCTGTGGTCATACAATTGAAATTTAAATTGGGGGCATCTTTAAAAATGCTACGCAAAATTATCATTAAAATCAGAATATCATAATATATTTAGTTTTAATTGTCATATTGGTAAAAAAATCATTTTTAACTACAGATTTGAATCATTAAAAAATAGCTGCTGATTTAACTAAAAACCAATCACTTATTATTTGATTGTCTTAATAAAATGAAAGAACTACAGTATTTAAATAAATATTTCGTCAAATACAAATACCACTTTTTAACGGGAATTATCATCACGATTGTGGCGCAAATTTTCTCGTTATACACTCCTAAACTCATCAGCAGTTCATTTAAGGCAATTGAAGATTTTTCACGCCAACAAAACCTGACCGTTGAAGGAATTCGACAAGAGTTAATTCACAACATTTTACTGATTATCCTCACTACGATTGCTGCCGGATTTCTTACTTTTTTAATGAGACAAACACTCATTGTGATGTCGCGTCATATTGAATTTGACCTCAAGAATGAAGTCTTCAAACAATACGAAAATCTATCACAGAATTTCTACAAACAAAACCGAACCGGCGATTTGATGAACCGCATCAGCGAAGACGTGAGTAAAGTGCGCATGTATGTTGGCCCGGCGGTCATGTATACCATCAACACCATCATTCGCTTTGCGATTGTCATAGTATATATGTATCACGTTTCACCAAGATTGACTTTGTATTCGTTGTTGCCCTTGCCTCTACTTTCCTATGCCATTTTTAAGTTGAGCACCGAAATCAATAAACGCAGTACGACTTTTCAGCAATATCTTTCAAAAATATCAAGCTTTACACAAGAAGTTTTCTCGGGAATTCGAGTCATTAAAGCTTATTCTCTTGAAAATCAATATCAAAATCAATTAGCTGAATTATCTGAAGAAAGCAAAGCCAAAAGTTTGCATTTGGCCAAAGCAAACTCACAATTCGGGCCTTTGATGCTGGCCCTTATCGGAACCAGTAACTTAGTCGTGATTTATTTTGGAGGAATGATGTACATCAACGGTAGTATCAAAAGCATCGGAACCATCGCTGAGTTTATTTTATACATTAATATGTTAACTTGGCCGGTAGCTTCATTTGGTTGGGTTTCATCAATGGTGCAAGAAGCCGAAGCCTCACAAAAACGCATCAATGAATTTTTAAAAATTGTACCGGACATTCAAAATAAAGAGCCGAATAATACTGAAATACATGGAAGTATTGAATTCAAAAATGTAGGTTTGACCTATGATGATACACACATTGAGGCCATAAAAGAAGTTAGTTTTACAGTAAAAAAAGGTGAAACTTTGGCTATTTTGGGTAAAACCGGCTCCGGAAAATCGAGTATTCTATCACTTATTTGCCGATTGTACGACACCACAAACGGTGAAATTTTGATAGACGGAAAACCGATTAGTCGAGTAAATTTATTTGATTTACGAAACAGCATCGCTACGGTTCCGCAAGATGCATTTTTGTTTTCTGACACGATAAAAAACAACATCAAATTTGGCAACGAAAACGCCTCTGATGAAGATGTGATTTGGGCCGCTCAAAAAGCTGTTGTGCACGATAACATCATGCAATTTACCAATACTTATGAAACTGTTTTGGGCGAACGCGGCATCACACTTTCGGGCGGACAAAAACAACGTGTTTCTATAGCTCGAGCGCTGATAAAAGACGCTCCGATTTTGTTGTTAGACGACTGTCTATCGGCTGTAGACACCGAAACCGAAGAAATAATTTTGAATAATTTAATGGAATTTTGCCGCGATAAAACCACTGTAATTGTTAGCCACAGAGTATCATCAGCCAAAAATGCCGACAAAATTATTGTGCTTGATCAAGGACAAATTATTCAACAAGGTTCTCACAATCAGCTCATAAACCAAGAAGGATATTATGCCGAATTATACCTCAAACAACTTTCAGAAAAAGAAATGTCTGAATAGTTGTTTTGTAATACATTTTTTATCATTTTTGGACGAACATTAACCAAATTAACCGACTGAAGGATATGAGAGAAAATGATATGCTAGAGAAAGAAGAAATTTTTTCAAAAGTACTCAGAGCCGGAAGAAGAACGTATTTTTTTGATGTGCGTTCAACCAAAGCTGAAGATTATTACATCACGATTACTGAAAGCAAAAAATTTACTGAAGACGACGGATCTTTTCATTTTAAAAAACATAAAATATATTTGTACAAAGAAGATTTTGCCGCCTTCACTGAAATTCTCAACGAGATGACTTCATATGTACTCAATCAAAAAGGCGAAGAAGTTATTTCAGAGAGACATCAAAAAGACTTCAAAAGAGAATATGTTGAGCGTGAATCTGACCAGGAAACTCATAAGAATTATACCGATGTAGATTTTGACGATATCTAGTCAAAAATTCAACAGATAAAACAACCTCGAAAGCTAGTGTTTTCGGGGTTTTTTTATAAAAAAAAGTACGGCCATTACTTAGACCATAAAATAAAAATTAACATTTCATTAAATTTTATGATTTTGAATCAAATTTCTACAGAAAAAAATATAATTTTGATGCTTGCCTTTTTGCGCCTTTTTGTTATGAAACAAAGACTTAAAACAAACAAATAGACTAGTTTACAACACTTTTAAAAAATAACTTTTGATTCAATAATGAACAAAAGACACTCAAAAATTGTATGAAAATTACATCCCTCAAATCCGCTTTTAAAAGCGCATTAATTGCTTTTTTTTTATTGATTAACAATTCTGTTTTCTCTTACAGCATAATCGGAAATCCTGATATTAATTCATCGTCAAATAAAATAAAAGCATACAAAAGCGCTCTAGCTCCTTTAGTCATTACTGGAAACTTTAGTATTTGTTTGCCCGGGCCGACTACCACACAATTAACAGGCTCTGGAGGTTCAGGCATTCCACACCCAACAACACCATGGGTTTCATCTAATCCTGCTATAGCTACAGTGGACAATACAGGCTTGGTTACAGCAGTTACTTTTGGAACAACTACAATCACTTACTACGATGATGCTGGAAATCAAACTTCACAAAATGTTTATGTGAGTACATTTCCCACCACTAGTGGAACTCTATCAACTTGCGAAGGTGGAACAACTCAACTTACAGGCTCACTATTTCCGCACCCAACAACGCCATGGACTTCGTTAAATCCCACAATTGCAACAGTTGACAATTCCGGATTGGTAACTGGCGTATCAGGCGGATCTGCAACAATAGTTTATATGAACTTGGGGGGGTGTACCGTAAACACAACAGTGACTATCAATCCGTTATTATCACCTTCTATTAGCTGTAGTGGGATAACTTATAATCAAATCACGTTTAACTGGGGAGCAGTTTCCGGAGCATCAACTTATACAGTACAATATTCGTTAAACGGTAGTCCTTATGTTTTTGGAACCACAGGAAATGTTTTAACATGGACAAAATCCGGATTAAATCCCGGCGATAACTTAATGGTTTATATCAATCCGTCAGGAGCAGTGGGGAATTGTTTTGCCGGAGCATTTCAAAACTGTCAAACCTTGAGTTGTGACGCTTTCAGCACACCTGTTGCGCCTACCATCGGAACAATTACACAGCCTACTTGTTCAACAGCCACAGGCACAATTCAGCTCACCGGACTTCCTGCCGGAACTTGGACTATTAACCCCGGAAACATAAGCGGTTCTGGGGCTACTTATAATGTTACAGGTTTAGCTGCCGGAAACTATTCGTTTACTGTTAAAAATTCGGTTGGTTGTACTTCAGTAGCTTCGGCTTCGGCAACGATTAACGCACAGCCTCCAACGCCTTCGGCACCAACCATCGGAACTATTACGCAAACCACTTGCGCATCATCAACCGGAAGTATAGAACTCACCGGACTTCCTGCCGGAACTTGGACCATTAATCCTGGAGCAATTGCAGGCTCAGGAGCTACCTACACCGTAAGTGGATTAACTGCTGGTAGTTATACTTTTACCGTGACCAATTCGGTTGGTTGTACTTCAGTAGCTTCGGCATCGGCAACGATTAACGCAC
>NZ_JAHCDK010000015.1 GCF_018413465.1 Flavobacterium sp. CYK-55
CTACCTACACCGTAAGTGGATTAACTGCTGGTAGTTATACTTTTACCGTGACCAATTCGGTTGGTTGTACTTCAGTAGCTTCGGCATCGGCAACGATTAACGCACAGCCTCCAACGCCTTCGGCACCCACCATCGGAACCATTACGCAAACCACTTGCGCATCATCAACCGGAAGTATAGAACTCACCGGACTTCCTGCCGGAACTTGGACCATTAATCCAGGGGCAATTGCAGGCTCAGGAGCTACCTACATCGTGAGTGGTTTGATAGCAGGCAGTTATACTTTTACCGTGACCAATTCGGTTGGTTGTACTTCAGTAGCTTCGGCTTCGGCAACGATTAACGCACAGCCTCCAACGCCTTCGGCACCCACCATCGGAACCATTACGCAAACCACTTGCGCATCATCAACCGGAAGTATTGAACTCACCGGGCTTCCTGCCGGAACTTGGACCATTAATCCTGGAGCTATTGCCGGATCGGGTGCAACATATACTGTAAGTGGATTAACAGCAGGTAGTTATAGCTACACCGTTACCAATTCAGTAGGTTGTACTTCAGTAGCTTCGGCATCGGCAACGATTAACGCACAGCCTCCAACACCTTCGGCACCCACCATCGGAACTATTACGCAAACCACTTGCGCATCATCAACCGGAAGTATTGAACTCAACGGGCTTCCTGCCGGAACTTGGACCATTAATCCAGGGGCTATTGCCGGATCGGGTGCAACATATACTGTAAGTGGATTAACTGCTGGTAGTTATACTTTTACCGTGACCAATTCGGTTGGTTGTACTTCAGCAGCTTCGGCTTCGGCAACGATTAACGCACAGCCTCCAACGCCTTCGGCACCCACCATCGGAACTATTACGCAAACCACTTGCGCATCATCAACCGGAAGTATAGAACTCACCGGACTTCCTGCCGGAACTTGGACCATTAATCCGGGAGCAATTGCAGGCTCAGGAGCTACCTACACCGTAAGTGGATTAACTGCTGGTAGTTATACTTTTACCGTGACCAATTCGGTTGGTTGTACTTCAGTAGCTTCGGCATCGGCAACGATTAACGCACAGCCTCCAACGCCTTCGGCACCAACCATCGGAACCATTACGCAAACCACTTGCGCATCATCAACCGGAAGTATAGAACTCACCGGACTTCCTGCCGGAACTTGGACCATTAATCCAGGGGCAATTGCAGGCTCAGGAGCTACCTACACCGTGAGTGGTTTGATAGCAGGCAGTTATACTTTTACCGTGACCAATTCGGTTGGTTGTACTTCAGTAGCTTCGGCTTCGGCAACGATTAACGCACAGCCTCCAACACCTTCGGCTCCAACTTCAACCGGAAATATAGTTCAGTGCGAGCAATCACCTATTCAAATTCTCAATGCTGATAATGCTATTACTCAAGTGACCGGTACTACCTATACTTGGTTTGATGCTCCAACAGCTGGTAATCTTGTGGCTTCACCAACACTCAACACTGTTGGAACTGTAACTTATTATGTAGAAGCTAATAATGGTTGCATTTCGTTAACTAGAACTGCGGTAACACTCACCATCAATCCGGCACCTGCCGCTCCGGTATCAGCTGGCAATATCACCCAATGTGAACAATCACCTATTCAAACCATTACCGCTACGGCTTCGGTTCCGGTTGCACAAACCATCACTTGGTATGATGCACCGATTGGTGGACTGGTTGTGGCTTCACCAACACTCAACACTGTTGGAACAGTGACTTATTACGCTGAGGCCAACGATGGAACTTGTCCGTCTTATACAAGAACTGCGGTAACACTCACCATCAATCCGGCACCAGCAGCGCCAACTTCTACCGGAAACATCACCCAATGTGAACAATCACCTATTCAAACCATTACCGCTACAGCTTCGGTTCCGGTTGCACAAACCATCACTTGGTATGATGCACCGATTGGTGGACTGGTTGTGGCTTCACCAACACTCAACACCGTTGGAACGGTGACTTATTACGCTGAGGCCAACGATGGAACTTGTCCGTCTTATGCAAGAACTGCGGTAACACTCACCATCAATTCGGCTCCTGCTGCTCCGGTATCAGGTGGCAATATCACCCAATGTGAACAATCGCCTATTCAAACCATTACCGCTACAGCTTCAGTTCCGGCTTCACAAACCATCACTTGGTATGATGCGCCAATCGGTGGACTAGTTGTGGCTTCACCAACACTCAACACTGTTGGAACGGTGACTTATTACGCTGAGGCCAACGATGGAACTTGTCCGTCTTATACAAGAACTGCGGTAACACTCACCATCCATCCGGCACCTGCTGCTCCGGTATCAGCTGGCAATATCACCCAATGTGAACAATCGCCTATTCAAACCCTTACCGCTACGGCTTCGGTTCCGGCTGCACAAACCATCACTTGGTATGATGCGCCAATCGGTGGGCTGGTTGTGGCTTCTCCAACACTTAGCACCGTTGGAACGGTGACTTATTACGCTGAGGCCAACGATGGAACTTGTCCGTCTTATGCAAGAACTGCGGTAACACTCACCATCAATCCGGCACCTACTGCTCCGGTATCAGCTGGCAATATCACCCAATGTGAACAATCGCCTATTCAAACCCTTACCGCTACAGCTTCGGTTCCGGTTGCACAAACCATCACTTGGTATGATGCACCGATTGGTGGACTGGTTGTGGCTTCTCCAACACTCAACACCGTTGGAACGGTGACTTATTACGCTGAGGCCAACGATGGAACTTGTAATTCACTCACCCGAACATCCCTAACTTTAACCATCAATCCGGCTCCTGCTGCTCCGGTATCAGGTGGCAATATCACCCAATGTGAACAATCGCCTATTCAAACCATTACCGCTACAGCTTCGGTTCCGGCTTCACAAACCATCACTTGGTATGATGCACCGATTGGTGGACTGGTTGTGGCTTCACCAACACTCAACACTGTTGGAACGGTAACTTATTACGCTGAGACCAACGATGGAACTTGTCCGTCTTATACAAGAACTGCGGTAACACTCACCATCAATCCGGCACCAGCAGCGCCAACTTCTACCGGAAACATCACACAATGTGAACAATCGCCTATTCAAACTTTAGATGCGCGCAATGCCATTACCACAGTAACCGGAATTAGCTATACTTGGTATGATGCCCCAACTGCCGGTTTGGTAGTGGCAACCCCTACTTTAAATACCGTTGGAACCGTTACTTATTACGTAGAAGCAAATGATGGAACTTGCCCATCTTATGCTAGAACAGCAGTTACTTTAACCATCAATCCGGCACCTGCTGCTCCGGTATCAGGTGGCAATATCACCCAATGTGAACAATCGCCTATTCAAACCATTACCGCTACGGCTTCGGTTCCGGTTGCACAAACCATCACTTGGTATGATGCACCGATTGGTGGACTGGTTGCGGCTTCACCAACACTCAACACTGTTGGAACAGTGACTTATTACGCTGAGGCAAACGATGGAACTTGTCCGTCTTATGCAAGAACTGCGGTAACACTCACCATCAATCCGGCACCTGCCGCTCCGGTATCAGCTGGCAATATCACACAATGTGAACAATCACCTATTCAAACCCTTACCGCTACAGCTTCAGTTCCTGTTGCACAAACCATCACTTGGTATGATGCACCGATTGGTGGACTGGTTGTGGCTTCACCAACACTCAACACCGTTGGAACGGTGACTTATTACGCTGAGGCCAACGATGGAACTTGTCCGTCTTATGCAAGAACTGCGGTAACACTCACCATCAATTCGGCTCCTGCTGCTCCGGTATCAGGTGGCAATATCACCCAATGTGAACAATCGCCTATTCAAACCATTACCGCTACAGCTTCAGTTCCGGCTTCACAAACCATCACTTGGTATGATGCGCCAATCGGTGGACTAGTTGTGGCTTCACCAACACTCAACACTGTTGGAACGGTGACTTATTACGCTGAGGCCAACGATGGAACTTGTCCGTCTTATACAAGAACTGCGGTAACACTCACCATCCATCCGGCACCTGCTGCTCCGGTATCAGCTGGCAATATCACCCAATGTGAACAATCGCCTATTCAAACCCTTACCGCTACGGCTTCGGTTCCGGCTGCACAAACCATCACTTGGTATGATGCGCCAATCGGTGGGCTGGTTGTGGCTTCTCCAACACTTAGCACCGTTGGAACGGTGACTTATTACGCTGAGGCCAACGATGGAACTTGTCCGTCTTATGCAAGAACTGCGGTAACACTCACCATCAATCCGGCACCTACTGCTCCGGTATCAGCTGGCAATATCACCCAATGTGAACAATCGCCTATTCAAACCCTTACCGCTACAGCTTCGGTTCCGGTTGCACAAACCATCACTTGGTATGATGCACCGATTGGTGGACTGGTTGTGGCTTCTCCAACACTCAACACCGTTGGAACGGTGACTTATTACGCTGAGGCCAACGATGGAACTTGTAATTCACTCACCCGAACATCCCTAACTTTAACCATCAATCCGGCTCCTGCTGCTCCGGTATCAGGTGGCAATATCACACAATGTGAACAATCGCCTATTCAAACCCTTACCGCTACGGCTTCGGTTCCGGTTGCACAAACCATCACTTGGTATGATGCGCCAATCGGTGGACTGGTTGTAGCTTCTCCAACACTTAGCACTGTTGGAACGGTGACTTATTATGCTGAGGCCAACGATGGAACTTGTCCGTCTTATACAAGAACTGCGGTAACACTCACCATCAATCCGGCACCTGCTGCTCCGGTATCAGCTGGCAATATCACCCAATGTGAACAATCACCTATTCAAACCATTACCGCTACAGCTTCGGTTCCGGCTGCACAAACCATCACTTGGTATGATGCACCGATTGGTGGACTGGTTGTGGCTTCACCAACACTCAACACCGTTGGAACGGTAACTTATTACGCTGAGGCCAACGATGGAACTTGTAATTCACTCACCCGAACATCCCTAACTTTAACCATCAATCCGGCTCCTGCTGCTCCAACTTCAACCGGAAATATTACACAATGTGAATCTTTCCCAATTCAAACCTTGGATGCGAACAATGCTATCGTATCAGTGCCGGGAATCAATATTGTTTGGTATAACTTACCAACCGGAGGATCTATTGTCAGCACACCTACTTTAAGTGTTATCGGGACCATTACCTATTATGCTGAAGCAAATGATATAAATTGTCCATCGTATACAAGAACTCCGGTAACTCTCACTATTGAACCTGCACCTGCAGCACCTATTTCAACCGGAAATATTACTGAATGTGAACAATTACCTATTCAAACCTTGGATGCAAATGATGCAATTACTGCTGTGACCGGACAGACGGTAATTTGGTATGATGCCCCAGTTGGCGGAAATATTATTGCCTCTCCTACATGGAGTTCTCTGGGAAGTTTTATTTGTTACGGGGCATCTTATGACGGAACCTGTGAATCAAACGTACGAACTCAAGTTACCTTAACGATTATTCCTGCGCCTGGTGTACCAATTTTTGGAAATGACACTACAGAATGTGCACAATCACCATTGCAAACGCTCACGGCTATGGCCGTAGTTCCGCCAGGTCAGTCTGTTCGTTGGTATGACGCCCCAACCGGTGGGAACTTAGTGCCGAACCCAAGTTTGAATAGCATAGGAACCATAACCTATTACGGTGAAGCTTTTAATGGAACATGTGCTTCAACTACAAGGCTCCCGGTTGTTTTAACTATTAATCCTTCGCCGGCGGCTCCGGTATCTGGCGGAAATATAACTGAATGCGAACAATCGCCAATACAAACTTTGACCGCAACTGCCAGCGTTCCTTCAGGACAAACTATAGTTTGGTATGATGCTCAAACCGGTGGAAACGTAGTTTCAAATGCCATACTCAACACTCCGGGTAGTGTAACTTATTATGCCGAAGCTACTGATGGAATTTGTCAATCTTTGACCCGAACTGCAGTAACTTTGACTATTGAACCTGCTCCGGCAGCTCCGATTTCGGGTGGTAATATTACTCAGTGCGCACAAGCTCCGCTGCAAACTATTACAGCAACAGCTAGTGCAGGTGTTGGACAATCGGTTAGTTGGTTTACTTCGCCAACCGGCGGAATTGCTATTACAAACCCTACCCTAAATGCTATAGGAACTATAACCTTTTATGCTGAAGCCAGCCAAGGAAATTGTAAATCATTTACAAGAACACCCGTTACGTTGACTATAGATCCGTCTCCGGCACCACCAATTACTGGAGGTGATATTACCCAATGTGCCAATAATCCAATTCAAACTTTAACAGCCACGGCAACACCGGCCAATATAGGTGATGTTATCAGTTGGTTTGATGCTCCTTCTGGAGGAAATCTGATTACTAATCCACAATTAAACACCTTTGGGGCAGTTACCTATTATGCTGAATCTAGTAATGGATTGTGTCCGTCATTGACCAGAACAGCTGTTACCTTGACACTTAATGCAAAACCATCGGCTCCAACGGTTATAATAACACAGCCTGATTGTACAACGAGCACCGGTTCATTTACTGTATTTCCGGTAGCCCCCGGAGTAACTTATAGTTTTGACGGAAGTCCGTTTACCGGTAACACCTTTTATGATTTGATTCCTGAAAATTCAACGCACACTTTAGTAGCTCAGAATATTTCAAATTGTACTTCTGCAACAACAACAATTGTGATTCAACAACAACCTACTACGCCCAATGCCCCTGTAGTTTTGGTTACCCAACCAAACTGCACAGTTGCTACAGGTATTATTGACATTACACCAATTCCGGGTGAAACCTATAGTTTTGACAATGGTCCGTTTGTAGCTGTATTTAATTACCCGAATTTAATTGATGGTTCAACGCACACCATCAGAGCTAAAAATTCAGCTGGTTGCTTTTCAGTGCTGACAACTGTTCAGTTAGATGTTCAACCAACAACACCAACAGCACCTATATTAACCGCTACGCAACCAACATGTGCCATTTCAACCGGAAGCATTAGCATAACCGGAAGCATTGGCGAAACCTATAGTATTGATGGCGGTCCATTTACAAGCAATTTGGTTTATCCGAACTTGGCGGCAGGTTCAACCCATAATGTTCGTGCGCAGAATGCTGCAGGATGTATATCGGTAGCCAGTTCGTTTACTTTAGATCCGCAACCACCAACACCGGGTGCTCCATCATATACGATGGTTCCTCCTACTTGCAGTGACGATTTTGGGTCGGTAAATATTATTCAGGTACCGGGTGAATTGTATAGTTTTGACGGAGGTCCGTTTAGTGCCACTTTAAACTATCCGAATTTACCATCGGCCTCTACACACACTATTGTAGCACAAAACAGTTTTAACTGTGAATCAACAGCTACAGTCATTAACATCAATCCACAACCGATTACTCCATTGCCAATATTATATGATGGTGTTATCTGTGTTGATGAACTCACTGGCGTACCGTTTAAAACATACATTTTAGATACACAGCTCAATTTAGCAACCCACACTTTTGTCTGGTATCTTGACGGAAATGTATTGCCCGATACGGGTAACGCTATTCAAGCTACCCAACCGGGTATTTACGGAGTAATAGCTACTAACATCAATGGATGTACGTCGGCTTTAGTCACTGCTCAGATTACAGCTTCCACCCCAGGCTTAAGCATAGATACAGAGGTAAGTAATCAATTCAGCAATCAAACTTCGGTTCTAGTCACAGTCAATTCGGGAACCGGTCCGTTTTTGTATCAAATAGATTTCGGGCCGCAACAAGCGTCAAATATATTTACATCAGTAAATCCGGGTATACATCAAGTTCATGTAACTGATGAAAATGGCTGTACTGATATAACCGATGAAGTACTGGTTTTGGGTTATCCAAATTTCTTTACGCCTAATGGCGACGGCTTTAACGACACTTGGAACATTGTAGGTTTAGAAAAACAACCTGATACAGAAATTTACATTTTTGATCGCCACGGAAAATTCATCAAACAAATCAGTTCAACCACCGATGGTTGGGACGGAACTATGAACGGACAGCTTTTACCTGCCACAGATTATTGGTTTAGAGTTGAATATACTGACAAAGGCCAACGCAAAGAATTTAAGAGCCATTTTTCATTGGTTCGGTAAGATAAAAAGGCATTTAATATAGGAATTTAATTCAGTTTTGATTTCGTCAAAAAACAAATCGACTTTGAATTAAATTCCTATTTTTGCGATGAAAACCATAACTAAAACCTCTATGCTTATTATCGGTATTGCCGGCGGAACCGGAAGCGGAAAAACCACCGTAGTGCACCAAATCATGAACGAATTGCCCCAGACCGAAGTGGGCATTATCTCTCAAGATTCTTATTACCGCGACAATTCTAATCTGAGTTTTGAAGAGCGCGCCTTGATTAATTTTGATCACCCACGTGCTATTGATTTTGAACTTTTAGTGCATCATCTGCAAGAACTCAAAGCGGGCAACAACATTGAGCAACCGGTTTATTCATTTGTCACGCACAACCGCACCGAAGACACCATCATTACCCACCCTCGAAAAGTGATGATTGTTGAAGGTATTTTGATCCTCACCCATCCGGAACTGCGCAACTTATTTGATGTAAAAATATTCGTGCATGCTGATTCTGACGAACGACTCATTCGCCGTTTGCGTCGCGATATTGCCGAGCGCGGGCGCGATATGGACGAGGTTCTGAACCGCTACCAAACCACACTCAAACCCATGCACCAACAATTCATTGAACCCACCAAAGCCTTCGCCGATATCATCATCCCGAACGACAAATACAACACGGTGGCCATTGATGTTGTGCGCGCGGTAATTAATCAGCGTATATCATAATTTTTTTGTAGTTTTAGGAGCTTTTTCCCGCTTTTCGCTCATATCTTTTGGCCTGTCGGCACAAAAGGATATCCGCTACAATCGGGGCTAGTTGCGCAACCATGGAAACACCTCAAGAAAATCCACAACCCGAAACTTCTTATAAAGACAAAGCTTGGTTCAAATTTGTGAGCAATCGCTATGTTTGGGTATTGCTTTTCTTTGGCGTTTGGATGCTATTTTTAGATAACTACTCCTATTTTGACCACCGTGTTCTTGACCAAGAAATTGAAGAACTCGAAGACAATAAAAAATACTACCAAGACGAAATCAAAAAAGACGAGCAAAAAATAAAACAGCTCAAAAACCCCAATGAGGTTGAGCGGTATGCCCGTGAAAAATACTACATGAAACGCGACAGCGAAGACGTGTACATTGTTGAATACGAAGGCGACACAATCAAAAAAGAGCCTTAATATCTCACGCAGAAAATATCCCAGCTTATGTCTGATAAACTTTTTAATGAATTCGAACCGGTTTCATCCAAACAATGGAAGCAACAAATTCAGTTTGAACTCAAAGGAGCCGATTACAATGAAACTTTGGTTTGGAAATCACCTGAAGGTATTAACGTAAAACCGTTTTACCATGCCGATGAAAAAACGCAACCAATACAAGTTTCAACACAGGCAAGCCAATTTAAAATTGGGCAAGCCATATTTGTTCATGATCTTGACAAAACCATCGCGCGTTCTTTAGACAACATTACGCGCGGAGCCGAAAGTTTGTGTTTTACCATCACAGACCCACAAACCGACGTAAAGCGTTTGCTAGAAAGTTTGCCCTTAGACAAAATCAACGTGCATCTTGAGTTGTCGTTTTTGTCAGAATCTTTTGTACAGAAAATCAATTCAGCAGCGGCGAATCATCCCAGAAAAGTGTTGGTGAGCCTCGACCCGATTGGTCATTTAGCCCTAGACGGTAACTGGATGGAATCAGCAGACAAAGACAACTTTGAAACACTCAAAAAAATAACTTCATCAAACCAGAACATTTCTGTAGTTGGTATTCATGCGGATTTATATCAAAATGCCGGTGCCGATATGGTGCAACAACTCGCCTACACTCTGGCACACACCAATGAATATTTCAATCAATTGGGCGCCCAAAGTCAACCTTTTATCATCCATGCTGCCGTGGGTTCGAACTACTTTTTTGAAATCGCCAAATTACGCGCACTCAGAATCTTGTTTGAAACTTTAGCCCAAGAATACAACCATACCAGCGGTTGTCATTTGTTGGTTATTCCTTCTAAAAGAAACAAAACTTTATACGACTACAATGTCAATATGCTGCGTACCACCACCGAATGCATGAGTGCCATTTTGGGCGGAGCCGATACGGTGACCAATTTAGCTTATGATGCTTTGTACCACAAAGACAATGAGTTTGGAAGCCGAATTTCGCGCAATCAATTGCTGATTCTCAAAAACGAAAGTTATTTTGACAAAGTTGACAATCCGGCTGACGGAAGTTATTATATTGAAAGCTTAACCCAGCAACTGGCTGAGAAAGCTTTGGCATTGTTTAAAGAAATCGAAGCCAGCGGCGGATTGATCAAACAATTGACTGAAGGAACTATTCAGCGCAAAATCAGTGAAAGCGCTCAAGAAGAACAACTCGCCTTTGATCAAGGCAAAGAAATCTTACTCGGCACCAACAAATATCCGAACAAAGCTGACCGCATGAAAGATGATTTAGAGTTGTATCCGTTTGTCAAAATCAAACCGCGCAAAACGCTCATCAGCCCGATTATCGAGCGAAGATTGGCCGAAAAAATGGAACAAGAACGATTAGCCAGTGAAGCATAAGATGAAAAGAAAAGACCTCCAACATATTACGCTCAATAAGCCTACAACGAAAAACAGTCAATCGACCACCGAAAACTTTCACACCGCTGAAGGCATTGACCTAAAATCGACTTATACCGCAGCCGATCTTCAAGACACAGAACATCTTGATTTTGCTGCCGGTTTTGCTCCGAACCTCCGCGGGCCATATGCTACCATGTATGTGCGGCGCCCGTGGACCATTCGTCAATATGCTGGGTTTTCAACCGCCGAAGAAAGCAACGCTTTTTACCGTCGCAACTTAGCAGCCGGACAAAAAGGTTTATCGGTAGCTTTTGATTTGGCTACGCATCGCGGATATGATTCAGACCACGAACGTGTGGTGGGCGATGTCGGAAAAGCCGGTGTAGCCATTGATTCGGTGGAAGACATGAAGGTGCTCTTTGACCAAATTCCATTGAACGAAATGTCGGTATCTATGACCATGAACGGAGCCGTATTGCCCATCATGGCTTTTTATATTGTAGCCGCAGAAGAACAAGGCGTAGCACCAGAACTGCTTTCAGGAACGATTCAGAATGATATTCTCAAAGAATTCATGGTGCGCAACACTTATATTTATCCGCCTACTCCCTCAATGAAAATCATTGCGGATATTTTTGAGTTCACCAGTAAAAAAATGCCCAAATTCAACTCAATATCTATTTCTGGCTATCATATGCAAGAAGCCGGAGCTACGGCTGATATTGAGCTCGCGTATACTTTGGCCGATGGTTTAGAATACATCCGCACCGGATTGGCCGCCGGAATGCAAATTGATGATTTTGCTCCGCGCCTATCGTTTTTCTGGGCCATTGGCATGAATCACTTTATGGAAATTGCCAAAATGAGAGCCGCGCGAATGCTTTGGGCCAAGCTTTTAAAACCATTCAACCCTAAAGATGATAAATCACTGGCTTTGCGTACGCATTGTCAAACATCGGGCTGGAGTTTGACCGAGCAAGATCCGTTTAACAATGTAGCCCGCACCGCAATTGAAGCAGCCGCAGCCGCTTTTGGCGGAACCCAATCATTACACACCAACGCTTTGGATGAAGCCATAGCTTTGCCCACAGATTTCTCGGCGCGTATTGCCCGAAATACCCAGATTTATTTACAAGAAGAAACAAAAATTTGCAAAACGGTTGATCCGTGGGCTGGCAGTTATTATGTAGAAAAACTCACGCATGAAATTGCGCATAAAGCTTGGATACTCATTCAAGAAGTTGAAGAACTCGGCGGAATGACCAAAGCCATTGAAGCCGGAATTCCGAAGTTGCGTATTGAAGAAGCCGCAGCCAAAAAGCAAGCGCGCATTGACAGCGGACAAGATATCATCGTGGGTGTCAATAAATACCGATTGGAAAAAGAAGATCCGTTGCATATTTTAGATGTAGACAATCAACTCGTGCGTCAGCAACAAATTGATCGTTTACAGCAAATCAAAACTTCTCGCAATGCGCAAGAAGTACAAAAATCACTTGATCAACTCACTCTTTGTGCACAGACCGGCCAAGGAAATTTATTGGATTTGGCTGTGACATCAGCGCGCAACCGTGCCACTTTGGGCGAAATCAGCGATGCACTTGAAACTGTTTTTGGTCGATACAAAGCACAAATTAAATCATTTAGTGGCGTGTATAGTAAAGAAATTAAAAACGACGAGCATTTTGAAAAGGCGCGTCAACTGGCTGATGCATTTGCTCAAAAAGAAGGCCGTCGCCCAAGAATCATGATTGCCAAAATGGGACAAGACGGACACGACCGCGGTGCCAAAGTCGTGGCAACCGGTTATGCCGATGTTGGTTTTGATGTAGATATAGGACCGCTGTTTCAAACGCCGGCCGAAGCAGCCAAACAAGCCGTTGAAAACGATGTGCATATTTTAGGCGTTTCATCTTTGGCGGCTGGTCATAAAACCTTGGTTCCGCAGGTGATTGAAGAGCTCAAAAAATACGGCCGCGAAGATATTATGGTGATTGTAGGCGGAGTGATTCCGGCGCAAGATTACCAATATTTGTTTGATGCGGGCGCGGTGGCAGTATTTGGCCCGGGCACCAAAATCAGTGAAGCGGCAATTAGTATTTTGAATATTCTTTTAGACGAACAATAAAAAACTTGTTTGTCTGAGGGTTTATGTTATCTTTGAGGCTCCGGCAATTTACATTTTCTTATAGAAGCTGACTGTTGTTTTTGTTTGACAAAAGCGCGATGGCTTGATCTACTAATTGATTTTGAAAAAATCGAATAATGAAGAAATGTATTTGCATTTTACTGCTTTTCTTATGCTCTTTTATACAAGGGCAATCGCTGCAAAATCCGTTGCTTGAAAAAGGCTGGAATGCTTTGGTAAAAGACCAAGAAAACCAAGCGTTCTCGTATTTTTGGCAGGCTTTTGAAAAAGCCAAGACAGAAAAAAACACCCACGACCAAGCCGAATCTTTGCTTTATTTGGGCATTTGCTCTTATGGCTCAAGTGCCGAAAAAGGCTTACTTTATGCCACGCAATCACTGAGCGCCTATAAAAAACTAACTGAGCAAGAACCTGAATTTGCTCAAAAAGGCCGTGCGCGTTGTTTGCAACTCATCAGTACCATTTACAGTCGTCAGAAAAAATTTGCGCAGGCCATTGCTTTGAGCCGAAGTGTGGTTCAAGATTTAGAAGGCACCAATGATCAAGAAGGAACTTTGGGCTTGGCTTATAACAGTTTGGGATCATATTATGAAATTCAGCAAAAAAATGATTCGGCTGCTTATTTTTTTCAACATGCTATTCATGAATTTGAACGCGCCAAAAACAGTGCATATTTACCAACCGCCTACGCTAAAATGGGCGAATTGGCACAAAAAAACAATCAGAAAAATGTAAGTTATCAGTGGTACAAAAAAGCTTCTGAAGTAGCTTTTGATTCTGAAAACAAACAAGCACAAGTAATTTGCCTGTTGGCTCTGGGACGTTGGGAGCTTGAATTTAACCACAGCGTAACATCTGCGGAAGCGCATTTTGAAAAAGCCAAAAAAATAGCCACATCACTCTCTGACAAAGTATTTGAAATCAAGGCGATTGAAGCACTTATTGAGCTCAAAAAGCAACAAAACGATTTTGAAAAAGTAAGTCAATGGCAAGACGAAGCACTCAAAATTAAAGATCGGTACTACTCATTAGAGCGCGAACAAATTGCCAAAAACTTAGAAGTTCAGTTTGAAGTAGCTGAAAAAGACCGCAAACTTGAACTCGTTTCAAAAGAAAAAGAAGTTTCGCGCTTGACCAACATTTTACTGGTGAGTTTGGTGCTGTTGCTGGTGATTGTTTTTACGGTTTTATACTTATCATTTAAGCGCATCAACAAACGTGACAAAGAATTACTGCAAGCCAAAGAAGATTTATTTGTAGCGCTCGAAGAACAAAAACGCATGAAAGAACAGCAATTTGAGTATGATATTGAATATCGCGAAAGCCAATTGAGTGCGATTACGCTGCAAATGGTTCAGAAAAATGAGTTGTTGGAAGAAATCAAAACCATTGTCAACAGCAATGAAATGGTTCCGGAAAAACAACTGGTGCAAATGATCAATCGCCATTTTACACAAGACAACAATTGGAGCGATTTTGACAAATATTTTGAAAGCGTCAACAAGAATTTCTACAACAAACTCAAATTGAAATATCCGGATATTAGCGCCAACGATATGAAAATTTGCGCGCTTATTAAGCTCAATTTATCCATCAAAGAAATGGCTTCTATCTTGAATATTTCGCCGGATAGTGTTAAAACTGCGCGGTATCGATTGAGAAAAAAGCTGCAACTTTCAACCGAAGACAATCTTACAGAGTTTATTTTATCTATTTAAAACAATTGATTTTCAATATTTTAAACCTTTGTCTACCTATTGTCTACCTGCGTTTTTGAGTTTGAGTAAAACGATTGTTTACTTTTGGATGGTAAAATTGCCGGAAACAAAATCAATCAACTAAACAAACCTCAACGATTATGAAAAGAAATTACTTATTCGCATTCACCAGCCTATCTATTTTGGCTTTAGGTTCGCTTCAAGCGCAAGTAGTAAACGGAAATTTTGAAACCATCAAACCCAACAGTTTAGTGAGCAATTGGGGGATGAATTTTTCAATACCGGTTTCAATAGATTTAGAAACAGGACAAAACACCAGCGATGTAATTTTGTATGGTGCTTGTATGCCATCATTTGTTTTTGGTACCTCAGACGCGCATACCGGAGGTTACGCCATGCAAATCAGCAACGGTTATAATTTGACCCAAAACCAAGTGATCAATGCTAAAGCTGAAATATTCAACGATGCAACACAAGATTTTCCGGGTTGGAATGCCGGAGTGCCCATTGAAGCCGGCAATCAAGTAACCATGCTTGGGTTTTATTACAAATATTATCCGGTGCAAAACGATGAACAAGCGGTAGCCGAATTGATTGTTTTAGATGAAGAAGGAACAGAAATGGGGCGCGCTACTGCCAACATTACGCAAGCCACTTCAACGTATCAATATTTATATTCACCAGTACAATTTACCAAATCAGGAATTCCGTCTTTTATGTACATCAGCTTTTCAATGCAAGCAGAAAGTACAAATCCGGGTGGAGGCACCTTAATTGTAGACGATGTATTTGTAAACTTCGCAGCACTTGCACAAAATCAATTTGAATCATCGCATTTTGGAGTTTATCCTACTCTAGCCGATCAAGAAATAAATGTGGTTCGAGGCCAAAAATCACCCAGCGGATTATACGAGTTTACCATCACCAATATGGATGGAAAAATCATCCAACAAACCAGCTCTGAATTACTAGGACAAAACTCTGTGCAAATTGATGTGAGCACGCTACCTAAAGGAATTTATCTCATTTCGGCCAACGGTTACACAACCAAATTCGCTAAAAAATAAAAAAAGCCCAAAGCCACGAAAGCCCGAAATCAAAATTCGGGCTTTTTTAATGCAGAAAAGTTTTTGAATTGAATAAATCATTACTTTAGTGACGCTTAAGGTCCCAGTCCTATAATTTGCTTTAACTTACAGTTTGTCTGCTCACTAAAAAATTACGCCGATGAAACTTGTAGGATACATCAACAATCAAAAAGAAAATGCTTTTCAGCGGCCTGTTTATGCTGACAAAAAAGGCAAAATGTACACGCATACAACCGATGAGCGTCACAATGTTATTGCCTTTGTAGAAACGCAACCCAATCAAAATTTCTGCACTTTATACCTTTCTAAAAAATTTAGTACCAACCAAAAAGGCGCACTGGTTTTTGTGGGGAAAGATGGATATATTCACTACAATGATGCGCCGTCTGCCATTGATGAAATCATTCATTATCTCAATGACCACAGTGTATTATTCAACACCAACGGTATTTTGGACGAAGCGATGTTGCTCAAAAACCGAATCTTCTCAGACCATTTCATTGTCGATGAGTTTGTGATGAAAATGCAACCCAAAAACGAAGAAATCATTTTGTCATTTGATTTTCCTTCGCCTAAAAAAGAGTCTGTTTCAACTCAAGAAATAACCACGCATGAGGATCAAAAACAAAGTTCCGCAGTGGCAAAAGATGAAAACAAATCTGAGTTCAATGAGGCGCTGCGTCAGTTAAAATCGGCAGAAATGAACTTTGAACTCAAACTCAAATTGCGCTCGGCTGAACGTCGTAGTAAACTCAAAATGTTCAATTACCAGTTCAAGCTAAATCAAAACAGTCGTTCTAAAAAAGCTGTTGATTCCTAACATCAAGCTGTTTAAAACAATTCTTTAAAATTGAAAGCAGCAGCGTAATAATCATTATTTTAGCTAGCAAATGCTCATCAACCCAAATGATTACTGCTGAAACCACCATTTTTACGGTCATGTCACAATTGGCGCAACAATACGGCGCGATCAATCTGGCGCAAGGATTTCCTGATTTTGACATTGACCCAAAACTCAAAGAAATCACCGCTTCATTGGTTTTTGAAGGACAACACCAATATCAACCCATGATGGGGCATTTGGGCTTGCGGGAAAAAATAGCTTTGCTGACCCAAAAAAATTACCATCGAAAAGTAGACCCTCAAACTGAAATCTTGATTACTGCCGGCGCAACTCAAGGAATATACACGGCCATTCAGGCTTTGGTGCAACCGGGCGATGAAGTGATTATTTTAGATCCGTCTTATGATTGCTATGTGACGCCCGTTGTTTTGAGAAATGCGCGCGCCATTCGAATTCCGCTCAATCATGATTACACGCCCAACTGGGAAACTATTTCTAAAGCAATTACAGATAAAACACGAATGATTGTGATCAATAATCCGCACAATCCATCGGGCAGAATTTGGCAAGAAACTGATTTTGAAACGTTTGAAACAATTCTTGAAAACCACCCGAATATTTTGGTTTTGTCTGATGAAGTTTATGAATACATGACTTTTGAGCAAAAGCATATTTCGGTGCATGAGCGACCAAAACTTCAAGAGAAAAGCATTGTGATTTCATCGTTTGGCAAATCGTTGCATATTACCGGTTGGAAAATTGGTTATTTGATCGCGCCCAAAAATTTGATGAACGAAGTTAAAAAAGTGCATCAGTTTTTGGTTTTCTGCGTGAACGGATTAGCGCAACAAGTCATCAATGCTTATTTATCAGAAGATGTAACCAGCCACATCAGCGCATTTTATCAGGCCAAAAGAGATTATTTTAGAAACTTGCTCTCAGGTGCTCGGTTTGATTTATTGCCTTGTGAAGGTTCGTATTTTCAGTTGGCTTCTTATGCAAATATCAGCGATGAAAACGAAATCGATTTTACATTAAGACTGGTTCAAAAACACGGAATTGCGGTGATTCCGGTTCGTCCGTTTCGAGAAGATGAATTAGACCAAAAACACATTCGATTTTGTTTTGCCAAGAAAAATGAAACTTTAGAAATGGCAGCAGAGTTGTTGTCAAAATTATAGACTCATTACAAAATTTTCACCTCAAAAAAACGTTCTCTGAATCAGAGATTCATCCCAAAAAAAAGCAATTATTCCTTATGAAAAAATGGTTCATTACAATGTGCTTGCTATGGTTAATGCCTTGGATCGGAAACGCATTTTCATTTACGGTAACCACCACCAACGAAAGTTGTTCAGGTAATGGCGAGCTAACTTTTACAGCAACCAATGCCGATCCAAACGGGACCATTGTTTATGAAGTATATAAACTTCCGAATTTATCAGTGCCTTTAGCAACGGTTACAAACAACAATCTAGGTGGATTATCAGCCGGAACTTATAAAATCATTGCGCAAGAAACCATCAATGGAGTGACCACTTCACAAGAAATACAGACTACCATCAACAACACCATTCAACCTTTAGTGATTGATGTAGACAGCATTAATCAAGCTTGTTCAGCCAATAGCAACATTGTAGTCAATGCCCTATCAGGAACTCCGGTCAATTATGAGATTTTTTCTGGACCGGTTACTTTTCCGCTTCAAAGTTCAAACACGTTTAATAATTTGCCTGTGGGCGTTTACCGCATTCGTGTTTTTGATGCTTGCGGAACCGGAGTGGTATCAACCTTTACAGTAACTTTAAACGTTACTGCACTCAATATAGCCCAGCCAACTTTCTCGAACACTACGCCACCTTCATGCAATTTTACTGTTGTTGAACACACCATAACTCCGGCCAACGGTACCGTTATTGGTTATCCTTTGCAAATTGAATTTGTAGTACATCCGCCCGGAGGCGCACCTGATCAGACCTTCAATAGCGTATTAAATAATGGTGATTTATCATCTGAACAAATTTCTGAAACCATTCCGGCTTTTCCGAATCTGGATTTTAATTACGATGTTAACATACTCGATGCCTGCGGAACCACTTTTACACAGAATTTTTTGGTGACCAACAACATCAACTTATTGCCTACAATTTATGATTTAGATTGCAACAGTTATTACTTTGAACTCAAGGCGCTTAATTTCACTCCTCCGTACACTTTAAACTTTAGTTCTTTCCCAATCGGATTTGACCCAGCCACTTATACAACAAATTATCCCGGACCGTATAACACAGATACTGTTCAGTTTGGCGACACCAATCTTAACACCCCAATAGGCAATTATGAAGTAACCATTACTGACTTCTGCGGAAGAAGTAAAGTTTTGTCTTTTACGATTATAAATCTACCATCGGTTCCCACTGCTACAGCCACCAACAATGGTTGTTCAACCAATAGCGGAACCATCTATATCAATATTATAGGATATAGAGTAGTGACTGCAACTATTCTTTCAGCGCCTGCTTCATATCCTTTTGCATTACCTCATGACGTTTCCATTAATGTTGACCCTACTCTAGGTGTTTTAACGCTAAATTCTGTTCCACTCGGAGATTACTCAATTGAGGTTATAAATAATTGCGGCGCTACAATGCTACCCATGCAAATTACTGTTCCTGCCTATGCTGACCAAGGCATGAATTCTGAGCAACGTCCGGGCTGCAGCTTGGGTCAAGGTAGTATTCGGATATGGAGTAATAACATTGGCCTGACTTCATTAAAAATTACTGCTGCTCCGAGCACTTTCAATCAAGCACTACCCTATGATGCTTCTGCTTATATTACAGGCGATGGTAGTTGTTATCTCAATAATTTACCGCCGGGAAGCTATACTTTTAGCGGAATTGACCAATGCAATTTTGCCAATCAAATTTCGGTAATTGTTGATGGATATGCTATCACGAACAATACTTTTTCACTTCAAGAAAACTGTGGCTCTTTTGACATTCCAATAGATTTCGTGAGTAATGCCACGACAGGAGAAACGTATTGGTTGCAAAAAGAAATTGCTCCGAACCAATGGGGACATCCCGGTTCTTTACAGCCTTACACTGAAGGAACGATTCCTGATGGAAACAACAGCTTTCAGCTCGGAAATCATACCACCAACTACAATTTGAGTTTTAATGGCGTTTTTAGAATTGTTCGGAGTTTTTTTAGTTTTAACAACGGAAATGACATCAACAACAGTAGTTTAGGAGCTGACAAAAGTTGTATTGAAATCTTGAGTCCGACTTTATCGTTTAATCAAGTGCTAGAAATTACCGACGCCTACAGAATGCCTTGCACCAACAACGGAAATCTAGATGTAATCATAGAAGCCAATGGCAAAAGCCCAATTCATTACACCATTATTGACAAAGATGGTGTCCCTTTTTTTTTAGACAATCTCAACTCAAATATTTTTTACAATTTACCACCGGGCATCTACACTTTTCAGGTTGAAGATCCTTGCGGAAATATTGTCAACCGGATTTTTGATGTAAACACTTTACTATCGTTGGTACAAATTGGTCAACCGCAAAACATGGTACAATGTTACAATGTCATTACCGGCAATGAAACTTTTGATTTGACACAGCAAAACAACGTCATTTTCAACCAACAATCAACTTTAGATTTCACCCTAAGTTATCATCCGTCACTTACTGACGCACAAAACAATACCAACCAAATCAACAACTTAACCTTGTATAATCCGAATGCAAATCCGGCGACTATTTACGCTCGTATGATTTACAACGCGGTTCCCAATTGCTATGAAATTAAATCATTTGATTTGATTGCCGGACAAACGCCTACCATTGCGCTCAATGATTTGTACCAAAGTTGCTTTTTAAACCCAGTAGCTTTAGATGCATCGCCTGGAAATTTACCCACCACAACCTACTTCTGGTCAGACGGAACCAACCAACCCAATCTTACGGTAACACAACCCGGAATCACGCAGTTAACTATTACCGCCACCAATGATTACGGCAACGGACAAGTTTGTACCAACACCAAAGATATTGAGGTTCATATTTCAGAAACGCCTGTGATTGATCATTTAGAAACCTCCGACTGGACTCAGAATGAAAACACCATTGCGGTTTTTACACAAAATTCCGGTCAGTTTGAATATTCAATTGATGGAACAAATTATCAGGATTCGTCTTTATTTACTGGGTTAGACCCCGGAATCTATACGATTTATGTACGCGATCAACTCGGTTGCGGCATAGATACCGAAAGTATATGGCTGTTGTATTATCCGAACTTTTTTACGCCCAACGACGACGGTTACAACGATACTTGGTTTATTGAAAACGGTACGCTTGAACCCAATATGACCGTATACATTTATGATCGCTACGGAAAACTCATCACCGAGCTTGACAAAACAAATCCAAAATGGAATGGACAGTACAATGACCATCAAGCTGTATCCACCGATTATTGGTTTGTAGTCAACCGACAAGATGGCCGCATACACAAAGGACATTTTACTTTAAAAAGATAGCTTGTCTACCGCGTATCTACCACAAAATCAGGCTTTGTCAACCTGATGTCTACCTAATTTTTGAGGCTTACTTTTGATTAGCATTTAATTTTGAACCGTCAGAAAATCACACTGACTTTCAAAATTTTAGCTTATGAAAAAGAAATTTACCTTTAAACTACTCGCCATTCTGATGCTGACGCAAATTACAGCTTCGGCGCAAAACGCTCCAATTTATGCACATGCATTCCAGAGTGCACACGACCAAGGCGTCTGGGCCCGCGCCATGACTACTGATGCACAAAACAATGTATATCTTACGGGGCTTTTTCACGGTACCTGTGATTTTGACCCTTCCGGAAGCGTACAAAACCTCACCTATTTGGGCGGAACACCCGGCGATGTTGACGGAGAATCTGATGTTTTTATCAGTAAATACGATGCGGCCGGAAACCTCATTTGGGCCAAAAGTTTGATTGAGCCCACTTTTGATGGCATGAATGAAGAGCGGCCGACTGCTATTACGCTAGACAACCAAAACAATCTATATCTGTGCGGATTTACCAATACCCGTGGTTTTTTCATTAGTAAATGGTCCGTCGAAGGTAACGAAATCTGGACGCGTTATTTTGACGATGCGCCCGATAACAATGCGCTGACTTTTGGTATTAAACCTATTCCGGGCGGTGTGGTAGTGAATGGCTTTTTTACCGGAACTTTAGATTTTAACCCTTCGCCAACTTCCGTAAACTCATTAACCGCGTTTAATAACGATGCTTTTCTGGTTTCACTTAACAGCGACGGAAACTTCGCTTGGGCCAAACAAATTGAAACCAATGGCGCTGTGATTCTGACCGGACTTGATACCACTGCGCAAGGTGAAATTGTAACTTCAGGTGTTTTTGTCGGCTCTGTTGATTTGAATCCTGACCCAAATATTCAATCAATATTTACTTCGCAATCAACTTCTTTTAGTGCGTTTAGTTCTGTTTTTGCAGCCAAATATTCAAGCACAGGTAACTTGATTTGGAGCAAACACTACCGCGGAACAGCCACAACCGATTTCTTGACAACTTTGGTTAAAACCGACAGCCAAGGCAATGCGATTGTCCTGAGTGATTTTAGAGGAAGCACTTCATTTTCAACAACTACTAACGTATCTTCAACCACCAATTACAACACTTTTTTATCTAAGGCCGACAGCAACGGCACTTTGCTTTGGGCCAAGAAAATTGTTCAAAATGATGGTTTTATTCAAACTGCCAACGGAGCCAATATGGCCATTGATGGTTGCGATAACATTTATGTTTCGGGTGAATTTACCGGCACTTGTGATTTTGATCCTTCGGCAACAACGCATGAATTGCAATCATTGACCAACACGCGCGCCGTATTTCTGGCGAGTTATTCACCCGATGGAAATTATCTTTCTGCCTTTGACCTCAAAGGATTGGGCACGCCTGATTTTGTAGAATTCACTGGTTATTTGCCCATTGCGGTTGATGCCGAACAAAATCTTCTAGCAGGTGGAACGTTCAGAAACACCCTTGATTTTGATCCGACCGCTGCTACACTTGAGCTGCATTCATCGGTAAATGCAAGCAGTTCAATAGCCGGTGTTTACTTGGCTAAATACCCAAATCCAAATTCTTGTGCCTTGGCCAATCAAACTTTTACCGAGGACGCGTGGAGCGTTTTTCCGAATCCGGCGCATGATCAAATCAACATACATTTTAAAGAAACACAAAGTCATTTTACGGCCCAACTCATCGATATGCAAGGCCGAATTGTATTGCAAGAAAAAAATCAAAACAACCAGCGTTTTACACTTGAAACCAAAAATATCCCCGCGGGCGTTTATTTGCTAAAAATGCAAACAGACAAACAAACTTTTACACAAAAAATCATCCTTCAGTAAAACAACAGCCCGCTCAATCCATCGGAATCAAAAAAGGTTTTGTTATCTTTACCCAAATTGAAACCGATGGATTTTTCTCAAAAAATGCTCCGTGACAACGCTTTGTCCGGAAAAGTAATTGTTATTACCGGCGGCGGAAGCGGGCTGGGCAAAGCCATGACGCGCTACTTCATGGAACTCGGCGCAAACGTTGCCATCACTTCTAGAAATTTAGAAAAACTACAAACCACCGCAGCCGAACTTGAGCAATCTACCGGGGCCAAATGCTTACCATTGGCTTGTGATGTGCGCCATTACGATCAAGTTGAAAACATGCTCGCCGAGGTACTCAAAGCCTACGGAAAAGTAGATGTTTTACTCAACAATGCCGCGGGCAATTTTATTTCACCCACCGAGCGACTCTCGGCCAACGCTTTTGATACCGTCATTGACATTGTGCTCAAAGGAACCAAAAACTGTACTTTGGCCTTTGGCAAACATTGGATTGACACCCAACAAACCAGCGCTACCGTACTCAATATTGTTACCACTTATGCTTTTACCGGCTCGGCTTATGTGGTGCCGAGTGCTACCGCCAAAGCCGGTGTTTTGGCTATGACGCGCAGTCTGGCTGTAGAATGGGCCAAATATGGCATCCGAACCAACGCGATTGCTCCGGGACCGTTTCCGACCAAAGGCGCTTGGGACCGGCTTTTGCCCGGCGACTTGGCCGATAAATTTGATATGGCCAAAAAAGTGCCGCTCAAACGCGTGGGCGACCACCAAGAACTGGCCAATTTAGCAGCTTATTTGGTGTCTGATTTTTCGGCCTATATCAACGGTGAAGTTGTGGTCATTGATGGCGGCGAATGGCTCAAAGGCGCCGGACAGTTCAACTTGCTCGAACAAATTCCCGAAGAAATGTGGGATATGCTCGAGATGATGATCAAAGCCAAGAAAAACGGATAAAATTATTTTGAATGTTGTGTGATGAATGTTGAATGATTTACAAATCAGACAACATACTTTATTTTATTCAGCTCAAGGTTCTTAACCACCTATTGTGCGGGTCAATTTCTGAGCACCAATCGCTGCTCAACACGCAAATTTAAATGCAACATTTAGCATTTATCATGCATCATTTATTGGGGCGTGCCCCTGCGGGTCGCGTTTTTCGCAGTGCGCGGCACTTAGCTACAACCGCTCACGCGGGTGTCTGTCGGATACATTTGATTTGATTTTAAATTTTGACTTCACTTTTTCTGTTAAACGCTACATTCTCTTGCGTGAGATTTAGCTTCGCTCAGTTCGGCTAAAGCCTCGGGTGACTCGAGCGGAGCGAACAGGCGAAGCAAATTAAAAGGAGGAAGTCCGGTGGACTTCAGGTATCTTACTAAGTTTCATTTTTGACAAATGCTTGAAGTATAGTCGTGTGCGTGAGGGATGGCAGCGGTTAGCCCGCAGACACGCAGTGGCGAGGACTATGAGCGAACAGCCCGACCCGCAGGGGCACGCCCAATGAAGATTTATGATTAACGATTGTTGATTTTAGATTTATGATTTGAAGAACTGACAACAAAAAATGGACAACTCACAACCAATTTACGTGAGCCTCAAACTATTAACTTTTGTTAACAAATTAGCCTTGAAAAACCCATAATTAATTGTATTTTTACGGCTTAAAATTTTTAAAGTTTAGATGGGTAAAATCATTGCTATAGCCAATCAGAAAGGCGGCGTCGGAAAAACCACCACTTCGGTGAATCTGGCGGCTGCTTTGGGTGTTCTCGAGAAAAAAGTTTTATTGATTGATGCCGACCCGCAAGCCAACGCGAGTTCAGGTTTGGGTTTGGATATTGAAAGTATCAGCATTGGTACGTATCAGATTCTTGAGCACAGCCATTTACCCGAAGAAGCCATTATTGCGTGCAGCACGCCCAATGTTTCAATCATTGCCGCGCACATTGATTTGGTGGCCATTGAAATTGAACTGGTGGACAAAGAAAACCGCGAGTATATGCTCAAGCAGGCTTTAGAAAAAATCAAAGATCAGTTTGATTATATTTTGATTGATTGCGCTCCGTCACTCGGATTGCTAACGCTCAATGCGCTGACCGCTGCTGATTCGGTGATTATTCCGATTCAATGCGAATACTATGCGCTCGAAGGTTTGGGCAAATTGCTCAACACGATCAAAAGCGTTCAAAAAATTCACAATCCGTCGCTGGATATTGAAGGTTTGCTGCTCACGATGTATGATTCGCGTTTGCGCCTTTCAAATCAAGTGGTTGAAGAAGTGCAGAAACACTTTAACGATATGGTTTTTGAAACCATTATTCAGCGCAACGTAAAACTCAGCGAGGCGCCGAGTTTTGGTGAAAGCATCATCAATTACGACGCAACGAGCAAAGGTGCTACCAACTATTTACACCTAGCGCAAGAAATTATCAGAAAAAATACTTTGTAAAAAAATATGTCGCAAGTAGTCAAAAAACAAGCATTGGGAAGAGGATTATCTGCCTTGCTCAAAGATCCGGACAACAACATTCAATCAGTGAGTGACAAAAATGCTGATAAAGTAGTTGGCAACATCATTGAGCTTGAAGTAGATGCTATTGAAATCAATCCGTTTCAGCCACGCAGCAACTTTAATGAAGAAGCTTTGCAGGAATTGGCGATTTCCATCCGCGAGTTGGGTGTGATTCAGCCGATTACTGTGCGCAAACTCGACTTCAATAAATATCAATTGATTTCGGGTGAAAGACGTTTGCGTGCCTCTAAAATCAACGGATTTAAAACGGTTCCTGCTTATATTCGCATTGCCAACGATCAAGAATCGCTTGAGATGGCTTTGGTGGAGAACATTCAAAGACACGACCTGGATCCGATTGAGATTGCGCTTTCATACCAACGCCTCATGGACGAAATTCAACTCACGCAAGAGCAAATGAGCGAGCGCGTGGGCAAGAAACGTTCAACCATTGCCAACTATTTGCGTTTGCTCAAACTTGATCCGATTATTCAGACAGGTATCCGCGATGGGTTTATCAGTATGGGCCACGGACGTGCGATCATCAACATTGAAGATCAAGACGTTCAGACCGATATTTACCAGAAAATTGTCAGCCAAAACTTATCGGTACGCGAAACCGAAACCTTGGTTAAAAAATATCAAGACAGCTTGAAACCTTCGGCTAAATCAGCCAAAAAAGGAAGTTCATTTGATGTGGCAGATGCTGAGAAAAAAGCTATTTCTGAATATTTCGGCGCTAAAATTGACATCAAAATGGCTGGGAACGGAAAGGGTAAAATTGCAATTCCGTTTCATTCTGAAGAAGACTTTCACCGCATTGTCAAACTCATCAAAGGTTAGTGCATAAAGCGATTATCATACTACTCTGTCTTGTTGTCTTCGGGAACTTTTCGGTTTTCGGGCAAAGAAAGTCAGACCCTTTTGTGATTATAAAAGATTCGACCAAATCGCAAGAAATCAATCCGCTTTCACCGGCCAAGGCTGCTTTTTATTCGGCTGTTTTACCCGGACTTGGGCAAGCCTACAACAAAAAATACTGGAAAATTCCGCTCGTATATGGAGCCATCGGAACCACGCTGTATTTTTATCAATCCAACAACAAAAAATACCAAGAATTTCGCGAAGCATACAAAGACCGACTCGCCGGAAATCCGGATCCGAAATACGCTTATTTGGATAATAACCGATTGATACAAGCGCAAAGGTTTTATCAAAGAAACCGCGATTTATCGTTGTTGCTCACCGTTGCTTTTTATGCTTTGAACATTATTGACGCCAACGTTGACGCACATTTAGGGCAATTCAATGTCAACAGCAATTTATCGCTCAGACCTGAAATCAAACCCGACGAACAATACATCAGACCCAATTTTGGCGTGGCCTTTAATTATCAATTCTAATGAAAATAGCTTTACTCGGATACGGAAAAATGGGTAAAATCATTGAAGAAATTGCCCTTTCACGCGGACATCAAATTGTGTTGCGCAAAACCAGTGAAAGCAGTTTTGACGGACTTGAAAATGCCGATGTAGCCATTGATTTTAGCGTTCCGAGTGCAGCAGTTCGTAACATTTCTGAATGCTTGCATACCAACGTTCCGATTGTTTCGGGCACGACCGGTTGGTTGGATGAATATCAAACCATGGTTGATTTATGCCAAAAGCAAAACGGAGCCTTCATTTACGGTTCAAATTTTAGTTTGGGCGTGAATATCTTTTTTGAACTCAATCGCCATTTGGCGCGCGTAATGGCGCAGTTTGAGCAATACAAAGTTTCAATGGAAGAAATTCACCACACCCAAAAATTAGATGCTCCGAGCGGAACAGCCATTAGTTTGGCGCAAGGTATTATTGAAGAATCTGATTATTTAGATTGGTCGCTGAAGAATACTACTCCGCCGCACCAACAAACGATTGAAATTGATGCTTTGCGCATTGAAAATGTTCCGGGTACACACAGCATCACCTATGATTCTGACATTGATGCTATTGAAATCAAACACATCGCTCACAACCGCAAAGGTTTTGCTCTGGGCGCGGTGGTTGCTGCTGAATGGCTCGTCGGAAAAAAAGGCGTTTATACCATGAAAGAAGTTTTGAATCTTTAAAATTCAAACATAAAATATAATATACAACCAAATTGATTTCTTATGACACTAGCTCAATGGTTTATTTTTTTCTTGATTGTACAAGTAGTTCATTTTATTGGAACTTGGAAAATATATGAAGCAGCCAACCGCAAACGCTGGGAAGCAGCTGTTCCGGTATACAACGCCATTGTTTTGATGAAAATCATCAACCGCCCGACTTGGTGGACGATTTTGTTGTTTATTCCTATTGTCAACTTGATTATGTTTCCGGTGGTTTGGGTAGAAACACTCAGAAGTTTTGGCAAAAACACCACTTTAGATACTATTTTGGGCATTGCTACTTTTGGTTTGTATGTGATGTATGTCAATTATACGCAACCGCTGAACCACATTCCGAACCGCAGTTTAGAGTCAAACAGCAAAGGCGCTGACACGATTAGTTCGTTGTTGTTTGCGATTGTTGTGGCTACCATCGTGCATACTTATGTGATGCAGCCTTTTCAGATTCCGACTTCATCGCTTGAAAAAACTTTACTCGTTGGTGACTTTTTGTTTGTGAGTAAATTTCATTATGGAGCCCGCGTTCCAATGACGACAGTAGCTGCGCCTATGGTACACGACACAATTCCAGTGATTAATACAAAATCTTATCTCAATAAACCTCAGTTGCCGTATTTGCGGTTTCCCGGTTTTGAAAAAGTCGAAAAAAATGACATTGTCGTCTTTAACTGGCCGGTAGATACGGTCTATAAATTCTTTGATCGTTCTACTCGAAAAGCAGACAAACCTATTGATAAAAAATCAAATTACGTTAAAAGATGTGTGGGAACTCCTGGCGATAAGTTCCAAATCAAAGACGGAGTTATTTTTGTAAATGATCAAAAACTTATATTACCCGAACGCGCCAGACCACAGTTTTCATACACCGTAACCACCAACGGAACACCATTGAATCCGGATTATGTAATTCGCGATTTAAAAGTAACTGATGCGGTCTATCAAACGGCTCCAAATACTTATTTGTTCTCTTCACTTCCGGATGATGAAGCCGCCAGACTCAAATCAAATCCGATTATTACAGGGGTGACCAAAAATATTTCACACGAAGCCGAACCAAGTGTTTTTCCGCAAAACAACAATGGCTGGAACAAAGACAATTTTGGCCCGATTGTCATTCCTCAAGCAGGAAAAACAGTACCATTAACGGCCGAAAATTTACCACTTTACAAACGCATTATTACTGTTTACGAAGGAAATGACTTAAAAGTAAGTGGCTCTGAAATTAAAATCAACGGGCAAATTGCCAACAGTTATACCTTTAAACAAAATTACTACTGGATGATGGGTGACAACCGACACAACTCTGAAGACAGCCGCTATTGGGGCTTTGTTCCGGAAGATCACATTGTAGGAAAACCAGTGTTTATTTGGATGAGTTTAGATTCACACGGTAGCGGTTTGAGCAAAATTCGTTGGGAACGCTTATTCACTACAGTTGGCGGAGATGGTCAACCGTATTCATACTTTAAATTTTTCTTGATAGGATTGGCCGCTTATTTTGGGATTACGTTTTTCATGAACAAAAAGAAACAAGCCTAATTGCGATGAATCTTTTAATCCATCCCACTTATTTTTCGTCTGTAAGCCATTTTGTAGCCATGGCACAAGCCGATTCGGTTACTTTTGAGGTAGATGATAACTATCAAAAACAAACCAGCCGAAACCGCATGCTGATATACAGCCCAAACGGTGTTCAGCTACTCAACATTCCGATCAAACACAGTAAAGCGGCGCATCAGAAAACACGTGATGTGCGTATAGAAAACGCTTTTGATTGGCAAAAACAACACTTTAAATCGTTGGAAGCTGCTTATCGCTCCTCGCCTTTTTTTGAGTTTTACGAAGATGCTTTTGTGCCTATTTTTAACAGAAAACACGAGTTTCTTTTAGATTTAAACTTAGAGTGCATTGAGCTAGTATCTAAATGTTTGGGCATGCCTTTAGCGTATCAAAAAACAGACGAATACTTTCACACGGCAGAAGGTTTTGACGATTACAGAAAACTGGCCAATGGAAAAAAAGATCCATCCGTTTTTGAAGAATACACCCAAGTTTTTGGTGATAAACACGGATACCTGAACAATTTGAGCATCTTAGATTTGCTGTTCAATGAAGGGCGATACGCGCTGGATTATCTCAAAAAACAAAGTCTTTAGTCGAAACTAAATCTGGCCATTATTGGGTAATGATCAGAATTGACAAAATCTTGAAAGCATTCAAAATGCTTGACTTTCATGGCTGAATCAGCAAAAATGTAATCAATGCGCGCCGGATAATACTTGAAGTGATAGGTATTGCCAAAACCGCTTCCGGCTTCTTCAAAAGCATCATTGAGACTTCCTTTAACACTTCGATAAACATATGAATACGCACTGTTGTTCATATCTCCGCAAATAATCACCGGATATTCACACTCGTTACGGTGGTTCATTAAAATCTCGGCTTGTTGTTGTTGTTTTCTAAAAGCGCGACTGATGCGTTTAAAAACCATTTGCGATTTTTGCTGATTGATTCCGTCGATGTTTTCAGAAATCTCATTGACATCGGGCGAAATCTTGATGGATTGCAACTGCATATTATAGACGCGAATGATGTCTTTTCCTTTTTTAATATCGGCAAAAATGGTACAGTTGTTTGATTCCGGGAACACCAGATTTCCTTCGTCAATAATGGGGAATTTTGAAAAAATAGCCATGCCTGTTTTGATCTTCTTGCCTTGCATATAAACATATTTATACGGATAGACTTTTAGATCAATTTTGGCCGATTCAGAATATTCTTGAATACAGAGAATATCAGGGTTTTTATCATTGACAAACGTGCGAATATAGGTGACCACATCGGTATCAGGCAACCAATCAAATAAATTGAACAAACGCACATTATAGCTCATGACCACAAAGTCATTTTCGGCTACCGGTTGATTCACCTCAGAAAATTTGTAGAATTTATTGATAAACGTAATGCCCAAAAGCAACACCAAACCCGAAAGGATGATTTGCTTTTTAAACTGAATAAGCCAATAGATAAAAAAAAGTCCGTTTAAAATGAGAAACAACGGAAGAAGTAAGGTTAATACAGACAAAAGCGGAAAAAGCTTGGGTGCCAAAAACGGCAACACATAAGCCAAAAACGTCAACACCGCGAGTACGCTGTTGAAGAAAAACATGCCTTTATTGAACCACGAGAGTTTTTTCACTGTTTTCCGGCTTTGAATAAGAATTCTTTTTCTTCTTGGGTCAAACTATCATAGCCCGACTGACTGATTTTATCTAAAATTTCATCAATTTGTTGTTGGGTCTTATCTTTTGTTACCACACGCATAGTTGGACGTTGCGGCGATGGCGATGGCGCATTGCGATGCACTTTTTTAAAAGGCGTTCCTTTCTTATTGGAACGCATAGCCAATACATCAAAAATAAAAGTAATGGGCTGACTCAGGTCAGTTCCGCTTTGGAGCAATTTTACGTAGAGAAACCCAAATAAAGCACCCGATAAATGAGCGATGTGTCCGCCGGTATTTTCAGTAAAAATCTGAATCAAATCTAAAAACAAAATCACTGCGGTAAATTGCCATAACCTAACGTGACCAATCAGCAAAAGTCGAATATCCATCATCGGAGCATAAGTTGCGGTAGCTACCAAAATAGCCATAATCGCGCCTGAAGCACCCACAATGAGCGAGTGACTGCCCGGTGTGAATAACTGATAGAGCAAACTAAAATCTATTCCTGAAAAAATTCCGCTGAGCAAATACAATCCTAAAAGTTGCTTCTGATTGAAAAAAGTCAAAAACATTCGCCCAGCATAATTGAGCACAATCATGTTAAAGAGCAAATGAAAAAAGCTCGCATGAAAAAAGAAATACGTGAGTAAAGTCCAAGGTTTTGTAGCTACTTCAGCGATATCAGACGACAAAGCCAACCAAGACGGAAAGTTAAAAACACCCCATTGAAACTGATAGAAGAACAAAATAGATAGCAAATACACACCGCAGTTCCAGTAAATGAGTTTTTGCTCATAACCACCGCTTTTATACTGCCATTTCAAATCGTCCAACAAATTCATATTGCCAATTTTAATTCCAGCGATTTCGATTGAATTGATTACCGCGCCAATACCACATCATCAAGAAGCCAACAAGCGCGCCACCTACGTGCGCAAAATGAGCAATGCCGCTTGATCCGCCAAAAATAGAATTTCCGTACAAGCCCAAAACCAAATCAATGACAATCAAACCCGGAACAAAATATTTGGCTTTAATAGGTACCGGAATAAACATTAATGCAAGCTCCGCATCAGGCATCATGAAAGCAAAAGCGGCCAACAAACCATATATAGCACCTGATGCTCCGACTGCCGGACTGGCAAACGAACCTATAAAATTTTGTAACCCAGAACGCCCGAGCACTTCGCTCCAACGGGTATCCATTTGTTCTTGGTTCAGTAAACTTATAATATCTTCTGTTTTGAAACCTGCTTGAATTAGTTCGTTTAATCCGTTGTGAAAAAGTATATAATTAACTCCTGAATGCAATAAAGCTGCGCCCAATCCGCAAGAAATATAAAAAAACAAAAACTTGCGTCCACCCCAAAAATATTCCAGAGCAGAGCCAAACGAATACAGCGCAAACATATTGAAGAAAATATGCATCAAATTGCCGTGCATGAACATATGCGTTAAAAATTGCCACGGATGATATAGCGGATTTTCAAAATAAAACAACGACAGCCATGTATACGCCTGGTCTCCGAGCCACAAAGTGCCCACAAAAAACAAAACGTTGACAATTAACAACTGCTTGACTGTTGGGGTTATCTGCATCATAGGGCAAATCTTTTATCTAAGTCTTCCACCCGCAAAGTGATGAAAGTAGTTTTTTGAAAAGGTGAAACGTCGGGCGCTTTACAAGCAAACAAAGCATTGATCAGGTTTTCTTGTTCTTTTTCAGATAAAAACATCCCGTTTTTAATGCTCATGCTTTTGGCCATTGATTGTGCGATGATGTCGTTTTGACTAAAACTATTCCCGGGAATGCCTTCTTGCAAATCGTGCAACAGTTCATGCAAAACTTCTGAAATTTGATCTGGAGTAATCTGCGGCGGAATGCCCGACAATACAATTCGATCGTTGACAATCGCGTCAAAGGTAAATCCTGTTGCAGTGAGCGAAGCTTCAAGTTCTAGTATAGCACCAATTTCGTGGGTTGAAAATGTCAATTCAATCGGAAACAACAATTGCTGACTAGCGGCTTGTTCAACTGTCATGTTGCCCAGAAACTGTTCATATAGTATGCGTTGATGCGCTCGTTGTTGGTCAATTACCACCAAACCTGACTTAATTGGATTAACAATATATTTTCTTTGCAATTGATAACAACGTGCAGGTGTAGTTTGATCTGTTTCTGCTTCAGCAAACAAAACTGAGTGTATTGGTTCGCTTTCAAAAGCAACTTGCTCAGGTTCCCAAACGCTGTCAGTGTCAGATTGAAGCCCAACATATAAGCTTTCCCATGAAGATGTTTCTGGGATTTTGTATTTCTGTTTGCTGCTTGATGAAGGTGCTTTAGCGGGTTTTTCATCGGCAAACGGATTGAATCCGGCATCAACTTGTATGGTCGGATATACCGAATCCGCATCTTTGTCCTTGTAATGATAGGGTGTGTCTAAATTCGCATCGCGCTCAAAATCAAGAATAGGCGCCACATTAAATTGACCTAAACTGTGTTTGACCGATGAACGCAAAATGGCATAAAGCGCTTGCTCATCGTCAAATTTAACTTCGGTTTTGGTGGGATGAATATTGATATCGATGCTTTGTGTCGGAACCTCGAGCAATAAATAATAACTCGGTTGCATACCGTCTTTAAGCAAACCTTCATAGGCATTCATAATGGCATGATGCAAATAACCACTTTTGATGTATCGACCGTTGACAAAGAAAAACTGTTCGCCTTTGTTCTTTTTAGAGAATTCAGGTTTTCCGACAAAACCGCCAATGCGCAAAATATCGGTTTCTTCCTGAACAGGAACCAGCTTTTCATTGGTTTTTCCGGCAAAAATGCCCACGATGCGCTGACGGAAATTTCCGGGTGGCAAAATGTGTACTTCAGATGAATTGTGGTAAAACGAAAAATAAATTTCAGGATGTACCAAAGCAACTCGCTGGAATTCATCAACAATGTGGCGAAATTCAATCACGTCTGACTTCAAGAAATTGCGTCGCGCCGGAATATTGAAAAATAAATTCTTCACCGAAAACGAACTACCTTCAGGCAAAGCGGCCACATCTTCTTGCAAAAATTTTCCGCCTTCAATAGTCAAATGCAAACCCAATTCATCTTGTGGTTGACGTGTTTTGAGCTCAACATGAGCCACCGCAGCAATCGAGGCCAATGCTTCACCGCGAAAACCTTTGGTATGCAACGCAAACAAATCTTCGGCTTGACGAATCTTAGAAGTAGCATGACGCTCAAAACACATATGAGCATCGGTAGCATTCATGCCTTTTCCGTTGTCAATCACTTGAATCAGGGTTTTACCGGCATCTTTGATGATGAGTTTGATGTCAGTTGCTCCGGCATCAACGGCATTTTCAAGCAATTCCTTGACCACAGAGGACGGACGCTGAACAACCTCGCCGGCAGCAATCTGATTGGCGACATGATCGGGAAGTAACTGAATGATGCCTGGCATGAATGTGTGATTGAGTAGTTGTATTTGATTGAACAACGCGTACAAATTTAACTATTTTATATTAGCAAAAACAGTTAACGAGACGATAAAAAACTATGGTTTTACAGACTTTTAAAGAAGTTAATTTACAAAAACTAACGTGTAGACTTATGTTGCAAATCTGCCATTTTAATTGCTGCTATAGCAGCTTCGGTTCCTTTGTTTCCGTGTTTTCCACCACTGCGATCAATAGATTGCTGCTCATTGTTATCAGTGAGTAAACAAAAGATTACCGGAACATCGGTTTGTATATTGAGATCTTTGATACCTTGGGTAACGCCTTCGCAGACAAATTCAAAGTGCATGGTTTCACCTTTGATCACACAACCTATCGCAATAACTACATCAACTCTTTGGGTTTGAATCATGCGCTTGCTGCCATAAACCAGCTCAAAACTGCCTGGCACATCCCAGCGAATGATGTTTTCTGGCAAAGCTCCACAATCGAGCAAAGCCTTTTCAGCTCCCGTATACAAGCCGTTGGTGATTTTGTCGTTCCACTCAGAAACAACAATCCCAAACCGAAAATTTTTCGCGCTTGGGATTGTATTTTTATCGTATTGTGATAAATTTTTATTTTCAGTAGCCATAAATCGGCAGTATTTCGCAGGATTATTGCGCCAAACCAATCAATCCGTCTACCATTCCGCCTTCAGGAGTGGTTTCATATTGTTCTTTGATCTGTGTGAAATATTTCAAGGCTTCAGCTTTCTGACCCAATTCTAAATTGGTTTGACCGGCTTTGAGCAAGAAACGCGGAGTAGTCATATTATTCTTGTGCATTTCTGAAGCTTTTACATAATATTCTAAAGCTTGTTTCGGTTGTTTTTTCTGAGCGTAAGCATCACCTACAGCACCTACAGCCAAAACACTTAAAATTTGATCTTCAGACTTGAACTTTTCAAGTGAAGCAATAGCTTGGTCGTATTTACCTGTATTTAGGTATGCAATTCCTGAATAGTAGTTTGCCAAATTACCCGCAGCAGTACCCGAGAATTTTTCAGCAATATCTTTGAAACCAAATTTACCTTCAGCACCATTCAAAGCCAAGTTGAACAATGAGTCTGCTCCTTTAGTAGCATCTACAGCTTTTTGGAAATTTTGTTGCGCTGTGAACATTTCAGCAGCAGCTTCGTCTTCTTTAGGCTCAACAATAAATTTTTGATACATTAAATAACCAATAGTAACCAAAGCAACCGCGCCTACAATACCAAAAATATATTTCTGATTGCGCTCTACCCACTCTTCAGCTTTTGATGCCGTATTGTCTAACGAGTTAAAAACACCCGCCGTGGTACTGTCATTCTCATCAACTTTGATATCTTCTTCAATGAAGTTATTATCTACAACTGTTTCTTTTTCTTTGGGAGCTTTGTAACCTCTTTTGTTATAAGTAGCCATTTATTTTAATTTAATGAGCCGCAAAAATAAAATTTTTATTCTAACACGCACAAAAAAAAATTGATTTCTGTTAATTTTTTGAAGCTTAACACCAGAAAGTCAAATTCGTGAGAACTTTTAAATAATCTTCAGTTGTGAACGATTATTTTCAATAATTTGCGCTCACTTTTAAAGGCTCTGCTTTTTGATCATGCAACTCAAGTCTATTTCACTTATCAATTACAAAAATTTCTCGGATGCCGTTTTTGAATTCGACAACAAAATCAATTGTATGGTTGGGCGCAACGGTGTAGGAAAAACCAATATTTTGGATGCCATTTATCATTTGGCCTACGGAAAAAGCTATTTCAATCCGATGGCAATTCAAAACATCAAACACAACGAAGATTTTTTTGTGCTTGATGGTTATTTTGAAATTGATGCTAAAAAAGAGCAAATTGTTTGCAGCTTAAAGAAAAACCAAAAGAAAATCCTCAAGCGCAACGGTCGCATTTATGAGAAATTCTCTGATCACATTGGGCTTATTCCGTTGGTGATTATTTCACCTTCTGACCGTGATTTGATTGTTGAAGGCAGCGAAACAAGACGCGGTTTTTTAGACAGCGTTATCTCGCAATCAGACAAAATTTATTTACAACAACTGATACAATACCAAAAAGTATTGCAACAGCGAAATGCCCTATTAAAATACTTTGCACTCAATCAGGTTTTTGAAACCGATACACTAGACATCTACAATGAACAACTAGATATGCTAGGCCATCAAATACATTACAAAAGACAGACGTTCATTGAATTGTTTACACCGATATTCAATCAGTATTACCGCATAATTAGTGCAGATTCTGAGCAAGTACAACTTATTTATGAATCGCAATTAACCACACATAAATTAGCACAATTACTCAACGAAAATATCTCTAAAGACCGCATTCTTCAATACACAGGTGCGGGCATTCACAAGGATGATTTGTTGTTTGAAATCAATAATCATCCGATTAAAAAATTTGGTTCCCAAGGACAACAAAAATCTTTTTTGATTGCACTTAAACTGGCTCAATTTGAATTTCTTAAAAAGCAATGCGGCAATAAACCTATTCTTTTGTTTGACGATATTTTTGACAAACTTGATGAGCATCGTGTAGCACAAATCATATCAATGGTCAACAACGATGAATTTGGCCAATTATTCATTTCTGACACCCATCCTGAACGCACCGAAAACATTGTAAAACAAACGCATCAGAGCTATAAAATTTTCAACTTATAATTTAAGTTAATATTTCGTTTTGTCAATTCAATTTTTACCTACTTTTGCTCATTATTTTTAAAATTTCGGGCTATGAAATTTCGTCACTTTTTACTGATTTTTTCGGCGTTGATTATCGCTTCTTGTCAAGGGCAACCTAGCGCTCATTATCAGAACATCAATGCTCAGGCTTTTGCAGATAAAATCAAAGCAACACCTAAGGCGCAAATTATAGACGTACGCACGCCTTCAGAATACAACAGCCAACACATTGACAACGCCAAAAACATCAACTGGAACGGTGATGATTTTGAAGCTCAAGTGGGCAAGCTCAATAAAAACGAACCCGTATTTGTTTATTGTATGGTGGGCGGGCGCAGTAAAAAAGCTTCAGACAAACTCATCGAAATGGGTTTTAGCCAAGTATACGATTTAGAAGGCGGCATGATGAAATGGAACGCAGCCGGCATGACAAAACCCAGCGAAAAAATAATCGGTATGTGCCCGCAAGAATATGGTGATATGATCAAAGCCGATGCAAAAGTTTTGGTTGATTTTTATGCCCCGTGGTGTGCGCCTTGCAAACAAATGGAACCCTATTTACTCAAAATGCAAAGTGATTTAAAAGGAAAGGTAAATATTGTTCGCCTGAATGCTGATGAGCACAAAACCATGATTTCAGATTTAAAAATTGACGGCCTTCCGGTATTGCTGTATTATGAAAACGGAACGCTCAAATGGAAACACCAAGGTTTTATGAGCGAAGCAGAACTGAAAAAAGGATTAGAATAAAATGTTGTCGAAAGAAAGCCTTCAGTTTCTGGCCGATTTAAAAGAAAACAACAACCGCGATTGGTTTCTGGCTCAGAAAAAACGATATGAAGCCTACAAAGCCGATTATCATCAACTTATTGAAAAATTACTTGAAGCAATGAAGCCGCTTGATGAATCATTGGCCATGCTTGAGGTAAAACATTGTACGTTTCGCATCAACCGTGACATTCGCTTTTCAAAAGACAAATCGCCCTACAAAACGCACATGGGCATTTGGCTCAAATCAGGTTCATTAAACAATGAAGCGCCGGGTTATTACATTCAGATTGATCCTGAAAAATCATTTGTTGGTGGCGGTTTGTATTGTCCGATGCCGGAACAACTGCAAAAAATCAGAAGAGAAATCAACTTTTTTTACGACGATCTTCAAGAAATTGTAAACGCTCCCAAGTTTACCCAAACTTTTGGTTCACTGACTCGTGATGAGAATTCAACTTTAAAAAACCCTCCGCGTGGTTTTGAAAAAGATCATCCCGGAATTGAGTTTTTAAAACTCAAAAGTTTTACTGCCATCGAGTATTTTGACACAAAAAAAGCAACGCAAAAAGATTTTGTATCGCAAATCAGCCAAAAACTCATTTTGCTTAAACCGCTTAACGATTACCTCAACAGAGCGCTGAGTTCTGAGGAATAAAATTTATGGTGCAAAGAAAGATTCTATTTCTCGGCGAAACTTATCGCGCTGATGCCATCACTTGGATCAAAGGTCTAAGAGAGCTTGGCTCATTTGAAGTGATTACTTGGGAACTCAAAACACCCAGCAATGGTTTATTGAATCGGTTTTCCAGAATTTTAGAATACGCTACAGCTTGGCGCAAAATTCGAAAAATTGCCCGACTTGAAAAGCCCGACATGGTGATTGCTGAACGAACAACCAGTTACGGTTTTCTGGCAGCACTTTCAGGTATTAAACCGGCAGCCATTGCACAACAGGGCATTTCTGATTTATGGCCCGAGAATTCATTGCTGTATCCGCTAAAAAGAATGATCCAATCTTTTGCATTTCACAACGTTGATTTGATTCATGCCTGGGGTCCGGCTATGACTGTTTCAATGAAGAAAAACAAGGTTGATATGAGCAAAGTGATGGTGCTCCCGAAAGGTATTGACTTAACAAAATTTACGTTTGCTAAAAATCAAAGCCAGCCCAAAATTCACGCAATTGTTACCCGTTCATTACTTCCCGAATACAGACACAGTACCATTATAAAAGCCTTTGGTTTACTACAACAACAGCAAATTCCTTTTGAGCTTACCATTGTAGGCGATGGCCCAATGAAAGAAAAACTACAGCGTTTGACCCAAAACCTCGACATACACAAAAACGTACATTTTGTGGGTAGAATCAGCAATGAGAGTCTGCCAAAATTACTTGCCAAAGCCAATTTCTATATAAGCATGCCAATAACCGAAGGGGTTTCATCGTCTTTGTTTGAAGCCATGGCCGTTGGTTGTTACCCAATTGTAAGTGATATTCCCGGAAACCAAAGCTGGATAAGCCATCGCGAAAATGGCCAGTTGGTAACTGTTGATCAAAAAGAAATTTTGGCTCAAGAAATAATTTGGGCCCTCAAGAATGAAGAATTTAGAAAACAAGTAGTGGCCAAAAATCGCAAGTTTGTTGAAGAAAAAGCCAACTACACCCACAATATGAAACAAATATCTGAACGATATCACCAAATGATTAACCACCACCAAAATCAATAATCGTGTGCGGAATTAACGGTATTTTTCACATACGAACACCCAAAGAAGTTGATGCCCATACACTCATCAAAATGCGTGATGTGCTTGAGCACCGAGGGCCGGATGACAACGGTATGTTTACAGACAAAAATCTCGGACTTGGCCATCGACGACTCTCCATTATTGATGTAACTGCCGCAGGACATCAGCCTTTTATTTCACCAGAAGGCAGGTATGTAATGGTTTTTAATGGCGAAATATACAACTACCGAGATTTTTACGCTGAACTCAAAAACAGCGGTTACAACATACAAACGCAAAGCGATACCGAAGTGCTTTTGGCCTTGTATCAAATTCACGGACTCAAAATGCTCAGTAAGCTCAACGGAATGTTTGCTTTTGCTATTTGGGATAAAGTTGAACGAACTTTAACCGTTGCGCGTGATCGCATGGGTGTAAAACCTTTGTATTACAGTTGGCACGAAGGCAGTTTTTACTTTGCCTCAGAACAAAAAGCCCTTTTTGCGGCCGGTGTTCCGCTGCGCATATCGCAATCCGGAATCGAAGAATATATCTTTAACCGCTTTGTTGCCGGTCAAGACACTCTTTTTGAAAATGTACAAAAATTATTACCGGGCCACAGCATGGTTATTTCAGAAGATGGTCAGGTAAAAACGCATACTTGGTGGAATCTCAAAACCGAAATCCAACAACAAGCCACCATTCAAAAACCACTGGATTGGTTCAGAGAAACTTTTGACAGTTCAGTAAAACTGCGCATGGTCAGCGACGTTCCTGTGGGTGTTTTGCTCAGCGCCGGATTAGACTCATCTTCTATTTTGGCCTCCATGCACCATCAAAAGTTCTCAGATATTCAAACTTATACCATTGGTTTTCAAGAAGCCGAGCACAACGAAGCGCATTTGGCTGAAATGCTCACCCATAAATTCAATTACCGATTCAACAAATTAGAATTGCGTGATGAGCAAGTATACCAACAGCTTTTGTCAGCTACCTATTACCAAGATGAACCACTAATGCACCTGAGCGAACCGCATTTGTTGGCGCTTTCAAAACTAGCACAGCCCAATGTAAAAGTCTTGCTTTCGGGCGAAGGTGGCGATGAGCTCATGGGTGGTTATGTTCGATACAAACCTTTGCAATTTCCATCACTATTGCAAGCGGCGGCTGTGATCAACAAGCTCGATATTTTTAGCAAAAAAATGCGATACGACAAACTCGCGCGCTATGCCAGCATTGACAATTCGCGTGATTTGGTATTATATAACGGCTCAAATATTTACCCGAAAGACATTGCGCAAAACTTTGGCATTCACAAAACGCCAGAAAATCAATACCGCAACGAAATTTATCGCCAAGCGCAAGAATTATATCCAAACAACCTCAGACGACAAGCCTTATATTTTGATCAGCATACTTATTTGTGCTCGTTGCTCGACCGTAATGATCGCTGTACGATGGGCGCATCGATAGAATGCCGCGAACCCTTTTTAGATCAGCGCTTATTGACTGGTTTGGGATCGCTTGACGACCAATGGCTCTTTACCGGAAAAAAAGGAAAATACATTCTCAAAACCAGTATGCAACAGCGCTTGCCAGATGATATTTTGAAATTCAGAAAAGTTGGTTTGAGTACACCTTGGGGCGAATACCTCACGCAAAACCCGGCATTCTCTGATGAAATGTCGTCCTTTACCAACAGCGAGATTTTTAAATGGTCGTATTTTGAAAACATCAAAATTGACAAAATGATTGCTCAATTGCGCGCCGGCGATAAACGTATGGTTTCCTACATCGTTCCGCTGTTTATGTTACACATTTGGGTGAAGTATTATGTAGAAAAGTTTTCGGCTTTGGCTGAGATAGTCTAAATAGCAACCCTTATCTTTGAAAAAAACTTTATGCAAATTCAAAGTCAGTTTTCATTAAAGCGCTACAACACTTTCGGAATCGACGCCAAAGCGCGCGCATTCATTGCCGTAAACTCAGTCGATGAATTGCGTCAAGTTTTACAAGATCACAACCACGAAAAAAAGTTCATTCTAGGCGGCGGAAGCAATATGCTGCTCACGCAAGATATCGACGCTTTAGTAATTCATGTAAATCTAAAGGGTAAAAGAATTGTTCAAGAAGATGATGATTTTGTTTGGGTTGAATGCCAAGCGGGCGAAAATTGGCATGCATTCGTCTTGTGGACACTCGAGCAAAACTTCGGAGGGCTTGAGAATATGTCACTCATTCCGGGCAATGTGGGCACCACGCCAGTTCAGAACATTGGCGCTTATGGCAGTGAAATCAAAGATACCATGACCCAATGCGAAGCCATGAAAATAGCCGATGGAATTCTGCACATCTTTACCAATGCTGATTGTCATTTTGGATATCGCGAAAGTATTTTTAAACAAGAAGCCAAAGATCAGTACATCATCACTTCAGTGACTTTTAAGCTCACCAAACGCAACCATACCATCAAAACCGGTTACGGAGATATTCAGGCTGAATTGGCCAAAAACGAAATTTCACAGCCGACGATTCAAGACGTAAGCCGCGCGGTAATTGCCATTCGTCAGAGCAAATTGCCCGACCCGAAAGAACTCGGCAACAGTGGAAGCTTCTTTAAAAATCCGGTGATTTCAAAAGCTGATTTTGAACAAGTTCAGCAGAAATTCCCAGAGGTAAAATTCTTTCCGGTATCAGAAAATCAGGTGAAAGTTCCGGCAGGTTGGCTTATTGAACAAGCCGGTTTTAAAGGAATGCGTGTGGGTGATGCAGGCGTTCACAAAAATCAAGCGCTCGTTTTGGTCAACTACGGAAACGCCAAGGGAGCCGAAATTCTGGCTTTATCGCAAAACATTCAAAACACCGTACGCGAAAAATTCGGCATCAGCATTGAGGCCGAAGTCAACGTGATTTAACCAATCCGCAGGCCGTTTTCAACCACAAAATCCGGAGCGAGCAAAACAACATCGTTGCCCTCGCCTACGCTACCGAGCACCAAACATTCGCTCATAAAAGGCCCGATTTGTTTTTTCGGAAAATTCACCACAGCCACGACCTGTCTACCCATTAAGGTTTCCGGTGCATATCGTTTGGTGATTTGTGCCGATGTCTTCTTCAGACCCAAGGCCGCACCAAAATCAATCGTGAGCTGATAAGCCGGTTTTTTAGCCTCTGGAAATTCATGAGCTTCAACAATGGTTCCTACCCTCATTTCAACGCGTTCAAATTCAGTCCAGCTCAAATCATTCATTGCATTTTGTTGTTTTGGTGAGCGTTCAAAGTTCGGATTTTTTGTTTAAATTTCGATGCTGTAACCTTTACTTGTCACCAATGGCGCAAACTCCTTCCCATATGTTACCGCTGGGCACGCAAGCTCCAGAGTTTGTTTTGCCTGATACGGTTTCAGGACAAATACGCTCACTAGTTGAGCTCAAAGGCACAAAAGGCACGCTGGTTATTTTTATGTGCAACCACTGCCCTTTTGTGGTTCATGTGATGGATGAAGTGGTGCGCATCGCCCATGAATACGAAACCAATGGAATCAACACCATCGCCATATCAAGCAATGATGTGGCTAAATATCCGCAAGACAGCCCCGAACTCATGAAAGCATTTGCGCTCGAACACCAAATGAATTTTGCCTACTTATATGATGAAACGCAGCAAACAGCTCATGCTTATGATGCGGCTTGCACCCCCGATTTTTATTTGTTTGATGCGCAGAATCAATTGGTATATCGCGGGCAATTGGACGATTCACGACCCAGCAACGGAATTCCCGTGAGCGGAAAAGATTTGCGCGCGGCATTAGAAGCTTTGGTTTTGGGTCAACATATACCCGGCGAGCAAAAACCGAGTTTGGGTTGTAATATTAAATGGAAAATATAAAATACGATGCTCATATATCACCTTAGTGCTGAATGTTATCCGGTGGCCAAAGTAGGCGGCTTGGGCGATGTGGTAGGCGCTTTACCCAAATACCTCAACCAAGCACAGCAAACCGCACGCGTGGTAGTTCCGGCTTACAACAATGCATTTTTTCAGAAAACCGAATACCAAACCGTTCACCAAGGAAAATTGCGTTTGGGGCCTTTTGTGTTTTCATACAGCGTTTTGTATGAGCCTACCAATCAATTGGGTTTTGAATTGTATCAGATTGCGATTCCTGAGTTGTTTGATCGGCCCAATGTGTATTCCTATGAAGACGATACCGAACGCTTTTTGGCCTTTCAAATCGCGTTTTTAAATTGGCTCGTTGAGACGAATCAGCAACCGGATGTTTTGCATTGTCACGACCACCACACCGCGCTGATTCCGTTTATGGTGCAACATTGCTATAACTACGAATCTTTGCGCTTCACACCTACGATAATCACCATTCACAACGGACAATATCAAGGTTGGTTTGGTTATGATAAATTGCATTATTTACCCGCTTTTGATTTGTCAAAAATCGGTTACCTAGAATGGAACGGCACCATCAATCCGCTGGCATCAGGCATTAAATGCGCTTGGAAAGTCACGACGGTTTCGCCGAGTTATTTGGATGAAATCAGCAACAAAGCCAACGGACTCGAAAATCTTTTGCGTTGGGAACGACCCAAATCACTGGGCATTCTCAACGGAATTGACACCGAATTATGGAACCCAAAAACCGATGCTTTGCTCGAACATCACTACGGTTTACGCGATTTTAAAAAAGGAAAAGCAGCCAATAAAAAATGGCTTTGTGAACAATTTAGGTTAGATCATGAAAAACCTTTATTTACTTTTATCGGAAGGCTCGTGGGCGAGAAAGGTGCCGATTTATTTCCGCATATGGCGAGCATTGCTTTACATGAATTCAGCGGTCAAATCAATATTCTGATCTTGGGTTCAGGCGACCCTGAAGTCGAGCAACAATTGTCTGGATTGCAGCATTTTTACTCAGGACACTACAGTGCCTATATCGGTTACAACGAAGCCTTAGCGCATAAAATTTATGCCGGCGCCGACTTTTTACTCATGCCATCACGCGTTGAACCTTGTGGTCTGAACCAAATGTACGCCTTGCGCTACGGAACCATTCCGATGGTTCGCAGAACAGGCGGTTTGCGCGATACGGTGATGGATGTGGGCGACGGAGGATTTGGTTTGTGTTATGATCAAACCAGTGTTTCTGATGTAGTTCATTCCATCGGTCGAGCCATACAATTATTTGCAGACACCAAAAAATTTGATGCTGTCAGAAAAGAAATCCAGCAAATTGACCATTCGTGGAATTCTGTCGCTGAGACTTATATATCTGTTTATCAATCGATCTCAAAACAACACCTATGAATAAAAAAACTTTAGCCATTATCTTGGGCGGTGGACAAGGTTCTCGCTTGGCTCCGCTTACCGAAAGCCGTTCAAAACCGGCCGTTCCGATTGCCGGAAAATATCGTTTGGTTGATATTCCCATCTCTAATTGCATCAACTCGCAAATTCAACGCATGTTTGTTTTGACGCAGTTCAACTCGGCATCGCTAAACCAGCACATCAAAAACACCTATCACTTCAGTACGTTTAGTTCGGCTTTTGTAGATATTTTGGCCGCCGAACAAACACCAGACAACCCAACCTGGTTTCAAGGCACTGCCGATGCCGTGCGCCAATGCATGCAGCATTTCTTGAATCACGAATTTGAGTATGCGCTGATTTTATCGGGTGACCAACTTTATCAAATGGATTTCAACCAAATGCTCCAAGCGCATCATGCTTCGGGCGCTGAAATCTCAATTGCCACTTTGCCGGTCAGTGCCAAAGAAGCACCGGAGTTTGGTATTTTAAAAACCGACGATCAGAGTTTTATCAGTTCATTTATTGAAAAACCCAACGCAAGTTTATTGCCCGAGTGGACTTCAGAAGTGAGCGATGAAATGAAAGCCGAAGGCCGACATTATTTGGCTTCGATGGGTATTTATGTATTCAATCGCGATTTGTTGGTTTCGCTGATGAAAAATCCGGACACCAAAGATTTTGGTAAAGAAATTATTCCGCAAGCGATTGGCAAACACAAAGTTTTGAGCTATCAATACGAAGGTTATTGGACTGACATCGGAAACATCGATTCATTTTTTGAAGCCAATTTAGGTTTAACCGATGATATTCCGAAGTTTAATTTGTTTGACAATGCCAGCAAAGTATACACCCGTGCGCGTGTTTTGCCGCCCTCAAAAATCACAGGTTCCTCAACCATTGATCGCTCGCTGATTGCCGAAGGTTGCATTATGAATTCAGTAACGGTTGAGCATTCAGTAGTGGGCATCAGAAGCCGAATTGGTTATGGTTCAACAATTATCAATTCGTATTTGATGGGAAATGATTATTATCAGAATATTGAAGAAATCAGAGCCAACGACGCCCAGAATATCATGAATGTAGGCATTGGCGAGCGTTGCTTTATTCACAACACCATCGTAGATAAGAATTGTCGCATCGGAAACGATGTTCGGCTTAACGGTGGCAAGCATTTAGCCGATGCCAACACAGATTTATATACCATCAAAGATGGAATCATTGTGGTCAAAAAAGGCGCAGTTCTGCCCGACGGATTCACCGTTCAATAAAAAAAGCTGCTTGATTAAGCAGCTTTTTTATTAGTTTATTTCTGAATGAATATAGTTTCTGATCATCGTCATATCGTCATCTGAAAGTCGAGCCTTCTTTTGCATACTGACCAAAATGGGCGCCCACTGTTCTTTTGTAAAATCTGCCGGTTTGAATAAATCATGGCAACTCGCACAATTTTTAGCATACATAGCCCTGCCTTCTTCAATTCTACTAGCCGAAACTGTTTCAGTTTCTTTTCTTGACATTGATTCCATGGCCTGAATCGGAGCTGCCTCTACTACTTTTGAAGGCGATTCTTGATTATTGCTTGCTGAAGACACATTGCTTTTTGTAGCACAAGCCGCAAATAAAAACGAAAGCCCTAAAGTGCAAAAAAAATATTTTTTCATATGGTAAAGTTTTGGGTAAAAATAAAAAATCCCGATATACAATACATCGGGATTTTACTTTTTTATCATGAAAATGGGTTATTTAACATCCATGAGTTCAACGTCAAAAATCAAAGTCGCGTTGGGTGGAATCACACCTCCGGCTCCGCGCGCTCCGTACCCTAAATGCGACGGAATCACAAAACGAGCCTTATCGCCTACTTGCAACAAAGCAATACCTTCGTCCCAACCTTCAATCACATGGCCCATTCCGAGCGGAAATTCAATCGGTTTTTTGCGGGCATAAGACGAGTCAAATACACGACCGTTCTCTAGCGACCCTGAATAATGAACCGATACGGTTTTGCCTTTCTCAGCTTGTTTACCGTTGCCTTTTTGAATCATTTTATAACGCAATCCGCTCTCGGTTTTATCAAAACCGGCAGCTAGTTTTTCCATGGCAGCTTCGGCAGCTTCGCGTTCGGCAGCTTCGCGTTTGGCACGAGAACCTTCAAAAGTTCTGAACGCTTCAACGGCATTCCATTTTTGAGCTTCATCGCCTACGCGGATGATTTCAACGCTGTCCATCACATCGCCTTGCGCCACAGCATCCACCACGTCTTGACCTTCAACTACGTTTCCAAAAACGGTGTGTTTGCCATCAAGCCACGGAGTTGATACATGCGTGATGAAAAACTGCGAACCATTGCTGCCCGGCCCTGAATTGGCCATAGACAAAACACCTGGCCCATCATGACGCAACTCTGGGTGAAACTCATCGTCAAAGTTGTAGCCCGGACCACCGGTTCCGATGCCTTGCGGACATCCGCCTTGAATCATAAAATCAGGAATTACCCGGTGAAATTTAAGTCCGTCGTAATAAGGTTTGCCTTGCGGACGAGCGTTGTTTTCAAGATTCCCTTCGGCCAAAGCCACAAAATTACCCACGGTTCCGGGTGTTAAATCATGGGTGAGTTTTACCAAAATAGCACCTTTGGTGGTGTTGAATTTGGCGTATATTCCGTTTTCCATTGTGTGAATTTTAAAATTTGAGCGGCAAAGGTAACTTTATTATGCTACATTTGAAACACTAAAACAACTTCTTATGCCATCAGTATTCAACCCGGCCGACAACCAATTCATGATTGATCGTATTGAAAAACTCACGCCAGAATCACAAGCTTTGTGGGGCAGAATGAGTGTCAATCAAATGTTTGTACATTGCACCAAAGCCATTGAAGTTGCCTTTGGTCACGTTGAATTAAAAGTGATGTTAATTTTTAAATTGCTGGGCAGATTGCTCAAAAACAAAGTCATTGTCAACGGAAAGCTTGATAAGAACAGCCCGACGGCCAAAGAATTTGTCATTAAAGATCAACCTGATTTTGAACTAAGCAAAAAACAACTCATAGAAGCTTTGCAAAAGTTTGCGCAAGAAGGGCCGAGCTGCATTAAACTCAAGAATCATCCGTTTTGGGGGCCACTCAATACGGAAGAATGGGATATGCTCATGTGGAAACACTTGGACCATCATTTGAAGCAATTTGGGGTTTAAGTAAAACCAATGGCTTTCTGAGCGCACCTATGCCCTAGCCCTGATGGCAGCGAAAATCCTTTGCTTTTTTTCTTTAGAAAAGCAAAGATTGTAGCGCACAGCAGGTTCCCGGCTTCTAAAAAACTTGCTATCTTTGCTGCCCATTAGCTTAGCTATTCCATCATGAGAATTGACATCATTACGGTTTTACCCGAATTACTGCGCAGCCCGTTTGAAGGCTCAATCATGAAACGCGCTATTGACAAAGGTTTGGTTGAAGTGCATTTTCACAACTTGCGCGATTATACCGTTGGCAAATACAAAAGTGTGGATGATTATCCGTATGGTGGCGGTGCCGGAATGGTGATGCTGATTGAACCCATTGACAAATGCATTACCCAACTCAAAAGCGAACGCACTTACGACGAGATTATTTATATGACGCCCGATGGCGAAACGCTCAACCAGCCCATGGCCAATGCAATGTCATTGTATGAAAATCTAATTATTTTGTGCGGTCATTATAAAGGTGTGGACCAACGGGTACGCGATCATTTTATTACCAAAGAAATCTCGATTGGCGATTATGTGCTTTCGGGCGGTGAATTAGGCGCATTGGTTTTGTCAGATGCCATTATTAGATTGATTCCCGGGGTTTTGAGTGATGAGACTTCGGCCTTGACCGATAGTTTTCAAGACAATTTGCTCTCACCTCCTATTTATACACGTCCGGCTGATTACAACGGTTGGAAAGTTCCGGAGGTTTTACTCAGCGGTCATGCTGCCAAAATTGACCAATGGCGTGAAGACATGGCGTATGAGCACACCAAGAACAGAAGGCCGGATTTGCTTGATAAATAGTGAAAAATTACGAATTACGAATTGCGAATTACGAATTAGGAATTATAAGCCCACAGAATGCTTTTTGTAACTTAATGATATACAAACGCATAGGCTTCAGAAAAAGATTCGAAAAATTTATAATTCGTAATTCGTAATTCATAATTCTTTTTTATATTTGCGCCCACTTAGACCAACCTCTGGCGATATCCGTGAACGTTGCTCTGATTTTAAACCATATTTAATTTATATTATCATGGCAGATTTAATGAAATTCGTTCAAAACGAATTAGTTGCTAAAAAAGATTTCCCTGAATTCGGAGCTGGTGATACCATCACTGTATACTACGAAATTAAAGAGGGTGAAAAAACAAGAACTCAGTTCTTTAAAGGAGTAGTAATTCAAAGAAGAGGTTCAGGTGCTACTGAAACTTTTACTATTCGTAAAATGTCAGGTGCTGTGGGTGTAGAGCGTATCTTCCCGGTAAACTTGCCAGCATTGCAAAAAATTGAAATCAACAAGAAAGGTCACGTTCGCAGAGCTCGTATTTTCTACTTCAGAGAACTTACTGGTAAAAAAGCAAAAATTAAAGACAGACGTATCTAATGATTTGCAAAACATACACAAAAAGTCCCGAGCTCATGTTCGGGACTTTTTTTTTGACAAAAAACAACGGCTAATTTTACGTCATTAATATTTTTTAAAACCCAAATTATCAAATTCGCAAATCAATCGTTTTCGTAGTCATAACGCGCTATCGTGCTATGCATTTTGTTATATTTGTTACCGCAAAAAAATATAATAACACAAAAATAACATAGCATGGCAAAAATTAAAGTAGCCCATCCGGTAGTAGAATTGGATGGCGATGAAATGACCCGAATCATTTGGACTTTTATCAAAGAAAAACTCATTCTTCCGTATTTAGACCTAGATATCAAATACTACGATTTAGGCATCGAACACCGCGAAGCCACCAAAGATCAAGTAACCATTGATTCAGCCGAAGCTATCAAAAAATACAACGTAGGTATTAAATGTGCCACCATTACACCGGATGAAGCCCGTGTTCAAGAATTCAACCTTTCTGAAATGTGGAAATCACCCAACGGAACCATCCGCAACATTGTAGGTGGAACGGTTTTTAGAGAGCCGATCATCATGAGCAATGTTCCGCGCTATGTACAAGGTTGGACACAGCCTATTGTGATTGGCCGTCACGCTTTTGGCGATCAGTATAAAGCTACTGATAAAGTCATCAAAGGCAAAGGAACTTTAACCATGTCATTCACCAACGAAGCCGGCGAAACCACCGAGTGGAAAGTGTATGATTTTAAAGGCGATGGCGTAGCGATGTCTATGTACAACACCGATGAGAGCATCTACGGATTTGCACATTCATCATTCCAAATGGCACTCACCAAAAAATGGCCGTTATACCTTTCAACCAAAAACACCATCCTTAAAGCCTACGACGGGCGTTTTAAAGACATTTTTGAAGAAGTCTATCAACAACATTACAAAGCGCAGTTTGAAGCCATAGGCATTGTGTATGAGCACCGCTTGATTGACGACATGGTCGCTTCGGCTATGAAATGGAACGGCGGATTTGTTTGGGCTTGTAAAAACTACGATGGCGACGTACAATCAGATACTGTAGCACAAGGTTTTGGTTCACTCGGACTCATGACATCAGTATTGGTAACTCCGGACGGAAAAACCGTTGAAGCCGAAGCTGCCCACGGAACCGTAACGCGTCACTACCGCGAACACCAAAAAGGACGCGCTACCTCAACCAACCCGATTGCCTCTATTTTTGCCTGGACCAGAGGTTTGGAACACCGCGGCAAATTAGACAACAATCAAGAACTCATAGACTTCTGTCATGATTTAGAGCAAGTGTGTATTGATACGGTTGAAAGCGGAAAAATGACCAAAGATTTAGCCATGTTGGTCAAACCCGAAGGCTTAACGGCTGATGATTACCTCACCACCGAAGCTTTCTTAGAAGCCATCAAAGACAACTTAGAGAAAAAACGAGCATAACATAGATTTAAATTTATATCAAAAAGGCAGCCTGAAGTGAGCTGCCTTTTTTATTGATTTTACTAATTTTACATGTGTTTTAGCATCAAAAACAGTGTTTTGCAACATATTTAGCAAAAACAAAAACCTAAAAAGGGCTTTTAATAATAATTATTTAGCTATGCCGTTGTAACAATCTCTTGTGAGAATAGTCCTAAGAGCATTCATCAAAACAAAAAACAAATCATGTACATGACAACAAAATTTTATAGCTGGCTGGGCTTCATCCTGATGTTTACCGGCTCATTATCTGCCCAAAATTCTATAGAGAACTCATCCTCAAAAGAAAAATTTACCCTCAGCGGAACCATCTCAGACATTCAAAACAATGAAACACTTATAGGGGTCAATATCTACATTCCCGAGCTCAAAACCGGAACCAACACCAATGCTTACGGTTTTTACTCGATTACGCTTCCGTCCGGAAATTACACCTTGCAAATCAGTTATTTGGGTTACCAAACCATAACCGAAAGCATATCATTAGACCAAAACCTCAAAAAGAACTTCAAGCTCAACGGCCAAGAACAACAATTAGATGAAGTAGTCATAACTGATCAACGCCAAAAAACCAACATCCGCAAGGCCGAAATGAGCGTGAGTAAACTCTCAACCGCAACCATCAAAAAAATACCCGTGGTTATGGGCGAAGTTGATGTACTCAGAGCGCTGCTTACCTTGCCTGGAGTGACCAATGCAGGCGAAGGACAATCAGGTTTTAACGTCCGCGGCGGTGGTGCTGACCAAAACTTAATTTTATTAGATGAAGCCACGATTTACAACTCATCACACGTATTTGGCTTTTTCTCAGTATTTAACCCCGATGCCATCAAAGATTTAAAACTGTACAAAGGCGGTATACCGGCGCGCTTTGGCGGACGTGTGTCGTCGGTGCTAGACATGTATCAAAAAGACGGAAACAGCAATAAATTTTCCATGAGCGGAGGCATCGGTCTTATTACCAGCCGCCTTTTGGCTGAAGGGCCAATCGTAAAAGACAAAGGCTCATTCTTAATTGCCGGTCGCGGATCATATGCCCATTTATTCTTAAAAGCAGCCAACAACAAAAACTCAGCTTATTTTTATGATTTAAACACCAAACTCAACTACAAAATCAACGAGAACAACAACATGTACTTGTCGGGATATTTCGGAAGAGATGTATTTGACCTCAACGGTAAATTTGTCAATACCTACGGAAACGCAACACTCAATGTGCGTTGGAACCATTTGTTCAACGACAAACTATTCTCAAACTTATCTGCTATTTACAGCGATTATTACTACGGACTTGATTTGAATTTGTTTGGTTTTTTGTGGAACTCAGGCATCAAAAACTACAACCTCAAATATGATTTCAAGCATTACTTAACCGATAAAATCAAACTCAATTACGGCATCAACGGTATTTATTATGATTTTAATCCTGGCGAAATCAAACCCTCCGGAAGCACTTCAGGCATTAACTACAAACAACTCGAAAAGAAATACGCTTTTGAACCGGCCATTTACCTCGATGCCGAACAAACGGTTTCCAAAAAAATAACCGTTGCCTACGGCTTGCGCTACAGTATGTTTTACAGACTAGGGGGCTCAACACTAAATCTTTATGCTCAAGACCAACCGGTTGTATTTAACCCAGAACTTCAGATTTACGAAAAGGCCCAACCCATCGGAACAAAATACTACAGCCAAAACAAAGTCATGAAAAGTTACGACAACTTTGAACCGCGTTTGGCCGTTGCGTATCAGCTTACCGACGACCAATCGGTAAAAGCCAGCTACAACCGCATGGTTCAGTACTTGCAATTGGTATCCAATACGGCCTCACCAACCCCGCTTGATGTCTGGACACCGAGTGATCGTTATCTAAAACCCCAAATCCTCGACCAGTGGGCTGTTGGTTATTTTCAGAATTTAAAAGATGACGCCTATTCTGTTGAAATAGAAACCTTTTACCGCAAAGTAAAAAACCGTATGGATTATATTGACGGAGCTGATTTGATTGCCAATGAAGCCATTGAACAAGTAGTTCTGAACGGCGAAATGCGTTCATATGGCCTAGAATTGCTCTTCCGAAAAAACACCGGAAAACTCACTGGTTGGCTCGCCTATACGTTGTCAAAATCTGAGCAACGCACCCCGGGCCGAAACGCCTCTGAAACCGGAATCAACAATGGCCAATGGTACAGCAACGGCTATGACAAAACACACAATGTATCAATTACTTCAAATTACGCTTTAAACAAGAAATGGAGTTTCGGAGCAAACTTTGTTTTTCAAACCGGACAACCGGTTACTTTTCCAAACGGTCAATATGAATATTTAGCCCAAAACCAAGACCCCGGCATTACCATTCCTACCTACGGAGCCCGCAATGCCAATCGTCTTCCGGCCTATCACCACTTAGATTTATCGGCTACTTATGTACCGAAACCCGATAAAAAAAGACGCTGGCAAAGCGAATGGGTTTTTAGTTTATACAATGTATACAACCGCAAAAATGCCGCCTCCATTTCGTTCAGACAAAACCAAACCACCGGCGCCAATGAAGCCGTTCGCTTGTCTATATTCGGAATGGTACCGGGTGTGAGTTATAATTTTAAATTCTAAGCTATTATGAAAAAGATATATATCCTTCCGATCATTTTATTAAACCTCCTGATGTTGAGTTCTTGCGAAGAAGTTGTTGATGTAGACCTAGAAACCGCAAAACCGAGATTGGTTATTGATGCCTCAATCCGCTGGCAAAAAAGCACCGACGGACGCGAACAAAGCATCAAACTCAGTACAACAACCGGTTTTTACAACAGCACCATCCCTACCGTTTCAGGCGCTGTGGTAAGCGTGACCAACGCCAACAATCAAACTTTTTCATTTATTGAAGAACAAGCGGGCTCAGGCCTGTACTTGTGTCATGATTTTATACCTGAAATCAACCAAAATTACCAACTAATGGTTGTGCTCAATGGCCAAACCTATACGGCAACCGAAACACTCTTAGAAGTGAATCCGATTACCTCAATAGAGCAAAACAACGAAGGCGGATTGGGCAGCGACGAAATTGAGATCAAAACATTTTTAAATGACCCGGACGGTGTAGACAACTACTACATGTTTCGATACAAAGCCAATATCAACGCTGTACCAACCTATAACGTTGACAACGACGAATTTGTACAAGGCAACGAGTTTTTTGGGTACTACACCAACGACAAAATCAAAACCGGCGATGTTCTTGACATTACCTTGTACGGAATTTCAAAACGCTATTTTGAATACATGAGCAAGATCATTTTGATTGCACAAGGCAGTGACGGACCGTTCTCGACACCACCGGCCACCGTGCGCGGAAACATCGTAAATCAAACCAACACCAACAATTTTGCCTTGGGTTATTTCTCACTTTCTGAAACCGACCGCTTGAGTTATACCATTCAATAAAGTTAGGGCAGCTTTACCCGCTGTGCACTTCAAGCCCGCCGTGCGCTCGATACTTTTGTAGGCTTTGAGTCGGCTTCCGCCGGTCGCCACCTCAAAACCACAACCGTACATCGTTCGCAGGGCGGGGCTTTTTGTTTCCATCGGGGCTGCGAAGTGACCGCTGCGCTGTTAGACATGGCTAAGCCTACAGACACGCTGCGCTTTAAGACAAAAAAGATTAAAGAAGAAATAAAGACAACCTAGTGTTTCAAAAAATCATTCAGCAAAACACAAGCAACAATGATAAACGCCGCATTTATTATGCGCCGCTTCTCAGGTACTCAGCAGCTCAGCAGCTCAGGTTCACAAAAAATCTTTAAAGATTTTAGTTCTCTTCACCATCAACAGCGAACTAGCTAACTTCCTGCAAACGGCGAACCAAAAACACCCACAGCCAATTCCATCCAAATCAAAATCAAAACGGCCAACAACAAGCCAACGGCCATCAATCGTCCGCGCGTCGAAGTTATTTTACCCAACATCCAATGCGCTAAAAAGGCGTTTGCGTACAACAAAATCGCTGCTGCCAAAAAATCACCCAAACTCCACCGAACCTCGGCTGTCAACAACATAGCTATGGCCGGAATCAGCAAAATAACTGTAGCCATGATGAACATGACTTTTAAAGAACTGTTTTTCATATTTGTTTGCTTTTAAACCTTAACGCCCTGAATTGAATTTCATTGTTTGCCCATTAAATTGCTCCGTCAAAATAATTGAATTCACCAATATCGCTATATTTACGGTCGCCAGCAACTAAACTTCCTAAACTTTTTATACTTTTAACAATCATGTCCTCACACCACATTGTCCGCGACGACCAAGAACCCGCACTCATCATTGCCAATGGCGCTGAATGTCATCCGGAACTGCTCGGTCAATTGCTCGAATGGTCTCCGTGGGTAGTAGTCTTAGATTCGGCTATTGAACGTGTGTTGGACTACAACATCAAAGTAGATGTTTTGTTGGGTGATTTTGACCGCGACTTTGATCCGAATAAATACTTAGAAAAGCAATTCCCGCTTGAAATCATCCACACGCCTGATCAAAACAAAACCGACCTTGAAAAGGCCTTTGATTACTTAATTGAAAAAGGATTTCCGGCCGCCAATGTCGTATGGGCTACCGGCAAGCGCGCTGATCACACCATCACAAATTTAACGACCATTGCCGCATATCGCGAAAAACTCAAAATAGTCATCCACGATGATCATTCAAAAGTGTATTTATTGCCGCGCAGCTTCAAGAAATGGTATCCAGCCAAAACAAAATTATCACTGGTTCCGCTGGGTTTGGCTGAAGGCATCACCACACAAAACCTTGAGTATCCGCTCAACAATGAATCATTACACATGGGTTATCGCCACGGCAACAGCAATTTAGTAGTACAAGACGGCTTGGTTTGTATTGAGCATCATAGCGGAGATTTGCTGCTCATGGAGTGTGTGGATTAATCTCGAATAATATTAATACTCGCCTTAAAACCTCTTTCTAAGCCCCATCGGTTTGAAGATAGCACTTGACCATCTTTATCAATGATCTGAAGTTCTCCTGTGTTGGGAGACCCAAAACCTTCGTTGAGCGCTTCAAAATAAATGATATTGTTCCCTTTGACCAATCCTAACGTTTTGTATACACAATCATCGGCAAGAACCACCTTGGGAGCAATCATCATATCATAAGTATATATGCTCACCATATCTCCATCAATCTCACTAAAATCTCGGTAACACAGTTTGATTTCATCTGATTTTGTATGAATTAATCCAAAATCCATGTTCTTGTTTTTATACTCAGAATTAAACAGCTCTTTGCTTTGGTTTAATTTATCTTTAATAGGGTCACCCGGATTTTGAAATTGATTATTCTTAGTAAATTCAATTTTCTGATTTTCAAGAATCGAACCGGAATTACTTGGCGTAGTTGTTTTAGGCGGAAACATCGTCGGCTTGATGATCTTAGGAGTACTCAGTCCGCTGCCCGACGGCGGTAACGTACTGCCCATACTTGAAAATTCAGATTGCGCCTGAAGTGCAGTCGCACCCAGCAAACATCCAAAAACCATCAAAAGCTTGTGTATCTGTTTCATCAATAAAGCCTTAAAAAAGCGGTCTAAAATTACGTTTTTTGGTCAGAGCCTGAAGCTTTTTATCATATTTTTATCATTTCAAGGCCCTAAAACAGCCCGTGAATCTGTACTTTAGCATCACTTTTAAATCTTTGTTATGTACGTGCCCGAAATTAAAATCTCTGAAGCAAAACTATTGTCTGACAATTGGTACAAACTGCACAAATACACCTTTGAATACCGCAAAAAAGACGGTACTTGGCAAACGCAACAACGCGAAGCTTATGACCGCGGAAACGGTGCTTGCATTTTACTGTACAATCCAACACAGAAGACCGTCATCCTAACCCGACAGTTTAGGCTTCCGACTTATGTAAACGGAAACACCACCGGAATGATGATTGAAGCCTGTGCCGGCCTACTCGATCGCGACAATGCCGAAGATTGCATCAAACGCGAAACCGAAGAAGAAACCGGTTATTTGGTGCGCGAGGTTCGAAAGTTATTTGAGGTGTATATGTCACCGGGCTCGGTAACTGAAACCGTTACTTTTTTTATCGGCGAATATGCCTCAGACATGAAAATCAACGATGGCGGCGGAGTAGCCTCAGAACAAGAAAACATTGAAGTGCTCGAATATGATTTTAACACCGCCTATAACCTCATCGCCAGTGGCGAAATCAAAGATGCCAAAACCATTATGCTGTTGCAATATGCTAAAATTCATCAGTTGATTGTTGATTAAAAAAAGACCGCTGCGCTGTTGGACACGACTAACGCCTTTAGACACGCTGCGCTGTTAGAATTAGGAATTAAGAATTACGAATGATGCTTCAAACTAAACTTCTTAAACCTTTTAAACAGACCGCTGCGCTGTTGGACACGGCAAAAGCCTTTAGACACGCTGCGCTGTTAGAATTACGAATTAGGAATTAAGAATTACGAATGATGCTTCAAACTAAACTTCTTAAACTTCTTAAACTTCTTAAACTTCTTAAACTTTTTAAACCTTTTCAACTTTTTACAACTTTTAAACCACGAACTTTAATTCTTTAAATTTGCAACATCAACAACCCGCTACCAACTTATGCCATTTCAAGTAATATCTGACTACCAACCCAAAGGAGACCAACCTGAAGCGATAGGCAAACTCGCCAACGGTATTTTAGAGGGTGAAAAATACCAAACCTTACTCGGGGTAACCGGTTCGGGTAAGACGTTTACCGTGGCCAATGTGATTGAAAAAGTACAACGTCCCACTTTGGTTTTGGCGCACAACAAAACCCTCGCCGCACAGTTGTATGCCGAGTTCAAACAGTTCTTTCCGAACAACGCAGTAGAGTATTTTGTTTCGTACTATGACTACTATCAACCAGAGGCTTACATGCCCGTAACGGGAGTATTCATTGAAAAAGATTTATCCATCAACGATGAGCTTGAAAAGATGCGCCTCAGTGCTACCTCAGCCTTGCTTTCAGGTCGTCGTGATGTACTCGTGGTGGCTTCAGTATCGTGTTTGTACGGTATCGGAAACCCGACAGAATTTCAGAAAAACGTCATCTCTTTAGAAAAAGACCAAACGCTTTCCAGAACCAAGTTGCTCCACATGCTTGTACAAAGCTTGTATTCACGCACTGAAGCCGACTTCAACCCCGGTAATTTCAGGATCAAAGGCGATATAGTAGAAATTTACCCCAGCTATGCAGACGACGGATTCAGAGTTCACTTTTTTGGCGACGAAATAGAAACGATTGAAAGTTTTGACCTCAAAACTGCGCAGGTTATTGAGCGCTACAACCAACTCAACATCTATCCGGCCAATATGTTTGTGACCTCGCCTGATGTATTACAAGCGGCCATTTGGCAAATACAACAAGACTTGGTCAAGCAAGTAGATTACTTTAAATCAATAGGTAAGCACTTAGAGGCTAAACGACTGGAAGAGAGAACCAACTTTGACCTGGAAATGATTCGAGAATTAGGCTATTGTTCGGGTATTGAGAACTATTCTCGTTACCTCGACGGACGCGACCCGGGCACCAGACCGTTCTGTTTGCTCGACTATTTTCCGAAAGATTATTTGATGGTGGTTGATGAAAGCCACGTAACCATCTCCCAAGTACATGCCATGTACGGAGGCGACCGAAGCCGCAAAGAAAATCTCGTAGAATACGGATTCCGCCTACCCGCCGCTATGGACAACCGTCCGCTCAAGTTTGAAGAATTTGAAGCCATGCAAAACCAAGTGATTTACGTATCGGCTACCCCTGCTGATTATGAACTGCAAAAATCTGACGGAGTCTATGTAGAGCAAGTCATTCGCCCCACCGGCCTACTCGACCCGATCATTGAAATTCGCCCGAGCTTGAACCAAATCGATGACCTCATTGACGAAATTCAAGAACGTGCCGAAATAGACGAACGTGTACTGGTCACCACACTCACCAAACGCATGGCCGAAGAACTCGCCAAATACCTCGCCAAAGTGGGTATTCGCTGCCGCTATGTGCATTCTGAGGTAGATACGCTCGAACGCATTGAAATTATGCAAGACTTGCGCAAAGGCCTGTTTGATGTACTCATAGGCGTTAACCTTTTGCGTGAAGGATTAGACTTGCCCGAAGTATCGCTCGTGGCTATCCTTGATGCCGATAAAGAAGGTTTTCTGAGAAGCCATCGCTCGCTCACGCAAACCATTGGTCGTGCCGCGCGTAACCTAAACGGAAAAGCCATCATGTATGCCGATAAAATCACCGACAGCATGCAAAAGACCATCGACGAAACCCAGTACCGCAGAACCAAGCAAATGAACTTCAACCAAGCCAACAACTTGGTTCCGCAAGCGCTCAACAAAAAAATCGGAACGGTATTCAGCAAAATGCCGCTCATTGAAGCAGAGTTGGCACTAGAAGCCACCAAAGCAGATGAACCGGCACAAGAGTACTTATCAAAAGCTGAAATCGAGAAACGCATCCGCGAAAAGCGCAAAGCCATGGAAAAAGCCGCCAAAGACCTCGACTTTATGCAAGCCGCTCAATTGCGCGATGAGATTAAGAGGTTGCAGGAGCAACTGAGTATCTGAGGTGCTGTGCTGAAGGATTAACGATTGAAGATTAACGATTAACGAATTTTGAAGTTTTTGAATCGTGTAATCGACAACCATCGCTTTTATCCTAAAGCCAGCGGTCTGAAGCAAAGCGTGTCCCAAAGCGCAGCGGTTATTCCTTGTCACCCCGAG
>NZ_JAHCDK010000016.1 GCF_018413465.1 Flavobacterium sp. CYK-55
TCAAACAATTTTGCGTTTGGAGTTTTTGCTACAGATTTGAACGGAGATGGATTAGTTGATAGCTCAGATTATGTAATCTGGGAGGCCAACTCAAACAACTTCATTTTTGCGTTCTATCCGTTTTAATAATATTATTCAAAATTCACATAAAAGCCCGCTCATTTGAGCGGGCTTTTATGTTGTTGATAATTAATATATTGCATTGAGCGCTGGTGTTTTTAAAAAAGAGCTCTAGTTCAAAAGCATAAAAAAGCAGATAAAAAGCAAACTCCTGTTTTTTAATCGAGTTTTTGGCGCTTTTATCGGTTTTCTTTTCAAGAGTCATTAAACTGATTCAAATTTGTAAGGTAGATTATCATTTAAAGTTAATACGTTCAACCTAGAATACTAAATCGCCCCTTAACCAAATCACTAAAAAGCAAAAGCGTATGACAAAAATTTACTTTCAAAAACTACAACATTTTAGGTTGCTCTCTCTGACCTAAAATAATTCCCTTAAATAAAATATCCGGCTTCACATGCATGAGCATCGTGACGTTTCATTTTATTGCCCAAAATCAAGCAATCAATAATAATCCCAAAACAAAAAGAGCATGAACACAAAAACTAAATTATTAACACAAAACAGTCAGCTGAAAGAGTTGTTCTTTTTCGGGCTGTTTTTTATGGTGCTGATGAACTTTTCATCGGTGCAGGCACAGACGCTGTTTTCGCAAGATTTCAGTTCGTCTACATCGCTGTCAAACTACATCAACAGTTCGGCGCCAGATGCCGGGCAGTTCAATGCCATTACCACAGCAGGTACGAGCACGGCAACGATTACCTCTGGTGCACTTCGCTTTACACGCGGCAACAGCACCACTAGTTTTACCCGATCAACCAACTTTAGCACGACCCCAACGGCTTTGGTTTATGAGTTTGATTTGACGGTAAGCGGAACACCAAGCGGTAACACGGCAACAACTGCCCGATGGCAAATAGGCAGCGGCTACAATGCTGCAACCAACGGTATTGAGTCTGACGCGAACACATATGCCCAAATGGCCATTGATTTTAGAGGAACTACAAGTTTTAGGTTTAACGATGTTTCAAATGCAAATACGTCAAGCAACTTTACAGTAGGAACTACTTATGCCATTACTTGGGTGATGAATAATTCCGGAGGTACGCTTTCTTATCTTGCTCCAAACGGAAATACTGAAACTATAGCCAATGATCGTATAGATTTTTGGGTGGGAACTACACGCGTATACAACGACGTTGTAGTAGAAACAACAAACGGAACCTTATCGGATATGAAGTTTGCTTATGTCGGAAGTACCGGAAGCATTACCCTAGATAATATTTCCGTAAAAGGAATGGCTACGCCCCAAGTATCCGCTTTTTCAGGAAATACAATTTGCTCAGGCGGAACAGGTCAGTTGACCGTTACAACTAGTGCAGGCGCTGGACCATTCACCGTAGTATACAATGATGGAACTGCCGATAGAACAGCGACCAATGTTACTTCAGGAACAGCTTTTAATGCTTTTGCAAACCCATCAACCACCACCAATTATACTTTGGTGAGCATTGCCGAAGCTTCCGGAACCATGAGAACTTCATCGTTTACCGATGGTTCAGCTACAATTACGGTTAATGCCCCAACGGTAAGTGTAGGCTCAGCTTTAAGCGCCATTTGTATAGGTGGAACTTCATCAGCCTTGGGCGGCTCTGTTGGTGGAACCGCTACAGGCGGAACTTGGAGCGATGGTGGTATCGGAGGAACTTTTAATCCAAATGATACAACACTCAATGCAACTTGGACACCACCGGCCAATTATTCAGGTTCGGCTACTTTAACTTTGACAACCTCAGGAGGTTCATGCGGAACCACTTCGGCTGCCAAAACGCAAGTTGTTAATGCACAACCTACAGCCATTGCCGGAGGTGCACAAACCATATGTTTCGGAAGTACAGCTACCGTGAGCGGAGCATCTTCATCAAACGGAACCATTTCATGGACCGAAAACGGAGCCGGATCAATCACTTCGGGTGCCGGTACACTGACGCCGGTTTATACCCCAGCGGCAGGTGATATTGGCAATACAGTGACTTTAACGATGACAGTATCTAATAGTCCGTGTGCATCAGCAACAGCAACCTATTCTGTTACGGTTAACCCTGCGGCTACAGTTAGTGCCGGCGGTGATCAAACGGTTTGCGCGACAAATCCTAATGTAACATTAGCAGGCTCAATAGGCGGAAGTGCTACTTCAGGAACTTGGTCGGGTGGTTCAGGAACTTTTAGTCCTGATAACAATACCTTAAACGCAGTTTACACACCCTCAGCTACAGAATTAAATTCTGGCGGAAATATAACCCTAACATTAACCACAAATGACCCTGACGGACCTTGTAATGCAGTATCAGATTCGATGATTGTTACCATCAAGTTGGCGCCTACCGCTTCAGCAGGTGGAACACAAACTATTTGCCCCGGAACAGCAGCTACCGTTAGCGGTGCTTCTGCTTCAAACGGAACGATTTCTTGGACAGAAAATGGAGCGGGCTCAATTACCTCTGGAGGTACCGGACTCACACCTACTTATACATCAGCAGCCGGTGATGCCGGTAATACAGTTACTTTAACCATGACCGTTACCAATAGTCCGTGTAGTGTGGCCACAGCAACTTATACCATTGTGGTGAGCCCTGCGGCTCCGGCAGCTCCCGGAAACATTACCGGTGCTACAACGGTTTGTACAGGCGAGACAACAACCTATAGTGTGGCAGCAGTTGCCAACGCTACTACTTATACATGGACGGTTCCTTCTGGATGGACAATTACCGACGGACAAGGAACTACTTCAATTGATGTTGTGGCAGGTTCTGCCGGAACCGGAAATATTTCAGTGGTGGCCAGCAATTCATGCGGAAGCACGAGCCCAACTCAAAGCATCAACATCAATCCAATATCAGGAACCAACAATACCGGATTTACATCCAGCAGTACAAAAACCAGCGGAAACATTACGTGTAATTCTGGTTCATTGCGCGGATACATTAAATTTCCTTTGAGTTCATTGCCTGCAGGGGCTAGCATTAGTTCAGCTACGCTAACTTTGGTGAATAACAATTCGGCCACGGTGAGCGGTGCTACCAATAATGTGCGTGCTTTAGGAAATACTGACCCAACTTCGGCTACAGCCAGTAGTTTATACAATGCCAGCGGAAGCGGGACCAGTTATAGCGCTGCTACATGGAGCAATACCGGTTCGGTTGTATTGACATTAAATTCATCTGCCAGAACTGATATTCAAAATAGAATTTCATCACCGGGATATTTAGCGGTTGGTTTACACCGAGGCGGTACAGCTGATTACAACTTCTTTGGCTTTGGAAACGGAAGTAATTCACCAACGTTGGCTGTTGATTATGTAGCTCCACGCATGTTGACCGTAACGGCCAATTTAAGCGCAACGGTTGATGCAGGAAGTTCTGTTGCTGCGGTTTGCCAAGGCGATACAACAGCTGCTCTTGGTGGTTCATTTGGCGGAAGTGCCACAGCAGCTATTTGGGATGATGCAGGTGCCGGAGGTACTTTTACCAATAATTCAGGTGCAACACCCGGTACAACAACTTATACAGCTGCAAGCAATGCTCCGGCTTCGGTAACTTTGACTTTAACCACTAGTGGTGGTTTGTGTCAAGCAGTTTCGGCCAGTAAAACTTTGGTCGTAAATGCCAACAGAATTGTTGATGCCGGAGGGGCTATTAGTGCAATTTGTCAAGGTGAAACAACAACTGTGTTAGGCGGTTCATTTGGCGGTAGTGCCACTTCAGCTATTTGGAACGATGGCGGAGCAGGAGGAACTTTCAGCAACAATTCTGGTACTACGCCTGAGACTGCTACTTATACGGCTGCGGCTAATGCACCTGCACTTGTCAATTTAACTTTGGTGGCTGCCGGAGGTTCGTGTGGGCCAACCACAGTGAGTAAACTATTGGCGGTTAATCAAAAAGTTGTTCCGGCTTTTGTTCCGGTTAGCCCAATCTGTGTTGGAGCTGTATTGTCAGAGTTGCCAACGGTTTCTGATAACGGCATTTCAGGAACCTGGTCGCCGGCACTTGATAATTTGCAAACTACAACCTATACGTTTACGCCTAACGCCGGCGAATGTGCTTTGCCAACAACCATGCAAATAGTTGTTCATCCTATTGTTACACCTACTTTTAATCAAGTAAATCCGATATGCGAAGGAGCTTCTTTGGCCGCTTTGCCAACGAGTTCTTTAAATGGGGTCAGCGGAAGTTGGTCACCGGCACTAAATAATACAGCAACAACGGTGTATACATTTACGCCAAATGTGGGCGAATGCGCTGTGTCAACCACCATGGAAATCACCGTTTATCCGGCCATTACGCCAACCTTTGATCCGGTGGCAGCAATTTGTTCGGGCGATGTTTTATCGGCTTTGCCAACAACTTCATTAAACGGAATTACCGGTTATTGGACCCCCGAATTAAACAATACCACCACAACAACTTATACTTTTATTCCGGATTCTGGTCAATGTGTGAGTAATATTGCCACTACATTAACAATCGTAGTCAATAACAATACAACTTATTATGCAGATGCTGATAACGACGGTTTTGGCGATGCTGCTGTATCTGTTCAAACTTGTTTGGGTACACCAACAGGCTATGTAACCAATAACACAGATTGCGATGCTGCCAACGGTAGTATCTGGAGAACCGGTATGTTTTATATTGATGCCGATGGTGATGGATACAACAACGGATTTCCGCAAGTTATGTTGTGTTATGGCTCGGCTACTCCGGCGGGTTATACCAAAACCAACATCGGAACTGATTGTGATGATTCACTCGCAACAGTAAACCCTAACGCCTCTGAGGTTATGGGTAACAATATTGATGATAATTGTGATGGAATTATTGATGAGGACATGCCAACTTCATACTTGACTTCATCAAGTTGCGGTGCTACCCTTCAACATATTTCAAATACCCTTTTTGCCTACAATTTGGCAGGACATGTACATCATACCGGTCCGGTTCAAGGATATCGTTTTAAAGTTTCAAATGCCAATGTTGATCGTCAGATTGAAACTTCGGGCAATAGTTTTGGCTTGCTTAATTTGCCGGGCGGAGCTGCTTTTGCCACCACATACACGGTGCGTGTTTCAGTTAAGTTAGGTGGTTTCTGGAGAGCTTATGGCTTGCCGTGTTCGGTAACCACTCCGGCTGTGCCGCATGGTTCTTATGTGACGCTTCCGGCTTGTGGAGCTACGTTAAGCAATATCTCAAATTCAATATTTTGTAATCAAGTGGCAGGAGCTTCTGCGTACAGATTTAGAGTTAGAAATGGTGCCACAGTTGTGGGTACTTATGATAGTCCTGTTAACCGATTCAGTTTGGTAAATCTTGGTGTTTCAAATATTTCATTTGCCACAACCTATACCATTGATGTATTGATTAAAATAGATGGACAATGGCGACCAGACACCGAATACGGAAACGTTTGTACTATTTCAACACCGCCAACACCAGCCTTGTCTAGAGTAATCAACCCTTCTTGTGGAGCAACCATCAATCGCAAATGGACGTCTATTTTTGCCCAACAAGTCATTGGTGCGCAAGGATATAAATTTGTAGTTACTTCAACAGATCCGGTTAGCTCACGTGAATATATTACGCCAAATAGTGTTTTTAGCTTAATGAATTTACCCGGAGGCGCAACATCAGGAGTTACTTATACCATTCGTGTTGATGTGCTTTACAACGGTAGCTATGTTCAAGGGGTACAGACCTGTGATATCACGGTTTCGCCATCGGCAACAGTAGCCAGACAAACCGATCAAATTGTTCAAGAGTTTGATGTAAAAGCTTATCCGAATCCGTTTACAGACAGTTTTAAATTCGATGTAAAATCAACCGACAGTAACTCAATCCAGTTAACGGTATATGATTTATTAGGCAGACAGGTTGAGGCACAAACAACTAGTTTGAATTTGTTGTCTGAATTAAACATCGGTTCAAAATACCCTTCTGGCGTATACAATGTTGTAGTCACGCAAGGAGAAAATGTCAAAACCTTACGACTTGTCAAAAGGTAATTATTGATTATTGGTTTTTAAAAAGCCTTCTCTTTTGGGAAGGCTTTTTTTAACATTTTTTAATGCCTGCTCTTTGGGTTTTTCCAGCTGATGTTGTTAAGACTTGCTATTGTAGGTTATTTTAAATAAAAGAAGAATTTTTTTTCTTGCCTTAGCGTTTTTGAAATTGTTAATAAGTTGCTTTTTTTTGATCATCAATTATGATCTGATAAAAAAATAATCTACTAGATTTGAGTAGGTTAAAATAGTTTTAATCTGTTTAAATCAGGGTTCTGTAACTGTTTCCCCAATGAATTCATCAGTGATGACAAATATTGATAAATTGATTTACTTGTTTGATATCTGCAACAAGTTCAATGACCAAAATAGAAAAAACAATCATTTTCAAAGATTAATTATCTTTCTCATTTTGGGTTTGCCTTTTCTGGTCAAGGCACAAGTTTCGCAAAATTTAGCGGTAAATCTTGCTTGTGTAGTTCCATCATCTATGAGTTATACCGTCAACAGTGCCTTTTATTGCACCGGACTTCCAATTGCCCCCAATATTTTAACGTACAATGGTACCGCGGCCACTTCGTACAATATTAATCCTGATTTGCCCGATGGTTTGAATTTTGACATCTCAAACGGAACCATATCAGGAACACCTACGGCTTCTGTTTCTGGCAACTACACGGTAACCATTATTAACCCTTGTGGTTTTACTGCCAAAACGATTTATATTTCTGTAAGCACCGGAACCAATTATTATGCTGACTCAGACGGCGATGGTTACGGAACCGGCGTTGCTTCAGTATCATGTACCGGACAGCCCGCAGGAACTTCAACCAATGATACTGATTGTGCTCCTTCCGATAGCACAAAGTGGAGAACTGCACTCTTGTTTACAGATGCTGACTCTGACGGATATGACAATGGTATGCCCAGAGTAAATGTATGTTACGGAGCTTCAATTCCCAGTGGATATTTAATTAGTTATATAGGTGCTGATTGTGATGATACCAATCCGAAAATAAATCCCAATGCTGTAGAAATAATGGGCAATGGCAAAGATGATAACTGCGACGGACAAATTGATGAAGTTATGTCAACGACCAAGTTATCAAGTGGAAGTTGCGGGGTTACTTTGGCTAATTTAAGCAACACCCTTTTTGCAAATCAAATAGCGGGAGCTCAGGGATATCGATTTGAGGTAACCAATAACAACAGAGTATCAACTTATGATGCAACCAGTAATCAATTTAATTTACTCAATTTATCACCCGGAGTTAGCTATTCATCAACCAATACCCATAATACGGTTCGAGTTGCTGCTAAATTAGGCGGCTATTGGCGTGCATACGGGCAAACATGTTCAGTCACAACTCCGCCTGTTCCCAATTCAACATCCATAAGTAATCCGGCATGTGGAACAGTTTTGACCAATATATGGAACACCATATTTTGTTATAACATTCCCGGTGCAACGGCCTACCGATTTAGAGTTAAACAAGGTTCTACTTTGGTGGGTACCTTTGACAGCCCGGTCAATAATTTTAATTTGGTCAATTTGGGCGCTGCTAGTTTGAGCTTCGGAGTTACCTATACCATTGATGTTTTATTGCAAATGTATGGCACTTGGTTGCCGGATTCTGATTACGGAACCCCCTGCAATATTATAACACCGCCAACGCCCGGGGTTTCAAGAGTAACGTCGCCCAGTTGTGGCAGTAGCACCAATAATTTGTGGACCAGTATTTTTATCCTACCGGTTGTAGGTGCTCAAGGATATAAATTTGTGCTGAACAATGGTGTTCAATCACGAGAGATTATTTCAACTTCAACTCAGTTCAGTATTCACGATATTCCGGGCGGACCCATGCCGGGAACCAATTATACGATTAGAATTGATGTTTTGTATAATAATAGTTATGTGCCCGGCAGAGAAATCTGTACTTTAAACATTCTGCCCACCGCAACAAGGCTTACTCGGGCTGATTCAGATTTAAGCGATGTTAAGTTGTTTCCGAATCCGTTTGAAGATCATTTTGAACTGCAGATAACCGAAGAAGTTTTAGATCCTATCTATATATATGTATACGATATGTTAGGTAGAGAAATGCAAAACTTAACTGTGTCAAATAATAACGATCACAATATTCATATCGGACAAAATTATCCTTCGGGTGTTTATCAGGTTGTCATGAAGCAGTCTGATCAAGTAAAAACAATTCGAATGATTAAGAGATGATGTTGTAAAACCTTTTAAAAAAGCCTGAAATTAAAATCAGGCTTTTTTTTTGAAATAGATACTGAGTTGCTGTTGTATTTGGTTTTTATTGCAACAGAATTCTGTGACAAAAAATAAGTTTTGTTTTATTTTGTCACAAAAGTTGTGACAAATTTTTTTCTCAAGTCATTTTTGTCACAAGTTCTGTGGCATTTTTTTTTCTTCGATGCATTTTGCCACAGAATACATTATTAAATAGAGAATAGAAATATTACAGCCCAAAACCCCATCTTATTTTATATCATTATTGAATCTAAAGGTAATTTTGCGCTTTTTTTTGTCTTAAAAAGTATAAAAGAGTGCGATTAAGTGCATTAGAATCATAAAAGGGTCTATAAACTGCACGTTTTTTTGGGCGAATGGCACGAGATTTTGATTTTTTGCTGCTTTAACGAGTTTTGGTGTTGTTGACCGAAAATATTTCAGTAGCCGGCGTGTTGGTCATAAGTTTGTCATGTACAAATGAAACAACAAACACACAGAATTATGAAATCAATCATCAACACCATCGCCGCTTCAGTAAACGTGAAAATGTTATTGGTAGTTGCCGTTATGTTGGTTTCATCTTCAAATGCATTTGCACAAACTACCATTGAAGTTCCTGCACAAACTACTGCATCAACTTCAGCAGTTGAGTCAAACAGCAACATGAACATGGTTTCATGGTTTATGATGACCAAACAAACTGCCAACGGTGTAATCACCAAAGAGAACACCGCTAAAAAACAAATGATTACTTCAGGAATTGCTCCAAATCGTTTGTTGATTAAAGTATTGTTGAAAAAAGCTTCACAATACGGTTCAAACATCGCATAGTTTTATTTTTAACATAGTTAGGTTAACTCAGAGAGCCTCCTTCGTCAAGGGAGGCTTTCACTTTTTATTTCAAGACTGTTTGTGCTTAATTTCAGCGAGTTATTTTTTGGACAAGCGCGAGAATCTGTTGTGAAATTTTTGTTTTTTTTGTCTATTTCTTAAAAACATTGTTCTTTTTTTGTTTTTATTCTTGTTAAAAGCAACAGCTGGTCGGGTTTTATGTGGATTTTCATAATTTTAAAAATCTTCATTAAAAATTCTATTGTTTGCTTTAACTTTGCGAGTCCAACCCAACCCTTTCAATTCAACCTTAATCGCATTAATTAAGAGAAAATATTTAAAACCCAAACTATGAAAAAACTATTACAAAAATCAAAGCTAATTGACATGGCTCTGAATGTTCAATGGGTAGTTGTCATGATTCTTCTTATGACTTTTCAAACGACAAACGCACAGTCACCCGTTTATTTTTCAAGTGGAAACTATGCCAATCCGAACAATTGGTCACAAGGAAGTGCAGCATCATTCGGAACCATTGTCGGGACCAATATTCATACGACAACTCCAAATGGTACTGGGAATCAGTATTTTCGTATGTATAGTGCTACATCAGGAGGTACTACTTATGAACCTAATGGTGCTTCGGATATTTTGCTAACTACAGGAGCAGTAACAACGCTTCAAGTAACTGGTTCAGGAAAAGCCTATTATTTGAACATTGCCAATGCTTCAAGTAATGTGGTTTTCAAAACCAGAGGTTCAGGAGCTCCGGGTTCATCTACCATTGTAGCTTATGAAATTCAAGGAGCTATTCAAACAATTACAGGGGTTTCTCAGTCTCCAATTGCGTCTGCGGTCAACTCAATTAGTTCGGTTACAGTTACTGCAACATTAAGCGGGTCGTTGGCTACAGGACAAGGTATTTGGATGCGTTATACCACTAACAATTATTCAACTTCTACAGTAGTACAGCTAACCGGTTCTGGAACTACATATACCGGAACCATTCCTGCACAAGCAGCAGGAGCCAACGTTTCATATTATGTATTTTCATCAGGAACGCCAGCTTCGATTACCGGAGCTGATGCTGACTTAGCCACCATCAACATCAACAACAACGGCGGTAGCAATTACACCTACACCGTTTTGCCTACACAATATACTTGGAACCAAACCGGAACCGCTTCATGGGCCACGGCGGCCAACTGGACACCCACCAGAACTACACCGGCAGCCACCGATGTACTTTTGTTTAACAACGGAGCGACTACAACGGTTAATAGTGTTCCAACAACACAAACCATTGGTGGTTTGTTGATTTCTAACAACACCAATGTGACATTTGCTACTTCGACAGCTGCTGCATTAACTATTGGTAATAATGTAACAGGCGCAGATTTATCTGTAGCTGCCGGTTCATCACTGAATGTTTTGAGTAATGCGGTTCAAAGTATCAACGTAGCTACTGGAGCTACTGGAGCCATTTCTGGTTCAATGACGTTTGCTGGTGTTTCTGTAAATACTGCCCACGTATTGACTGCAGCAGATGCATCAGGGATTACCTTTGCATCAGGCGCATCTTTTACTCAAAACACCTTCAACAATGGAAATGTATTCGGAAATGGCACAGCAAATAGTGTTGTTTTTGCTAACGGATCTACATTTAATCACTTTGCTGGTTCAAATCCTTTTCAGAAAACTCAACCAGCGTCAGTTGTAGTTTTTAATTCAGGAAGCAATTATGTAAATAATCAGGCTAACGGTAATGGATTTTCGTTTTCAGGGAGGACTTACGGAAATATTACATTTTCTGGAACAGGAACTGTAAATGCAACTGGAACTGCTGGGTTAACCGTTTATGATTTGACGATTAATTCAGGTACATTTAATCTAGGTATGACCACAGTTGTCGCAAGTATAAAAGGAAATATTTCGGTGGGTAACGGTGCGGCGTTAGTGATAAATCCGTCATCAACTAATACTAATATAAATGGAACAGGAATTCAGACTATTTCAACCGCAGGTACAGGGAGCATATCTGTTGCCTCTAGTAGTACGCTAACGGTTGTTTCAGGTTCTACTGTAGATATGGGAACTTCATTTATAACTGGAGCAGGAACTTTCACTGTGGCCAGTGGCGGAACACTTAGAACCGCAAATGCAGATGGAATTTACTCCTCAACAGCTACAGGTTCCATCAGAACAACTACAAGAAATTTCAACACGGGTGCCAACTACGTATATAATGGTACAGCCAACCAAACTACCGGTACCGGTTTGCCTGCTACGGTAGCTAGTTTGACCATAAACAATTCAGGAACTTCTCCAGCCAATGTGGTAACTTTAACCAACAACTGTACAACAGCCAGCGTGGTGCTTACTGCGGGTAAATTAGATTTGAATTCTAAAACATTAACTGTGTCATCGGGCGGTACAGTTGCTGCAACCTCAGGTGATTTTACGGCTACGGCTGGTCCGGTAGCTTTTGCAGGAACTGGAACAGTCTCAGGAACTGTTAACTTCCCAACGGTCACTCTGGCGGGTGGAGTTAATTTTGGTTCGGCTTCAAATATTGTCACCTCATTGCAAATTAATTCAGGTGGTTTTGTGAATACTAATGCGCCAACTTATGGTTCTTCTTCTACCTTAATATACAACTCAGGCGGAACTTATGGTCGCGGAACCGAATGGAGCGCTACCAGCGGAGCGGGTTATCCGAACAACGTTCAAATACAAAACGGTACTACGGTAGATTTATCAGCCAACGGTTTTGCTGATAGAGCTATTTCCGGAAACTTAAACTTAGGTGTTGTGGGTGCAGCCAGTGCAGGTTCATTGACCATGGGTGCCACGACCAATAAATTAACGGTGGGCGGAAACTTAGTCATTGGCGGAAATACATCAGGAACCAGTGTTTTAACTTTGTCATCGGCCATTGGTGGTGATATATACTTAAACGGTAACTGGGATACCAAAACCAATGGTTCATATGCTTCTAACACCAGAGCCGTATTCTTTCAAGGTTCAGGAACTTCAACAGTAACTACCATTGGAGCTGCTACTTTTGATTATTTATTTGTAAATAAAACAAGTGGCGGAACGGTGAGTTTGGCCAATGATATGACTGTAAACAACAACTTGACGTTGAATGCACAGTTGGTAACAAACTCTTTTAAATTAATTATTCCTACCGGTAATAATGTTACCGCTAATCCGAGCGGATGGGTAAGAGGTAACCTCCAAAAAAACATCCCAACCGGAACCAATTCAAGAACTTTTGAAATTGGCGACAGTTCAAACTATACTCCGGTAACTTTAGATTATTCTGGAGTAACTGGCGCGGGTAATGTAGTTGCTTATACAACGGCCGGAGATCACGCACAAATTAGTTCTTCAGATATTGATCCTTCTTTTTCAGTAAACAGAACTTATACATTAACCAATTCAGGTGTTACCGGCGGAAGCTATGATGCTACTTTTAACTTTGTGGCCGGTGATGTGGATAGTGGTGCTATTACTGCTGCTTTTGGAGTGAGTAGTTATGTAAATCCAACTTGGACCAGCGCAACGGTAAGCACCAGAACCAGCACTTCTACTAAAGCAACTGGCTTGACCGGTTATGGTGATTTTCAATTAGGCGAAACCGCAACTACTTGGACAGCTGGTGCATCAACCACTGATTGGGCAACTTCGGGCAACTGGTCAAAAGGTGTTCCGAGTGCAAGTATCAATGCGATTATTCCATCAGCTAGTTTGTATCCTGAAATTTCAGCTACGGCTGCTGCCAACAGAATGTCGGTAGCTTCAGGTGCTTCGGTAACTGTAAAATCAGGTTACAACTTAACCGTTACAGATGCCATTGCCAACAGCGGAACTATTACCGTTGAAAACAACGCCAACTTAAAACAAACCAATAATGTTTCAAATACCGGAAGCGGAACTGCTGTTGTAAAACGCAATACTGCTACTTTGATGCGTCAAGATTATGTAATGTGGTCATCACCGGTTGATGGGCAACAATTGCAAGCGTTTTCACCGCAAACATTGTCAACTCGTTTTTATACTTTTGATGGTTCAGCCGGAACAGCCGGTCAATATGTGGCTACTTCAGCAACCGGAAATTTTGCCGATGCAACGGGTTATTTGATTCGTTTGCCGAACAATCATCCGGCTACTCCAACCGTTTGGAATGGTACCTTTACCGGAACCGCTATGCACAATGGTAACTACAGTTTAACCAGCTTAAATAATAATCAGTATTATGCTGTGGGTAATCCGTATCCGTCAACCATTGATGCTGATTTGTTCATTGCCGGAAACAGTTTAGCTGATGCGATGTATTTCTGGAGAAAAACCAACAACAGCGCTAATCCATCATATGCTACTTATACGTTAGCAGGTGGAGTTGGAACACCGGGTTCTGGTGATCCGCTTGGTTTAACGCCAAATGGGGTGATTAATGTTGGTCAAGGTTTTATTGTTAAAACATCTGGGTCAGGAACTTCACTCAACTTTACCAATGGAATGCGTATTACCAACAACGGGAATCTTTTCTTTAGAACCAACGAGATTGAGCGCAACCGCATTTGGTTAAATATGAGTAACACTTCGGGTATTGCTTGTCAAACGATGGTTTCATACATGGAGAATGCTACTTCCGGAGTTGACAACATGATTGATGGTCTTTTCTTGAATGACAGTCAAAACGCATTAACGAGTTTGATCAACGGTGCTGAGTATGCTATTCAAGGACGTGCTTTACCATTTGAATCAACTGATAGTGTTGCTTTAGGATTTAAATCAGAATTGCCGGGTGACTACAGTATAGCACTTGATCATGTAGATGGCTTCTTTATTAATGAGCACAATATCTTCTTGAAAGATAATTTAACGGCTACCGTTCACGATTTAAGAACCGGAGCTTATACATTTACAACTGCAGGCGGAGTTGATAATACTCGTTTTGAATTGGTGTTTGAAAATTTACTCAATGTGAATCCTCATGATTTAGCAGCCAATCAAGTTATTGCCTACACCCACAACAATCAATTGAATATTGATTCTGGAGCTATTAAAATGGCTCAAGTTGAGGTGTTTGATATCAGAGGAAGATTAATTGCTCAGTCTTCTTCTATTAACGCTTCTAAGGCTGTTTTGAATATTCCTTCAACACACCAAGTGTTATTGGTCAAAATTACTTCTGAAAACGGACAATCTGTTACTAAGAAAGTAATGAATTAAATCGCTTTTATTTTTAAACATACAGAAGCCTCTGCCTCAAGCAGAGGCTTTTTTGATGCAATCAAATCAAAGAGGGATACATTTTTATTTTGTAGTCTTTAACTTTAATTAATCTCCTTGATTGTGTATTTTGTCGATTATTTGTGTGTTTTAATCGGATTTTTATTTAAATAAGCATAGGTTTGATGGTTAAAATGGTTTTCATCGTTTTGAGGCTCAAATTGACTTTTATCGGATTTATCGGTCTGTATAACTAATTAATTTGCAAGGCTTAAAATGGTGAACATACCTTTGTTCAATCCTATTGTTAGAAAACTTATGAAAACAAAAGCCAATCTTTTTTTATTTAAAATCACATTATTTTTGCTTGTATTGCTTTCAATGCAAGCTGCTAAAGCCCAAGCTACTTTTAATTCTCAAGCTACCGGTAACTGGTCAGCGTCAGGAAGCTGGACAAGAGTTAGTGGTACAGATGCTGATGGTGTTCCTGATTCAAATGATACCGTAGTTATTGTTTCTGGTCACACCATTACAGTCAACGGAACTTTTGCATGTTCTTCAATTACCGTTGGGCCTGTGAGCAATACCGTTAGTACTTTGAGCTTTAATAGCGGCTCATCATTGACCGTGTCTGGAACCGTTAGTTTAGGAAATTCCGGTAATGCAAACCGCAGAGGTTCAATTGTTATGACCAATGGCGGAACACTTAGTTGTACCGGTTTTGTGTTGAACAATGCAGGAGCCAATACTTTTACCACCGGAACGGGCTTGGTAGTATTGACAGCAACTAATACCTTACCAGCTACAGTTTTTACAGCTTTTAATGATTTGCAGATATCATCGGGAACAACCAAGCTAGGTGCCAACACAACCATCAGCGGAGTTCTTGATTTGACTTCAGGGAATTTAGATGTTAATTCATTTACAGCTTCAGCTGCTGAGTTGACAGGTTCAGGAAATTTAATCAATTCTTCAACGGCAGATATTTTTACTGTAGGTAGCGGTAACACGGACAATTCATACTCTGGGGTTATGTCTGCTACTACAGCGGCCAACTTGGCCATCACCAAAACAGGAACGGGTAAACTTACCATTTCAGGGAATAACACCTATACGGGAACTACAACACTTAGTGGTGGTACGTTAGAAATTGCCGCCGCTGATAGAATTGCCAATGGTTCGCCCATCAACTTCAACGGAGGAACTTTCAGCACTGGGGCCACTACCGGATTCAATGAAACCTTGGGTGTGGCTAGTTTAAATGCCAATTCATCGATTAAATTGGGAACAGGTGTTCATACTTTAACCTTTGCTAACAGTAGTGCTGCCACTTGGGGTACTTTTATACTAACCATTGATGGTTGGTCCGGAACCGGAGGTTCAACCGGAACAGCTTCTGAGGGTAAAATTCAGGTGGGAACCGGTGGTTTGATTGCAGCTCAATTGCTCAAAGTTCAGTTTACTGGTTTTCCGTTAGGAGCTACCATTACTGCTTCTGGTGAATTAGTTCCATCCAAAAATATATTCTATTCTAAAGGAAGTTTAGCTTCGCAAACGGCTGCTAATTGGAACTCTAAACGAGATGGTTCAGGAACCGATGCAACGGCTGCTGATTTTACAGCAGGAACCTTCTTTGTGATTCAAAATGGTCACACCATGACCAATAGTGGTGCTTGGTCTTTATCAGGAACTAGTTCAAAATTGCAAATTGAGAGTGGCGGAACATTAGTGGCTCCTACAGCAGTTACTCTGGCGGGTGCAACTACTTTTCAAATAGATAACGGTGCAACTTATATACACCAAAACACAAGTTCGTGGGCTTCGACCATTTTTGCCGGAACTGAAGTTTTCGGAAACAGCAGTACCATTGAAATCAACAGAACCAATACTACTTTGCCAATCAATAATGCATATGGTAATTTAACCATTAATCTTACAACTGACCCGGGTGCTAACATCAGTTTTGCCAATTTACTCACTACTATAAACGGAAATTTAAGCATTCAAAATACACAAAGCAGAGAAGTCAGGTTGTTAGCCAATACTACAGCTACCCTTAATATTGCCGGTGATTTAACCATTTCTGGCGCCACTTCAAATTTTGTATTTACTTCGGGTTCAGGGATAGCTACTGTTAACGTTGCCGGAAACACCACCATCAGTGGAGGAACCCTGAACTTAAGCGGTGGTTCGGCTAATGGATTGTTAAACTGTACCGGTAACTTTACCCATACCGGCGGAACAGTCACTGAAACCGGAACTGCTACAGGTTGTTTGATCAGCATGGTGGGAAACACAGCCAAAGTAATTGAGAGTACCGGTTTTGCCAATACAGTCAATTTTACGATAACTCCAAACGGTTCAGGAACTGTTGAAGTGGCAACCGGAAAAACATTTGTTGTTGCCGGGACTACAGTTTTTAATATTCTTAGTTCATCTTCGGGTATTGAATTAACGGTAAACGGCACACTAAATAGAACTTCTTCAGGAGCTATTACAGCATCCGGAGATTTGAGTTTTGCTTCAGGCGGAAAATACATTTCAAATTTTGCTACAGCAACCATTCCAACCGCAACTTGGAATGCCAATTCAACTTTGCAAATTGATGCTTCAATTGCCAGCAATGAATTTACAGAAAGCTTTGGTCATGTTGTGATTAATGGAGCGTCAGCCTTTAATATGGTAACAGGTGCAACTAATCCGACCATTCAAGGAAATTTAACCATATCAACAACCGGTACTGTTGGCTTGTCAAACTCGACTACTTCGGCTTCAACATTAACGGTTAATGGTGATTTAATTATTGATACAAACGGTACGTTAATTATTGACAACTCAAACGGTACTTCAAACATATCAAAGAAAATTGTTGTTAATGGTAATTATAACCAAAGCACCGGAACTTTGAATTTCTGTAACTCTACCGGAGCAATTACACCCGCCACGCGGAATGCTCAGTTAGACGTTTATGGTGATTTCTCTCATACCGGAGGATTATTAACAGAAACGGCAAGCGATACAGATATGATCACACGCATCAACTTGCTCGGAACTGCCTCAAAAAACTTTGAAACTACCGGACAAACCGGACTAGTTGAATTAGTCATCAACAAATCAGGCACAATAGGAAATGATTTTGCTTCATTGTCTGCAAGTTCAGCTATTAGTCATAAGCTTACTTTAACCGACGGATTATTGGTCTTAGGAAGCAACCATTTAACCATGGCAGCTGCTGCTACTATTACTTCGCCGGGTTCAACAACCTCTATGATTGTTGCTGACGGTTCGGGGGAGCTCAGAAAAACATATACCGCAACGGGTTCTTTTGTTTATCCGATAGGTGATAACACATCAACACTTGAGTACAGCCCGGTAACTGTAAATGTTACAGCTGCAAGCGGTTTTTCATCTGCTTATGTAGGCGTGAATTTAGAAGACAAAAAACACGATGATAACAGCAGTACGACGCATTATTTGACTCGTTCTTGGAAAGTTTCTCAATCTGGTATTACCGGTTGCACAGCTACCGTTACCGGAACTTATTTGAATACAGTTGCAGATGTTACCGGAACATTGGGTAGCATTAAAGCTGCACAACTCAATGGTTCATTTAATCAAGCAACCAATCCTTGGGTTAAAACCGGGGGAAGTGTTTTATCGGGTACAACCTTAACTTACACGGGTGCTAATATAACGGCAGGACAAGTATCAACTTTTACCGGAATAACTTCGGCTGACCCTACAGTAAGTATCAGTGGCGGAGGAATTTCAATCTGTAAAGATGCTTCAGCTCCAACACTTGTTGCGAATCCTTCTGGAGATGGTGCTTTTACCTACGCATGGTCGGGCGCTATTTCCGGTAGTACAACATCGGCATCAGTATTGGCTGATACAAGTGTATCGGGTGCTAATGCATATACAGTTGTGGTGAAAGATGCAAACGGAATTAGTTCAGCTACCAGCAGTGCTGTGACGGTAACGGTTGGTCCAACTACAACTTGGTCAGGTACTGCATGGGACAACAGTGCTCCTGTTGCAACATCAACTGTTGTTTTTGACGGAGATTATGTTGCATCAAGTAATATTAACGCTTGTAAAATTACAGTCAACAGTGGTGTGGTTAATATTCCTAGTGGTTACAATGTAACTATTGATGGAGCTTTAACAGTAACCGGTGGTAGCTTTACACTTGAGAATAATGCCAATTTGATTCAAAATACAACAACGGCCAATTCTGGTAATATCATTGTTAAAAGAAACAGTTCTGCTTTGCTCAGACAAGATTATACCTTGTGGTCATCACCGGTTTCAGGGCAAAATTTATTGAGTTTTTCACCGCAAACCTTAACGAATCGTTTTTATACTTATGCTACCTCGCCAAGTAATGTTTTTGTTGCGGTGCCAAGCCCGTTAACGACCAACTTTGCTGATGCAAAAGGATATTTAATTCGTATGCCCAACAACTGGACACCATCAATACCAACGGCATATAATGGTTCTTTTACAGGTGTCCCGCACAACGGAACCTACAATGTAACTATGGATGATTTTGGAGCGGGTAATCGATTTAACTTGGTGGGTAATCCATATCCTTCGCCTATTTCTATGTCTACTTTTGTGAGTGAGAACAGCAACATTACCGGAACTTTGTATTTCTGGAGAAAAACCAATAATGCGGCCAGTCCGACCTATTGTTCATGGGCGGGCGGTGTTTTTGTATCGAACGGTGAAGCTCAAGTATTTAATCCAAACGGAATTATTCAAACCGGTCAAGGGTTTTTTGTTGAAGCCAATGGCTCAGGAACTTCGTTAGCGTTTAACAATTCACAGCGAGTATCTAATTTCAACAATCAGTTTTTCAGAAATGCCAGTACTGATGAGCACCATGTAGTATGGCTTAATGCCACTAATGCTTCAGGAGCCTTTTCACAGATGGCTTTAGGATATCATTCAGGAGCAACTGCCGGAATTGATTTATACGATGGTAAATACTTGAACGATGGTCCAATTGCGTTGAATAGTGTGGTTAATCAAGTTGATTACACCATTCAGGGAAGATCTTTTCCGTTGGACCCTTCAGATGTTGTTCCTTTGAGTTTTAACGCAACCACAGCAGGAGATTACACGATTGCTATTGATCATGCTGAAGGTGTTTTTGCTACTACGCAAGACATTTTCTTGAAAGACAACCTAAACAATACCATTCATGATTTAAAAACAGGCGGATATAGTTTTACAACTCCCGCCGGATATGTTAATAATCGTTTTGAAATCGTATATGTGAATTTGCTTAAAACCGATGCACCGGCATTTAATGCCAATTCTATTGTTGCATACAAACAAAATCAGCAATTGATTATTAACTCTGGTAAGGTTTTAATGCGTCAAGTTAAGCTTTATGATTTGCGCGGAAGATTGATTCTTGAAAAGGATAAAATTAATGCCCATGAGATTCAACTCAATACAGGTTCTCAAACGCAAGTATTCATTGCCAAAATTACATCAGATAATGATCAAACTGTAACCCTCAAGGTTGCTAACTAATACACTTCTACTTATTATAAATGAGCCCTGTTTTGACGCAGGGCTTTTTTTTATATCAATGTTTAATTGTAAGTTATAACTTATAATAAAGTTAATAATAATGCATTTCATCGATAAAATTGCGCATTTTATCGGATTTTTCGTTTCGCTTTTTAATTTCGTAATCGATTGTTCAAGTCAAAAGTTGGTTTTTGAATGACAATTGGATATTTAATGTCTACTTGATTTTGTCGGATTTTTTATTTTTTAAAAAACCAAAGAGTTTAGATTAAATATTTGATTTTAAGAAAGTTAAAAATGTTTGTAAGTATTTTAATAACTTTTTTATATGTCTTTCATCGGATTTTTGATTTGAATTTCCTTTGCAGCGGCGAAAGTGTCAATTCGCTGTTCAGAGTAGAGCAACAAAACAAAAAATTAAATCAAACTCAATTACAGATGAAAACAATTTGTGATGACCAGACAATGCGCAATGTTTCATACCTATATATAGGTATGAGTAATTTCCAAAAATGGCTGTTGTGTGTGATGTTACTTTTAGGAGGTACTGTATCAGCAGCTACCATTACCAGTACAACTACTGGTGGGACTTGGTCAACGGGCTCTACTTGGGTAGGAGGCGTTGTTCCCGGAACTGCCGATACGGTTATTATTGCTAGTGGTGCTACTGTTACTTTAACAGCGGCCAGAACAGTTGTCAACGTTACCATTAATACTGGAGGAATATTAAATATTGGCTCGGTCAATGCACTCACTGTGTCTGGGAATTTTGTAAATAACGGAACCTTCAGTGCTACAACCGGTAGGCTCTATTTGACCGGAACAACCGGAAGTTTTACCAATGCCGGAAGTTTTACTATGGGCGCGGGAAGGCTTTACTTAGCAGGAAATTTAACGAGTGCCGGGACACATACTTTAACCGGAACTCAAGTCCGTCTTACCGGAAATGCAACACAAAGCTTAGCTGGTTTCACAACCACAGGTTTGTTCAATATGCAAAAAACTGGTGGGACTGCTACTTTAATCGGAAACGTAAGTTCTGGAGGAATTACTGTCAATGGATCTGGAGGCTCAGTACTTAATTTAGGTTCGGGTCTTACGCATACTACAACCAACGTGGTTACCTTAACGTCAGGAACTATGAACGGTGGTTCAAGTACACTGAACATTAGTGTGATCAGCACCGGAGCATGGGCAGGTACGGGTACTGTGTTTGTAGCCGGAACCGGTAAAGTTGTTTTTAATGCTGCGGGTAATCAAACCCTCTCGGCTACCACAACAAATTTTAATAACCTGACCTTTGCAGGGTCGGGAACCAAAACAGTTACCACAACCCGATGTATTGTTAATGGTATTCTTTCTATGGAAGGAACTTCAACTATGTCAGCAGCGCCAACATACGGTACTGCGGCATCATTGATTTATAATACAGCAACAGCCAGAACTGCCGGTGCAGAGTGGTTGGCTACTTTTGCAGCAAGCGGTGGGGTAACCATATCAAATACCGGGGCTATAACAGCTAATGCTGCTAAAGTATTCAATGCTTCAGTGCCTTTGACCGTTAATGCAGGAGCAACTTTAAATTCCAATAATTTTCAGTTTACATTTGGAGGTAATTTTAATAAATCCGGAACATTCAATGCCGGAAGTTCACCTATTGTAATTGCCAATACAATGGCAGCTCAATCTATATCAGGATTCACTACCACAGGGTTAATGAGTATGACCAAAACAGCAGGAACGGCAACCTTAACGGGTAATGTTTCATGTAATGGAATCACCATCAACGGAACCGGTGGGACACTCAATTTAGGGGCGGCTTTAACACATACAACTTCGGGCGTGGTTACTTTAACGGCCGGAGCTTTGAATGCATCTTCATGTACTTTAAATGTTAATCCGATCAGTGCTACTGCCTGGAACGGAACCGGAACCGTTTTTACAGCCGGAACCAGTACCGTTAATTTTGGCGCTGCCGGAAATCAGACTTTATCGGCATCAGCAACTACTTTCAACAACTTGACTTTTTCAAATTCAGGAATCAAGACATTAACCACGGCCAACTGTACCGTTAGCGGGATTCTTTCTATGGAAGGAACGGCTACCGTATCAGCAACGCCAACCTACGGAGCTTCAGCAACACTTAGATATAACACAACTACAGCAAGAACTGCCGGAGTTGAATGGATTACACCATTTGCCGCTACAGGTGGTGTAAATATTGTCGGCTCTGGTGTGATTACGATGAATGCGGCTAAGGTTTTTAATGCTTCAGTACCGTTGACTATTAATTCAGGAGCTTCGATGGCTACTAATAATTTACAGCTCAATTTGGGAGGAAACTTCACCAATTCAGGAACCTTTACAGCAGGAAGTTCGCCAATTGTTATTGATAATACCATGGCAACTCAAAGTATAGCCGGATTTGCAACCACAGGTTTGGTAACTTTTGGCAAAGCATCCGGAACCGCTACCTTAACCGGAAATATTTCAGGCTCTGGTTTGACTGTAAATGCAACAGCTGGAACATTGAATCTCGGGTCGGCTTTAACGCATACTTTTTCAGGAAATTTAACGCGAACTGCAGGAACCTTAAACTTAGGGTCGAGTACCCTTAGAATTGCGGGTTCTGTGAGTGGAACTGGAGGAACTTTTACCGCGAGCACTGGTACTGTTGAATACAATGGTGCGGCGCAAAGTATTGTTAATTTGGCTTATTACGAATTAAGCTTAAGTGGTTCTGGAACCAAAACTTTTGCAGCAGCGACAACTGTTTCAAATGTCATTGCTATTGCATCTGGAGTTAACGCTAATTTAGGGACTGGATTCACTCATACGTCTAACGGTTTATCTTTTGCGGGTACACTACAAGTTATTGGCTCATGGGGAGGAACCGGATCAGGAGCTGCCAATGTCAATACAACTTATTTTGCTGCTGCAAGCGGACGAATCAATAACAATTGTAGTATTCCAACCATAACTGTTCAGCCTACTACACCAACAGCTACTTGCTCAGGATCGGGTGTTCAAAATATATCAGTAACTGCAAGCGGTTCGGGATTAACTTATTCATGGAGAAGAGGCGGAGTTGCGCTGACCAATGGCGGTGTCATATCAGGACAAGGAACAGCCACCTTAACGCTCACGGCCCCAACTGCTGCTGAAGCCGGAAGTTATGATGTTGTGGTTACAGGTACCTGTTCAACATCGGTAACCTCTACTGCGGTAACAGTAACAGTAAATGCTACACCAGCCCTCACCACACAGCCCTCGGCACAAGCGGTTTGTCAAGCCGGTTCAGGTTCGTTTGCTGTTGCTACTTCGGCCACAAGCCCAACTTACCAATGGCAATATTCAACCAATCCGGTGACTAGCTGGACCAATACCAATGGTTTAACCGGTTTTACCGGACATACGACAGCCACTTTGTCTTTTACCAATATTGCTTTAGCTAGAGACAATACCAACTTTAGATGTGTGGTTACCGGAACCAACACTTGTGCTACAAATTCAAATGTAGCTTTGCTTACCGTTTCACCAACGGCGGCTGTTGGAACCATTACGGGTAATCAATCAATTTGCAGCGGCTATGAGCCCAATGACGATATTACGCTTTCAAGTGCTTCGGGAAATATTCAATGGCAAAGTGCCGATGATGCTGGTTTTACTGTAAATGTAGCCGGTCTTGGTACAAATTCAACCACTTTGACTTCAGCAGAAATAGGTGTTTTAACACAAACCAAATATTTTAGAGCCCAAGTAAGTAGTGGTGCTTGTTCACCGGTATTCTCTTCAGTAGTGGCTGTAACCATCAGCAGTACTACTTGGACTTCAGCAGCCGGCGGATCATGGACCAACGGAGAGCCAACTGCAACAACCGCGGCGATTATTTCATACAACTATGCAACAACACATGATTTGTCAGCATGTACATTAACGGTCAATAATAATGCGGTAGTTACTGTAAACAGTGGTGATAGTATAGTTTTGAATGGCGCTCTCACAGTGGTTTCAGGTTCGTCATTTACTTTGAGCAACAATGCTAATTTGGTTCAAAATGCTGATGTTGCTAACTCGGGTAATATTGTGGTAAACCGATCAACGGCAGCACTCATGCGACAAGATTATGTTTTATGGTCTTCGCCGGTAAGCGGACAGCAATTACAGGCTTTTTCGCCCAATACTTTGTCAAATCGCTTTTATACTTATAATCCGAGTACAAACAATTATGCAGCTGTGGCATCACCGTCAACCACTAACTTTGCCGATGGGCAAGGATATCTGATTCGTTTGCCTAATACACATCCGGCTGCACCAACGGTATGGACCGGAACTTTTACAGGTGTTCCGCATACCGGACCTTATAGCGTTTCGGTCACTTCAGGAACTTATAACGCAGTCGGAAATCCGTATCCATCTACTATTGATGCAGATGCTTTTATTGCCGAAAACAGTCTAACTGAAGCGCTATATTTCTGGAGAAAAACCAATAACGCAGCTACCTCGTCTTATGCTACTTATACTTTGGCAGGTGGTGTTTCAAACTCGGCTGGAGATCCATTGGGATTAATTCCAAATGGCGCCATTCAAGTAGGGCAGGGCTTTATTGCTCAAGCAACTTCGTCAAGTCTAGATTTTACCAATGCCATGAGGATCAACAACAGTGACAATCAGTTTTTACGATTATCATCGGCCAATCGAAGCCGAATTTGGTTGAATTTGACTAATGATGCGGGCTATTTCGGGCAAACTATGGTGTCTTATATGCCAGATGCTACTGTAGATGTTGATGCGGCTATTGATGGTCGATATATCAATGATTGTCAAACGGCCTTGACTTCAATCATTAATAATGAAGAGTTTTCTATTCAAGGCAGACCACTTCCGTTAGCGCTTACAGATGTTGTTCAGCTCGGTTTTAAATGTGTCGATGCCGGTAATTTTAGTATTGCTATTGGTCAAACCGATGGAATGTTTGCTGCTGATGAAGAAAACTTGCCGGTTTATTTAAAAGATAACTTGACCGGAACAATTCACGATCTCAAAGCCGGAGCTTATAGTTTTGCTGCGCAGTCTGGAGTTGACAATACACGTTTTGAATTGGTTTATGAAAATTTACTTTCAACACAAAATCCGGCTTTTAATAATCAATCAGTGATTGTGTACAAACAAAGCAATAATCAATGGGTCATCAATTCAGGAGCTGTTAAAATCAAATCATATCAAGTATATGATGTTCAAGGACGTGTTTTGATCTCACAAGATCATATTTTTGCTTCTGAAGCCAAATTCACTGCCGCTGCAACCCGCGAAGTTTTGATTGTAAAAATTACTTCAGTTGATGGGCAAATCGTTACGCAAAAAATTATGAATTAAGTATACTATATATAGGTATAAAGTCTGCTCGGTGAGCAGACTTTTTTTTTGAAACAAATGTCGGGTTTTGATTGTTTTTTGTGCAACAGATTTCTGTGACAAAAAATAAGTTTTGTTTTATTTTGTCACAAAAGTTGTGACAAATTTTTTTCTCAAGTCATTTTTGTCACAAGTTTTGTGGCATTTTTTTTTCTTCGATGCATTTTGCCACAGAATACATTATTAAATAGAGAATAGAAATATTACAGCCCAAAACCCGATCTTATTTTATATCATTATTGAATCTAAAGGTAATTTTGCGCTTTTTTTTGTTTTAAAAAGTATAAAAGAGTGCGATTAAGTGCATTAGAATCATAAAAGGGTCTATAAACTGCACGTTTTTTTGGGCGAATGGCACGAGATTTTGATTTTTTGCAGCTTTAACGAGTTTTGGTGTTGTTGACCGAAAATATTTCAGTAGCCGGTGTGTTGGTCATAAGTTTGTCATGTACAAATGAAACAACAAACACACAGAATTATGAAATCAATCATCAACACCATCGCCGCTTCAGTAAACGTGAAAATGTTATTGGTAGTTGCCGTTATGTTGGTTTCATCTTCAAATGCATTTGCACAAACTACCATTGAAGTTCCTGCACAAACTACTGCATCAACTTCAGCAGTTGAGTCAAACAGCAACATGAACATGGTTTCATGGTTTATGATGACCAAACAAACTGCCAACGGTGTAATCACCAAAGAGAACACCGCTAAAAAACAAATGATTACTTCAGGAATTGCTCCAAATCGTTTGTTGATTAAAGTATTGTTGAAAAAAGCTTCACAATACGGTTCAAACATCGCATAGTTTTATTTTTAACATAGTTAGGTTAACTCAGAGAGCCTCCTTCGTCAAGGGAGGCTTTCACTTTTTTAGAACAACATTATATATAGGTATAGAGTTTTTATAATTGATTTTAATCCTCATATTATATATAGGTATAAAATTGAACTCAAATTCAATCAAAGTAATTGCAAAAAAATATGTTTGATGTTTGATACTGATTGTGTTAAAATGTTCAAAGCATATTATTTTTTTTAAATTAACATAATGATAATTTTAAAATTTAATTAACTTTGTTTTTGTATGCTAGATATTTTGTTTGCTTTTGACTTTTATTCATGTAAACACTTATCAAACAATACCAACCATCACCCACTAAAAAAACTATTAAGTTATGATTCAAAAACTACATGATTTTCTAACCGCAAAAAACGAAGCAGCCTCAACTTCGGAATTTGGTTTTGTAAAAATCCTGGGGTATGCATGTTTGTTGTTGCTTTCATTTCAGCAAACGATACAAGCGCAAACCGTAAGTGCAGATTATTCATTTTCTGAAACAACATCGGGTGCGGCCTATTCAGCCATAACCGGTGGTTCTGTTGTAGCTGGTTCTACCGCAGATTTTGTTAACCTAACCAATGTCAATGTGTCGATTGGTTTTAACTTTGTTTTTAATAATGTCTCTTACAACTCGGTTACCATTTCCGATAACGGCTTTATAACTTTTGGAGCAACCTCACCGGGAACTACGGTAACTCCTATTTCGGCAGCTACGGCATACAGCGGAGCGATTTCGGCTTATGGAGCCGCACTAGCCGGTTTGGCGGCTGATGGTTGTGAAATACGTTATGAAACCCTTGGAAGCGCAGGAAGTCGTGTTTTTGTGGTTCAATATAAAAATTTAAAAAGACGACCTATTGCTACCTATATAGATGGTTTGATGAATATTCAAATTCGTTTGTACGAAGCAGATATGCATATTGAGACTCAATGGAAAGATTTTACATCAACCAATGCGACCAGTTATACAGGGCAGATTGGTTTGAGAGGAGCTGCGAATACAGATTTTTTGAATAGAACTAATACGGCGCCTTCAGGTGTTACTACTTTTTATCCAAGCGCTGCCGGAACACTTAACACCTCAAACATGCCGACACGTCAGCCTGTAGCTGGAGTTTATGTTGGGCCGCCGGCTAATGTTACACACATCTGGACCCCGATTTGTTTTAACCCAACAGCTTTGGTGACCAATTTGCAAGTTGATAACACCACTGTAAATTTCTACTGGAATAATGCTGCTTTCCATACAGCTGCTTTTACCAATTATGTTTGGGAGGTGAGAAGTTCGGGAACCGCATTTAGTGGTCCGGGTGCAGGCTATTTTGCATCGGGTACTGCTGCCTCGGCTACCATAGGTTCGCCTATGAGTGTTACCGGTTTACTTTCGGGGGTTACTTATACTTTTTATGTGCGATCTAATTGTAAGCCTACTACTGTTTTTATTTCAGGAACTGTTACGCCAAGTTGTTCTACTCCGGTGTTTCCGTACAATGAAACTTTTGAAGGAATTACACCTCCGGCTATACCCAACTGTACTTCTACAGCGGTCACCACCGGTGTTGCCATGAGAACGCAAAACAATACCTCTACTCCTTATTATGGGTTTGCCAATAAAAACCTCATAACTGGTAGTGCTGCTGCACAAGATACTTGGTTTTTTACTCGATTGGTTTCATTGACATCTGGTAATACTTATAAGGTATCATATAAATATGGTGGCTCACGTGAGTTGGCTCAATTTACCCAAAGAATGAAAGTGGCCATGGGGGCAACCAACTCTGCGGCAGGTATGACTACAGTTTTGGCCGATCATGATGCAATTAAGACATCGCCCAACACTTTTACATTTAACTTTGTAGCTACTGCAACAGGTAATTTTTATTTCGGATTTAATGGCTATGCCGCTGCCACACAAGGATATTTACAAATTGATGACATTTCAATTGATGTTTCCAGTTGTGATAGACCAGTTGCTTTAACTTATGGTAGTATCACATCAAATTCTGCTATGGCCAGTTGGACACCGCCGGGAAGCGGTTCTCCAACAGGGGGTTATGAGTATTACTACACTACTTCAGCAACAGCTCCAATTGCAACTACTACCCCAATAGGCAGTACAGCGGCAGGGATTAATATTGTGAGTTTGTCAGGTTTAGCCTCATCAACAACCTATTACTTTTGGGTGCGTTCAGTTTGCGGAACCGATAAGAGTCCATGGTCAAATTTAGGAACTCCTACTTTTACAACAACAGCACCGCCGCCTTCGCCATGTACTCCGGCACCATCAAGTGTTGATAGTTCAGGGATAACCAATATTACTTTTGGAACTATTAATAATACTACTGGAGCCGAAGCGGGTAATTATGGTAATTATTCGAGTATGATTACCAATGTGGCACAAGGAGCTACAGTTAATATGTCGATTAGATATACAACGGGTATTTATTCATATTATACTAGGGTTTGGATTGATTTTAACAATAATGGAAGCTTCTATGATGCAGGTGAAGAGGTTTACTTTAGTGTAACTGAATTGCCTCCTGGTGTAAACAATATTAGTTTTGTAATTCCTGCCGGAGCTCCGTTAGGTGCTCATAGATTAAGAGTAGGAGGTGCTGATATTAATAATTTGTCTGGTACTGGAGCTGGGCAAGGAGCATGTTATACAGGTTCTTTTGGTACTTTTGAAGATTATAGTGTTTATGTAACTGTTCCGCCTCCGCCACTTGCAGTACTCGATGAAAACGGAAATACATCAACTTCGTTCTGTAGCGGAGGTACATCTCCTAAGGTGACCATCACTACTGGTGCTTCGCCTACATTTGATTTGTATACTTGGACCCCTAGTAATGGTGTTACAGCCGCCTCAGGAGGTTACTACTTTAATCCAACCGAAACAACTACCTATACTTTAAGTGCGGTTCAAACCAGTGGGGCATATTCAACCAATACGGCAACTTATACCGTTACAGTTAACCCTTTGCCAACAGTTATTAATATTGCACCTTCGGCTCCTACGGTATGTCAAGGGGCTGTGCAATCACTTACAGCTTCAGGAGGTATTATCGGAGATGTTCCAATTTTTGAGGAGAATTTTAACGGGGCTACCAATACTTTTACTTTAGTACACAACTCTGTAGGAGGCACGCCTGCCCTGGGTTATTGGGAGCTGCACAACAGCCCTTACTCAATTCCGACCGGAAATACTGATGACCCGATGACTATTTCTAGTAATGATGTTTCTCAGTTTTACATGTCTGATAGTGATTTACAAGGAAGTGCTGGTAATACCAATGAAGAGTTAATCTCGCCGGTAATTGATTTAACCGCCAATACAGATGCGAGTTTAAGTTTTTGGCATTATTACAAAGGTTTTTCAAATGGTTCTGCTGTTGTTGAGGTTTCGACCAACGGTGGTGGCTCTTGGACAGCTTTGCCGGGTGCTACTTGGACCACAGGTAGTCAAGGTTCTCCAACCGGGTTTGTCAATGTGGTGTTGAGTCTTTCTGCTTATGCTTACCCAGGCAACCCTAATAATAATTTTAGAGTTCGATTCAAGTATGCATCAAATTATGGTTACAGATGGTGTATTGATAATGTAAAAATTTCCGGTAGTGCATCTGCTACGGTTATTTGGTCACCAGCAACTGATTTGTATACCAATGCAGGGGCTACAGTTCCATATGATGGCGTGACTCCGCTTTCAACTATTTATTGCAAACCGAGTACAGGTTCAAATATTACATACACGGCAACTGCTACCACTTTGGCTCCGGCTCTTTGTGCCAGAAATCAAACGGTGACTGTTACTGTTACACCGTTTTCTGCCGGTACGGCCTCTGGTGATCAAACTATGATTTGTGGTGATACAACATTTGCCTCGAATATTACTTTGGCAGGATATGTTCCGAATAATTTATCGTCAATTGTTCGTTGGGAAATGGCTGATGAGCCAACCTTTGCTTCGCCAACTACTATTGCGGGTTCTGCCAATGTTGATGTAATTACTCCGGCAATGGTTGGAACTATTACCTTGAATACATATATCCGCGCAGTAGTTACAGGATGTAGAACGGGTTATTCAAACACTGTTTCTATCATGTATCCAACAACTACTTGGAACGGTGTTTCATGGGTTCCGGCGCCACCAACCAGTGCTGATCAGGCTGTGGTAGATGCCAATCTTACGATTAGTTCTGATTTGAATGCTTGTACTCTTTTGGTTAAGAATGGCCGAAATGTAACTGTTGCTGCCGGTGTTACCGTGAATGTAGAAAATAAAGTTAGCGTTTTAGGTATTGGTACCTTAGTGTTTAACAATGGGTCAAGTTTGGTGCAAGGTTCTTCAGTAACAACCAATACCAATACCGGAAATATTACTTATAAACGAAATGTAAACATCCGTAAGTTTGATTTTACTTATTGGTCTTCTCCGGTTTATAACCAAAATTTGAATTCTTTTTCAAATCTAACTTTGCCAGATAAGTATTTAACTTTTAACTCAGCGCTTTATATCTGGGAGTCTGCCCCGCCACTCACCACGCCAATGGATGCGGCTAAAGGCTATGCTATTCGCGGCCCACAGACTTATACTACTACACCTGCGTTGTGGACGGGTAATTTTGTTGGGGTTCCTAACAATGGAGACTACGCAACCAATGTGATCAAATCTGCGACGGGTGATTTAAACCTATTAGGTAATCCTTACCCGAGTGCTATTAGTGCTGATGCCTTTATTTTAGGGAATTCTTCAACTTTTGATCCGGGCAGTGGTGTAGGAACTTCATTGTATTTCTGGACACACAATACGCCATTAACCAATAATGCATACAGCGCTTCTGATTATGCAGCTTATAATTTTTCAGGCGGAGTTGGTACCGGTGCAGCTGCCGGTTCTGGTGGTGCTGCACCAAACGGAAAAATCGGTGCGGGTCAAGGGTTTATGGTTAAAGGCGTTAAATTGGGAACTTTCCCAATTGTATTCAAAAACAATATGCGTGTTGGAGGTGTTGGAAGCAATACACAGTTCTACAGACTTAATGGAGTTTCGTCATTGGCAAGTTTAGAGCGCAACAGAATTTGGCTTGATTTGACTAATGATCAAGGAGCGTTTAAACAAACCATGATTGGATATATTGAAAACGCAACCAATAATTTTGACAACGGCTTTGATGCTGAAGTATTAGAAGTTGGGAATCCAGTTAGTTTTTATTCTATTCAAGGCAACAATAAATTAGCAATTCAAGGACGTGCCTTGCCATTTAATAATCAAGATCAGGTAGTTATGGGTTATACAGTGCCGGTTGCTGGTTCATACAAAATTGCTATGCCTACTGCTGATGGTATTTTTGAAGCAGGCGCGGTTGCGGTCTATTTAGAAGATTTGTTGACACATGTAATTCATGACCTAAGAACCGGTGATTACAATTTTGTTTCTGAAGCAGGAAATTTTGAAAATAGATTTATTGTTAAGTTCAATAATTCTGCTTTGAGTCAGTCAGATTTCAATTTTGACAATACAGTTGTTGTATTCAAATCTAATAATGACTTGCATGTTGAAAGCTCAAATGTATTGATCAAAGATGTTCAGATTTTTGATGTTGCCGGTCGCGAGATCACTCAAAAATATAATATTAATGCAATGAAAACCTCTTTTCAAAATCTTAATGTAGCCAACCAAGTATTGATGGTTCAAATTACCGGAGTTAATGGTGAGGTTATAACTAAGAAGGTGATTTTCTAGTTTTTATACTGCAAATTTTAAAAATATTAACAAGACAGAAAGGCTTATGGTTTTTCTGTCTTGTTTTTTTTGTTTTTAATCGATTTTTCGTGTATTTCATCGAGTATGTCAATTTTCTAGTTAAAGTTTTATTAACTATTTTGTACTTTACGCTATTATTTAACCCAATTTTTTAATTATGAATGTAAACTACATTTCTTTGAGTTCTGGTAGGGATACCTGGCTCAAAAATGGAATTGGAGATTTGGTGGGCTTACCGCCGGGCTTCGGTTCAAAATTCCTGAAAGGGAAATGGTTAGTTTCGCTCGTTATGCTTGTGTGTTTGACTTTAGGTCAAAACGCGTGGGCGCAAAGTGCGGCTAACTATACGTTCTCTACCAGTACTGCTGGTTCATTGGCATTAGACAAAGATGGAAATGCCATTGACATGAGTACCGGTACTACTCAACTCTACGGAGCCAATGTCGACACCTACACAAATCCAGGTGCGCAAAACTTCGGTTTTACCTATTATTTTATGGGTACTGGTTACACTCAATGGAACGCCAATCCTGACGGACAAATTCGTTTAGGGAGCACATTGCTTACTGGTCATACCAGTTCTGCTGCTGCTGGTGCTGCTATTTTGTTAGCCAATAACATTGACTCTAAAACAGGTACTACAACCGGTAAAGTACATTATAAGGTACAAGCCGGAACCGGTGGTCAGGTTTTGATTGTTGAGTGGAAAGATATTCTCATCAACTGGAATGCTACAGGTACAACCCTGTCAACATTCCAAGCTCGTGTTTATCAAACCGGTGCTGTAGAATATGTTTATGGTTCAATGTTCAATAGTTCAACTTCTGCAATGTCCACATCAATTGGTTTTGCAACCGGTATAACTGCTGGTGCCATTGGTCAGGTGTTAACTATCAATGCTACGCCAACGTATAGCTCAACAGCTACTAGTTTAACAACTACATCTTTTACGGCTAGTTCAGCAATGGCTAACTTGAACTCTTCAGCTGATGGTAGCAGAAGAGTTTTTTCATTTACTCCGGTAAACACTACTGCTCCTGCTGATCCAACTACTTTAACATTTACAGGTGTTGGTCTCAATGCTACTACGGTTAACTGGGTGGATAATTCAACTAATGAGGTTGGATTTTTAATCACTAGAGCTTTAGATGCCGGTTTTACAACTGGGGTGACTACAACGTCTGTTGCTAGTACTTCTTCTGCTACAACCGGAACTGCTTATAACTCAGTTCAATCTTCTTTGTCGCCGGGTACTACTTATTATTATAAGGTACAGGCAATTGTTGAGGCAGCTGTTAGTGCTGGCTTAACAGGTTCGCAAGCTACAACCGCAGGTGCTACCTATTATTGGGTAGGGGTTTCAGGTTCTACTTGGGGTCTTGCATCAAACTGGAATACTAATCCAGCTGGTGGTGGTTCAACAAGGTCTACAGTTGCAACAACTGACGTTTTGATCGTTGACGGTGCGGGTACAACTCCAGGTGGTTCTTTGATCATCAGTCATGATGTAGCTTCGCCTACTATTGGTCAATTTAAAGTAACAAGCAATACCAACTTAACACTTCAGTCAAGTGCTACAACTACCCGTACAACTACGATTTCTGGTGGTGGTGGTGATGACTTAGTTGTTGAGGCTGGTAGTACCTTGAATTTAAGTAATGCTACTAATGCTGCTGCATTCGCTTTCTCAGGTACAGCCAATACTGGTTTAATTGCTGGTACGTATAATGCTTCAGGAAGTACTGCTAACGTAATTACTACTACTGGTGGTACGGGTACTTTAGTAACTGTAACTGGTACTGTGAACAACAACATTGTGGGTTCTTCAGGATGTATGACAGGTTCAACAGCTACTTTAGCTTTTGCTGCCGGTTCTAACTATTCTCACGGTTCGTTTACTACTACAAATGGTTTTATTCCTTTGGCAACTTGGGATACCACTTCTACAGTAACTATTACTGGTGGTACAACATCAACCGCAATCACTAACCCAACACAAAGTTTCGGTAATTTTGTATATAATTCTACAACTTCAACTGCTACTATGAGTGTATGGACTAGTGGTACTACTGCTGTTGTTAAAGGAAACCTTACTATTACTGCAACCGGTACGGGTATTTTCAGAGCTGTAACTTCTGGTACAGTAACTGTAAATGGTAATATTAACATTAATGGTGGTACTTTCCAAGTAGGTAACGGTACAACTTCTACCAATGGTGTTGTGGCGTTAGGAACTACTACAGTTGCTGCCACAGGTACATTAAGTTTAAATTCTGCAGTGTTTTCTCAAAGAGGGGCTAGCTTAGTAAATAATGGAGTAATGACAGGTACGGCTTCGGCTTCAACTTTGCAATTCTTCTCTCCAACCAACGTGGCTCAAACTTTGTCAGGTTCTGGAACCGTATTGACTAACATCGGTACAATTTCTGTTCAAAACACAAGTGGTTTGACTATAACACATACCAATGCAATACCAACTTTAAGAGTAAACTTATTTAACGGGACTATTACTGGAAGTGATAAAATTACTTTAGGTACCGGAGCTGCTTTAAACACAACGGTTCAGATTGGTTATGCTGGTAATACTTTAGCGGGAGGTTCATTTGATGTGGCTCCTACTTGGAACTTGGGTACAGGAACTCATGCAGTGATATATGCAGCTGAGTTGGCTTCAAGAACTACTGGTCTTGAAATTCCGCCATCTCGAGTATTGGGTTCAATGTCTTCTACCAACGCCAACGGTGTGGTTGTATCAGGAGGTAACTTGGCAACAGGTACTTTAACTTTCGGTACAGGAACAGGTAACATTACTACTGACGCTTCAAATGTATTGACTGTAACTGGTACTACTACCGGAAGCATCGTAAGAACTTCAACTACGGCTTATGTAAATGGTCCTTTGGCTTTAACATTGCCGGCTAGTTTGGTTACGGGTTCTAACTATACTTTCCCAATTGGTAAAAGTGCAATGAACAACTTTGTATTGGTTAATCCAACTACCAATGCAGGTGGTACAGTAACTGTTCAAGCTGAAGCTTTTGATGGTGATTCAGGTGGTACACCTGGTTTGAACATCAGTGCAATCAGTACTACTAAATATTGGGCAGCTAGTATCACAGCTGGTGCTGCTAACTTTACCGATACTTTGATTCAATTGAACGCTGATCCAACAGGAAGAGATGCTATTGCTGCTAGCTCTACTGTAAACGGTGCTTATGATATTCAAGGTGGTGTAACAGTTACTACAACTGCTTCATCTATGGAAACTAGTGCGCCTAAAAACACTACTTTACCAGGTTTCTTCTTGATGGGTAACAAAGCTGCTGCTAGCTTGTCTAACTTAGCTTATACTCCATCAACTACTCAGTGTGTGAGCACTGCAAGAACTGTTACAGTTGATGTAACTCCGGGTGGAGCTGCTGTTACTGGTGTAGTGATTAACTACTCTGTAAATGGTGTTGCTCAAACGGCTATCACAATGACAAACACTACCGGTAACGGAGGTTTTGCACTTGATTCATGGTCAGGAGTAATTCCGGCTGTTACCCCAAGTAACGCTACCGTAACATGGTCAGTTACTGCAACTGATGGTAATGGTTTGGTTAAAACACAGACAGGTACTTCATACCAAGATGATCCGTTGTTTAATGCACCGGCTTCTGCAACTGCTTCAGTTAGCTCATATTGCGGTACTGGGTCTAGTGTATTGACGGCTTCATTATCTGCTACTGTAAACGGAATAATTGGTACAGGTACTACATTAACTTCTGCAACTACTCAGCCAACTGCTTTTTGTAACAGATGGCCTTCGTACAGAATGCAATTAGTGTATACTGCTGCTGAGCTTGCTGCTGCTGGTTTAACTGCCGGTAACATCAATTCAATGGCATTTAACATTACCTCTTTAGGTGATGGTGCTACCAACTCAGGTTTTGTTGTTAAGATCGGTCATACAGCTTTGTCAACTTTGTCAGGTGATTTCCAGGCAACTACAGGTTATACAACTGTTTACCCTTCACAAACATACACCCATACTGCATCAGGATGGCAGACAATTCCTTTCTCAACTCCATTTGTTTGGAACGGAACATCTAACATCATTATTGATATGGTTCACAATGGTGCTGACGCTACAAACAACTCAACTACCTATTATACTGCTACTGCGGGTAATACAGTTGCTTACACTACTACTGCGTCTACCAATGCTGCTAGCTTTAGTACAAACCGTTTAAACATTACTTTGTCAGGAACTACATCGTATCCTATGGATTCAGTAGTTTGGTCAAACGGTGATACAGGTGCTACTACTACAGTTAGCCCAACATCTACAACTTCTTACACCGCTACAATTACTTCTGGTGCTTGTTCAAAAGTTACTCCATCGGTAACGGTAACGGTTAACCCGGTTCCAAGTGCTCCGGTTCAAGATGTTGCTACTCCAACTTGTGGTACAGGAGTTCCTACGGTTTCAGTTACTGATCCGAATGCTTTCACAACACCTACCTTTAAATGGTATGCTGATAACACAACCACAACCGCATTACAAAGCAGTACTTCTGCAACTTATACTTCTAGTATTAGTGCTACTACTGATTTTTACGTTTCAGTGGTTGACCCTTCAACGGGTTGCGAAAGTGCAAGAACATTAATTACTGCGGTAGTTAATACTCCAGACGCAATTGATACAATTGCTAATCAATCAGTTTGTATTGGTGGTGGATTTACTTTAACTGCTACAAGTATTAATCCAGCTTACACCTACACTTGGACTTCAACTGCTGGTAGTGGAATTTCAGGTGCTTTAAGCGGTGCTACACAAACCATTACTCCAACAGTTGCTGGTACTTATACTTATACAGTAACCGGTACTGACGGAATCTGTACTGCGACTACTACTTTTACAGCTACCGTAACACCTTACCCTGTATTAACATCGGCTTCAGCATCACCTGCTGCAGTTTGTGCTAATGGTGTAAGTACTTTGACGGCTACTTATCCAACTTCATTATTGTTCTCAACCAGTACAGGTGCTTCTCTAGACCCGATGACTGGTGCAACAACAGTTTTGACTACAAGTAATGACGATGATGTAACAGTTGCTCCGGCTAATATCGGATTTAACTTCGTATTGAATGGAGTTTCATATTCTCAGTATTCAGTTTCGCCTGACGGATGGATTATGTTGGGCTCAGCTACTGCGTCTAATCAATTTACCAACTCTACTACAAGTACTTCTAATATCCCTAAATTGTATCCTTATTGGGATGATTTAGCTACAGGTACTACAGGTAGTGTTCAAACTTTGGTTACCGGTACAGCTCCAAACAGAATTTTTAAAGTTCAATGGAACGTTACTATTCCACGTAATACAACAGGTGCTGCGAATTCAACATTCCAAGCATGGTTGTATGAAACTACTAACGCTATTGAGTATCGCTACGGTACTATGGGAACACCAAGTTCTGGTACAATCTCATCTGGTTATACCATCAGCGGAACTAACTTTAATAGTATTTCATTTGCTACAGATACAAACAGTACTTCTACTGCAAATGATTCAAACACTATTGCGCCTGCTTCAGGTAAAATGTACACATTTGCTCCACCGGCTGCTCCAGTGATTACTTGGTCACCAATGGATGATTTGTATACTGATGCTGCTGCAACTACACCTTATACTGGTGGTTCTGCTTCTACAGTTTACTCAAAACCAACCGAAACCAGAACTTACTATGCTACTCGCGTAGGAGTTAATGGTTGTGATACAGTTTCTTCTCCTATTGTGGTAACACAAAATGCTGAGGCTGTTAACGCCATTACAGGTGGTGCTACTACAGTTTGTTTGGGTACGCCAACTATTCCTGCTTCAGTTCAGTTTTCTAGCTCTGTAGGTGTTGAGTGGATTTCATCTAACCCTGCTGTAGCAACTATTGATGTTGACGGTATTTTAACTCCGTTAACAGCAGGTTCTACTGTTATTAGTGCACGAATTGTAAACACAATTACAGGTTGTACTTCATATGCTCCGAATACGGTTACGGTTGATGTTTATGCTCCATTGAGTATTACAACTAATCCATCTTCAGTAAACGTTCTTGCATACAACGGAGTTGATCCAACTACTACTACCTTTACTGTAGCTGCTTCTGGTTCTGTTTCAGGATATCAGTGGCAAGTATCACCAACAGGTGCTGAAGGTTCATTCGTAGATGTTTCTGGTCCTGAGTTCTCAGGTGCTACTACAGCTACTTTGACTATTTCAAACGCTACACTTTCAATGACTGGTATGTATTATCGTTGCTTGGTTGCTGGTCAAAGCCCATGTGCTTCGCCGGTAGCTTCAGCAAATGCTTTATTGACGGTGTCTGATATTTCTATTACTGACCCGGTATTTGGTGCTCCAGTTTGTGGTACAGGTGACAGAAATGTTTCTGTAACTGTAACCGGAACTCCAGATGCTATTGTTTGGTTATATAGCGATGACAACGGTTTGAACTATAATATTATTGATGGTAGCCCTATCGGAGATGTTACATTTACAGGAGATGTAAATAGCAATACCCTTGAAATGGTAGGATTATCTTCTGCTAACGATGGTTGGAAACTTATTGCAGTAGCTGTTTTAGGTTCTACTGAAATTACTTCTAACCCTACAACTATTACGGTTAACACACCACAATCAGTAGTTACTACTGGTCCTGGAGCTGTTCAAGACGTAACAGTTTGTGGATTGGCAGCTTCTACTTCTACATTTACTGTATCGGCTACAGGTGCTACTGCATACCAATGGCAGTATTCATCAAACGGTGCTGACTGGGATAATGTTGTTAATGGTTTACCGGCAAACGTTACATATACTGGCGGAAATGGTACAACTTTAACTGTGAATGGTGCTTCTTCAATTGTTGCAGGTGTTCATTATTTCAGATGTAGAGTTAGCGGTCCTGCAGGATGTCCTGACATTGACTCTAACACTGCTGTGTTTACAGTTACTTCACCTACTATTGTTGCTACGCCTTCAACTGCATTAATTTGTAGCCCAAGCGGATCAGCGGTAACCCTTACTGCTAGCGGTGCTGGTGTTGATGGTACATACGTATGGTCACCAACTACTGGTTTAACCGGTACAGGTGATACAGTATCAGCTAATCCTACAGTAACTACTACCTATACTGTAACAGGTACTACAGCTGCCGGTTGTAGCAACACTGCAACAGTGGTAGTAACAGTTGCTCCTGATATGGTTGCTAGCGCAACTGTTTCTGCAACTCCAGCCACAATTTGTTCAGGTACTGATTCTCAATTGGTAGCTAATTCAGGTTTAGATGATGCATTTACACCTTATTGTACCCCAACTGTTACAAGTAGCGATGGATCTGATTTTATCAATAACTTCTCTTTTGCAGGTATTGTTAACAATGGATCTGGTCAATCAGCTGCTCAGTATGGTAACTTTACTTCATTAACTGGTAATGTTACTGCAGGTGTTGTTACTCCTTTAAGTATTCAATCTGGTTCAGGTTCAGGCCAACAATTTGGTGTTTGGATTGATTATGACCAAGATGGTACTTTTGAGGCTAGTGAGTTTAAAGCATTAACTACTTCAGGAACTACAGCGGTTGTAAACAACTCTGTTACTGTTCCGGTAACTGCATATAACGGAACTACTCGTATGAGAGTTGCTGCTAGATGGAGTACAGCTGTGGCTAGTACTATTTCTTGTGCTAACCCAGGATTTGGTGAGTTTGAAGACTATACTGTTGTAATTTCTGGTGGTACTACCAAACCAGTTTACACGTATTCATGGTCTCCAACAACGTTCTTGTCTAATCCAAATATTGCTAATCCGATTGCTACTGCGGTTACTGCTACTACTGAGTATACAGTAACTATTACTAGCTCTTCAGGATGTAGCACAACAAAAACTGTAACTGTTGGTGTTGCTGCTGATCCTGTGATCACTACTAACCCAGTAAGTTTAATGGGTTGCCAAGGACAAACTCTTGCATTTAGTGTTGCAGCTACGGGTGCTAACTTAGTGTATCAATGGCGTAAAGGCGGTGTTGACTTGTTTGGTGAAATTAACCCAACGTTAACTTTATTAAACGTTACTTCTGCTAACGACGGTAGCTATGATGTTGTGGTTACTTCTGCATGTGGTGGCCCTGCTGCTACGAGTACAGCTGCTACTTTAGTTGTTAACCCTATCCCAACTGCTACAGCTCCTTCAGCTCAAACAGCTTGTGCTGGTGTTATAACTTCACCTATTGCCTTGACAGGAACACCTTCTGGTGTAACTTTCAACATTACTGGTGGTTCAGCAATTGGTTTAGCTGATGTAACTGGTGTAACTGAAATCCCTTCATTTACAACTGTTGCAGGTTCAGCAACCATCTCAATTACTCCGGTTGCTAACGGTTGTACAGGTACAGCAGTAACTTTTGTTTACACTGTTAATGCACTTCCTGCAACTCCTACAGCTGGTTCTAATTCACCTGCTTGTACTAGTGGTAACATTGAGTTAACAGCTTCAACTGTTACTTTGAGTGGTTACTCAATGAACTCTAATAGTGGTGTTGCCTTTATTGACATCAATGCTACTGGAACTTCAGTAGGTGTTGTTGGTGATGATACTGAGCACAACATTACTATTCCGGCCTTTACTTTCAATGGCGTGTCTTACACTACTGCAAGAGTAGGTATGAACGGTGCTATTGTATTTGGTTCTACAACCGGTGATGTTGGTGTTTCTAATACAACAATGCCAACAACTTCAATGACTGCTGGAAATGCTTTCTTGGCACCACTTTGGGATGATTTAGATATCCAATCTGGCGCTTCAGTTAAAACGCAAACGGTAGGTAACTTGTTTATCATCCAATATAACACAGTTACTCATGATGCTTTGGCTTCTTTAACTGATTCTGTAACTTTCCAAGTACAATTGAATACTGTTACCGGAGCAATTACTTATGTGTATCCAGATGTTACTTTTGGTAATGCGACCAACGATTTTGGTGCAAGTGCTGCTGTAGGTTTACAATGGAGCACAACAGGAGGTATTACTTATTCTAATAATACTGCTAGCTTGTTAAACGGACAAAGTATTACTTTCACTCCAAACACAGCTACTTATTCTTGGACTGGTCCTAACGGATTTACATCTTCATTACAAAATCCTTCACTTCCTGCAACTGTAGAAGCTGCTGGTACTTATACTGTATATGTAACTAATCCTGCTACCGGATGTTCATCAGCTACATCTTCAACTACAGTTGTGGTTGATACAGCTACTACTTGGTATGCTGATGCTGATACTGACGGATTCGGTAATGCTGCTGTTTCACAAATGGCTTGTACACAACCATCTGGTTATGTTTCAAACAACACTGATTGTGATGACACTAACGCATCTATCTATCAACTTG
>NZ_JAHCDK010000017.1 GCF_018413465.1 Flavobacterium sp. CYK-55
AACGGCTGTCAATTCAATATGTCTATGAACTTGTTTATATTCCCGCTTCATTCTCAAAGCGGGTGCAAAAGTACAAACCTTTTTCTCTTATCCAAACTTTTTATTGAAAAAATTTAAAGGTTTTTTTCTTAAAGTTGAGTTTCAATATTTTAGAATGAACTTTTGTTTTTCCGTAAACATTTCTTCTGTTTAGGGATGGCAAAGATATACTCTTTATGCTTTTAGAACCAAATGTTTTCTCTACTTTTTTTCAAGATGTTGATAACTTGATTTCTCAACAATTGCAAATAGCTGAATTGAAACACTTAACATACCGCCACAACAAAGCAGCCCGGATGGGAACGGCATCCTTGCCCGAAGATTTCGTAGGGCAAGATATAGTGGACAGCCGGAAATGCTGCCCTGAAAATTAAATTAGTTCTTGACAACCTTAATCGTTTTGGTTTGTTCCTGCGCGGTAATTTTAACCAAGTAAAAACCATCAGCCAAAACAGACATAGGAATATTGCAGTTATTTGAAACCTCTTTCAATGAATATACTTCTTGTCCGAAGGTATTGAATAAAGAGATATCCGAGGTAAATTTCAAGTCTTTGATATATAATATGTCTTGCACCGGATTAGGATAAACCGAGATTGCATCAGCATCAAAATCTGAGTTAGCCAACAAAGTACAAGTGGTAGACACCGGCACAAAACAATTGGCTCCGCTGGCACTCACAACTGTAAACAAAACCGATTGCCCTGGCAGAACACCTGAAACTTGATAATTTGAAACAATAGAGTTTGCGGTTTGCGTTGGCCCGCCATTAATAGAATAAGATACATTATAATCAGTAGCTCCAACCACAGGTGCCCAATCAAAACCTACTGAGTTAGGCGGCAAATTATTGCTATCACAAAAAAGCGTAGTGGATGTTGATAAAACACTTACAGTTCCGCTGTAAGAAGCATCACCACATGGGCCAACTGCGATAACAGTATACGGGTATACTCCAGCACTTGTTGGTGTGCCGGAAATAGTATAATTACCAGACGAATATACTCCAACAATACCTTCCGGAAGACCTTGACTAAAAACATCTTGTATAAAACCATTTGTTCCGTATGAAATAGTAGCTATTGGCGAATTAATACATACGGTTTGAGAACTGGTGGCTGGCTGCGACGTTAAAACTAGACTAGGCGCCGCAGATACAACCACACTTCGTGAACTAGTAACATTCGAACAACCTCCGCTGCCCGGCAAAGTGTAATAAATTGTAGCCACACCAGGAGAAATACCCAAAACAAAACCGGTAGAATCAACAGTTGCAATAAGCATATTTGATGATGTCCATGTTCCACCAGGCTGATCAGCCACATATACAGTATGTGTTCCGACACAAATTCCTTGAAAACCTTGCAGGTTAGCTGCAACAGCATCGGCACTAACACTCACAGTACGTAAAGACGATACATTCGGACACCCCCCTGTCCCCAAAACCGTATACGTCATCGTTGCTGTTCCGGCCGTAACACCTGTAACAACACCCGTTGTAGGATTCACTGTAGCAACATTAGTATTTGAACTCGACCAAGTTCCGCCGGCAACGGTAGAGGTAAATGAAGTGGAATTGCCTACACAAATATTTTGAACGCCCGAAAGCACACCTGCTTCAGGGCATGGTGAGGTTGATTGACAACTAAAAGCACCTCCATAACAATATCCTACTGCTCCCGAAGGCGTAACAAATATCACTACATGATCGGTCTCTGACACATTATTATCAACTGTAGCAACATTGAGGTTTGAAGACACCCACGGATTAGTTGGATCTGGAATACCCGAACCGCCAGAAACGGCAAACTGAGTGGTTGTAATTCCGGGCAAACAAATACTAAAGTTACCGGTGATGATGGGCGGAGACAAATTTAAATCCGCCGCTTGCATTGAAAAAATCGAAATAAAAAAGACCAGAATAAAGTAATATTTGCGCATAAAAAAAGTGTTTGAAAGGCATAAATGTAATTTAATTTCCTTACAAACACTTAGTTATTTATAAATGGCGGCTATTTTTTGTTGACTTCTTGGGCTTTGGCTTCCCAATAATCGGTGAGCTGGTCATAATCAATTGGAGTTGCCGGTGCCTGCCTTACCAAACGCCCGTGGTCAAAGGCGCGCTTAAGAATAGTTTCAATTAAAAAATCTTCGTTGTCTTCAAACGGAAGATATTTTCGCTTCAGGCTGATGTCAAAAACATTGGCAGTGGCATTGGACCAAAATGCCTTCCATCCGCTTTTATAATCTTTAATGAGTTCAAAAGCAGTTGAACCGGTTTGTCTGTAAATGAGTTTGACTAAAATTTGTCCTTGCTTGCGCGAGAGCTTTTTGAGCCGGGCTTCAAATTCGTTCTCCATATAATCCTCAACAATTTTGAAATACTTGCGCTTTTCGCGATTGGTTTTGAGCGCATTCATGTTTTTGTTGAGTAAGACCAATCGTTCAGCCGCAACTCTAGCATATGGATAAACCTTGTGCACGCGGTTGCGCAAAAGGTTGAATTGTTTTTGCGCTTCTGGATCGAGTTTTTCGTTGCTGATGATGATTTCTTCGAGTAAAATGGGCTCTGAAATGGTGTCGGTTTCTTTAAGCACATATCCCATTTTGGTAGTGTCTTGCTCAACAATCTGAGCCTGAGCCGATAAAGCTAAAAAGCCTAACAATAGATAACAAAAGTGCGGTTTCATACACAAAATTTTACGGTTCAAAATTACTGCGAAACAAACAACTGTGATGCCAAAATTTTTACATTAGCAAAAAAATAAAATATTTATGAGTACAAAATCAATTCTCAAAAAATCATCGATAGACTTTCTTGAAAAATATTTGAACAACGCATCGCCTACCGGATACGAAGCCGAAGGCCAAAAAATCTGGATGCAATACCTCAAACCCTACGTCGATACTTTCATCACCGACACCTACGGAAGCGCCGTAGCCGTGATTAATCCAGATGCAAAATACAAAGTAGTTATTGAAGGCCATGCCGATGAAATTTCGTGGTATGTCAACTACATTACCGACAACGGTTTGATTTATGTCATCCGTAACGGCGGATCTGACCACCAAATTGCGCCATCCAAGCGTGTCAACATCCACACCAAAAACGGAATCGTCAAAGGTGTTTTCGGTTGGCCGGCAATCCATACACGCGGTCGCGGCAAAGAAGAACCGGCTCGATTAGACAATATTTTTATCGATTGTGGCTGCTCCACCAAAGAAGAAGTTGAAAAACTCGGCGTACACGTGGGTTGCGTGATTACCTATCCCGATGAATTTATGATCCTCAACAACGACAAATTTGTCTGCCGCGCCATTGATAACCGCATGGGCGGATTCATGATTGCCGAAGTTGCGCGTTTGTTGCACGAAAACAAAAAGAAACTACCTTTTGGGTTATACATCACCAATTCGGTGCAAGAAGAAATTGGCTTGCGCGGTGCCGAAATGATTACCCACACCATCAAGCCCAACGTGGCCATTGTTACTGATGTTTGCCACGACACCACGACTCCGATGATCGAAAAGAAAATCGAGGGCGACCTCAAAATGGGCCAAGGTCCGGTCATTGCCTACGCGCCTGCGGTACAAAACAAATTGCGCGATTTAATTGTCAATACCGCCGAGGCCAAAAAAATACCGTTCCAACGCCATGCCTCATCACGCATGACCGGAACCGATACCGATGCGTTTGCCTACAGCAATGGTGGCGTAGCTTCGGCGCTTATTTCCTTGCCGTTGCGCTACATGCACACCACCGTTGAAATGGTGCACCGCGACGATGTTGAAAACGTCATCAAACTCATTTACGAAAGCTTGCTCAACATCAAAAACCAAGACGATTTTTCGTATTTCAAATAGTTCTAGAAGCTGATTCCCGTTGTTCGCTGTAGTTTTGCAGCCGAACCCCGGCTACAAAAGCTGCCGCTACCACCGGGGCTAGGGCAACAGAATCCGCAGAAACTTTTCAGCAAAGACAAATAAAAAACGCCGCTTATTCCAGCGGCGTTTTTTATTCTAATTAATTCAAAATTTCCAAGCAATATACTTACAATTGGATGTTTGCCTCAATAATCGCGTTGTCTTCGGCGATTTGGTCTTCAATGGTTCTGTCTAAAAACAACGGATAGACTTTGTTGTCAGACTGATCTTCAGTGATTTGTTGGTTTTCTGTAATAATCTGCTCAACCGGTGTTTCTAATAGAACCAACCAACCCGAATCAACCGGAGCGCTTTCAATGATTTTGTTGTTCTCATGAATCATCTCGCGCAAACTATCGGTTGGAACATGATTGATTTCAAGTTGTGGAATCAAAATCGGCTCGTCTACAATTGGAGCCAACTTTGTTTTTTCTGATGAACTGTTTTTTGCTGATACTTTGTGATTTGAATTTGTATCAGAAGCCATAGCGCTGGTTACGACCAACAAGGCTGATGCTAAAATTGTGATTACTTTTTTCATGATGATTTGATTTTGATGATGATGTTATTGATTAACGAAGCAAAGATAAATACAAAAACAAGTATCTTGCATTACATAGTACCTAAATTTAACATTGAATTAACAAATAACACAGTCGCTTAAATCAAGAATTAATACTGACGCAACAGTGCTAAAGCATCGTGTGCTAAGGAAAGTTCCGCATATTTAGCAGCCGTAAAACCTTTGTCGTCTTTGATTTCTGGTTTGGCTCCATGGGCCAGTAAATACTTAATGATGTCTACTTTATTATAACGAGCCGCCACCATAAGCGGTGTCATTCCATTAGAACGCTCATTGACATCGGCGCCGTACTCAACCAGTTTTTTAACAAAGTCAAGTTCTCCTTTTTGAATGGCAGTACAAAGCGGCGTTCCGGCTTTAAAATAAACTACACTGTGACAACTGTTTACATTTGAAGCTTCAACTGACGAAACTGTCAGCGCCAAAAAAGCGAAACTGAAATAAATGATTGATTTTTTCATGATGATATTGATTTGATGATTTGCTCAATAGTCGAATGAACACGGTGCTTGTTACAAAATGCAGCTCGGTTAACAAAATTTTAAAAACAATGCATAAAAAAACCGTCGGTGAAGACGGCTTTTAAATTCAACTGGTTTAAACTGAATGTTCGTTCAGAAAATGAACAACATTTTGTTCTATGCGCTTTTCTATATCATCAATCGGTGCTTTTTCAAAGATTTTACCGGTTATATGCTCGTATAATTCCATATAACGCTCAGAAACCGAAGTAATGTAGGCGTCCGACATTTCAGGTATCTTCTGCCCTTCCTGACCTTGAAAACCATGTTCAATCAACCATTGACGCACAAATTCTTTAGACAATTGTTTTTGTGGCTCTTTGTTTTGCTGGCGCTCAGCATAACCGTCTAAATAAAAATAGCGCGACGAATCGGGTGTATGGATTTCATCAATCAGCACAATTTCACCATTGGCTTTTTTGCCAAACTCATATTTCGTATCCACCAAAATCAAGCCTTTTTGAGCAGCCATTTCGGTGCCGCGCGCATACAAAGCCCGAGTATATTGCTCTAAAATCAGATAGTCATCTTCAGAAACAATTCCTCGACTTAAAATTTCTTCTCTTGAAATGTCTTGATCGTGCAGACCCATATCCGCTTTGGTGGTTGGCGTAATAATAGGCTCGGGCAATCGATCATTTTCTTGCAAACCATCAGGTAATAAAACCCCGCAAATCATGCGTTTTCCGGCGGCATATTCACGCGCTGCATGCCCGGCCAAATATCCTCGAATAACCATCTCCACTTTAAAAGATTCACATAAATAGCCTACTGCTACATTCGGATCGGGCGTGGCTATAAGCCAATTCGGAACAATATCTTCAGTAGCTTGCATAAAATGGGTGGCAATTTGGTTGAGCATTTGCCCTTTATAAGGTATACCTTTGGGCAATATCACGTCAAAAGCTGAAAGCCGATCAGTGGCAATCATCACCAAAAGCTCATGGTTGATGTTGTAAACTTCGCGAACTTTACCTCTGTATACGGATTTTTGTCCGGGAAACTCAAATTGTGTTGTTGTGAGTGTAGTTGTCATAATGGTTGTTGGCCTGTGCTGCCAACCTGTTTATTGATAAAGTTAATCTTGATTTTCAATTTTCTTATAAGCTTCAATCACCTTTTTGACCAATCGGTGGCGTACAATGTCTTTATCATCTAAATAAATAATACCTATTCCGTCCACATCTTTTAAAACCAACAAAGCTTCTTTGAGTCCGGAAATGGTTCGGCGTGGCAAGTCAACCTGACCCGGATCGCCGGTAATCATAAACTTGGCATTTTTGCCCATACGCGTTAAGAACATTTTCATTTGCGAATGCGTCGTGTTTTGTGCCTCATCTAAAATCACAAAAGCATTGTCTAAAGTTCTACCCCGCATAAAAGCCAGCGGTGCAATCTGAATAATGCCTTTCTGAATGTAATCTTCAAGCGATTGAGGCGGAATCATATCGCGTAAAGCATCATACAAAGGCTGCATATATGGGTCGAGCTTTTCTTTCATGTCACCAGGTAAAAAACCTAAATTTTCACCCGCTTCAACAGCTGGCCTTGTCAGTATAATTCGCTTGACTTGTTTTTCTTTTAAAGCCTTCACCGCCATAGCAACACCGGTATAAGTTTTACCGGTTCCGGCCGGCCCCACTGCAAAAACCATATCGTTTTTGTGGAGCATATCCACCAACAACTGCTGATTGGGCGTCATCGCTTTAATGATTTTCCCACCAATACCGTGCACCAAAATCTTATCGTGGTCAGGCATACGCTCTTCGTCTTGAGAATTGCTCTGAATCACGCGTTCAATCACGTTATCATCAATACGGTTATAACGTGTAAAGTGCAACATCAATCTTTTAAAACGCGTCTCAAATTCGTCCAAAACTTCTTTTTCTCCGAAAGCTTTGAGTGTAGTGCCGCGTGCAACAATTTTTAATTTCGGGTAGTATTTCTTAATAGTTTCAAGATGAGCATCCTGTGCGCCCCAAAAGTCTTTCGGTGCAATATCGTTAAGTTCGATGATTCTTTCGTTCAAAAGGAAGTCGTATTAAATTAGAAATTTGTAGCTATATATTGTTAGCTTTGCATTCAAAATTAATCAGTTTTAGGTTCAGTTTTCGTTTTATTTATAAACATTTTTATGTCAATAATTACCCTCACAACCGATTACGGCTTGAAGGATCATTTTGTTGGAGCACTCAAAGGAAAAGTCTTGTCTCAATTTCCTGAGGCTGTTGTGGTTGACCTCTCTCATGGCATAGAACCGTTTAATATTTTACAAGCCAGTTATATGCTCAATGCGGCATACAAAGCCTTCCCAAAAGGTACTGTTCACCTCATTGGTGTTGATGCCGAACGCAATGTCGAGACGCAACATTTGGTTATTGAATGGGACAATCACTACTTCATTGCGGCCGATAATGGCCTTTTGACCATGCTCACCCAACACATTAAACCACAAAAAATGGTCGAAATCACAATACATGACCGTTTGCCATCAGAGGCTACTGATTTGGATGTCTTGGTTACCGTTGCCTGCCATATAGCCAAAGGCGGCGCACTGAGTGTGATTGGCAAAGAAACTACACAAATAAAACAAGTCACCGAGCTTCAACCACAAATTGCCGATGATTTAAAAACTATTCGCGGATCGGTCATTTATATTGACCATTTTGGCAATGTGGTTACCAACATCAGTCAAAAATTGTTTTTAGAAGTAGCCAAAGGCCGACCCTATCAAATTCCGCTCAAGGCCGGAAAAAGCCAACGTCGTTCTAGCCCAATTAAAAATATTTGGGCCAAATATTCAGACATTCTAGGCAACGGAACCTTTACCAGCAAAGATTATGAAGGCGAAAAATTAGCCATCTTTAACGAAGCTGGTTTTCTTGAAATTGCTATATTCAAAAGCAACCCAATGACCGTGGGCAGCGCCTCAACCCTACTCGGACTGAGCTATCGCGATACGGTACTCGTTGAATTTTTATAAAAGTAAATTATGTTTGTACGCATTGTAAAACTGAGTTTTCATCCCGAAAATATTCCGGCTTTTCTTGAGAATTTTGAACTTATGAAAGAGCGCATCCGAAAATCCCCCGGAAATTGTTTACTTGAATTGTATCAAGACAAAAACAATCCTGAAGTGTTTTTTACATACAGTTATTGGGAAACCGAGCAAGATTTAGAAAATTATCGCCAATCTGAACTTTTTTACGAGGTTTGGAGTTTTACTAAAAAACTATTCAATGCAGCACCCGAAGCCTGGAGTGTTGACAAATTAGTAAGCATGAAATAGAAGTTTAGAAAAGTTTAGAAAGTTTAGAAAAGTTTAGGAAGTAGAACAACTGACAAAAAAAATATGAAAGCCATACTGCTCAGAGAAATTAAATCATTTTTTGGTTCACCGGTTGGATATTTGGTCATGGCCGTTTTCTTGCTGCTCAACGGATTATTCTTGTGGGTGTTTGAAGGCGAGTACAATATTCTCAACAGCGGATTTGCCGATATGACCCCGTTCTTTACCATTGCCCCCTGGATTTTAATCTTCTTGATTCCAGCGGTAACCATGCGCAGTTTTTCGGACGAAAAAAAGCAAGGAACACTTGAATTACTTTTAACTAAACCACTCTCATTGTGGCAAATAGTTACCGGAAAATTTTTAGGTTCATTGCTGTTGATCACCTTGGCTGTATTACCTACCTTTAGTTACGTTTACGTGCTTTCGGAGTTGGGCATGCCCACCGGAAACATTGACCTGGGAAGTACCTTTGGCTCATACTTCGGCTTGTTGTTTCTGATGGCCGGATACACCTCCATTGGCTTGTTTACCTCATCTATTACCGAGAATCAAATTGTAGCTTTTATCAGTGCCGTATTTTTGAGCTTCTTGTTTTATTATGCCTTTGATGCTTTGGCAGGCTTGATTCCATCATCCGAAGGTATCATTACGGCTTTGGGTATGAACAGCCATTTCAGGAGCATGGGCCGCGGTGTTATAGACACACGTGACGTATTGTATTTTGTAAGCTTGAGTATTGCTTTTTTATCGTGTACCGTATATCAACTCAAATCGATTAAAAACTAATTGCCGCTATGAAAAACAACCTCAAAAAAGTCCTGTTGCTCTTGGCTGTTTTAGCGGCTGTAAATCTAATAGGTTCACGTTTGTTTTACCGATTTGATCTCACGCGTGATCATCGTTATACTTTGTCGCAAACTTCGCTCAACATCATTGACCAAGCCAAAGAGCCCCTCATTATCGATGTGTTTCTCAAAGGGCAATTTCCGGGTGAATTCAAGAAACTACAAACCGAAACCCAGCAAATCCTCGAAGAGTTCAAAGCGCGCAACAGCAATATTACCTTTCAATTTATCAACCCGCTTGAAAACGAAACCCAAAAGGACACCCTCGTTCAATCGTTTATGCAACGCGGGCTAACACCTGTAAATGTTACGGTTAACGATCGTGGCAAACAATCTCAAGAAATGGTCTTTCCTTGGGCTATTGCTACCTACAAAGGCAAAAGCACCAAAATTCCACTGCTCAAAAACCTCATGGGTGCCAGTACAGCCGAAAAAGTTGTGAGTTCAGTACAGCACCTAGAATACGCCTTTGCCAATGCTTTCAATACCGTAATCACAGTCAAAAGCAAAAAAGTAGCCGTCATGAAAGGCAACGGAGAAATGCCCGATTTGCTCATGGCAGATTTTATCAAGCAGGTGCGCGAGAACTATTTTATCGGAACCTTTACGCTTGATTCAGTCGCTAAAAAACCCAACGAGAGCCTTAAATATCTCAAAAAATATGACCTCGCTATAATTGCTAAACCTACCGAACAATTTACCGATCAAGAAAAATTAGTACTCGATCAGTTTGTCATGAACGGCGGCAAAACACTTTGGCTGGTTGACCAAGTCAATATTGAAATGGATAGCTTGTACAACGATGCCGGCTCAACCCTAGCCTTTCCTAGAGACCTTAACCTAAACGACTTGTTTTTTAAGTATGGCATACGCATCAATCCAACCTTGGTCAAAGATGTTATGGCCACTCCAATTGCATTGGCTACCGGCGAAAAAGGCAGTGCTACCCAGTACACTCAATATCCTTGGTTCTATGCACCGCTGGTTTTCCCGGCTTCAAAAAACCCGATTGTGAGCAATTTAGACGGGATTAAGTTTGAGTTTACCAACGGTATTGAAATCCTCAAAAACAATCTAAGAAAAACCGTTTTGTTGCAAACATCACCCTACTCTAAATTGGTAGGCACACCGGTTGACATCAATCTAAATATGGTTACTGAGCGGCCTGAGCAATCAGAATTCAAAGGCAAAGGTAATATTCCGCTGGCGGTGCTCTTAGAAGGAAAATTCAACTCGGTCTATCAAAACAGAATTTTGCCTTTTGACGAAAAAACCTTCAAAACACAAAGCGCTCAAAACAAGATGATTGTGGTTTCAGACGGCGATATCATTCGCAACCAACTCGACAAGAATTTTCAACCTCTTGAATTGGGTTATGACAAGTGGACCAACAAACTTTACGGCAATAAAGAGTTCCTAATGAATTGCGTTAATTATCTTCTGGACGACAACGGACTTATCAACATCCGCAGCAAAGAAGTTAGCCTCCCATTGCTTGATCAGGAAAAAGTTTACGCCCAATACAATACAATTCAATGGATAACTGTCGGATTACCACTGATTATTTTATTGATTTTCGCCTTGATTTTTACACGTTTGCGTCGCAAAAAATACGCTCGTTAGTGTTGATAAAAATCTTTTTGATATTTGGTAGTTTAAGATATATTTGTACACCGGATGTTTTGGCATCCTATTAAAACCATAGCAAATGAAATTTATCGTATCGAGTTCGTATTTATTAAAACAACTACAAGTTTTAGGCAGCGTTATCAACAGCAGTAACACGCTTCCGATTTTAGATAACTTCTTGTTTGAATTAGACGGAAAAACCCTGACTGTTTCGGCTTCAGACCTTGAAACTACAATGTCGGCAACGCTTGAAATTGACTCAACCAGTCAAGGCAGTGTAGCGGTTCCGGCCAAACTACTCCTAGAGATTCTCAAAACTTTCCCGGAGCAACCTTTGACCTTTACTGTTGAAGAAAACCATACGATTGAAATCAGTTCTAACTCGGGTAAATATGCCTTGGCTTATGCGCCGGGCGAAGAATTCCCTAAATCAGTAAGTCTTGACAATCCGTCAACCACATTGGTTCCGGCCGATGTATTGGCAACAGCCATCAGTAAAACCATTTTTGCCGCCGGTAATGATGATTTGCGTCCGGTGATGTCAGGTGTTTTCTTCCAATTTTCAACCGAAGGGCTCATCTTTGTAGCTACTGATGCACACAAATTAGTCAAATATGCACGTGCAGACGTTAAATCATCACAAGTAGCCGATTTCATCATGCCCAAAAAACCGCTCAATATCTTAAAGAGCATTTTAGGTGGTTCAGATGCCGAAATCAAAATTGAATACAACGATTCTAATGCCACATTCTCATTTGACAATTACGTATTGATGTGTCGTTTGATTGACGGAAAATATCCGAACTATGAAGCGGTTATCCCAAAAGAAAACCCCAACAAATTGCTCATTGACCGAGGCCAATTCTTGAGTTCTGTTCGTCGTGTAGCCATCTTCTCAAACAAAACCACACACCAAATCAGACTTAAAATTGCGGGTGCCGAGCTCAATATATCAGCTGAAGATATTGATTACTCAAACAAGGCCGAAGAGCGTTTAACTTGTGATTACCAAGGTGATGATATTCAAATCGGATTCAACTCAAGATTCTTAACCGAAATGCTCACCAACTTGCAATCAGACATGATTATGCTTGAAATGTCTCTGCCCAACCGCGCCGGAATTCTCACACCGGTAGATGGCCTTGATGAAGGCGAAACCGTGACCATGCTCGTCATGCCGGTTATGCTGAACAACTAATCACAAAACCAAAATAAATCCCAAACCGCAATTTAAAAAGTTGCGGTTTTTTTATGACACTTACTCAATAATCCACCGCAGTTATCTGTTTAAAAGCTCAACCCAATTGATTATTTTTCTATTTTAGAAGTCTTAAAAACAAAAAAAACTACAAAATGAAAAAAAATCTACTTGCAGGAATCTTAGTTCTTGCGATTGGCATGACAGCCACAGCACAAAAACTTGATAAATTCGGAGCTGATTTAGGTAAAAAATCACTTATGGGCAAAGAAGTAAGGGTTCCTTACACTGACTTGACCAGCTATTTCGGATACATCAAACCGGGCGCTCAACCCGATGAAGTTAAAGGCGGAAAAAAAATGTACTACATCTATGTTTGGGTTCCGATTGCTGCTCCTGAAATCGGAGTAAGAATGATTTCACCGGTACCTGACAGCGTTAAACCGGGCGATAAAGATTACCAAGCAAAAGATTATGCTGCCAATGCGGCCGATACCAAAAACTTTTTTGATACTTGGATTACCCTTGAAAGAGCCGAAGGCATCATAAAAATTGAAGACGTAGCTGCCAAAGCTAAAACCGCTTCTTGGACTAAAATCGAAAGCAATGACGATTCAAGCGAAATGCCGGCGCAACCTTCAGGAAGCAAATACAACTCGTTGATGAGAATCACCAGCGATACTTCAAACCCGGCCAAATCATTGGTTATGGGCTTGTATAGAATTGGTTTTACTACCTACAAAACAGGTGAAGTACAAGGAAGCTTCTTAGCTCAATTAGGCGCTCCGGTAAAATTGCCTGGGGTTCAAGTAGCTGTTAATCCTGCTGATATAAAAAAACAATAATACCCTACTAAATAGGTATTTTTCAATTAATGTATAATACATTACGCAAAGCGCCCGATTCAATGAATCGGGCGCTTTTTTGATTTAAACCATTACGGTAAACATAGGCAATTGGGCATGATAAACAAACTTCTCAGACAAACTGGTCTGAAACAAACGCTCAAAGAAATTGCGGTGGTGCGTAGTCATTGCCAAGATGTCTATTTGGTGTAATTCAATAAAGTCAAGTACACTGCCTTCAATATCCCGGCTGTGCAAACGGTGAAAACGCACATAAGGTTCGTCAAAAATAGTTTTCCATTCGTGCAAGGCCATGTTGTCGGCGGTGGTGTGATCGGGCTTTACATACAAACAATCTACTTGTGCGTGATAAATATTAGCCAAGGCCAGAACTTTTTTGAACACCGGTATTTCTTCGGGAGCATAACCGGTAATAAACAGAAACTTTCTAAAAGGAGCAAAACGCGCCTGTTCAGGAACAACAAATACCGGCACCTGAGCATCATTAATTACGCGTCGGGTAACCGAGCCTAAAAAAGTCTCCGCCCAACCTGTAGCACCTTTGGTTCCCATTACAATATAATCAAAAGGCTCTTTTTGATGCAGAGCAGATATAGTCGGAACCAACTCACCATATTCAAGCACATGACTTACCTGAACATTTTCTAGCCGTTGTTGCTCAGCTAATTCGCGTAACATCGGAATATGTCCTTTGTAATTTTCAAACTCGGCCAAATCAGTAACTTGGTAAATGTCGGGCAAAAAAATTGGCGCGCCCATATAGTCGGGCTGTGGATAATCATAAGTGTGCAAAGTAACAATCTCAGCCTTAAGACTATGAGCAAGTTTAAGCGCATAAACAAATGCATTAAGCGAGTTTTGCGAAAAATCTGTCGGAAATAAAATGCGTTTCATAAAGTGTTGTTTTTTTAGTTGCTACTACAAAGTTAGTTGGCCTTTGAGCCATAAAAGCATGATTTTTATCACTTTACACAAATTTAACAAGCGGTATAACTTGGTTCATAAGATGCATATTTTTAGCTACTTTTGCGCTAAATAAAACCGTATGATTCATCAAGATACTATTGTGGCTTTGGCTACTCCTCCGGGCGCCGGAGCCATTGCGGTTATTCGATTATCTGGCCCGAAAGCTATTGAAATAGCCGCAGAAGTCTTTAGTTCTGTACATGCCAAAGACTTAAAAAAACAAAAATCACACACCCTGCATCTAGGGCACATTGTTGACCAAAACAAAACCCTCGATCAAGTTTTGGCCTCTATTTTCAAAGGTCCTCACTCCTATACCGGCCAAGACTCAGTTGAAATTTCTTGTCATGGATCAACTTATATTCAGCAACAAATCATACAACTTTTATTGCGCAAAGGTGCACGTATGGCCGAGGCGGGCGAATTTACCCTTCGTGCTTTTTTAAACGGAAAACTCGATTTATCTCAAGCCGAAGCTGTAGCTGATTTAATTGCCTCAGACAACGAGGCAGCACACCAAATTGCCATGCAACAAATGCGTGGCGGGTTCTCGAACGAAATTGCCCAACTACGCACCGAGCTACTCAATTTTGCCTCACTTATAGAACTCGAATTGGACTTTGCCGAAGAAGACGTTGAATTTGCCGATAGAACTGCTTTTACTGAACTTATTGAGCGCATTGACAATGTACTCAAAAGGCTTATAGATTCATTTGCCGTTGGTAATGTCATCAAGAACGGTATTCCGGTAGCCATTGTCGGCGAGCCCAACGTTGGCAAATCAACCTTGCTCAACGCCCTACTCAATGAAGAACGCGCCATAGTATCTGACATTGCCGGAACCACGCGTGACAGCATTGAAGATCAATTGGTGATTGAAGGCATCGCCTTTCGGTTTATTGATACTGCCGGTATTCGAGATACCGAGGATATCGTTGAGAGCATCGGTATTAAAAAAACCTTTGAAAAAATAGAACAAGCCCAAGTGGTGCTCTATTTGAGCCCGCAACTTACGCAAGTTGACGAACTTAAAAACACCTTGATCGAGCTCGAAAAAATCAAGAATCAATATCCGCAAAAATTACTCTTACCCATCTTCAACAAACGTGACTTAATGAGCCCTGAAGTAATTCAAGCCATTAAACATCAAATTGAAAATGCTTTGATTATATCGGCCAAAAGTGGTCAAGGTATTGAAGAGGTCAACCAACAACTATTATCACTAGTCAATACCGGAGCCTTGCGCAACAACCAGACCATCGTCACCAACGCGCGTCATTATGATGCGCTGATCAAAGCGCTGGAAGAAATTCAAAAAGTCAAGCACGGACTTCAAACCCAACTATCGTCAGACCTCATGGCTATTGACATCCGTGAAGCCTTGTATCACTTCGGACTCATTACCGGACAAGTGAGCAATGATGAGCTCTTAGGGAACATCTTCGCCAATTTTTGTATCGGAAAGTAAAAATAACTTCAACTTATGCAACTCACAGACATACATCCTAAACTCCCGATGCGCAACAAGGCCAAAACCTTAGCTTTCTATACCCAAAAACTAGGTTTTAGTACCGTGGGTTCGACTGATTACCCCGATTATCTGATGCTGTGCAAAGACCAAATTGAAATTCATTTTTTTGCTTTTGCAGATTTGAACCCCTCCGAAAACTACGCGCAAGTATACATTCGGGTTCAGGATATTGATGCGCTGTACCAACTTTGGATTGCACAAGGTATTGCCATTCATCCCAACGGTGCCTTAAGTGTCAAACCTTGGGGCGTAAAAGAATTTGCCCTTTTAGACGATGATATGAATCTGTTGACTTTTGGAGAAGTTTTAAACTAATCCCGCATAACCAACCAATCAAATTCCAAAACATAAAAAAACAAAAAAAAGAGTGTCTGAATCAAACACTCTTTTTTATTAAAAACTATTCTTCCCGTTTTGCATCACAGTGACCGGTTTTCTTTTCGGTAGCCTCAACGCCGCAGCCTTTTTTCTCTGAGCCGGCACAACACTTTTTGCCGTTGACATTGCACTCTTTCTTGGCTTTTTCTTTTTTCTTTTGTTGTGGTTCTTGCTCTTGAGCGGTCATCTGAACCGAAAACAACAAAGCCATAATTGCGGTGGTTATAATTGATTTTTTCATTTTAATATCAGTATTTAAAGATTTGATTTTTAATTCATCATGATTTTTTGTGTAGCATAGAACTTATGGTCTAAAACCAAAGTAATCATCAGCATCTGAGCTTGGGTTTTCGGTAAATTAAAGTTCATGGCATTGGCGCCAACTTTAAGTCCGGTTATCTCGCCATCGTCAAGGATTTTACCATCGGGCGAACTCACAAAATAATCCAAGGTAGCCAAATACGGCAGATCAAACGTTACCCGCACCTGCTCATGAGTGGCCGGATTGGGCGATACACTAAAGCTAAACGGATGATTCCCCGGCATGGTCGGCACACTCAGGTTCGGATCATAAACCAACTTTACCTCGTAAACCGTCGGGTCGGCTAAAGTGGTATTGGTTTGATTCACACTAAATGGGTTGATGCTTGCACTCTGAATACCGCCAAACAAATGACCAATCACAAACTCTTGCTCTTGAACCTCGTTTAGTTTAATGACTTCGTTGGAATAATGCGGCAAGCTTTCATTAGGGATAAACTCGGCTCCGGAGCCTTTGAGGTTGGGCATCTCAGCATCAAAACGATGTTCTGACAAACTACCGTCGGCAGCGCGCGTTACTCGGCTAATGGTTTTAACAAACGGAACATTGTTGTCTTGCACCAAAGTGGTTCCGTTGTAATAATACTGGCTGATTCCGCCAAAAAACAAACTGTGCATTTGGTTTTGCGTCTGGTCATACAAGCCAACCTTACCCGAATGATAATTGCTCAGATATTGATTGAACTGGGTTTGCGGCTCATACCCATTGGCTTTTACATCTACCGGATACAAGAATGGCAAATCAGCATTGATCTGAAAAACCCCCGATGAAATAGTATAGCCTTCTTGCCCATCTTGAAAAACCTGAGGCACCAAATTATAATCACGTCGGTGCAAGTGTATCGCATCGGTCACTGCCGAATAATTGCCCATGCTGAGTTGCGCTCCCGAATTGTCAATAGTAAACTTCTGAATCTTGCTCAGATAAGTCTGTACAAAAGTGGGGTTATTCATCGGATTGTAGCGTCCGGTAAAAACTTGACCACCCACCAAATAAAACGCATCGCCTATTTTACCCAACTGACCTCCGGTATTCTGAAACACCGGATCGGCAATTTGCTTGAAATAAGGGTCAATACTCTGACCATTAACAATGGCGTCTATGAGTCCGGGCACGTCAATACTGGTGAGCTTATCAAAAGTAATATGGTCATTGGCCGAAGCCGAAAACGCATAACCGCCAATGATATACAACACCTCACCGTCTTGGTGAAAATTCATATTGGTTGATTGTAATTGTTCTTTCAGACCGGTAGGCAAACCACCCACCGAGGCCGACCATGACTGTCCGGCAGCCACATCAACCACATAAAGTTGAGTGTTGTTTTGTGCCCCCGGAAAGGCATTAAAAGGTTGACGGGCATGTATTCCGTCTTTGCGTCCGCCCACAATCAACCACTTTCCGTTGTGTTGGGCAAAAGCATAGCTGTGTAATCCCGGAAGGTTGGCTACAGTTACCGGCGTGAGTTGCACCCGGTACGGAAAAGTATTCTGCGCCTTGAGTCCGATGAAAAACAACAGCATGTATATTGCAAACTGCTTTTTCATGTGTACTTTATTTATAAGATTTTTAATGATAAAATGCTCCCGACATAAGACGTGTTTAACCAATTAAAATTAGTTCCGGCATAGAAAGCTCATGTTTGCAACATCAGCCCTTGAACCAATGCCACAACACAACACTACAGCCATTATACCAATAAAGTAGGCTGTTTGACGAGAAACAAAAAACTAAGAAATAATCTTGGGTGGTTGCCAAATTTGATGATTATACTGATCAATCAACACTTTGTGATAGGTCAGCAATGCTTTTTTATGACTAAAAAATAAAGGAATACTACCTACAGCCCAATCCGGGGTTTGCCCCACATAATGCACCGGCGAAAAGTTCAAGGTCATGATAAACTTACCTTTTTGACAACCTTCAGCATCTTGATTATCGCTGGTTTTGTTTTGCATTTGCATCGGGCAATGACCATAGGTAATTCTGATGGCGCGCACCGACGGAAGCGCCGTCAGCACCATAATATAACCAATCAAAACAGTAGCCCAGAATTTCATGCGGTAAATATAGCAATTATTTGTTGCGCATTTGCTGATAATTGTCAGGTGGGCTGAGTTCCTGAGTGCCTGAGTACTTGAGTACTTGAGTGCCTGAGCTGCTGTGTTCCCCGAAAGCGTCGTTTACCTTTGAATGTTTATGTTTTCCTGAATGATTAACGAAACATAAGTGTAACCAAGAACCCTCTACACGTTTAAAAAGTGTAAAAGGTTTAAGAAGTTGAGCTGAAACAGCCGTGAAACAGAGAACCCACTACACGTTTAAAAAGTTTAAGAAGTTTAGTCTGAAACCTAATTCTTAATTCGTAATTCGTAATTCATACAGCGCAGCGGTCTGTAGGCGCAGCCGTGTCTATAGCGAAGCGTGTCTTAAAGCGAAGCGGTCTAAAAAGGTTTAAGAAGTTTAGTTTGAAGCATTATTCTTAATTCTTAATTCTTAATTCTTAATTCTTAATTCTTAATTCTTAATTCGTAATTCGTAATTCGTAATTCGTAATTCATACAGCGCAGCGGTCCGTAGGCGCAGCCGTGTCTATAGCGCAGCGTGTCTTAAAGCGAAGCGGTCTATAACGCAGCGTGTCCCAAGGCGCAGCCGTGTCTGTAATATCATAAAATTCAAAAACCTACCAATATTCAATCGCGTATTCACTTACTCCGGGGCTTGATCCACCATTTTCATAGGTTTTGATATATCCCACCGGATAACCGCGCTCATTATAGCTGTACTCATAGATTTGAGAACTTCCCACAGTTTTTAAATTATTGGGCGTAAAACCTCTAAATTCATAATTGGGAACTCCTAGCCTACATTCCAATAAATAAGTACTTCTGTGCAGTTTTTTTAACGCATAATAAAACGGATTCTTTTGGTTGTCATAAGTAAAAGTAATGCTTTGATCAGGATCACCATAGTTGTTTTCTCTTGACCACTTTTGAGTAATGTTTCCGCGGCTGTCATACACATAATCTTCTACCATAAAACTGTAATCATCGGTAGGGGTCAAACGTCTTAATTTGGTAATCTGACCGGCGCTGTTCAAATATAGATCTACGCGATCTTCAACAGGATCACCACTAACTTCATAGTAGTTTTTAACGGTTACTTTATTGCCACTATACAGCAAACTCGTGTAATCGTTGGTACCTACCTTGGTTCTTTTAATCAAACGGCCTTGCGCATCATAGGTATAATCAAAGGTTTCATACATCGTGCTTGATCGGGTTAGTTTGCCCTGCGCATCATACTGATAGGTTCCACCGTTTGCATTAAATCCGGTGCCATTGGTCAGAAAACCGTTTTGATAGGCATAAAAAGAATCATAAACCCCACCCATATCCGGTGAGGTCAAAACATATGATTTTAAATAAAGAGGGTTTTGATCTTCAGATGAACCGGCCCCAGAACCAGAATCAGAGCTACAACTGGCCAGCAAAAATCCAAAACAACCAAAAACAAACAACCTAAGCTTTTTCATGTATTTCTGTAATAAGTTTTAAAGATAAAAATTTTGCTTTGAGTTACGACACCTCCTGTTTTAAAAAAGTAAGTTTATTCCTTAGGGAAAATCCCCTTGATTATCAGGTAAATACCCAAGTGGTAGTGTTGTGGGATTGAGTAATATTGAAACAAGCATTTTGCAAATCAATTCAATTAAGTCCCCTATATCATACTGATGCGGTTATAAAAATAGTCAATCATTCATTTGCAACTTGTATTGATCCCCATTTCTTGTTACCTCATCGTTTTATAAAATCAAAGTCAGATAAACCAACAGGATCAAGATTAGATATATCCCGAAAATTAAAGTCGCTACTTGTTGTGTAAGGCTATCGATATAGCTAAAAAAAAAAATTTATAAATCACAGTATATGGAATTTTCTAAAACCTTAGAAGTACTTATTTCTATCGGACTGATGTATTTTCTATTCAGCACTTTGGTATCGATTATTTTTGAATGGTATTCATACAAAACTGATAAACGAGGTAAGTTTTTACACCAAACCATTCATCAATTGCTCGATGATCCGGTCAACAAAAACTTTGGCGCTCTGATATACAGCCACTTTAGTATTGATAAGCTCCGAAAGGATAAAAACTCATACCCACAGTATATTTCGTCTGAGATGTTTGCCGATGCCTTGATTGATGTAGTGGGCACGCAGTCTGAAAAAACAGTTTTTATCAAAGAATTTGACCCGGACAACCCTACAAAATTACTTCAAGTTACCCTACAAGAAAACCGAATTACTGATGCATACGAACGTTTTCATGAAGCAGTTAAATCAATGCAATATAGTCCGCTCAAAAGCCAATTGCGGGCATTTCACGAAAAAACAAAAGATTACAATGAGCTCAAAAACCTCATAGCCAAATGGTATGATGATTATATGGCACGCGTTACGGGTTGGTACAAAATTAAAATTAAGAATACGTTATTGGGCATTAGCTTTCTGGTTTGCTTGTTGCTCAACCTTGACACCTTGACCTTGGTTCAAAAACTCAATACTGATGATCAGCTTAGAGTTGCCTTAGTAAAACAAGCTGAGAAAATGGTTGATGAACACCTTGAAAAAAAGGGTTCAGAAAATGACACGCTTGAAAAAACATTTCCGTTGGTGGTTGATGGCAAAGTACTCACTTACAAACTTAACCCGAATGCTGAAGACCCAAAATACTTAAGCCGAATTAAAACGGTCATGCAAGACATTGAAAAAAGAAATCTTCCGGTGGGTTACCCGGAAGGTTTTACAACAGGCAAAAATTGGATTGATTATCTCTGGTGGCTCTTGGGCATTGGCATCTCTACCATGGCTTTGAGTTTTGGAGCACCGTTTTGGTTTGAAATATTAGTCAAAGCAGTCAACATCCGAAGAGCCGGGAATAAACCATCATAAACTTTAAAATCATGGAAAACAGATACAACATACACACCCACATTTTTACCGGGAATTGCGCTCCTAAAGACTTTTTACAAGTGGGTTTAAAATTAGGTGATGGATTCTCTAGTTTTTTAAAATGGCTGTTCCTGACCAAACCTGTTTCATGGCTCATTGAAAAACTAGGTAGCGTATTGCCCAACAAAACACTGCAGTTTCTTAAAATTGGAGTTATGGGTAGTCAGACAGAGGTATTTGGTTATCTGCGCAATGCTTATAGTCAAAGTGCCTACAGCGATATCAAGTTTATTGCTCTGACCATTGACATGGATTATATGACCGAACCAAAACGCAGACCTAATACAGATTTCAATGCACAAATACAAGAAGTACTCAAAATCAAAAAAACCTGGCCCAACGATGTATTCCCATTTTACGGAATTGACCCCCGAAATCCCGACACCCTATCGCTCAGCCGAATGAAAACAGCACTTGAGAGTGGTGCCTTTGCCGGAATCAAACTATATCCGCCCAACGGCTTCTTCCCGTTTGACCCGCGTTTAGAGGCTGTTTATCAGTATGCGCAAACCCATAAAATCCCTATCATGACCCATTGCACTCGCGGCGGAAGTTATTATATCGGAAAAGATGTTTGGCCTTTGATTCCAAGTAATCCGCAATCATTCAACCCTAACCATCCCATAATGACTAAAATCAACGCCAGAATTGCAGCCTATAAAAAGGCCTCAAACAAAGATTACCAAAAAAATGAGCGTGCGTGTAATTTATTTACGCACCCTGAAAATTATCTACCGGTGCTTGATAAATTCCCCAACCTCAAACTGTGCATTGCTCATATGGGGGGCGATATTGAGATACTAGGGCCACAAAACCGCAACCGAAAACACGCCCAATGGTCAAATGAAGCTATGATACTCGAGGGCAACAGCCGCACCTGGTATGAAATCATCAAACAAGATATATTGGCCAACTATACGCAAACCTACACTGATATTTCTTATTCGCTCTGCGATGCCGACTGCATGAAAATCTTAGCACAAGACTTGCAAAATCAAACCATTGACCCCAACCGTGTGCTCTTTGGCACAGACTACTTTATGGTTACCAAAGAAGACGCTGAACTCAAAGTTACCGAAACCGCACACAAAGCATTATCCAACCATTTATCTAACCTGATGAGCCAAAACAATGAGCGGTATTTGTTTGGTTGAAAATAACTGATTAAAAATTAATAAAACCACTTAAAACCATGAAAAGAAGGCTATTATATTTATTATTCTTGTTTATTCAAGTTGGATACGCACAAGTGCAAGAAATTCCGTTTACCATTGGGAGCGCTTCAAAAGAATGTACCTTGATTGTTGACAAGCAACCTGACTTATACAAGTTTACACTCCAAAACAAAGAGGCCGACATCAAAAAAACTTTTGAGATGAAAATACTTTCGTTAGACAATTTCATCCATTTATTTAACGGTAATATCAATTCAATTGATGCCTCTATTGCTGCCAACACAGCTACTATGAAAGCCATTGAACTATATTCAATTATAGTCAATAACAATGAAAAAGGCCCCATTGCAGGCAACATCAACATCAGCAAAAAAATCAATATTTATGATTCAAATACGGATCAAAAAGTAGGTGAACTAACGGTAAATGATGTAAAATGTGTTGTTGAGCAAGGCTTCATACAAGACATCAATGTTGTTGGTAAAGCATCTAAACTAAAACTAAATTGGAACAAGTTCAACAAATCAAAACTCTCGTTCACCAACATCTACGGAATTGGCTTTACCAGTAAAAAGAATTATGTTGATTTGAGCAGAAACAAACTCTTTTTAAACATTAACTTCGGCAATAGTAAACCTAACTCTTTGGCATATCATGTTCAAAACAGCAAATCAGTAAAGGTTCATAATTACTACTTATATATAACACTTGGCGAGGTGATTAAATTTGAACGAAATCCCAACCTGAGCACCAATGACTTTAGCCCTGCTGATATTGCTGCCAGTTGGAAAGGCGGCGAGGTAGTAACACTCTATAAAGAATCAACCTTTAAACTTTTTGAAGGAAGAGTTTTTACCGACCTTGCCGGTTTTAACTCAGATAATCCCAATGGCCTGATACAGGTAGAAGTAGAAAAAAAATTAAACTTCAACACCATTCGAAGAACATTGCTAGGGTGCCCCTTTTTTAAATCGGGAATTGGATATTTTGAATACATCAAGCCCTACGGAGGTTATTCAAAATTTGAAACATCCAATAAATATTTAACACCCAACATTGACGGCTATAAAGATGTCTTAGTCTCAACAACGCACACTAATATTGATAACACAACCAGTTCCGATACATACATATATAAAAAAGAAATCACCGGAAAATCAACTACTCCTGTTGATTTACTCAAACATCAAATTTGGAGACTGGGTTTAGACATTAACTGTTTGACCATTGATATGCCGCTTCTAAAATCACAATTGTTCATTGACGGCGGGGTTAGTTATTGCAGCTCGGCCGTGCAAGATAGTCTGAAAGCATTTGTCAATGATCGCTATACTAATATTTCAAACTCTACAGATCCGCCTAAAACTATTGCTGATCTAAATGAAGCCAATAACCTCAAAACTATTTCAGGCAATACCTATAATATTAATTACTGGCAATTTTATCCAAAATTTACTTGGCGATATGCTTCTGAATCTAGGTTTGGTGTTGACTTATCCTATAGCCCAAAGTACTTTTATCTAACCAGCGATGAACTTGATATCATTGGAATCAAGAAGCAGTCTGACGGAACCAAAACACCCCGAGAAGATATCAGTAAATGGATGAGTGAATTTGAATTCTTGGGTTTTTGGCGTATTGACACCAACGGAAAGCTATTCATCAGGTGGAGATTAAACTTTGAAGCCGGTTATTCAAGCAATTATTACAATCAAATTCAAGTGGGCTATGCCTTTAACTTATTGGGAAATAAATAAACTAAAAAATCTATTATGAATACTAAAATTATCACCTTAACTGCCCTGCTTTTTGTTCAAATAATGTCCGGACAATGCAATCTTATTTCATATGAAACCACTGAAAAATTTATTACCGAAAATCTAAACTTAGGCGAAGAATTTTCAATGGATGAAAATGGAAATATCATCATCAATCAACACAACTCTGATGAACCAGAAAAATTTAACATCACAAAAATGACCGATGTTTCTGAAATAACATTAGAAGGCACTGCAACAGATAAAAACTGTAAGATAAAATTTGGCAATCTCTATGAGCTTTATTTTAATTGCAACAAAGACAACCCCAGAATTTTAACAGCTTTTAAAAATTATTGGCTGGTAGTACAACAATCTCAAAATGAAAAAAAGCTAATCAAGCAACACACCCTTTTTGATGAAGAAAAAACAAAAGACAACAAACCACAAGTACCGGCTGCGCCACCGGCCGAAGGTGGCCAATAATAGTTTTATAAAAGCACTAAAAATCTAAATAACACAAAACGACCCTCAGGTCGTTTTTTTTAACCCCGCTTTAAAGCATCAAATGAATCATGACCAAAAAAAAGCGAGCCTAAACTCGCTTTAATGATAAAAGGCTCAAACCAAGACGATGGCTTGTGGGCCGCGGGCCAACTTTACTTGCGTAGCGCTTGTTGCACATGGTCAATCTTTAGTCGGGTGTACTCACAGAATTCCTCAAGGGTTATCGGAATCCCGTTGTCTTTATTGTTTTTAAGACGTATTTTAGAAATCAAGCGGTAACAAGCTTTTTCGCCTTTACCGGTAATGGTCTGTAGTTCTTTATTTGAAAGAAATAAAAAGCTCATAGTCTAATGATATCAGATCAAACATTTTCAAGTCAGTACGGCCCATTGGCTAGGGTTTAATCATCGGCTTCAAGTATAAAAATATCTTCAACACTCTTGGCAAAATGACGGGCAATTTTCATCGATAGCACCGTTGAGGGCACATAATTGTTTTTTTCCATCGCATTGATGGTTTGTCGAGAGCACCCCACAAAAGCCGCAAGCTCTTCTTGGGTAATGTTGGCTATGGCACGCTCAACGCGAATGTTATTTTTCATCGTTAAGGGCGTTACGGTTGATATATAGCAAATAGTGAAAACGAGCAATAAACAGTACAATCACAGTATACAAATGATACGAAAGCACCACCAAAAAGTCAATGCCGTACACGCCCAAAAACAAAACCAAAAGCAAGATGTAATTGGCAAAAACCGCCCACTGAAAAGCCGAGAGTCGCAACTGCATCAAGTACTCATCTTCTTGATTTTCACGAGAGAAAGCCACCAGTAAACCTCCAACAATAAACAACAACCCATTGAGGGTATAAGACAAATTAACCTCAACAGTAGTAAACCAAACTGTGGCGTTGTGCACATCACTGCCTATCAAAGCCGGAACAGTAGCATTTAAAAAAGCGGGCAATGTGGTAGCCCCAGAACTTGCTATGGCCCATACCACAGCCATACCCATCAGCACAAAGCCAATCATCTTAAAGCGGTGCGAAAGTAAAAAGAATGTTTTCATGATACATGATTTTAAAAGTTTGTAGGTCAAATGTAAACATAACTTTACATATAGACAAATTTATTTTACTTTTTTTAAAGTTTAGTTTACATTTCTAGGTTACTGAGTGCCAGAGCCCCTGAGTGCCTGAGCTGCTGCGCTCCCCGAAAGCAGCGTATACCTTTTGATGGTTGCGTTTTTCTGAATGATTAGCAAAACATTAGTTTAACCCTCTACACGTGTAAAAAGTTTAAGAAGTTGAGTCTGAAACCTAATTCGTAATTCGTAATTCGTAATTCATAATTCATACAGCGCAGCGGTCTGTAGGCGCAGCCGTGTCTATAGCGAAGCGTGTCTCAAAGCGCAGCGGTCTAAAAAAGTTTAAGAAGTTGAGCTGAAACAGCCG
>NZ_JAHCDK010000018.1 GCF_018413465.1 Flavobacterium sp. CYK-55
TTCAAAAAGTGGTGGTGAAAAAATATTTGTTTTTTTAAAACTTAATAAAATATTATATAGAAGTATTTTTGATCTAAAGAAAGGAAACGTTTTTGTAATATCAAGCGGAGAAAATAATGAAAATGAACAAAGAATTCTGGAAATAATAAAAGCCAGCTGCTAACAGCGGTCATGACTTATGGCTTGATTTTCTTAGCTTTATGTTTAGTTTTCACGAACAAAATTCTATCTTAGCGGAGCGTACGCGGCTCGCTTTTCCGCCACAAGACATGGCCGCAAAACGTTAGCAATCATTGTTAAGAAAACGAAGTAAATAACAAAGATGAATTCAAAAGGACAATATTATCCAATCAAAAAATCCAAGTTTTTCTATTTACAAATATTGACAATAATTGTGTTGAGTTTTGTTTTTTTTCCTGGAAATAAAATTCAAATTTTTCTCTATATCTTTTTACTCATTCCAATTATTCTACAAATCATTCTTCACATTAATTACTACTTACATGATTTAAAAGTAACTGTGAAAATCGACTATATAAATAAGAAAATTGAATATTTGAATGGAAACGATAAAGCTGAAATTCCTTTTGAAAAGATCAAAGAAATAATTCGATTTAAGGGAAGCAGATATCAAAGTCCAGTTTATTATTATTTCATTCCATCATATTTCTATAATTACACATTGATTAAGACAGTCGAGAATAAAGTTTATAAGTTTACCGATTTCACACAAGATGAGTTTAACGTTTATGGAATAAAAAATCAGGAAGTAATCGTTCCATTTTTAAATGTGATTAAATAGTTACAACGCTTGCTAACAGCGGTCATGACTTATGGCTTTATTTTCTTAGCTTCTAGCCTATTTTTCACGAACAAAATTCTATCTTAGCGGAGCGTACGCGGCTCGCTTTTCCGCCACAAGACATGGCCGCAAAACGTTACCGGCAAGCCCAATTCAGAAACAACTCAACAAGATGACATACATAAGTAAACCATTCATAGTATTTTGGATAACAGCAATTCTAATTTTATTAGATGGTTTTTTTATTAGTGATCCAAATTCAGTTACTGATATAAATGTTCATGATACTTATTATGTAATTGCTCATGGCTTAATTGCAGAAATATTTGCAATAATATTTTTCTTATTAGGATTTGGGTATTGGTTGTTCGATAAAATAAATAGAAATCTAAATCAGACGTTGACGATTATTCATGTCTCAGGGACAGTAGGAATTGCATTAATATATAGAATTGTTTTAGTTGCCTTAAATATGAGCAAGATTGATAGTGCAGATTGGGTTAACCTTTTCATAATTGTTACGTTCTCAATTGCACTTCTTGTGCAACCGATTTATATATTAAATCTCTGTATCGGATTTATAAAACCAAGGGCCAGCCGGTAACCGCGCATGAAGCGCCATTGCTTGATTTTGTTAGCTTTATGTGCGTTTTTCACGTAAAATTTTTATCTTAGCGGAGCATACGCTGCTCGCTGTTCCGCAACGTTCGCCTATGCGCAACACGTTATCTGCAAGCGCATTTTCGAGCCGCAAAAAAACGAACTTCCGTAATTGCTAATCTGAACTTTTTAAATCGCGCTGTTGAAATTCTTGATCAACTTTGTCGTGATTTTGGAAACCAACTTCTCGCCTTTTTCATTTTTCAATTTGGAGAAAACGCTGGCAAAACTTTGCGTGAAAATCGGAACGAAAACTTAGTGTGTCAACAGCGCTTAAATTAGTTTGCTTCGCAACAAGTTTTTATTTTTTCCAAGCTTTGCGTTGAAGCAATTCCGGTGAAAAAACTCTGTGTGTGAAAGCTGTGCGCAAACTTTGAACTTAAAAGCGCCAGCCAGATAACAGCACCTAAACGCAAAAACTGTTTTTTGAGTTGCTTCATGTTCGGTTTTCACGTTTTTTGTTTAGCTTAGCGGAGATAACGCTGCTCGCTTTTCCGTTTCTACGTCTAGCTGCAAAACGTTAGCGGTGATTTTAAGACAACCCTATTTTAAAAGACATGAGATATTTATACTGCATTTTTATACTATTTCATTTGAATATTTATTCTCAGACAAAACATCGATATTCCGAAGTTTATAAAACCGCATTTAAAATTGATAGCGCTAAAGGAAATGCTACAGAATTTGAATTAAAAATTGACAGCATAAATGTTCAAGGTTATAAATACGCTAATAAAATTGAATCCAAATGTAATTTTGAAAAGAGCAAAACAGAATTGAATGTCAATTATTACTTTCAAGATAACAAAGTTATTCTTGTAATGGTTAAAGAGCCAGCTCCTGGAGGAATAAAAGAATTGTTTTCTGAATCTATATTCTTTGTGAAAAATGACAGAATTGTAGACATGGATTTTAGAAATACTGTTTTACCATGTATGGCTGTTCCTAATGACAAAAACATTTTCGAATTATACGGATACAATAAAGCAATTAGTGGAAAATTTATGGAGCGTTATATATTTGAGTTGCTAGAAAAAATAAAAAACCACCGCTAACCGCGCATGAAGCGCCATTGCTTGATTTTGTTGGCTTTATGTGTGTTTTTCACGTAAAAAATCTATCTTAGCGGAGCATACGCTGCTCGCTGTTCCGCAACGTTCGCCTATGCGCAACACGTTATAAGTCAGCGCATTTTACGAGCCGCAAAAAACCAACTTCCGCAATTGCCAATCTGACTTTTTAAATCGCGCTGTTGAAATTTGCTCAACTTTGTCGGCAATTTTTGAAGCATTTTCCTAGCGGAAATTTCGCTGCTTTTTGGAAAATAATCTGGACAAACTTTGTGTGAAAACTTGACGAAAACCAAACGCAAACGAAACCTAAACTTTGCGTGAAAAACAAGACGAAAACAAGACGAAAACGAAATCTAAACTTTGTGTGCCAACAGCGCTTATTTTATTTCGGCTGCGCCGACAAGTTTTCTTTTTTTTCAAGCTTTACGTTGAGGCAATTCCGGCTAAACAATTCTGTGTGTAAAAACTGTGCGCAAACTTTGTCCATATAAAGCGCCGAACTTATAACAGCGCATAAACGCCATTGCTTGATTTTGTTAGCTTTATGTTTGGTTTTCACGTAATATTTTTATCTTAGCGGAGCATACGCTGCTCACTTTTTCGCAACGCGCGTCTATGCGCAGACCGTTAGTGTTCAGCAAGTTTAAAATCTGCGAAAACACAAAAGTTTCGGGCTTTTTCGATAATCATTTTTAAAAACTTTGTGTAAAAATCAGTTCGTAAATCTCAACCGAAAAATTACTCAAATCGGAAACATTTTGATTTTGTTTGCGAACCAAAATTGCGCATAATTTTGCCGAAACACTAACAGCGGTCATAACTTATGGCTGGATTTTCTTAGCTTCATGTTTGGTTTTCACGTTTTTTATTTAGTTTAGCGGAGCGTACGCGGCTCGCTTTACCGCCACAAGATATGGCCGCAAAACGTTATGCGATAGTTTTTGCTGAACGAAAATCAACATTCAAAATTAAAGTGTATTTTTGAAATGAAAATAATTTAAGATGAAAGCTGAATTAAACATACAAAGCAAAAAACTAGAATTGATACAATGGTTATCTACTATTGAAGATTTGTCTGTGCTCAATAAAATCATCGATCTAAAAAAACAAGAGAATAAAGATTGGTGGAATTCCATATCTGAAAACGAAAAGCTTTCAATCGAAAAAGGTTTACAAGATGCCGAGGCCGGAAAATTAGTTTCTCATTCAAAAGCAAAAAAACTTTATGACAAATGGTTATAAAATCTTTTGGACTGAGTTTGCCTTAAGTGAATTAGAGAAAACTATTGAATATCTTGAAGAAAATTGGACTGAAAAAGAACTTAAAAGTCTAGCGTTTGAAATTGAAAAGACTTTAAGTTTGATTTCTCATAATCCAAACATTTTCCAAGTTTCAGAAATCAAAAAAGATATTCGTCGCGCTGTGATTTCCAAATTAAATACAATGTATTATCGTGTAAATGGCGAAACTGTTGAAATCCTTTCTTTCTTTTCTAATCGTCAAAATCCAAAAAAGAGAAAGCTAAAGTAAACCATCGCATAACCGCGGTCATGACTTATGGCTTTATTTTTCAAGCTTCTAGCCTATTTTTCACGAACAAAATTCTAAATTAGCGGAGCGTACGCAGCTCGCTTTTCCGCCACAAGACATGGCCGCAAAACGTTATGCGATAGCTTACACCAAAACCGGAAAAATCCAGAAAAATGAGAAAAATTATAATCCTAATTATATTAAATGCTTTTAATATTTGTTCTGCTCAAACTGACATCTACACAGAAATTTATCAAAATGCAGATTCACTAACTATTAAAGGTAAAGTAGGAGTTTTGGAAAATCAAGTTTATAAAATAGCAGATTCTTTAAGTGAAAAACATCCTATGGAATATTTTAAGACTTCAGCAGAATACCTTAAAGAACGAAAATTTAATGAAGCATCATTTCTGTATTATTTAGGTTATTTTAGATATGAATATTTTAATTCGAGTAATCCGAATTATCAAGCTAGTGGAGATGGAGCATTGGCTGGTGCATTTTCATCAATGTTAGGCGAACCAATTAAAATGTATTTGCATTGTAATATTGAGAATTTTATTTCAATATTGAATTCAACCATAGAATATATGAAATCAAATGATTATGCATTTTACTCAAAAGAGAAAGATTTGAAAAAATATAATTTGCAATTAAATAATGCGTCAACAGTTGTGGAAGATTTGAAAACCAAAAAAGATAAATATAAAAAAGAGTGGAAAAAGGAAAGAAAAGAATTCGAGAAGTTACTTAAAGACGATAATTAATAAAGCCATCGCATAACAGCGCATAAACGCCATTGCTTGATTTTGTTGGCTTTATGTTTGGTTTTCACGTAAAAATTTTATCTTAGCGGAGCATACGCTGTTCGCTGTTCCGCAACGCGCGTCTATGCGCAGACCGTTACCGATAATTGCTTTTGAAGCGAAAACCGAAAATATCATGAAAAAGCTATTAACTTTAATTTTTGCATTTGTCTTTGTACCAGTGCATTCACAGTGGATTTATCAAACTTACTCGGAAGAATCGCTAAACGATATTTATTGTGTTACTGAAGATATTGTAACTGCTGTTGGTAATGCTGGTAAAATTTTAAAAACTATTGATGGCGGTGCTCATTGGCTACAAAAAATATCCAATACTTCTCACGACTTATTCAAAGTAGCATTTGTCAATTCCAATATTGGATACGCTGTTGGCTCCCATGGATCACTACTCAAAACTCTAGACGGTGGTGAAACTTGGACTTCTATTCCAACCGGAATAACTAATGATTTATTTGGATTGTCATGTTTAACTGAAAATGCCTTTTTCATCTCTGGACGAGACGGACTTATAATGAAAACCGAAGACGGCGGGATGAACTTTGAATCAATAAGTCTTAATGACTTCGAGTCAATACAGAACATAAAGTTTTTCAATGACCTTACAGGTTACGCTTCTAGTTTAAATGCACTTTATAAAACAATTGATGGCGGTGTTAATTGGTCTGTAATTCATAGCAATTATGTCTTTTCTTTTTTCTTTTTAAATGAAAATGTAGGATTCATCAACGCATCTGATGGAATGAGCAAGACGATAAATGGAGGAACAAACTTCAATTACATTGATACAATTGATTCAATTCAATACAAACTATTTGCAACAACTGAAAACGTTGTTTGGGGAATTCCAGTTGGTTGCCTTCTAAATGGTGATCCATGTTATTCTACTAGAGTAGAAATTACGGAAAGTAGTTTTCAAAGAGAAGATTATCAACCAACATTTCAGGCAATACACTTTGTAAACCCAACAACCGGGTATGCAATTGGGTATGGAGGTTCAATTTATAAAAACTCAACTGGCACTCTAGCAATAAATCAAATAAACCGAGAAAATGAAATCCTTGTTTTTCCAAATCCAAGCTCAGAGAATTTCACAATCACTTTTCCAAATAAGGCAATTACAAATTTTTCAGTAAAAATAACCGATGGTTTAGGGCAAATTGTTTTCTCTAAATCAATTCAAAATACAAACGAAACAACCGTAAACACAAGTTCATTCGCAAAAGGAATATATTTTTTATCTATTGAACAAGCAAATAAAATAAAAACTCAAAAATTACTTGTTGATTGATTGTTAATTGCAACTATCGGTAACCGCGCATGAAGCGCCATTGCTTGATTTTGTTGGCTTTATGCTTGGTTTTCACGTAAAAATTTTATCTTAGCGGAGCATACGCTGCTCGCTGTTCCGCAACGTTCGCCTATGCGCAACACGTTAGTGAACATTTCAATAAAATGCGAATAAAATGAGTTTTAATGTGCCGGAAATAGAGTCAAAAAAAATTAAATCATATCGAAAAATAATTTCACTTTCTTTTCTTTTGTTCTTAATTTCATTAACCCAAACAGCAGTTATAACAAATCCTGCTGAATCAACTCCATCTTCAGCTTTTATGTCATTTTTATTAGGTTGGTTGGATTTAAATGGACCAGGGATTTCATGGTTAGCAAATCCTTTTTTATTTTTATCATGGTTTTTTTTAAATAACAAAAAGGTAAAATTATCTATTTTATCCAGTTTAATGTCTACAGGGTTTTCAGTTTCATTTTTGTTTTTTGATAAAATTGCTTTAGACGAAGCTGTAAACTATGGTAAAATTTTAGGATATGGAAGTGGATATTGGTTATGGGTAACAAGTTGTTTAGTTTCCTTTATAGGAACTGTAAATTTTTATTTAAAATATGAAACGTCCACTAACCGCGCATGAAGCGCCATTGCTGGATTTTGTTAGCTTTTTACTTGGTTTTCACGTAAAAAATCTATCTTAGCGGAGCATACGCAACTCGCTGTTCCGCAACGTTCGCCTATGCGCAACACGTTATTGCTAAACGCATTTTCGAGTCGCAAAAAAAAGAACTTCCGCAATTGCCAATCTGACTTTTTAAATCGCGCTGTTGAAATTCTTGATCAACTTTGTCGTGAATTTTAGAAACCAACTTCTCGCCTATTTGTTTCTTCAATTTGGAGAAAACGCTGGCAAAACTTTGCGTGAAAATCGGAACGAAAACTTTGCGTGTCAACAGCGCTTAAATTAATTTGCTTCGCAACAAGTTTTTATTTTTTTCCAAACTTTGCGTTGAAGCAATTCCGGCGAAACAAAACTGTGCGTGAAAACTGGTCACAAACTTTGAACTTAAAAGCGTCAAGCAATAACAGCGGTCATAACTTATGGCTGGATTTTCTTGGTTTTATGTTCAGCTTTCACGTTTTTTATTTAGATTAGCGGAGCGTACGCGGCTCGATTTTCCGCCACAAGATATGGCCGCAAAACGTTAGTGTTCAGCAAGTTTAAAATCTGCAAAAAAACAAAAGTTTTGGGCTTTTTCGATATTCATTTTTACAAACTTTGTGTGAAAATCAGTTCGTAAATCTCAACCGAAAAATTACTCAAATCGGAAACATTTTGACTTTGTTTGCGAACCAAAATTGCGCATAATTTTGCCGAAACACTAACAGCGGTCATGACTTATGGCTTTATTTTTCAAGCTTCTAGCCTATTTTTCACGAACAAAATTCTATCTTAGCGGAGCGTACGCGGCTCGCTTTTCCGCCACAAGACATGGCCGCAAAACGTTAGGGTAAACCGCCCTGAACCACAATCGTAAAACATCTAATATGAAATATATTCAACTTTCTATATTCCTTTTAGCTTTGAATTTGTCTGTGAGTGGACAGAATAAACTTGAAAAATTAAAAGCTCAAACTGTTGAAGAGGGTAAAAAACTTTATGCATCAGAAATGGCTTCTTGGTACGGAACAGATTTATTCGTCGACAAATACAAAGATCGAGATAAAATAGGCGGCTATTTTTCATATGTTGACAACCCTAAAAAATCAACCTGCGTATTCTATGGAAAAGGAGAAAATCCAAAAATAATTGGAACAATGGTTTTTGATGAAACTTACAATGTAAATACAGCAGATTATAATTTGCTGGAAAGAGAAATGACGGAACTAGAAAAGGATTATTATTCATTAAGATTGAAAACCCAAGAATACGTTAGAAAGGATACTATTTTTAAACGTTATGAAAATACAACGTTAAATGTGGTGCCATTAATTGACAAAGATGAGAGAAAAGTCTATTTGTTAACCGGCTATAATGGAAGTAAGAAAATCGTAGTTTATGGAAATGATTATCTAATTACCTTCGACAAAAATAATAACATTAAAGAAGCGAAAAAATTACACGCGAGCTATTTACCTTTTGAATATGGTGATAAAGATGGAAATAAAACTATTGTAGGAATGCATAGTCATGTAGATTTAAGCGGAGATTTGATTTCACCAACAGACATTTGTACGACAATGCTTTACAAGAAGCTGACAAACTGGGAAACGTATTATGTAATTTCAAAAAAATATGTTTCCATTTGGGATTGTAAAAATGACAATTTAGTTGTTATGACTAGAAAGGCTTGGGATCGTATGAATAAAGAAATCGAGAAAAGAAAATAGCGGCATCCCCTAACAGCGGTCATGACTTATGGCTTTATTTTTCAAGCTTCTAGCCTATTTTTCACGAACAAAATTCTATCTTAGCGGAGCGTACGCGGCTCGCTTTTCCGCCACAAGACATGGCCGCAAACCGTTAGCAGATATTGCATATTCTAAGCTTCGTCTAAAAAAACACAAATCTTACAGTTCACCGGATTGCTTTCAGATTGCGAAAAAACTGGTATTTGTTTTTGGTTTGAAAACCATTGACTTTCCATAGCAAAATGTATATTGGTAATTTTGTAATCAACGCCATCACGTCTAATAATTTCACCAACTCTGAGAACAAATTCTTCATCCAAATCTTTCGCTGTGAATTCGCAAAGTTGTTGACGATTGTAAGCATAAATTCCAGTATACTGAAAAACTACAGCTGCTATTAGCGATTCATATTTATCCATTTTAAATGTATTTATTTGAAACAAAAATACTTCATAAGTCCAACTTATTTTAGAGCAGTTATCAACAAAAAGCAACACCTGCTAACAGCGGTCATGACTTATGGCTTTATTTTTCAAGCTTCTAGCCTATTTTTCACGAACAAAATTCTATCTTAGCGGAGCATACGCGGCTCGCTTTTCCGCCACAAGACATGGCCGCAAAACGTTATTGCTAAACGCATTTTCGAGCCGCAAAAAAACGAACTTCCGCAATTGCCAATCTGACTTTTTAAATCGCGCTGTTGAAATTCTTGCTCAACTTTGTCGTGAATTTTTTGAAACCAACTTTTCGCCTTTTCATTTTTCAATTTGGAGAAAACGCTGGCAAAACTTTGCGTGAAAATTAGACCGAAAACTTTGTGTGTCAACAGCGCTAAAATTAGTTTGCTTCGCAACAAGTTTTTATTTTTTTCAAGCATTGCGTTGAAGCAATTCCGGTGAAACAAAACTGTGCGTGAAAACTGGTCGCAAACTTTGAACTTAAAAGCGTCAAGCAATAACAGCGGTCATAACTTATGGCTGGATTTTCTTAGCTTTATGTTTAGTTTTGACGTTTTTTGTTTAGCTTAGCGGAGCGTACGCGGCTCGCTTTTCCGCCACAAGATATGGCCGCAAAACGTTATTGCTAAACGCATTTTCGAGCCGCAAAAAAACGAACTTCCGTAATTGCCAATCTGAATTTTTAAATCGCGCTGTTGAAATTCTTGCTCAACTTTGTCGTGAATTTTGAAGCTTTTTTCAAAATGGAGATTTCGCTGCTTTCTGAAATCATTTCGTAAAAACTTTACTTGAAAAACGAAACGAAAACGAAACGCAAACTTGGCGTGTCAACAGCGCTTAAAAAAGTTTGCTGCGCAAAAAGGTTTTTATTTTTTCAAACTTTGCGTTGAAGCAATTCCGGCGAAAGAATTCTGTGTGTGAAAACTGTGCGCAAACTTTGAACTTAAAAGCGTCAAGCAATAACAGCGGTCATAACTTATGGCTGGATTTTCTTGGCTTTATGTTCAGCTTTCACGTTTTTTATTTAGCTTAGCGGAGCGTACGCGGCTCGCTTTTCCGCCACAAGATATGGCCGCAAAACGTTAGGTGCAATGCTTTTTTAGAGAAACCGAAAAACTAAAAATGATTTGTATATTTGACTTATGAATACTATTAATCAAAATATAAATCAAATTAATTCGCTTTGTAAATCGCACAAAGTAGAAAAGCTTTATGCGTTTGGTTCAGTATTAACAGATAAGTTTAACGATAAAAGTGATGTAGATTTAATTGTTAGCTTTGGAAATGTTGATTTGCTTGAATATGCTGATAATTATTTTGATTTAAAATTTTCTTTAGAAAATATCTTCAAAAGGTCAGTTGACTTATTAGAAGAAAAAGCGATAAAAAATCCATATTTCAAAAAGGTTGTTGAAGAAAAAAAGCAATTGATTTATGGATGATTATATTAAAACTTGGCTTTACGATATCAAAACTTCAATTGAAGAAATCGATGATTTTTTCAATGAAGGTAAATTATTTCAGTATTATCAAAACGATTTAAAAACCAAAAGAGCTGTTGAGAGAAATATCGAAATTATTGGCGAAGCAACCTCGAGAATTTTAAAAATGAATCCTGAAATCGAAATTTCAAATTCTAGAAAAATTGTTGATGCCAGAAATAAAATTATTCATGGTTATGATGAAATTTCAGATGACGTTATTTGGGGAATAATCATTAATCATTTACCAACTTTAAAAATTGAAGTAGAAAAGCTACTTAAAAACTAGCACTACACCTAACAGCGGTCATGACTTATGGCTTGATTTTATTGACTTTATGTTTGGTTTTCACGTTTTTTGTTTAGCTTAGCGGAGCGTACGCGGCTCGCTTTTCCGCCACAAGACATGGCCGCAAAACGTTATAGCCAAACGCATTTTCGAGCCGCAAAAAAACGAACTTCCGTAATTGCAAACCTGAACTTTTAAATCGCGCTGTTGAAATTCTTACTCAACTTTGTCGTGAATATTTCAAGTATTTTCAAAACGGAGATTTCGCTGCTTTCTGAAATCATTTCATAAAACTTTGCGTGAAAAACAGAACGAAAACTTTGCGTGTCAACAGCGCTTAAAAAAGTTTGCTGCGCAAAAAGGTTTTTATTTTTTTCAAGCTTTGCGTTGAAGCAATTCCGGCGAAACAAATCTGTGCGTAAAAACTGTGCGCAAACTTTGAACTTAAAAGCGTCTGGGCTATAACAGCGGTCATAACTTATGGCTGGATTTTCTTAGCCTTATGTTCGGTTTTCACGTTTTTTGTTTAGCTTAGCGGAGCGTACGCGGCTCGCTTTTTCGCCACAAGATATGGCCGCAAAACGTTATTGGTCAGCGCAATTTTCTGGCGTAAAAACCAAACCTCCGCAATTGCCAATCTGAACTTTTTAAATCGCGCTGTTGAAATTCTTAATCAACTTTGTCGTGATTTTTTGAAACTTGCTTCTCGCCTTTTTCATTTTTCAATTTGGAGAAAACGCTGGCAAAACTTTGCGTGAAAATTTAAACGCAAACTTCGTGTGTCAACAGCGCTTAAATTAGTTTGCTTCGCAACATGTTTTTTATTTTTTTCCAAGCTTTGAGTTGAGGCAATTCCGGTGAAAAAAAGCTGTGTGTGAAAACTGTGCGCAAACTTTGAACTTAAAAGCGCCGAACCAATAACCGCGCATGAAGCGCCATTGCTGGATTTTGTTAGCTTTTTGCTTGGTTTTCACGTAAAAAATCTATCTTAGCGGAGCATACGCTTTTCGCTGTTCCGCAACGTTCGCCTATGCGCAACACGTTATTGACAAGCGCATTTTCGAGCCGCAAAAAAACGAACTTCCGTAATTGCAAATCTGAATTTCTAAATCGCGCTGTTGAATTTCTTGCTCAACTTTGTCGTTAATTTTTGAAGCTTTTTCAAAACGGAGATTTCGCTGCTTTTTGAAATCATTTGTAAAACTTGGTGTGAAAATCGAAACGAAAACGAAACGCAAACTTTACGTGTCAACAGCGCTTAAATTAATTTGCTTCGCAACAAGTTTTTATTTTTTTCCAAGCTTTGCGTTGAAGCAATTCCGGCGAAACAATTCTGTGCGTGAAAAACTGTGCGCAAACTTTGAACTTAAAAGCGCCTGGTCAATAACAGCGGTCATAACTTATGGCTGGATTTTCTTTGCTTTATGTTTGGTTTTCACGTAAAAATTTTATCTTAGCGGAGCATACGCTGTTCGCTGTTCCGCAACGCGCGTCTATGCGCAGACCGTTAGCAGCAATGCCAATTGAAAAACAAAACGTTGTAAAAATGTTTAATCATATTTTAAAAAGAATTTTGATATTTTCATTTTGGTTACTTACCACAACGATTATCATTTTCATGAAAACAAGTTCAAAAGATTTAATCACTGAATTGATTTTCCCATATTTCCTTTTAATTCTATTTTCGGGTTTCTTTCTAATTTTTGAAAGCAAAGAATTAAAAAATGAGCTTAAACTTTTTAATAAAATTGCTGGAACAACATTGCTAATAATCTGTTTTGGTTGGTTAATTTATTTTCTATTTGGAGCCGCAAAAAACTTCTAAACCTATAAAAGGCAAAGCTGCTAACAGCGGTCATAACTTATGGCTGGATTTTCTTTGCTTTATGTTCAGCTTTCACGTTTTTTATTTAGTTTAGCGGAGCGTACGCGGCTCGCTTCTTCGCCACAAGATATGGCCGCAAAACGTTATCTGCAACCCATTGAAAAAACACTATGAAAAAACGCACTATCATAATTGTAGTAGCTATATTATTTTTAATTTTTGGAATCTATAAATTTTCGAGAATGCTTTCTCCGGGAAGTTATCCTTTTGCTGAAGAATATGAATTAAATTATAGCGAGCAACAAGTTAAAGCAGCAATAAGCAAATTCAAAAAAGATAATTCACAATATCAAGTTCCTAAAGTGACAATTGAAAATCAAGGCTCATTTGATTTAGATGATCATCAAACAAAAAATCCTTCATATTGGTTTACTGCATATTTCTATTTTAAAAAAGAAGATTTGATTATTTTAACCAACACAAGACCAAATGGAAATAGCCAAACGACTTTCGCATTTGTATCAGTTAATAAAGGATTGAATATTGGGAATTGGAAGAACATAAATGATGATTTTGATTATTTTGAAAATAAAAAATTAAAAAAGCAATTTGAAGAAAAGGTTTTGGAAAAGCTAAAAGAAATTTTAGAAAAGCAATAGTTTAAGTATTTGGGCTCCAGATAACAGCGGTCATAACTTATGGCTGGATTTTCTTTGCTTTATGTTCAGCTTTCACGTTTTTTATTTAGCTTAGCGGAGCGTACGCGGCTCGCCTTTCCGCCACAAGATATGGCCGCAAAACGTTATAAGAAACCTTATTAAAAACACAACTTTCAAAAAAACTATGAACTCAAGTCAAATAGAATTTAACATTCTTTGTGTGTTTATGATTATTGTTGGAATATTCTTTTTCAATAGATTTCGAAAATATACTGATGATAGTTATATTTTAAAAAACTCAGTTCGAAAAACTAATTATAATAAATACTTGCAAGAAAAGGCGAAGATTTTTATTTGGATGGGTTCAATATTATTACTTGCAAGTTTATTAAAAAGTATATTTGACTAACTATAAATTGGATTGACAACAAAGGCTTCTTATAACCGCGGTCATGACTTATGGCTTTATTTTCTTAGCCTCTCGCCTATTTTTCACGAAGAAATTCTATCTTAGCGGAGCGTACGCGGCTCGCTTTTCCGCCACAAGACATGGCCGCCAAACGTTATTGCTAAACGCATTTTCGAGCCGCAAAAAAACGAACTTCCGTAATTGCAAATCTGAATTTTTAAATCGCGCTGTTGAAAATCTTGATCAACTTTGTCGTGAATTTTTGAAGCATTTTCAAAACGGAGATTTCGCTGCTTTCTGAAATCATTTTGTAAAAACTTTACTTGAAAAACGAAATGTAAAAACGGAACGAAAACTTCGTGTGTCAACAGCGCTTAAAAAAGTTTGCTGCGCAAAAAGGTTTTTATTTTTTTCCAAGCTTTGCGTTGAAGCAATTCCGGCGAAACAATTCTGTGCGTGAAAAACTGTGCGCAAACTTTGAACATAAAAGCGTCAAGCAATAACAGCGGTCATAACTTATGGCTGGATTTTCTTGGCTTCATGTTTGGTTTTCACGTTTTTTGTTTAGCTTAGCGGAGCGTACGCGGCTCGCTTTTCCGCCACAAGATATGGCCGCAAACCGTTATTGCTAAACGCATTTTCGAGCCGCAAAAAATGAACTTCCGCAATTGCAAATCTGAACTTTTAAATCGCGCTGTTGAAATTCTTGATCAACTTTGTCGTGAATTTTGGAAAGCAACTTCTCGCCTATTTGCTTTCTGCAATTCGGAGAAAACGCTTGCAAAACTTTGCGTGAAAATCGGAACGAAAACTTTGCGTGTCAACAGCGCTTAAAAAAGTTTGCTGCGCAAAAAGGTTTTATTTTTTTTCAAGCTTTGCGTTGAAGCAATTACGGTGAAAGAATTCTGTGCGTGAAAACTGTTCGCAAACTTTGAACTTAAAAGCGTCAAGCAATAACAGCGGTCATAACTTATGGCTGGATTTTCTTAGCTTCATGTTTGGTTTTCACGTTTTTTGTTTAGCTTAGCGGAGCGTACGCGGCTCGCTTTTCCGCCACAAGATATGGCCGCAAAACGTTATTGACAAGCGCATTTTCGAGCCGCAAAAAAACGAACTTCCGTAATTGCAAACCTGAACTTTTAAATCGCGCTGTTGAAATTCTTACTCAACTTTGTCGTGAATTTTTCAAGCTTTTTCAAAACGGAGATTTCGCTGCTTTCTGAAATCATTTCGTAGAACTTGACGTGAAAATCGAAACGAAAACTTTGCGTGTCAACAGCGCTTAAATTTTATTTGCTTCGCAACAAGTTTTTATTTTTTTCAAGCTTTGCGTTGAGGCAATTCCGGCGAAAGAATTCTGTGTGTGAAAACTGTGCGCAAACTTTGAACTTAAAAGCGCCTGGTCAATAACAGCGGTCATAACTTATGGCTGGATTTTCTTTGCTTTATGTTTGGTTTTCACGTTTTTTATTTAGCTTAGCGGAGCGTACGCGGCTCGCTTTTCCGCCACAAGATATGGCCGCCAAACGTTATGCGCCAGCTTAAAATACAGAACTCAAAAATGACCAATATCGAAAAACATAAAATAGAACTTGATGAAAATGGTTTTACAACTATTAATTCCGTTTACAACATTCAAGAAGTTGAGCAAATTATCTCAACCATCGAAAATGTCGACAAGTCAAAAGAAACTTTTAGAAAATCAAATGATCTTTTTGCAATAAGACAGTTTTTAAATGAAGTTCCTGAATCAATAAATTTTGTATTTAATCAAAACTTAAAAAAAGTAATTCAAGATATTTTTGGCGATAATTTCTTCGTTGTAAAAAGTATTTATTTTGACAAGCCAGAAAATTCAAATTGGTATGTTTCGTATCATCAAGATTTGACGATTTCTGTTGACAAAAAAATTGAATTAGAAAATTTCGGGCCTTGGACTAAAAAACAAAACCAATTTGCTGTTCAGCCGCCAATAGAAATTTTAGAAAATATATTTACGATTAGAATTCATCTTGATGAAACTGATGAAAATAACGGAGCTTTAAAGGTAATTCCAAAATCTCATGCTAAGAAAATTTACAGACCAGAAACTATTGATTGGGCAATCGAAACCGAAATTAGTTGTAATGTTGAAAAAGGCGGAATAATGATTATGAAACCTTTGATTCTGCATAGTTCAAGCAGAACAACAAATAATAAAAAAAGAAGAGTAATCCATATTGAATTTTCAAGTTTAGAATTACCAGAAGAACTGAAATGGGCTGAAAGATTAAATTAAAAAAGCCGAGCGCATAACCGCGCATGAAGCGCCATTGCTTGATTTTGTTGACTTTATGCTTGGTTTTCACGTAAAAATTTTATCTTAGCGGAGCATACGCTGCTCGCTGTTCCGCAACGTTCGCCTATGCGCAACACGTTACCAGCAATTTTACACCAGAGGAAACATATGAACTCATTTAAAAGATATTTCACAATTTGGTGGATTCCAATTAGAGCTTATTTAATCCCAATTATAATCTATCTAATAGGAAACGTTTTGAAAAAAGATTATTTAATTGATTTTGCTTTAATATTATTTTATCTAAATGCATTAGGAAACTTAATTTCTGGTATTGTCCAAATTGTAATTAAAAAATGGTATTTTATAATTCCTCAAATTCTTGTTACTTTATTTCTATTTTTCTTTGTTTCAGTATTATTTACTTTTTCACCGCCTGATTATTATGGTGCTAATAAAGTAATTCCAAAAAATATCAAATTTGAAAGTCCAATAGACAGAGTAATTAACCAAAATGATTAAAAAAAAAAATGACTTTGCGTTAGCTTCAATCTCGCAACCTGGAATTTATAATTATTACACAAATTACAAACCCAATCAAAAAGGAATGTTTTTTATAAAAGCATATGAAATTACTTCAAACGATAGATTATCTGGAAACAGAATGACTGAACGTTCAAAAATAGTTGTCAATGATTTTGGTAAAAATTTATACTCTGGAGAATTTACAATTTACGAAGGGTCATGGGGAGATAAGTACGGTGCAAGAATAGAACTTTGGTATAAGCCACAAAATGGAAAAGAATATAAATTGATTCAAAAAAACTATATTGTGGAAGGTTGGATGAGATAAAAACTGCTGGTAACCCTTGCTAAGCGCCATTGCTTGATTTTGCTGGCTTTGCGCTTGTTTTTCACGAGAAAATTATATCTTAGCGGAGCGAACTCTGCTCGCTGTTCCGCAACGTTCGCCTAGCAAGAAACCGTTAGCAGCAATGCCAATTGAAAAACAAAACGTTGTAAAAATGTTTAATCATATTTTAAAAAGAATTTTGATATTTTCATTTTGGTTACTTACCACAACGATTATCATTTTCATGAAAACAAGTTCAAAAGATTTAATCACTGAATTGATTTTCCCATATTTCCTTTTAATTCTATTTTCGGGTTTCTTTCTAATTTTTGAAAGCAAAGAATTAAAAAATGAGCTTAAACTTTTTAATAAAATTGCTGGAACAACATTGCTAATAATCTGTTTTGGTTGGTTAATTTATTTTCTATTTGGAGCCGCAAAAAACTTCTAAACCTATAAAAGGCAAAGCTGCTAACAGCGGTCATGACTTATGGCTTGATTTTACTGACTTTATGTTTGGTTTTCACGTTTTTTGTTTAGCTTAGCGGAGCGTACGCGGCTCGCTTTTCCGCCACAAGACATGGCCGCAACACGTTGTGCGCAATTGCTCAGCAAAAACGTTGATAAATATTGGCCGCTTTTTTTGCTTTGCGGTAGAAAAGATTGTTTGATTTTCCAGCTCAAGCTTTTGGCTATGAGATAGCTGAAAATTGCATTTTCATAGCTAGCGCTAGACAAAAGCTTGGCGAAGTTAAAAGAAATAAAATTGAGTATCAAGTCTAC
>NZ_JAHCDK010000019.1 GCF_018413465.1 Flavobacterium sp. CYK-55
CTTGTTGCGAAGCAAATTAATTTAAGCGCTGTTGACACACAAAGTTTGCGTTTCGTTTTCGTCTCGTTTTTCAAGTAAAGTTTTTACGAAATGATTACAGAAAGCAGCGAAATCTCCGTTTTGAAAAAAGCTTCAAAAATTCACGACAAAGTTGAGCAAGAATTTCAACAGCGCGATTTAGAAATTCAGATTTGCAATTACGGAAGTTGTTTTTTTGCGGCTCGAAAATGCGCTTGCAGATAACGTTTTGCGGCCATGTCTTGTGGCGGAAAAGCGAGCCGCGTACGCTCCGCTAAGATAGAATTTTGTTCGTGAAAAATAGGCTAGAAGCTAAGAAAATAAAGCCATAAGTCATGACCGCTGTTGTACGCAGTTTCTATTTTTCCAGCTCCTCAATTACATCTCTAAATTTTTCCATATCGGTTTCTGAAACCTTTTTTATCAATTCAAACTCTTTTTCTTTGGATTCCAATCCTTGAAATATTCCTAAAAGATAAAATACAGTTGAGATAAAAATGCTTCTATTAGTTTTAGCAGATTTTCTAGGTTTAAGTTTTAATAGATTTACTCGCTTACTAATTTCATTACTTTCAAATGTTATCGGTTCATAAGAATGAGCGAACAAATTTCTTATTTGTCTTATTTTTTGAAGTTCTTCAAACTCAACCTTGTCTATTAAACCTACAGAATATGAAATGCTCAATTTATTTGAAAAATTTCCTAATGGACCGTTGAAGTCAAATAAAAGCTTTTTATGATTTTTAGATCCAATAAGCTTGTTTGATAGGCATTTTTCAATTGATTGTTCTAAAAATGAAACTGCTAATAACGCACACCCTCTGTCTGTTTCTTCGTTAAGTGAAAACCTTATGCTTATATTCTCATGCATAATTTTTTCTAATCCAGGATTCTCTTTATCAAGTTCTTTAATAGTAGCTAATAGAACTTTGAATTTATTTGCATAATTTTTGTCTTTCATTCAGATGTTTTTTGGAAATTGCGTACAACGGTTTGCGGCCATATCTCGTGGCGTAAAAGCGAGCCGCGTACGCTCCGCTAAGATAGAATTTCTACGTGAAAAACAAACTTCCGGCTAAGAAAATCAAGCCATGAGTTATGACCGCGGTTACCTGAAGGCCAATCTAGTAAAAATCTAATTCCGTTGAATTATTATAGGCAACTTTCATACCTGTAATTTTACAATCTAGTAAGAAATCAATTAATTTTTCTGAGTAAAAAGGCTCGCCCGCTCCTTGAATTTTGATTATATCCTTACCAAAATGCTTTTCAGAAATTGAAATTTTTTCAAATCGATGTACTGGATTTTTTTCATTAAAATCTCGATATTCTTCTATGCTTTTAATATTATGATGTGTGAGAATTCTAAATCCTGTAACAACTTTTGACTTTTCATATTTGATTTCATCCAAGCGAATAGTTTCAATAAACATTAGATAGTATTTTACAGGAATCTTTTCTATTATTATTTCGAACACATTATGTTGACCAATATTAAAAGTTTTAATTATATCAATAAATTTTTTACTGAATGCTAGGTTAAGGAAAGATATACTTGGTGTATAGCCCATAACATCAGTTATAGTCGCTTTCTTCAATAATTTTGCTGTTATTGACGGAATAGCAAATTTATAAATCTTATCCTGTTCATTCCAAATGTTTGAATTTTTATAATTGAAAAAGCTAAGAAATTTTTGCGAATCAATATTGTTCTGCATTTTCAATTTATCAATTTCTATTTGATAAAGTCCATCTTGTACTCCAGTGACTTCAACATCTAATCTAACTTGATAGTATTTCATTTGCGATAATTTTTTATGGCTTTCAGGTAACGTTTTGCGGCCATATCTTGTGGCGGAAAAGCGAGCCGCGTACGCTCCGCTAAGCTAAATAAAAAACGTGAAAGCTGAACATAAAGCTAACAAAATCCAGCCATAAGTTATGACCGCTGTTATAAGTTCGGCGCTTTCTATGGACAAAGTTTGCGCAAAGTTTTTTACACAAAGAATTGTTTAGCCAGAATTGCCTCAACATAAAGCTTGAAAAAAAGAAAACTTGTCGGCGCAGCCGAAATAAAATAAGCGCTGTTGGCACACAAAGTTTAGATTTCGTTTTCGTTTTGTTTTCGTCTTGTTTTTCACGCAACGTTTAGATTTCGTTTGCGTTTGGTTTTCGTCAAGTTTTCACACAAAGTTTGTCCAGATTATTTTCCAAAAAGCAGCGAAATTTCCGCTAGGAAAATTGCTTCAAAAATTACCGACAAAGTTGAGCAAAATTCAACAGCGCGATTTAAAAAGTCAGATTGGCAATTGCGGAAGTTTGTTTTTTGCAGCTCGTAAAATGCGCTGACTTATAACGGTTTGCGGCCATATCTCGTGGCGGAAAAGCGGGCCGAGTACGCTCCGCTAAGATAGAATTTCTACGTGAAAAACATACTTCCGGCTAAGAAAATCTAGCCATGAGTTATGACCGCGGTTATAAGCCGTTTCTTCAATAAATGATGTCTTGAAAAATTGAGTCAACATATCTTTCCCAATATTTCATTCTAATGATTTGTTTATTTGTAGTATCGTTAGCAGGGATACTATTTTCTACTATTTTTTCGAATTCAGGGAATTCCAATATTAACTTGGCCATTGTTTGTCTTACAGTTTCCAGTAAGTTGGGTTCGGTAGTTTCAAAGTCGTAATTAATTGAGACGGCTTCTCCACTGTGTACAAAATTATTTCGCTTTTGATATAATTCGTCTAAATTTCTTGAAATACTCTTTTGCTCATTTTTAGGAAAGTTCAATAAGCGAGGAGTTATTGCTGCTATTCTCAGTCTTTTTTCGTTTCTATTTCTTGTCAAAATACTTTCGCCAATTGTCATTGTTATTATTGTTGAGATTGAATTATTTTGTTTAATTGATTCGTTGTATAAGATCAATGAATTTAAAAAGGAGAGATTAAAGTCATCCAAGTTTCCTTTAAAATATATTCGTTGGATAAATAATTTAAATTCATTACTCAGCTCCTTGTCCTCAAGCCAGTTTAGGTCGTAAGGTAAACTCACATCAAAATTTAAAGGTTTGTGGTTTTGCCTCCAGTTCTCTTTAGAATAGATGGCAAGGTGGCTCGCTTCTTTCAGTCTTTTCTGCCCCCAAAAATCCAACAGAATAGTGGTTCGATCTTTTTTAGAATTATATATATTACCGAAATAGAAACATCTTATGGAATAGATTACAATCTTTGCAATATTTAATGCACTGTAATGAATCGTGCTTGTATGTTCGGTTTGCTTAATACATAAAAGAGGATATTTTAAAAAATCCGGAGACCTTGATTTTTCTGTGTGGTCAACAATCCAATTTGTTTCTTTAATGGTCTTTTTTGCAAACTTTGCAATAATTTTTAATTTATCTGTTCTCGAATAGTCTTCTGGAATCAAAATTAGATTATCGATTTTAATTTGATTACAGAATTTGGCAGAAGGAATAGGAACAATTATAAGATGTTCAGCTAAGTTTTTAATTAGTATTTCTTGTAGGTTTGAAGCTATTGTTTCTGCTTCATCTTCATTTATTACAAGTGGGAAATTTTTAAATCTGTCAAGTATTTCTTTCTCGATGCCATATGTCAAAATATCCCCATCGTATATTTTTTGAATTTCTGGAATATTATATAGGGCTTGAATTAAGTTTTGATAGGGTTTGTCTTGGTAATCACTTTCTATTTTTCCATCTTTAATATTTTTGTTTCCAAATGCGTTTAATAGCGCGGCCAATTTCTTTTTATCTGATAATGTTAAGTTCATTTGCTTAATGATTAGTATGGTAGCGGTTTTCTGAAATGGCTTATAACGGTCTGCGCATAGACGCGCGTTGCGGAACAGCGAGCAGCGTACGCTCCGCTAAGATAAAAATATTACGTGAAAACCAAACATAAAGTCAACAAAATCAAGCAATGGCGTTTATGCGCTGTTACCTGCTGGCGTATTTTCCGTATTGCCCTTTCCGTTAAAATTTATAACTATATCCAAGCCTTATTACTTGTGTTTCGTAATAGTCATTACTGGTATAATTAAAGCCTTGTCCATTGATTTCTTTTTTGATTATCATTGTGTTTAGCAAATCTGATGCGTTAAAAAAGAGCTCGCCTTTCCCTTTTTGAATTGCTTTTTTTAGTCCAAGGTCTAATGAAAACCTTGATTTAATTTTTCCTTGTGGAATAATATCGGGCGCTAAATAAATACCTGTTAATTGAACATCCATGTTTTTTGGAAAATGAAACTTATTGTTCAATTTAATATTTCCAGAATATATTTCTTGTTTATCTGCTGAAAATCTATGTTTAGTAGGATATTTGTTTTCAACAGTAAATGCATCAATTTGATTTCTGTATGAGTTTAAATTAATATTGAATGCGTACAATTTAGAAATTTCATGTGCTAAAACCATTTCAATTCCTGTGTTGTAACTTTTATTTACGTTTTGAAATGTTGCATAAATTAAATTACTTGGTGGAACAGTACTAGAAATTCTTGTAATCGTTCCATCAGCAAATCTGTGATAAATAGCATTGTATAAACTTCCTTTCTCCCAACTTTTTTTATAGCCTAATTCTATCGAATTTGTAAATTGTGGTCGCAATGCAGGATTCCCAACTTTAATTATTTCTGCATCGTCGTATTTTGGAAAAATACGAATATCAACTTCGTTAGGTCGGTCAACTCTTCGGTTGTAGAAAATAGAAACTTTGTTATTGTCGTTAATTTTATATGCCAAACGTAAATTTGGAAATGGTTGTGTGTAATGATAACCATCACTTTTATAAACTATATGATTAGGATTAACATCATATTGAATTTTCACATACTCAATTCTTAAACCTAGTTCGGCTTCCCATTTTTTGTTTTCAAAAATGTAGTTTCCATAAATGGCAGGAATTAATTCTTTGTACTTTGCCCAACCGCCTGCATTGGTGTCTAAAACTGAATTTACACCGGGAATAAATTGCATATTTGTCGGGATATTTCTGTTGCGAAGTTTTATGCCTGCTTCAATTCGTCCGTATTTATGTGGTTTTACGTAGTCAAAATTAAAATCATAAACTTGTTCGTCTGACAATAATTTAAAAGCATCGGTTCCTGTGGAAGTTGGCAAATAATTGTCGTAAAAATATTTTTCGTCTTCTCTGTGAAAAGTGTAATTGAAACCAATATTTAGCAAATGTCCTGCTTCTTTAAATTTGTGCTGATAATTGGCAGTTGCCATAATAGTTGTTTTCAATTCATCTTCTAAAAACTGCCAAAGTCTATTTCGTTGTGAAAAGTCTCCATTAAAAAATGGTTGGTCTCCTCTGTCAATTATTTTTTCACTTCCAAAAAGTCCTGAAATAGTCAAAGAGTTTTGGTCGTTAATTGCATAATCAAAACCACTTTTCAATGTCGTAAAATGTGTGTTTCTGTTGCGTTTTAATTGTGAATTAATTACATCGCCATTGTCGTAATTTCTTGTTACAAATTCATTTTTGTTAAGCGTTTCAGTATATAAGTAATCGCCTTGAAAAAAGAGATTGACTTTGTTTTTTCTATAATTGAGTGAAACGCTTGGGTTGAATTTTGGCGTAAAAGTATATTGTGGTCTTATGGTTGGTAAATTTTCTTTTCGCACCCAGAGTGAACCTACACCTGTTGTATAACCAATCTTCCCATTAAAACCATCCTTTTTGTTTTTTTTGTAAATAATATTGATAATTCCTGCGTTTCCATTTGCATCATATTTGGCTGAAGGATTGTTGATGATTTCAATTTTTTCTATCGCAGATGCAGGAATATTATCTAACCCTGTTTGGTTTCCAAAACCTGTCAAAGCTGTTTGTTTACCGTCAATTAACACTGTTACTTTATCGTTTCCTCGCAACAGTACTTTTCCGTCTTGTACTGTAACACTTGGCAAATTTTGAATTGCTTGTAATACAGAGCCGCCACTTTGACTGATATTATCTTTCAAAGAAAATGTTTTTTTATCCATTTTCTCACTTATCTCGGAAGTTTTCCCTGTTACAACAACTTCTCGCAAAGATGTTGATTCTTCTTCTATCTCAATATTTTTAATGTCAAGATATTCTGTTAGATTACCAACAAACAGCGATTGTTTTGTTGTTTTGTAGCCTATATATGAAACTTCTAAGTAGTAGTTTCCGGATTTTATTTTTGATAATGAAAATCTTCCTTCTTCATTGGTAACTGTACCGCTTACAAAACTGCTGTCTTTTTCAGTTTTCAAAACTACATTCACAAAAGATAAAACTAATTTGGTGTTTTTGTCTTTTATAAGTCCCGAAACGGTTACGCTTGTTTGTGCGTTTGAGATTGAGAAGAATGAAAGTTGTAAAATCAAAAAATATAGTACTTTTTTTGATGCTTTTTGTAAAGACATTTTTGATCAATTTTTAAATTTTGCTACAAATAAAGTGAGCAACAACGAGTAAATAAAAAAAGACAAGTGCAGAATAATTTTTTTGCACAAATTACTTGTTTTGTGCGAGATTTTTTTTGAATTGAGTTGGCGTTAAGCCTTTGGATTTCTTGAATATAGCATTAAAAGAAGATTTAGAATTAAAACCTACCTCTGTGGCGATTCCTAAAAGTGTAAATTGATTATTTTGGTCATTTTTTAGGCGTTTTATAAATTCTTCTACTCTGTATTCATTGATGAAATCTTGGAAATTTGTTTTCATGTGTTCGTTTAAAACTTCCGAAATATAATGTTTTGGAATATTGAGTTCGTTTGAAACATCTTGAATGGATAATTTTCCATTTAAGTATAATTTATCGATTTCCATTGAATTAATTAAATCCGCCTTATATTGCTCAATCAGTTTTGTGTTCAGATTAGAATTTTTGTATTTGCTTATTTCGTTTTTAGGCAAAATATATTTGTTATTAGTCAATAATTTAAAAGAAATAAAGTAGAATAGAAAGGCGACAATTAATAAAAGATAGGAGTTAAAGTTCTGATTACTGAAAAAAGATAATTCTTTCAATCCAATTATTTTAAGAGTATCATTTATACAAGAAAACACTAGTAAAATAACAATTGGAATAACAAAATAAGTAGTCCAAATTCTTCTTTTATTCGTAAAGACAGAATGTAAAATTGAGACGAGATAAATCACAAAAGTTAGTTCCAAAATCACTTCTAGAATTTCAATATTAAAGTTTTCTTTGGGTAATTTTATTTCGAGTACTTCAAGAATTAAATATAAAATGTTGGGAAGGAAAAATAGATAATTGGATTTTATAAATTTTTCTCTTTCACTTTTGTAATACTTGAAAAACAAAAATAGAAAGGTTACAAATAAGGTGTTATCAAAAAGAAACCAATCTGTATTTTCAATAAACAGATTGCTTTTGTCATCACCCAATATGTAAAGTAAAACAGAGACTAAACTTCCAAAGAGCAACCAAAAAGTAGTTTTTTTGTAATCTTTCCGATTTGTAAATAAGACAAAAACAACAAAAATCCCTTGTATTATAGCAATGATTTGAATCGTCTGGAGCATTGTTTTACTTAAGTTTTTTTGGGCGAAAGTAGTGAAAATTTCGTTATTTTTTAGATGTTCGTGTCTCTCGGAACGCTTGCAGGTAACGTTCTCTTGCTAGGCGCGCGTTGCGGAACAGCGAGCCGAGTACGCTCCGCTAAGATAAAATTTTCTCGTGAAAAACAAGCGCAAAGCCAACAAAATCAAGTAATGGCGCTTAGCAAGTGTTGTGCGATCGGTTTATTTTACTAGTGAGATATCAAAAATTGATTCAAACTTATCTATAATAATCTCAGTTGAATCTTTAAAACATTTTCTTTCAAGAAAAATATATTTATCATTATAATATTTTATTTCAATTTTTTTATTGTTTGGGCATTCATATTTTTCTTTTAAAAATTTAAAGTTGATTGATTTATTTTGATTGTTTGTATAAACAGAAACTAAAATAAAAGCTGCTAAGTTTGAAATAATTAGTAATGAAATAATTATTTTGTCATTTTCTCGCCTTCTGAAAAAGTACTTGTAATTACTAAGTAATCCAATAAAAGATATAAGAATTCCAAAAAAAAGAATCATAATCATTAATCCTAAAAAAATTAATTTTATTGCGTCGTCGTTCAAACCATTATTATTATGAGGGATAACTACAGTAATGAAAAAGTATAAAGCATAACACACTAAGATTAGTAGGATTAAATATATAAATCTACTTTTTAAATTTTGTTTAGCTTCTACTTCAGTTCTATATTTTTCTTTGTCGGTGTCAGTTGACATTTTTGCTCTTTCAATTTTATCACTTAAACCAATTACAGAATATAACATTAAAAACACTATGCTCAAACACATGTGAATTAAGCAAAGTATTCCATCGGAAATTGCTTGTGTTGGAGAAAAAAAGCGAACAAAATTGGGTGAGATTAAATATAAGTTAATGAATTGAGAAAGTCCTCCAACTAGTAATGGAACAAAAAGAATTAAGGATAAATATTTATTTATAGAATCTAAGTATCTTTTAAAATCCATTTTTACTTCGTATAGTTAAAACTGTCGCACAACGTTCTCTTGCTAGGCGCGCGTTGCGGAATAGCGAACCGAGTACGCTCCGCTAAGATAAAATTTTCTCGTGAAAAACAAGCGAAAAGCCAACAAAATCAAGCAATGGCGCTTAGCAAGTGTTATGCTTTGTTGCTTTTTTATTTCAGTTTAAATTTTTCTTACTCCAAATCATTTCAAGTACTTTTTTACCTTTCGGACTTAAATAAAAAGCTTTAATTTTTTTTAAATCTTTTGAGCTTATTTCACCGCTTATTAATTCACAATCTTCAATTCTGAATTTAGCATCAATATTTAAGTTTTTCGTTTTTACATGAAAATGTGGTGGATTATGATCGTTGGAATAAATTATAACTTGTAAATCATTAATAGTTTTTACCCGTTCTTTCGTTGCGGTGTAAATTTCTTTTAAATGAATTTCTATGGACTCATCGTCAAGTCCAAGATAGTATAATAATAAGTCTTTCAGTATTATTTCTTCCATTTTTTTTGTAAACGCAAAGTTTTTTGCAATAAGGCATAACGGTTGCGGGTTTGCTCAGTCACGGTAATTTGGAACAGAGTATAATCCGTTAGATGAAACAAACATATGGAAAATATATCTTTCTTGAACACTGATGCAGTTATTGTGCAAACCTGCTGTTGTGCGGAGTTGACACTACAAATCCCTAATAAAAAAATCTAGTTACCGTATTGTTTAACAATGAGATAGGTCATTCTTCTCAACGTAGTTGCCAGTAAAAACGTTAGATAAATGATTTCAAATTATTTGTTTTATGTCTGATAAATCACAGTAATTTCAAATCTCATTGGTTGTTTTTTTTGCTTTGCTGCGTTAAAAGAAATTTAGTTTATCCGACAACAAACGTTTAATGTCTTTTAAGTTCACCAGTAGACTTGATACTCAATTTTATTTCTTTTAACTTCGCCAAGCTTTTGTCTAGCGCTAGCTATGAAAATGCAATTTTCAGCTATCTCATAGCCAAAAGCTTGAGCTGGAAAATCAAACAATCTTTTCCACCGCAAAGCAAAAAAAGCGGCCAATATTTATCAACGTTTTTGCTGAGCAATTGCGCACAACGTGTTGCGCATAGGCGAACGTTGCGGAACAGCGAGCAGCGTATGCTCCGCTAAGATAGATTTTTTACGTGAAAACCAAGCATAAAGCTAACAAAATCCAGCAATGGCGCTTCATGCGCGGTTATGTGAAGGCTTTTATTTTACTAAGCTTTTATATAAGAATACATAAAAAATTGCCACTATAATTGAGACAAAGTTTCCGAACAAATAAAAGTCATTATATGTCGATTCTTTAGTTTTATCTTCTTCATTATCTCTCTTCAATCTAGTTGCTAATTTAAGTGTTCCAAATAGAGTCAATGCGTGTGGATATTCATTTATTAATGATACCATTAAAAATATACGTTCTATAATTCCCTTCAACAGAGATTTGTAATCAATTATTACACCTTGCCTAATTGATTTAGGCGTTATTAGATAATAAAAAATGCCCAATAAGCATTCTGCACATAGAAATATAATTACAAAATAACAGATATCATTCATTGATTTATAGCAATTAGTTTAATTATGTTTTTAATTGAAAAATAAGATTCAATATTAAGTGTTTTTTCTCTTTTCCATAATTGAGATCTTGTTTTATTCATTGTTTCGGATACAATTTTATAATCTCTAAATTTTAAAAAATTTGAAACAACTTCGTAATCTTTATTGATGTTCCATTTTTCAGTTATGTTTTGAAATATTTTAAAAGCGTCTAATAGAATAGAATTTTGTATTTCATTTTCTAAAATAATTTTGAATCTTGACTTATCACTTTTCGATTCATTTAATATATATCTTGCTTCAGTTAGCCCCGAACCAAGCATCTCGTATGCTATTTTTTTATTTAAAGGAGTTTCTATTTCGCCTTGGTTAAGAATATATCTCAATTTGAAATCTAGTTTTCGGTGTATAATTATTTCCTCAATATTCAAAATTATATTTACCGCAGTTGATAAATCTTTCAGGACACATTGAAATTCATCACCAAGTGTTATAGTCAATGGTGATAGTATTTCATCAGCATATAAATCATTGATTTCATGAGCCAATTCTTTAAAATCAATCATTAACTGATTTTGATTTTTTTCTCTACTGGCAATTATATCTGCCATTAATATATAATGTTTCATTATAAATGAAAATAAACAATTTGTTTCAAAAATAGTGAAATTATATTAGTTGTTTCAAGAATAATGAAATTTTTTGTATTTGGTTTCATAAGCTTTCACATAACGGTTGCGGGTTTGCTCAGTCACGGTAATTTGGAACAGAGTATAATCCGTTAGATGAAACAAACATATGGAAAATATATCTTTCTTGAACACTGATGCAGTTATTGTGCAAACCTGCTGT
>NZ_JAHCDK010000020.1 GCF_018413465.1 Flavobacterium sp. CYK-55
AGAAATTCAGATTTGCAATTACGGAAGTTGTTTTTTTGCGGCTCGAAAATGCGCTTGCAGATAACGTTTTGCGGCCATGTCTTGTGGCGGAAAAGCGAGCCGCGTACGCTCCGCTAAGATAGAATTTCTACGTGAAAAATAGGCGAGAAGCTAAGAAAATAAAGCCATAAGTCATGACCGCGGTTAGCAGCAGCTATTTTAATTGTTTTCCAATAATTTTTTTATATGGCATTTTCCCCAATTTAATTGAGTCTAAAGCATATAGTAACATAGTAATTCCTAGTGCTAAAGAAGAGGTTTTAGTTGTAGTATGAAATAACTCGCTAGCATTTTCAATTAAGAAGGGCGATTCATAAATTATTTTTCCATCTTTTGGAATGCAAGGCAAAAGCATATCATTTTGTCCTAGAATAACTAAATCCGGAAATAAGATATTTGTCGGTAATTCAATTGCTTTAATTGAATTTGATAATTTATCAGATGTAATTATTTTTGATCTTGGAGTATCTTTTACGAATCTCGCTATTATGCATCCGTAAATTGGATTTGAATAATTGGGCCAATTATCTCTTTTTGCGGTAAATCCTTTTCCTAAACTTGTATATGGATCAATTGACAACAAATCACTTTTTTCTCTAACAAGATTTTTTACATCGTGTATTTGCTTATAGGCTTTAAATATACTTTGTCCATTTGTTTTACTTTTTAAAAACAATGTGTGCTTTGCTTCAATATATGCATAAACAGCTTCAACAGGAATATCTTGTTTTTTTTCAAATTTATTTTCTCCTAAAAGCCTTAATGTTGGAAATCGATCCTTATCATATATTATGATATCATCTCCTCCAAAATCATCAGTTTCAGTAACTACAAAGCCTCTACAAATTCCATATTTAGCTGGTAAAATTTTTGATAATAATTCGCAAATTGCAATTTCAAATTCGTCACCATAATCAAAATTGTATCTCGTTGATATTTCTTCGAGTTGTTTCTCAATTGATGTAGAAAGATTGTCTATTAATTTTTCGTATGCCATATGTTTTGTAGTTGCTGCTAACGTGTTGCGCATAGGCGAACGTTGCGGAACAGCGAACAGCGTATGCTCCGCTAAGATAAAATTTTTACGTGAAAACCGAACATAAAACCAACAAAATCCAGCAATGGCGCTTCATGCGCGGTTATTGGTTCGGCGCTTTTAAGTTCAAAGTTTACGCACAGTTTTCACACACATTTTTTTTCACCGGAATTGCCTCAACGAAAAGCTTGGAAAAAAATAAAAACTTGTTGCGAAGCAAACTAATTTAAGCGCTGTTGACACACAAAGTTTGCGTTCCAATTTTTACGCAAAGTTTTGCCAGCGTTTTCTCCAAATTGAAAAATGAAATAGGCGATAAGCAAGCTTCAAAAATTCACGACAAAGTTGATTAAGAATTTCAGCAGTGCGATTTAAAAAGTTCAGATTGGCAATTGCGGAAGTTTGGTTTTTACGCCAGAAAATTGCGCTGACCAATAACGTTCTCTTGCTAGGCGCGCGTTGCGGAACAGCGAGCAGAGTTCGCTCCGCTAAGATAAAATTTTCTCGTGAAAAACAAGCGCAAAGCTAACAAAATCAAGCAATGGCGCTTAGCAAGTGTTATTGACCAGGCGCTCTTATGCTCAAAGTTTACGCACAGTTTTCACACACAGAATTCTTTCGCCGGAATTGCCTCAACGCAAAGCTTGGAAAAAAAATAAAAACCTTTTTGCGCAGCAAACTTTTTTAAGCGCTGTTGACACACAAAGTTTGCGTTTCGTTTTCGTTCTAATTTTCACGCAAAGTTTTACAAAATGATTTCAGAAAGCAGCGAAATCTCCGCTAAGAAAATGCTTGAAAAATTCACGACAAAGTTGATCAAGAATTTCAACAGCGCGATTTAAAAGTTCAGGTTTGCAATTACGGAAGTTCGTTTTTTTGCGGCTCGAAAATGCGCTTGTCAATAACGGTCTGCGCATAGGCGAACGTTGCGGAACAGCGAGCAGCGTATGCTCCGCTAAACTAAACAAAAAACGTGAAAACCAAACAAAAAGCTAACAAAATCCAGCAATGGCGCTTCATGCGCTGTTGGCAGCTGGTGTTTTATTTGGATATAAATTTACTAACAATATCATTCGGCATAGTAGGAGAAGAGTCATCCTTTAAAAGTCCAGTTTCAACTCTACTAAAAAGTGATTGTAAAATCAATTTTCTATCATCATCTTTTACTTCGGTATCTTTTAATAAAGCTAAATAAAAAAAAGTTAATGTGTGTCTTTCCTCAGCATCTCTTGCTAAATGATAAGAGCTAAACATATATTTAGTAACTGCTTTTATTGCAAAGGCGATTAGTGTTAATAACGTTATAAATACTAATGACCATCTTATTATTGCAGTGGAGTTTCCATCAAAAACATGCATAAAAATCCAGTCTGGTGAAATTATCAAAATTAACCCGAGAAATGCAGAAGTTATACCAACAATCCAAATTAAAATTGATTTAGCTTTTTCTCCTTGGTCAAAATATAATGTAGATTTCTTCTGCCAGTATTTTGCTGGTTTTTCTAATTTTAATTTCGTCTCGTATGTTTCTTCTAATTTCTGAAGTTTATCTATTTTTTCGTCATACCACTTTTTCCATTCCTCATTTTTTGTGCTTTCAAACCATTCTTCAAATTCTGTTTCTTTTTCAGTTTTTAGCTCGTCTATTTGGGTAACATACTCATCATATTTTTCGTTGGTATTTTTTAAGTGTTCAATTAACTCACTTTCGGATTTTGAAAGATAATCTTGAAAATCACTTTTTAATTTTGAAATTGATTTTTGTTCGGCTTTTTTTCTGTCAACTATTTCAGTTTTGTCTTTTAATGTAAACTCGTATGCTAGTATAGCACCATAAAGTAGTTCTCTTGTGTTTACGTTGTAATCTGTTCCAACGATAAAATTGTATGCTCCAAGAAAGTAAGTTGGTGTTTCTTTATAAAGTTTAACTAAAAATTCTGCTTGAGGTGTGTTATAAGGAATTGGCTTTCGATGAATTGCATTAATTTGATTTTTTGTTGCAGACCAATAATGCTGTAAATTACTAGTTTGAGATTCCGTATGAGTATTTACAAACTGAATTATTTGAGTTTTTATATTTTCAAAATAGCTCTTGCTTTCGATAAGTTCATCTGGAAAAGGTTCTTCAAATTTTTCCCAACCTCTTATTTGTTGATTCACATATTCATATATTGCGCTAACGCCTTTTATAGTTTGTACTATACCAACATGAGAAAAATTAAAAGTTTCTTCAATTGATTTGTGCCATTCAACATCGGCTGCTTTCGCAATTTTCTGATTAAGTTCTTTGTTTGTCATAATTTCAGTTTTTACCGATTAGTTTACACTTGCTGCCAACGGTTTCTTGCTAGGCGCGCGTTGCGGAACAGCGAGCCGAGTTAGCTCCGCTAAGATAAAGTTTTTACGTGAAAAACAAGCGCAAAGCCAACAAAATAAAGCAATGGCGCTTAGCAAGGGTTAGCGGATGTTTTTATTTTCTGTTCTCATTCTTCGATTACAAATGTTTTTTTCTTAATCAAGTCTGCGGAATCTATATCAAAAAAAATGAGTTTATTCTCTTTAGTTTTAATTGTTAACTGATAATTACTATTCTTTGATAATTGAACTTTTGAAATTCCATTTTCGCTTGTTGTAGTTTTGTATACTTCGTGACTTTCTCTTAAACCAAATAAGGGTTGTCTAAAAACTCTAACTTTTATTTCAGCTCCAAATTTTGGATTATTTTTTTTATCCACAATTTTTATTTCAGCGTTTGTCAAATTTTCATTTTCAGTTTTGGTTGGATAAGTTTCTTTTAAGTTTAATGAGCAGATCAAAATGATTAAAGTTGGAACCAACAATATTAAAGTTATGCCTTTTCTACTTTCTATTTTTGAATGATTCTTTGATAGAAAAAAACATAAACTAACTGATGCGATAACAAAGAAAATTGTCGGGAAAAGTGATTTAGATGAAATTCCGAGAAACCAAAGTGAATAAATTAGACATAAAGTAAAACTTGGAATTAAAAAACCTATAAGTAAACTCAATAAAATATTTCTTTTGTAATATCTCAACAAGAAGATTGTATTTAAAATTCCATAACAAATAACTAATACATTATCGGCTTTTCCTAGTAATAGAATTGTGAGATATATTATTGGAAGTATTGAAATTATGTACAATAATGTCAATACTATAAATGGTGTAAATTTTTGATTTTGTTTCATTTACGATTTTATCTCAAAATATCCGCTAACGTGTTGCGTATAGGCGAACGTCGCGGAACAGCGAATCGCGTACGCTCCGCTAAGATAATTTTTTTTCGTGAAAGCCAAACATAAAGCCAACAAAATCAAGCGATGGCGCTTATACGCTGTTGGCAGGTTGGCGCTTTTAAGTTCAAAGTTTGCGCACAATTTTCACGCACAGAATTGTTTCGCCGGAATTGCTTCAACGCAAAGCTTGAAAAAAATAAAAACTTGTTGCGCAGCAAATTTTTAAGCGCTGTTGACACGCAAAGTTTTCGCTCCGTTTTTACATTTCGTTTTTCACGTTAAGTTTTACGAAATGATTTCAGAAAGCAGCGAAATCTCCGCTAAGAAAATGCTTCAAAAATTCACGATAAAGTTGATCAAGAATTTCAACAGCGCGATTTAAAAGTTCAGATTTGCAATTACGGAAGTTGTTTTTTTGCGGCTCGAAAATGCGCTTGCTGCCAACGGTTTGCGGCCATATCTCGTGGCGGAACAGCGAGCCGCGTACGCTCCGCTAAGATAGAATTTCTACGTGAAAAACAAACTTCCGGCTAAGAAAATCAAGCCATGAGTTATGACCGCGGTTATAGCCAGTTTTTTATAAATCCGGAGAATATTTTTTTGCCATGCCTACAATAAAGGCTTTTAATTCTTCAAAGTATTTGTTGCCAGGAGTTGTTGAAATAAATTCTTTCCAACAAATTTCAAACGCTTCTTCCTTAGACGTACAAAATGAATTTTCAATTAATTTGCCAAATAAACTATGACCATTTGAGTGATTTAAATGATATTCAACAGTTGAATTCGGATGTTTAGCTAAAAAGCTTCGAGTTAAGAATTTTTCAGGACTTTCATCTGAATAAATGAAATGTAAACATTCTTCAGGCGGATAACTAATGCTACCGTTAGTTTTTACTTTTTTTCTATCACCATCAAGAACACAAGCGTAACCTGTTTTAATTCTTTTTGATGGATATGTTTTCTGATGAGCTTTGAAAAAAGAATATGTTATATCGCCTGCACCACTAACTATAACGTTAATTAAATCTGAGAAGTTTGAAACTTTCATATCAATTTGAATAGAGCTGATTGCTTTTTGGATTATTTTTTCTGCTTCGGAATCTTCACAATATAAATCAACTAATGGATAGGATATTGAATCCATTTTTGATAAACAAGCATTTACACTAATGTTTGGAATGGCTTTAAATGCTCCCGTTGGCATTTTTTCTATAAAAATTCTCGCATTGTCTGGAACTGATGATAAGATCGAAGGTGAATGAGAAGTTATTATAAACTGTTTACGTTCATTCCTCGAAATATTATATAATGCGGATATTAGTCTTCTCTGTATTTTTGGATGTAATCCAACTTCAATTTCGTCTATTAGGATAAGTGAGTGTTGCGGAGCTTCAACAGAATCAATTATAATTTTAATTAAAACTTCTTCTCCAGTGGCGGCGTTGTAGCTTGAGTATTCATTTGCAGTATTATATTTAAAAATATCTTTATCTAAATGATCTGCTAGTCTATTTAAAGTAAATTTTTCTTCTAAAACATATGATAGATAATTTTCAATCCTTGTAGCATTTATTGGTGATATTTCTCTTGAAGTTGATTTTTTAGCTCTATGAAAAATAGTTCTTGCAAAATTTCGAGCAGGTAATATGCGGTCTAAGTCAATGAAAAAGACTTGTCGATTAAAAAATTGGCTTTCTTTTTTACCTATACCATTCCACTTCTTTGTTTTTGCTTTTCTTTGACCTCTTTTAGTTTCAATTTTTTTCCCCCATTTGTAAGTTATGAAATATGTCCAATCTCTAGTTTGTTTATCATGATCGGTAAATTGCATAAGAGAACTCCACGTTTGTCTTTCAAATTTTCCATTGTGTACATTTCTTTTCTTAAATTCAAAATGGCTACAAGCCAACGCCATTAGTATGGTTGACTTTCCAGACCGATTTGTTCCAGAAATTATTGAAATTGGATGAGGAAAATTTATCGTTAAATCATCAATGTGTCTAAATGGACTTAGTGTAATGGATTTTAAAAATTGGGGAAAATTATTTTCGTTATTGATATCAATAGCATCAATAAAATCCTTATCGGAATTTGGATTGATTTGTTTAAGAGCCATAATTGAGTTTTTCTTAAAAATCAAATTTAACTAAATATTTTTAAGAGTATTATTTTAAGTTGCAAGTTCCACTAAAATTGGCTATAACGTTTTGCGGCCATGTCTTGTGGCGGAAAAGCGAGCCGCGTACGCTCCACTAAGATATAATTTTGTTCGTGAAAAATAGGCTAGAAGCTTGAAAAATAAAGCCATAAGTCATGACCGCTGTTACCGGCTGTGCAAATTATTACACTTGGCCTTTTCTAGGAAATGGAGGTTTCCATGGAGGAATAACTACTATGCGCTCAAAACTTAAAGAGCTTTTATTAGATTTCATTTTTACTTTAACTATATAAGATTGAGGGCCAATGTGAATTGTATCAATTTCTGTTTTAAAACATCCGTTAAGTGATTTTTCTTTCGAGGATAATACGATTTGCAAATCATTTTTTTGATCATACTCTATAACAAATTTTGCAATTAAGTCATCATTTCCAACTTTCTGTATATGTATTGTATGTCCCCAATCCGTAATGATTATTTTATTTCCGATTGCAAAAAAAGCGCTTAGTTCATCTGTCGGGAAATAATCTTCATTATTTAAAATAACCTTTGATGGTTCCCATTCTCCTTCTAAACTAATATCTCCTGAATTTCTAAATGCAAAGTATATTATTGATATAGCTAAAAATAATATTACCAAGTTTTTAGTAAATTTCATTTTGTGTGCGTTTTTGGTTATGCATTGCCGGTAACGGTTGCGGGTTTGCTCAGTCACGGTAATTTGGAACAGAGTATAATCCGTTAGATGAAACAAACATATGGAAAATATATCTTTCTTGAACACTGATGCAGTTATTGTGCAAACCTGCTGT
>NZ_JAHCDK010000021.1 GCF_018413465.1 Flavobacterium sp. CYK-55
ATAGTTTATACTACGACTCATTCGAGCGATGTTACTTCTATAGGATTGCCACCTGGTATGACGGGTGTTTATTCTTCAGGTACATATACCATATCTGGTTCCTCAACTACAGCAGGTGTTTACAATTATACGGTGACTCCGGTTGGTATCTGTGCTACGCCATCACTGAGTGGTACTATTACGGTTAATTCTGGAGCTACTATTGATTTAGATTCGGGATCACAGAACAGCCAAACCCTTTGTGTTAACAATGCTATATCTACGATATCGTATACGATTGGCAGTGGAGCCACGGGTGTTAGCGCTAGTGGTTTGCCTACAGGTGTTAGCGGTGTTTTATCGGGTAACACTTATACTATTTCAGGTACGCCTTCATTGTCAGGGGTATACAATTATACACTATCAACTGTTGGTGGTTGTGGTGTTGCTACCCAAAGTGGAACAATTACAGTGAACCCGGATGCAACGATTACACACAGCACGGGTTCAACAGCGCAAATAGTTTGTATCAACACGGCTATTGCCAATATTGAGTATACACTTACCAATGTTGATGCTACCGGAGCTACTGTTAGCGGCCTTCCGGCAGGAGTAAATGGTCTTTACGATGCTACTTTAAATACCTTCACGATTTCAGGAACACCTATAGTTTCGGGTGTTTTTCCTTATACAGTAACCTCAAGCGGATTGTGTGCTACGCCATTATTGAGCGGTACCCTTACGGTTGATCCAGATGTTACACTCACATTAAACATAGCTGGTACCGATACCCAAAGCTTGTGTGTAAACAGTACTTCATTCACTCCGATATCTTATACTTTGGCCAACGGAGCCACCGGTGTAAACTCAAGTGGTTTACCATCGGGTATCAACGGAATCTTAAGCGGAACCACTTATACCTTAAGTGGAGTACCTACTTTGGCTGGAGTTTACAACTATACATTAACCACAGTAGGGGGTTGTTCAACAGCTACCCAAAGCGGAACGATTACGGTAAATCCTGATGCAACGATTACACACAGCACGGGTTCAACAGCGCAAATAGTTTGTATCAACACGGCTATTGCCAATATTGAGTATGCACTTAGTAATGTTGATGCTATCGGAGCTACTGTTAGCGGCCTTCCGGCAGGAGTAAATGGTCTTTACGATGCTACTTTAAATACCTTCACGATTTCAGGAACACCTATAGTTTCGGGTGTTTTTCCTTATACAGTAACCTCAAGCGGATTGTGTGCTACACCATCACTGAGCGGCACCCTTACGGTTGATCCTGATGTTACACTCACATTAAACATAGCTGGTACCGATACCCAAACCTTGTGTGTAAACAGTACTTCATTCACTCCGATATCTTATACTTTGGCCAACGGAGCCACCGGTGTAAACTCAAGTGGTTTACCATCGGGTATCAACGGAATCTTGAGCGGAACCACTTATACCTTAAGCGGAGTGCCAACTCTGGCTGGAGTTTACAACTATACATTAACCACAGTAGGAGGTTGTTCAACAGCTAGTCAAAGTGGTACCATTACGGTAAATCCTGATGCAACGATTACACACAGCACGGGTTCAACAGCACAAATAGTTTGTATCAACACGGCTATTGCCAACATTGAGTATACCCTTACCAATGTTGATGCTACCGGAGCTACTGTTAGCGGCCTTCCGGCAGGTGTAAATGGTCTTTACGATGCTACTTTAAATACCTTTACGATTTCAGGAACACCGATAGTTTCGGGTGTTTTCCCTTATACAGTAACCTCAAGCGGTTTGTGTGCTACGCCAGCACTGAGCGGCACCCTTACAGTAAATCCTGATGTTACGATGACCTTGAGTTCATTGCCGACAACAACGAGTCAGACACTTTGTGTCAATACAACGCTAAGCGATGCGATTGTTTATACTTTGGGCAATGGAGCTACAGGTGTTACGGCCATTGATTTACCTCCGGGAGTAAACGGGGTTTTATCCGGTAACACTTATACCATTACAGGAACACCTTCTTTGGCTGGAGTTTACAATTATACATTGACCACAGTAGGAGGTTGTTCAACAGCTAGCCAAGGCGGTACTATTACGGTCAATCCGAATGTATTGATGACTCTGAGCTCAGGTATTGGTTCGACCAATCAATCTTTATGTATCAATACACCGATTAATTTGATTGAATATACCTTGAGTAATGTTGATGCTACCGGAGCAATTGTCAGCGGCTTACCAAGTGGTCTTAGCGGAGTATACACCGGGAGTACTTTCCAGATTAGTGGCTCACCAAGTGTTTCGGGTTCATTTCCATACACCATTACGACCTCAGGAAGTTGTTCTTCATTGACCTTAGGAGGTTTAATTCAAGTAGCTCCTAATGATGTTATCACTTTGAGTTCAACAGTGGGCAGCGATTATCCTACTTTGTGTGAAAACACAGCTTTAACACCGATTGTTTACAATATATCAGATGCTACTGGAGTTAGCGTAACGGGCTTGCCAGCGGGAGTTAGCGGTCTTTTAATCGGAAATACTTATACTATTTCAGGCACCCCTAGCGCAGATGGTAGTTATCCATTTACAGTGAGTACTACCGGAGGCTGTTTGAGTGCTCAGCTCGGGGGTGTTATTACGGTAAATCCAAGCGTTACGATGGTCTTGAGTTCATTGGCCAGTACAAGTGGTCAGAGTTTGTGTGTGAACAGCGCTTTGACACCGATTACTTATCAAATTGAACATGCGAGCGCTACCGGGGCTACCATTACAGGTCTACCGGCAGGTTTGATTACTAGTTATAGTGCTACGGGCGAGTTTAGAATCTCAGGAGTTCCAACGGCTTCAGGCTTGTTTACTTATACCATTACTACCTCAGGCGGCTGTTCTAGTGTTAGCCTACAAGGCACCATTGATGTGATTCCGCAAGGAACCATTAATCTAACATCAGCAAATTCAACCCAAACGGTTTGTGTCAATACCGGTATTAGCCCGATTAGATATCAAATTACCAATTCCTCAGGAGCGAGTGTAAGTGGTTTGCCGGCAGGATTGAGCGGAGTGTTCAATTCGGGAGTATATACCATCTCAGGCTCGCCGAGTATTGCCGGAACTTTTACCTATACCTTGACTACAGCCGGAGGTTGTTCAACGGCTCAGACCGGAACCATTGTGGTGAGTCCAGATGTTACTTTATCTTTGAGTTCATCGCTCAATAGTACCATCCAAGAGATTTGTATCGGTTCATCGATTTCTAATATTCAATATGCTTTAGGCAATGTTGATGCTGCTGGAGCAGTGGTCACGGGTCTTCCCAACGGCCTCAGTGCCAGTTATGGCTCAGGTGTTTTAACCATCTCAGGAACGCCATCGGTTGTGGGTACTTACCCTTATACGGTACGTACTTCAGGTGGTTGTGGTAGCTTGACTTTAGGAGGTAGTATTAAAATCAAACCTAATGCTACTATAACTTTGGATTCTTCAGGGGGTATAGCAACCCAAACAGTTTGTATCAATTCGGCCATTGCTCCGATAAGATATTTAATTGGTCAAGGAGCTACTACGGCATCTATTACCTCAGGAGGTCTTCCGACAGGGGTATCGGCTACGTTCTTTGGCGGTATATTGACCATCAGTGGAAATGCATTGAGCGCTGGTGTTTATAATTATGTTGTTTCTACCACCGGAGGTTGTGGTACAGCAACCTTGAGCGGGGTAATCAGAGTTAATCCCAATGTGGTTTTGACCTTAGGTTCCGCGCCACAGACGAGCTATCAGCCGGCTTGTTTGAATGAGCAAATAGACCCTATAAAATATACCACTACCAACGGAGCAACCAGTGTTACGGTAACAGGCTTGCCAACAGGTATTACCGGAAGCTTTGCCTCTGGCGCTTTTACCATAACCGGAGCTGCAACACAATCAGGTACGTTTCCTTATGTTGTGACTACAGTGGGCGGTTGTGGCGTAGCATCGCTTAGCGGAATCATTACCATAAATCCGAATGTGACCATTGCTTTAGACTCAGGTCTCTCCTCGGATAATCAAAGATTGTGTGTAGATACAGCGATAACACCGATTACTTATTTGTTGGGCAACGGGGCCACAGGAGCTACGCTAGTCTCAGGTTCTGTTCCGGTGGGTATTACCGGCAGTTACAATCCGTTGAATCATATCTTCACTATCTCAGGAACCGCTCAAGAAGTAGGAACGTTTAACTATATTATCTCTACTACCGGAGGCTGTTCATCGGCTACCCTTACAGGTCGTATTGTGGTTGATGCCAAGCCGGTTGTGCGACTACCACAAGATGGCTTTATCTGTGTAGATGAGTTGGGTAATCCAATCAGTACGTATACATTATATACGGGTATGGATAGCAGTTTGTATAGTTTTGAGTGGTCAACCACCACGGGAGTTATATCAGGAGCAAATGGTCCGTCGTATATAGCTACAGCTCCTGGGGTTTATAGTGTTAAGGTAACCAACAACCAAACCGGATGTGATGATACTGCTCAAGCACTTATAGCGCCATCATTGCCTCCGTCGGATATTTTGGTTTATGCATCGAGTTATTTTGAAGACAACCAAATGGTTCGAGTTGATGTAAGTCCAGCTGGAGATTATTTGTATCAATTGGGTACGGGTGCATTCCAGGAGAGCAACTTGTTTACGTATGTTTTATCGGGCACTTATACCATTACAGTTAAGGATAAATTTGGTTGTGGCGAGAAGACAGCTCAGGTAACGATTATCAATTTCCCTAAGTTCTTTACACCAAATGGAGACGGGTATAACGACACGTGGAATATTTTTGAAATATCTAACCAAGTCGATGCAAAAATTTATATCTTTGACCGATACGGAAAATTGGTGAAAGAAATTATGCCGTCAGGCGAGGGCTGGGATGGAACCATAGATGGAACACCGGTTCCGGCCACCGATTACTGGTTTGAGGTATCTTATAAAGAAAACGGTGTAGATAGAAAATTTAA
>NZ_JAHCDK010000022.1 GCF_018413465.1 Flavobacterium sp. CYK-55
TATACCGTGACAGCCTTCAATTCTGGTGGATCAACTTCGTTTGGCGTTTCGATAACGGTGAATGATATCGCACCTTCAGCTTTGAGTTATAACTCGCCGAATGTGTTTACCGTAGGAAGTTCGATTGCGGATTTAGTTCCGATTTTCTCAGGAAATGTGACTTCGTTTAGCATTGCTCCAGCTTTACCTTTGGGACTTTCTTTCGACACTACAACAGGAATCATTTCCGGAACGCCGAATGTCGTTTCATCAACAACAATTTATACCGTGACAGCCTTCAATTCCGGCGGATCAACTTCGTTTGGAATTTCGATTACCGTGAACGATGTTGCACCTTCAACTTTGAGTTATAACTCACCAAATGTATTCACCGTCGAAAGTCCGATTGCGAATTTGGTTCCGAGTTTCTCAGGAAATATTACTTCGTTTAGCATTGCTCCAGCTTTACCGTCGGGATTATCATTTGATACAACTTCAGGGGTGATTTCTGGAACACCGAATAGCGTTTCTGCAACTTCGATTTATACCGTAACAGCCTTCAATTCTGGTGGATCGACTTCGTTTGGCGTTTCGATTACCGTGAATGATATTGCGCCTTCAACTTTGAGTTACAACTCGCCAAATGTATTCACCGTCGGAAGTGCTATTGCGAATTTAGTTCCGAGTTTCTCAGGAAATATTACTTCGTTTAGCATTGCTCCAGCGTTGCCTTCAGGATTGTCTTTTGATACAACAACGGGAATCATTTCTGGAACGCCAACGACCGTTACGCCAATGGCAACCTATACTGTGACTGAGACTAACTCGGGCGGTTCTTTGTCTTTCGGAATTGTAATTACCGTGAATGATGTTACGCCTTCAACTTTGAGTTATAACTCACCAAATGTATTCACCGTCGAAAGTCCGATTGCGAATTTGGTTCCGAGTTTCTCAGGAAATATTACTTCGTTTAGCATTGCTCCAGCTTTACCGTCGGGATTATCATTTGATACAACTTCAGGGGTGATTTCTGGAACACCGAATAGCGTTTCTGCAACTTCGATTTATACCGTAACAGCCTTCAATTCTGGTGGATCGACTTCGTTTGGAGTTTCGATAACGGTGAATGATATCGCGCCTTCAACTTTGAGTTATACATCTCCGAATGTGTTTACCGTTGGAAGTCCGATTGTAGATTTGATTCCGAATTTCTCAGGAAATGTGACTTCATTTAGCATTACGCCGGCTTTACCTTCAGGATTGTCGTTTGATACAACTTCAGGGGTGATTTCAGGAACACCGAATGCAGTTTCATCTACAGCAATTTATACCGTAACGGCTTTGAATTCCGGCGGTTCAACTTCGTTTGGAATTTCGATTACCGTGAATGATATCGCACCTTCAGCTTTGAGTTATAACTCGCCAAATGTATTCACCGTCGGAAGTGCTATTGCGAATTTAGTTCCGAGTTTCTCAGGAAATATTACTTCGTTTAGCATTGCTCCAGCGTTGCCTTCAGGATTGTCTTTTGATACAACAACGGGAATCATTTCTGGAACGCCAACGACCGTTACGCCAATGGCAACCTATACTGTGACTGAGACTAACTCGGGCGGTTCTTTGTCTTTCGGAATTGTAATTACCGTGAATGATGTTACGCCTTCAGCTTTGAGTTATAACTCGCCGAATGTATTCACCGTCGGAAGTCCGATTATAGATTTGATTCCGACTTTTACTGGAAATGTGACTTCGTTTAGTATTGCTCCGGCTTTACCGTCGGGATTATCATTTGATACAACTTCAGGTGTAATTTCAGGAACACCGAATTCAGTTTCTGCAACTTCAATTTATACCGTGACAGCCATCAATTCCGGAGGATCGACTTCATTTGGAGTTTCGATTACGGTAAATGATGTCGCGCCTTCAGCTTTGAGTTATAATTCACCAAATGTGTTTACTGTAGGAAGCCCAATTGTGAATTTAGTTCCGACTTTTACTGGAAATGTGACTTCATTTAGCATTGCTCCAGCTTTACCTTCAGGATTGTCTTTTGATACAACAACGGGAATCATTTCTGGAACGCCAACGACCGTTACGCCAATGGCAACCTATACTGTGACTGAGACTAACTCGGGCGGTTCTTTGTCTTTCGGAATTGTAATTACCGTGAATGATGTTACGCCTTCAGCTTTGAGTTATAACTCGCCGAATGTATTCACCGTCGGAAGTCCGATTATAGATTTGATTCCGACTTTTACTGGAAATGTGACTTCGTTTAGTATTGCTCCGGCTTTACCGTCGGGATTATCATTTGATACAACTTCGGGTGTAATTTCAGGAACACCGAATTCAGTTTCTGCAACTTCAATTTATACCGTGACAGCCATCAATTCCGGAGGATCGACTTCATTTGGAGTTTCGATTACGGTAAATGATGTCGCGCCTTCAGCTTTGAGTTATAATTCACCAAATGTGTTTACTGTAGGAAGTCCGATTGTAGATTTGATTCCGAATTTCTCAGGAAATGTGAGTTCGTTTAGTATTGCTCCGGCTTTACCATCGGGATTATCATTTGATACAACTTCAGGTGTGGTTTCAGGAGCGCCAACTGAGGTTTCTGCAACTTCGATTTATACCGTGACAGCCTTCAATTCTGGTGGATCAACTTCATTTGGAATTTCGATTACCGTGAACGATGTGGCGCCTTCAACTTTGAGTTATAACTCGCCGAATGTATTCACCGTCGGAAGTCCGATTATAGATTTGATTCCGACTTTTACTGGAAATGTGACTTCGTTTAGCATCGCGCCGGCTTTACCATCGGGATTATCGTTTGATACAACTTCGGGTGTGATTTCAGGAGCGCCAACTGAGGTTTCTGCAACTTCGATTTATACCGTGACAGCCTTCAATTCCGGCGGATCAACTTCATTTGGAATTTCGATTACCGTGAACGATATCGCACCTTCAGCTTTGAGTTATAACTCGCCGAATGTGTTTACTGTGGGAAGTTCAATTGTGAATTTAGTTCCGAGTTTCTCAGGAAATATTACTTCGTTTAGCATTACGCCAAGTTTACCTTTGGGATTGTCTTTTGATACTGCAACTGGTGTGATTTCAGGAGCGCCAACTGAGGTTTCTGCAACTTCGATTTATACCGTGACGGCCTTCAATTCCGGCGGATCAACTTCGTTTGGAGTTTCGATAACGGTGAATGATATCGCACCTTCAGCTTTGAGTTATAACTCGCCGAATGTGTTTACCGTAGGAAGTTCGATTGTGAATTTAGTTCCGAGTTTCTCAGGAAATGTGACTTCGTTTAGCA
>NZ_JAHCDK010000023.1 GCF_018413465.1 Flavobacterium sp. CYK-55
TGCAACATCGGTTGCTAATATCTTAACATACTGAGATAAAGAAATACATTTGGAAAGATTGCACTCCCGTCTTGCGACGGGAGATGCGACGTACATAAGCTTACGGGTTATTAGTACTACTCGACTATGACATTACTGCCTTTACATCTATAGCCTATCAACGTGGTCATCTTCCACGACCCTTAAAAGAAATCTCATCTTGTGGTGGGTTTCGCGCTTATATGCTTTCAGCGCTTATCCCTTCCCGACGTAGCTACTCTGCGATGCCCCTGGCGAGACAACAGATACACTAGAGGTCAGTCCAATTCGGTCCTCTCGTACTAGAATCAGATCCACTCAAATTTCTAACGCCCGCAGTAGATAGAGACCGAACTGTCTCACGACGTTCTGAACCCAGCTCGCGTGCCACTTTAATGGGCGAACAGCCCAACCCTTGGGACCTTCTCCAGCCCCAGGATGTGACGAGCCGACATCGAGGTGCCAAACCCCCCCGTCGATATGAGCTCTTGGGGGAGATCAGCCTGTTATCCCCGGCGTACCTTTTATCCTTTGAGCGATGGCCCTTCCATGCGGAACCACCGGATCACTATGCTCTACTTTCGTACCTGATCGACCTGTGTGTCTCTCAGTCAAGCTCCCTTTTGCCATTGCACTCTACGCACGGTTACCAAGCGTGCTGAGGGAACCTTTAGAAGCCTCCGTTACTCTTTTGGAGGCGACCACCCCAGTCAAACTACCCACCAAGCAATGTCCCCCGCAACGCGGGGTTAGGCTTCAGATAAGCAAAGGGTGGTATTTCAACAATGACTCCCCGAATCCTGGCGAACCCGGTTCATAGTCTCCCACCTATCCTACACATCACTTATCCAAAGTCAATACTAAGCTATAGTAAAGGTGCACAGGGTCTTTTCGTCCCACTGCGGGTAGACGGCATCTTCACCGTCACTACAATTTCACCGAGCTCATGGCTGAGACAGTGTCCAGATCGTTACACCATTCGTGCAGGTCGGAACTTACCCGACAAGGAATTTCGCTACCTTAGGACCGTTATAGTTACGGCCGCCGTTTACTGGGGCTTCAATTCAATGCTTCTCCGAAGATAACATCTCCTCTTAACCTTCCAGCACCGGGCAGGTGTCAGGCCCTATACTTCATCTTACGATTTTGCAGAGCCCTGTGTTTTTGATAAACAGTCGCCTGGACCTCTTCACTGCGGCCAGCTTACGCTGGCGACCTTTCTCCCGAAGTTACAGGTCTATTTTGCCTAATTCCTTAGCCATGAATCTCTCGAGCACCTTAGGATTCTCTCCTCGACTACCTGTGTCGGTTTACGGTACGGGTACTGTTAATCTAAGTTTAGAGGTTTTTCTTGACAGCCCTTAGGTACACTATCACTTTGTCCGAAGACTCCGTGTACTATCGCATTTCCCCAGTTCCTGCGCATTTTACTACAGGACCTATAGGTAGGTGCTTTAACGAACTATTCCGTCAGTTCGCGGTACTTTCATCACTGTGTCACCCCATCACAATTAACAGTAGTACGGGAATATTAACCCGTTGGCCATCGACTGTTCCTTTCGGATTCGCCTTAGGTCCCGACTAACCCGCAGCTGATTAGCATAGCTGCGGAAACCTTAGTCTTTCGGTGTGCAGGTTTCTCGCCTGCATTATCGTTACTTATGCCTACATTTTCTTTTCTATAAGCTCCAGCATAGCTCGCGCTAAACCTTCTACGCCGATAGAATGCTCCCCTACCACTTGCATTACTGCAAATCCATAGCTTCGGTAATATGCTTATGCCCGATTATTATCCATGCTCGTCCGCTCGACTAGTGAGCTGTTACGCACTCTTTAAATGAATGGCTGCTTCCAAGCCAACATCCTAGCTGTCTGGGCAGACAAACCTCGTTATTTCAACTTAGCATATATTTGGGGACCTTAGCTGATGGTCTGGGTTCTTTCCCTCTCGGACTTGGACCTTAGCACCCAAGCCCTCACTGCTGGTAAACATTTATTAGCATTCGGAGTTTGTCAGGAATTGGTAGGCGGTGAAGCCCCCGCATCCAATCAGTAGCTCTACCTCTAATAAACTTATATCCAGCGCTGCACCTAAATGCATTTCGGGGAGTACGAGCTATTTCCGAGTTTGATTGGCCTTTCACCCCTACCCACAGGTCATCCGAAGTCTTTTCAACGACAACCGGTTCGGACCTCCACTGTGTGTTACCACAGCTTCATCCTGCCCATGGGTAGATCACACGGTTTCGCGTCTAACACTACTGACTAAAGCGCCCTATTCAGACTCGCTTTCGCTACGGATCCATGTCTTAAACACTTATCCTTGCCAGCAACGTTAACTCGTAGGCTCATTATGCAAAAGGCACGCCGTCACCCAACTAATGGGCTCCGACCGCTTGTAGGCGTATGGTTTCAGGATCTATTTCACTCCGTTATTCACGGTTCTTTTCACCTTTCCTTCACAGTACTGGTTCACTATCGGTCTTCTGCGAGTATTTAGCCTTAGCGGATGGTCCCGCTTGATTCAGACAGGGTTTCACGTGCCCCGCCCTACTCAGGATACCACTATCTATTATATCCCTTACCTATACGGGACTATCACCCTGTATCGTCTACCTTTCCAGGTAGTTCTAGTTCAGTTTACATAGAATGTCGTGGTCCTACAACCCCGATATTGCCGTAACAACATCGGTTTGGGCTAATACGCTTTCGCTCGCCACTACTCACGCAATCACTTTTGTTTTCTTCTCCTGCGCCTACTTAGATGTTTCAGTTCAGCGCGTTCGCCCCTCTATCGAGGTAATACATCTTCAATGTATTGGGTTGCCCCATTCGGATATTTTCGGATCAACACTCGTGTGCAGCTCCCCGAAACTTTTCGCAGCTTATCACGTCCTTCTTCGCCTGCAGAAGCCTAGGCATCCCCCATACGCCCTTATTTTGCTTATTGTACTTTTTGTTCTATACACCTAAATATATAAAACGTGTTCTTTCTACTTTGTTTGTATTTTCTTATCTCAATATGTCAATGAACTTTACGGATATACGTGACCTATGGCCAACGCACCTCCTGGCTCCTTCGCTAAAAATGTCTACTAGACATTTTCCTAACGCTTCGGCCCTGTGGAGAATAACGGAGTCGAACCGTTGACCTCCTGCGTGCAAGGCAGGCGCTCTAGCCAGCTGAGCTAATCCCCCAA
>NZ_JAHCDK010000024.1 GCF_018413465.1 Flavobacterium sp. CYK-55
TAATAAAATCGAAACTCTGTAATGCTCTATACTTTGAAATAAACTCAGATGAATTTTTTCGTTTGAAATTGATTTTAATATTTGATAGTTGTTCATTTATGCAGTTTTTTTAAGCTTGCTGCTAACGGTTTCTTGCTAGGCGCGCGTTGCGGAAAAGCGAGGCGCGTAAGCTCCGCTAAGATAAAATTTTCTCGTGAAAAACCAGCGCAATACCAACAAAATCAAGCAATGGCGCTTAGCAAGGGTTACAGGCAGTTGTCAATTCTTTCTATTAGTGAGATTAGTTTTTGTTTGAATTCCCAATATTGATTTTGACTGACGGTCCAATTTTCCATTAACTTTTCTCCTGGATGTGAAATATTATTTTTATTTCTCATATCAAAAAAAATCAGCGAAAAGTTAATGTCTTCATTTGAAAACCCAAGATTATCCAAAAAATCGGTGACGTTGTTCTGGTTATAATTTTTTAAATCACCAGCAAACCTAATGTCTGTAATCGAACAAAAATAATGATAAATGTTAAGCAGATGGTTGAAAGCTAAATTATACTTGCAATCTATTTCAGCCATATTTAGTAGCTTTATCTGCTGAGTGAGAACTTCGTTTTTTTTCAAAACATTAGCGTGTATTGGAAAATCTAATTTGTCTGGAGAAACTCTATATGTTGAAATTAAAGATGCTTTAATGAGTTTGTAATAGTCATTATTAGCATCAATTTTTTTGAACTTATTTTTTTCTTGTTGGGTAAGCTTATTGTGTAAAGTATACTTTTCAAATAAATAATAAAATTGCGGTGTATTGTATTTAGTAATGTTCTGTGTTAAGAACGTAAAAACCTCTTTATTCTTGGTTGTGTCTTTTAAAAGAAAAAATAAAGCCTGAGGATTTACTAACGTTATCAGATGTATCCAATCCTTGAAAGCTTTTTCAACTTTAGTCTTAGCATCATTGGAATTTAGGTATAATTTTAAATTCCGCTTGAATATCTCATTCAATTTATTATTATCTTCTGTAGTTAAGAAAGCCTTTCCCTTTTGTTTGTATGTTTTCTTAAGACTTTCGATTATAGTTATGATTTCATTAAGTGTTTCGTTAGGCTTCTCACCCTTTTTTAATGATTGAGGGATACTGATAACTTTTTCTTTTTTTATGAAGTCTTGTAATTCAGCTTCATTGCTTACAATTAAATTCTGAGTTTTTAAATTGTTGATTTTTAAGTAGAGTTTCTCAGCTAAGAACTGCGATATTTGGCTTGATAACATAAAGGTGTTTTCACCGATTTGTTCGTTAGAAACACCCTTGTTTTCTTTATATATTATATAGAAATCATCAACATATCTACTGTATATAAAATCTTTATTTTTTAAAAATGCTAACTCCTGAATGAAATTATCAAGTTCGTAGAGATATACATAGCTAAGAAAATTAGAGATAATATTTTGTGCAAAAAGAGGAAGTCCGATTCTACCTTTGTTCACAAAATTAAATATGTGTTTAATTTCGTCTTTAGTATTCTCATCGAATTTTAGCTTCTTAATTTGGGTATTAGTTGAATATTTTGAAATTACATTGAGAAGAATTTCAAAATCGATTGTTTTGAAATAATCCTGAATATCTAATTTAATAATGACTGCCTTCTTCTTTTGCTTTATTACTTTTTCGATCTTCTCGCTAACGCTATTGTTAAATTCAACATAATCGTTAAAATAGTTCAAATCCGAATTTTTGGGTATGTCGTAATTTATGTTGCAACCGTAGAAAGTGAATATATTATCCCGTTTTTTCTTTTTGTCTTCAATGGTTTTAAAACTAACAGAAATCAAATCGAAAAAGTAAAACCCCAATGCATAATATAATATTAATGACTCAAAGCTCAAAAAATTAAAAGATCGTACGCCAACAATTCCCTTGGGAATCAAATATTCGATATTATAAAAGTCTTGCTGACAATTATAAAATATATCTTTTTTAATATATTTCTTGTAGTAGGTATTGAGATCGAAGGTATCTAATACTTTCTTATTCCTGTAAATTTGAAGTTCCAAAGTTTTGCTGGAATTAGAATCATCATTTATCTGTTTTGTTATTAACTCAAAAGCCTTTTCAAAGTAGATTTTTTTAAGATAATAACCGGTGTTGAAGTTCTTCATTTTACGATGTGGTTAAATACAATTGCCTGTAACGGTTGCGGGTTTGCTCAGTCACGGTAATTTGGAACAGAGTATAATCCGTTAGATGAAACAAACATATGGAAAATATATCTTTCTTGAACACTGATGCAGTTATTGTGCAAACCTGCTGTTG
>NZ_JAHCDK010000025.1 GCF_018413465.1 Flavobacterium sp. CYK-55
TCAAACAATTTTGCGTTTGGAGTTTTTGCTACAGATTTGAACGGAGATGGATTAGTTGATAGCTCAGATTATGTAATCTGGGAGGCCAACTCAAACAACTTCATTTTTGCGTTCTATCCGTTTTAATGAGTAACCCAATAATTAATTTAAATATTTTATGAAAACAAGAATGTCTTTTAAAAACCTGATTTTAGGTTTTGCGATTATGTTCTCGTTAATGATTAATGTGAAATCTTATTCCCAGGCATGTCCTGGGAATCAGATCACATATTCATTACAGAACATTGTGACAACGTCAACGTCTATTGAATATGACGTTTACGTAAAAAACACGGGGACTACAGCTATGACCCTTGCGGGTATTGGTGGTAACGTGCTTTATGGTACTGCTTTGCCAACTGGTACTGTAGCTACTTTTACAGTTGTCAATCAGCCTTCTGCATCTGACTTCCCAACTTTGGCAAACGTGGCTCCAACACATACAGCTGCTACACGTCAGTTGCGTTGGACTGAAACCAACCAAACTTTGAGTTCTGGAAATACTGTGGCTTTGCCATCAGGTGTTGACAAAAAGTTTTGTCGTTTTAGACTTACTAGTTCACTTGGTTTTACCAACAACACTATGCAACTTACCTTCCCAACAGGGGGTGCAGGTATTACTTTAAATATCTGTGTTGTATATTGTGAAGCTAATACTAACTCTGCTGCAATCTCATTTGCTAACGGTAACTTAGTGTTGGGTGGTCCTTATACCGCTTCAGGTGTAACTTGTGCTACTTCAGGTGCTGTAAGCAACTTAGGTGCTGTTACTTGTTTTGGTGGTAACAATGGTTCTGCTACTGTTACTATGTCACCGGTTCCGTCTAACAGTTCTATTACTTATACTGTTGATGGTGGCGCTTCAACTGCTGCTACTTTGGTATCAGGTGCATTCAACGTATCTGGTTTAACTGCTGGTGCGCACACGATTGCCGTGTCTAACGGTTCTTGTGCGGTTGTAAATGTACCGGTTACTATTTCTGGTCCTGCATCAGCTTTAACCAACACAACAACTGAATCTGCCTGCGGTAGCTTTACTTGGGGTGTGACTGGTTTGACTTATTCTGAGTCTGGTACTTATACCGGAACTACTACAAATGGTCAAGGATGTACAGTTAATGAAACTTTGAACTTAACGATTACACCTAATACTTCAAACACAACTACTGAATCTGCTTGTGATACTTATACTTGGTCAGTTAACGGTCAAACCTATACTTCATCAGGTACATATACCAACACAGTTGGATGTCATACTGAAGTATTGAACTTAACTATCACACCAAGTACATCTAACACTACTTCAGCTTCGGCTTGTGATACTTATACATGGTCAGTAAATGGTCAAACGTATACTTCATCAGGATCTTACTCTAATACAGTTGGATGTCACACAGAAGTATTGAACTTGACTATTACGCCAAGTACTTCTAACACTTCATCAGCTTCAGCTTGTGATAGCTATACATGGTCAGTAAACGGTCAAACCTATACTTCATCAGGTTCTTATTCTAACACTGTTGGATGTCATACAGAAGTATTGAACTTGACAATTACACCAAGTACTTCTAACACTTCATCAGCTTCTGCTTGTGATAGCTATACATGGTCAGTAAATGGTCAAACCTATACTTCATCAGGATCTTACACTAATACTGTTGGATGTCATACTGAAGTGTTGAATTTGACAATTACGCCAAGTACTTCTAACACTACTTCACAATCTGCTTGTGATACTTATACTTGGTCAGTAAACGGTCAAACGTATACTTCATCTGGTTCTTACACTAGTACTGTTGGATGTCATACAGAAGTATTGAACTTGACAATCACGCCAAGTACTTCTAACACTACTTCAGAAACTGCTTGTGGTTCTTTCACATGGTCAGTAAATGGTCAAACATATACTTCATCAGGTACTTACACTAGTACTGTAGGATGTCATACTGAAATCTTGAACTTGACTATCAATACTTCAGCTCAAACTTACTATGCTGATGCTGATGCTGATGGTTTTGGTGCTGGTGCTGCTATCTTGTCTTGTACAGGTCAACCTGAAGGTACTTCTACAAACAATACTGACTGTGCTCCTGCTGATGCAACAAAATGGAGAACTGCTAACTTCTACACTGATGCTGATGGTGACGGATACAACAATGGTTTCCCTCCAACTTCAGTATGCTACGGTGCTGCTACACCAGCAGGTTACACTTTAGTAAACAATGGTACTGATTGCAACGATGAGTCTGCATCAG
>NZ_JAHCDK010000026.1 GCF_018413465.1 Flavobacterium sp. CYK-55
AACTTGGACTTCATCTAATCCAGCTGTAGCAACGATCAATAGCTCAACCGGAGCGATTGTCGGGGTTGCTACCGGAAGCTCAACCATGACCTATACCGTTTTAGGTTCGGGCGGATGTCCGAATGCAACCGCGACTAGAATTGTAACTGTGACTGCGCCCGTTTCTGCCGGGACTTTATCCGGAGCACAAAACATTTGCATCGGCGATTCTGTGACTTTTACTTCAACAGTTTTGGGTGGAACTTGGACTTCATTGAATCCTGCGGTTGCAACAATCAATAGCTCAACCGGAGCAATTGTGGGAGTTGCTGCCGGAAGTTCAACCATGACGTATACCGTTTTGGGTTCAGGCGGTTGTCCGAATGCGTCGGATGTGCGAACTGTGACCGTGACTGCGCCGGTCGTAGCCGGAACTTTATCAGGAACACAAAACATTTGCATCGGTGATTCTGTCACTTTTGCCTCAACCGTTTCCGGTGGAACTTGGACTTCATCTAATCCAGCTGTAGCAACGATCAATAGCTCAACCGGAGCGATTGTCGGGGTTGCTACCGGAAGCTCAACCATGACCTATACCGTTTTAGGTTCGGGCGGATGTCCGAATGCATCGGATGTTCGAACTGTCAATGTGAGTAGTATTCTCTCGCCAACAATCAACTGCGGAACATCCACCACTTCATCGGTTCTCTTTACTTGGGCGGCTGTGAGTGGTGCCACCGGATATAATCTATCCTATCAAATCAATGCCGGTGCTTTGGTGAATGCGGGAGCCATCGGAAACGTAACTTCTTATCCTTTTAATGCTTTGTCGCCAGGCGATACCGTAACCATTACCCTCACACCTACCGGGCCTGCGCCGAGTTGCTTTAGCTCAAGTTCGCTCTCGTGTACGGCTAACAATTGTGTCTTGCCAACGGTTTCAATTTCATATGCCGGAAGTCCGTTCTGTACCACTTTGTCAACAGCTCAAGCAGTAACTTTAACCGGAACCGGAAGCTTCTCTGGGGGAATCTTCTCTGCCGGAGCCGGACTTTCCATTAATGCTGCTTCGGGAGATATTAATCCGAGCACTTCAACGCCTGGTCCGTATACCGTGACTTATACAATTCTAGGAATCGGAGGTTGCCCGAATGTGTCAGCAACAACCGGTGTGACCATCACGGCGCCCGTTTCTGCCGGAACTTTATCCGGAACTCAAAACATCTGCATTGGTGATTCAGTCACTTTTGCCTCAACGGTTTTGGGCGGAAGTTGGACTTCTTCTAATCCTGCGGTCGCTACGATTAATAGCTCAACCGGAGCGATTGTCGGAGTTGCTGCCGGAACATCAACCATGACTTATACCGTTTTGGGTTCAGGCGGTTGTCCGAATGCGTCGGATGTGCGAACTGTGACCGTGACTGCGCCGGTCGTAGCCGGAACTTTATCAGGAACACAAAACATTTGCATCGGTGATTCTGTGACTTTTTCATCAACTGTTTTAGGTGGAACTTGGACTTCTTCTAATCCTGCGGTTGCAACCATTAATCCTGCTACCGGAGCAATTGTCGGGGTTGCTGCCGGTACATCGACCATGACGTATACCGTTTTGGGTTCTGGCGGTTGTCCGAATGCGTCGGATGTGCGAACTGTGACGGTGACTTCGCCCGTTTCTGCCGGAACTTTATCCGGAACTCAAAATATTTGCATCGGAGATTCTGTCACTTTTGCTTCAACGGTTTTGGGTGGAACTTGGACTTCTTCTAATCCTGCAGTCGCTACGATTAATGCTGCTACCGGAGCGATTGTTGGAGTAACTGCCGGAACATCAACCATGACGTATACCGTTTTGGGTTCTGGCGGATGTCCGAATGCATCGGATGTGCGAACTGTGACGGTAACTGCACCAGTCGTGGCCGGAACTTTATCAGGAACACAAAACATCTGCATTGGAGATTCAGTAACTTTTTCATCAACAATTTCAGGCGGAACTTGGACTTCATCAAATCCTGCGGTCGCTACGATTAATGCTGCTACCGGAGCGATTGTTGGAGTTGCTGCCGGAAGCTCAACCATGACGT
>NZ_JAHCDK010000027.1 GCF_018413465.1 Flavobacterium sp. CYK-55
CACAACAGCAGGTTTGCACAATAACTGCATCAGTGTTCAAGAAAGATATATTTTCCATATGTTTGTTTCATCTAACGGATTATACTCTGTTCCAAATTACCGTGACTGAGCAAACCCGCAACCGTTACCGGTAATTTTATGAAAAAAACTGTTGAAATAGAATCTAGAATTAAATGGGCAATTATTAGTTGTTGCAGTTTTTTGTTTCTAGTAATATTTTATCATCATATTCACAAGTATCTATCGGGTATTTTCTTTTGGCTTCTCACATTATTGATTCCAACAACTTTTATTGCTATACTTATTTTGACATTTAAGTCTATAATTCTAATTGTAAAAAAACGAAAAGAATTAAGCTTAAAAATATTTGTTCCTTTCTTCGTTTGTTTCTTAACATTGATATATCTGTTTTTTAGCTCATATCGATTTGATTCAGAAAACTTAGAAAGTGAAATTGAATTCCGAGCGTGCTTTGAAGGCACGCAAAACCAAGCGATAATAAAATTTCGTAAAGACAAATCATTTGAGATAAATTGGACAGGAGCATTTTTTTATGATGAATGGTGGAAGGGAAAGTGGGCAAAAAATGGTGATACAATATATCTTAAATATGATGAAAACAAATTTGAACAACTTGGAGAAAAAATAATTATAAGAAATGGCTATCTTATTCCTATTAAAGGAAAAATGGACACAATTAAAAATCCTTACCCAATGTTCTATGTAGGAATTTGTAGACACGAGAACTAAAAAAACTACCGGTAACCGCGGTCATAACTTATGGCTGGATTTTCTTAGCTTAATGTTTGGCTTTCACGTTTTTTATTTAGCTTAGCGGAGCGTACGCGGCTCGCTTTTCCGCCACAAGATATGGCCGCAAAACGTTATTGACAAGCGCATTTTCGAACCGTAAAAAAACGAACTTCCGTAATTGTAAACCTGAATTTCTAAATCGCGCTGTTGAAAATCTTGCTCAACTATGTCGTGAATTTTGAAACATTTTCAAAACGGAGATTTCGCTGCTTTCTGAAATCATTTGTAAACTTTGCGTGAAAACAAAACGAAAACTTTGCGTGAAAACAAAACGAAAACTTTGCGTGTCAACAGCGCTTAAAAAATTTGCTTCGCAACAAGTTTTTATTTTTTCCCAAACTTTGTGTTGAAGCAATTCCGGCGAAAGAATTCTGTGTGTGAAAACTGTGCGCAAACTTTGAACTTAAAAGCGCCTGGTCAATAACAGCGGTCATGACTTATGGCTTTATTTTTCAAGCTTCTAGCCTATTTTTCACGAACAAAATTCTATCTTAGCGGAGCGTACGCGGCTCGCTCGTCCGCCACAAGACATGGCCGCAAAACGTTAGCTGCAATTGCTGACCGATTGAACAAAAAAGAATTATCGAAATGGATGAAATATTTGATAGAAAATCAAAAATCATTTTAGGAACTATGTTATCTTTGATTGGCTTACTCCTATTTTCTCTATCTCAGTTTGGTTATTTCGAAAATCAACGTAGAGATGAAATTCTAAATCAAAATTACAAAGCCAAAGTAATTGAAAAGTTTGAAGATAAAAGCAACCGAAATGCTAGAATGATTAGATTATCAAACTCGAGAAAACTTTTTGACTATTGGCCAAAGAATGTAGAATTAAAAATTGGTGACAGCATAATTAAAGAAAAGATGTCTACAAATTTATTAGTGAAAAGAAATTCGAGGTTGATTTATAGTTTGAATTTGTTGGAGGCAAAAGATAATTAAAAATTGCAACAGCAGCTAACACTTGCTAAGCGCCATTGCTTGATTTTGTTGGCTTTGCGCTTGTTTTTCACGAGAAAATTTTATCTTTAGCGGAGCGTACTCGGCTCGCTGTTCCGCAACGCGCGCCTAGCAAGAGAACGTTGTGCGCAATTGCTCAGCAAAAACGTTGATAAATATTGGCCGCTTTTTTTGCTTTGCGGTGGAAAAGATTGT
>NZ_JAHCDK010000029.1 GCF_018413465.1 Flavobacterium sp. CYK-55
TTACTATTTCTGGTCCTGCATCAGCTTTAACCAACACAACAACTGAATCTGCCTGCGGTAGCTTTACTTGGGGTGTGACTGGTTTGACTTATTCTGAGTCTGGTACTTATACCGGAACTACTACAAACGGTCAAGGATGTACAGTTAATGAAACTTTGAACTTAACGATTACACCTAATACTTCAAACACAACTACAGAATCTGCTTGTGATACTTATACTTGGTCAGTTAACGGTCAAACCTATACTTCATCAGGATCTTACACTAATACTGTTGGATGTCATACTGAGGTATTAAACTTGACAATTACGCCAAGTACTTCAAATACCACTACAGAATCTGCTTGTGATACTTATACTTGGTCAGTTAACGGTCAAACGTATACTTCATCAGGTACGTACAACAACACTGTTGGATGTCATACAGAAGTATTGAACTTGACAATCACGCCAAGTACTTCTAACACTACTTCAGAAACTGCTTGTGGTTCTTTCACATGGTCAGTAAATGGCCAAACGTATACTTCATCAGGTACTTACACTAATACTGTTGGATGTCATACTGAAATCTTAAACTTGACTATCAATACTTCAGCTGAAACTTACTATGCTGATGCTGATGGTGATGGTTTTGGTGCTGGTGCTGCTATCTTGTCTTGTACAGGTCAACCTGAAGGTACTTCTACAAACAATACTGACTGTGCTCCTGCTGATCCAACAAAATGGAGAACTGCTAACTTCTATACTGATGCTGATGGTGACGGATACAACAATGGTTTCCCTCCAACTTCAGTATGCTACGGTGCTGCTACACCAGCAGGTTACACTTTAGTAAACAATGGTACTGATTGCAACGATGAGTCTGCATCAG
>NZ_JAHCDK010000030.1 GCF_018413465.1 Flavobacterium sp. CYK-55
ACCACACCCGTGTTAGACATGCTCACACCTACATTAGGCGTAATGGTATAAGTCATTGCAGCATCGTAGTTCGATACAGAGAATGAACCAGTTGCTACCGCACAAGTAGGTTGTGTTACTTGAGCAGCAATTGTCGGAACAGCTGGTGTTTGTGGTTGCGGGTTGATCACTACATCAACAGTGGCAACAGAAGCACATCCGGTACTGTTGGTTACTACGAAGTTATAAGTTCCAGCTGCAAGATTACTAATCGTTGTACTTGAAGTATTACCGGAAATATTTCCTGGGTTAATCGTCCAGTTACCTGATGGTAATCCGCTTAAAACTACTGAACCAGTTGCAACACTACAAGTAGGTTGTGTAATGGTTCCAACGCTTGGAGCTGTATTCACACATACAGTCACAATAGCATTGTCGCAGTTTGCAGGATTGATTTTTTCACAAATTTGATATTCTAGAGTATATGATCCGGCAGGCGTTCCTGCAGCTACCACAACACTTGTTCCTGATAAAGTGATACCCGGATTTGAAGTATTTACTTGTAAGATATTTACTTGTGCAGCTGTAACAGGGTTTCCGTTAAGCGTATCATTTACCAAAACATTGGCCAATGAAGTACCACCGTTGGTTCCGCTTACAGGCGCACCAGCATCATCATTAGCAATGATTGCCGAAGCTGAAACAGAAATAGTTACCGTTGCAGAATCACAGTTTGAAGGATTTAGTTTCTCACAGATTTGGTAAACAATAGTATAGTTACCTGCAGGAGTTCCGGCAGGAATTGACACTTGACCGGTTGTAACATCAATACTTGGAACTGGTC
>NZ_JAHCDK010000031.1 GCF_018413465.1 Flavobacterium sp. CYK-55
ACAACAGCAGGTTTGCACAATAACTGCATCAGTGTTCAAGAAAGATATATTTTCCATATGTTTGTTTCATCTAACGGATTATACTCTGTTCCAAATTACCGTGACTGAGCAAACCCGCAACCGTTACAAGACATAGCACCAAAATTGCGTACAAATGACATCGACATGAAAACTTTATTTTTAATCTTTCTAACTTTTTTCATCAATTTTACACCAGAAGATGTAAAATGCAATTCAATAGAAAAATGTTTGAATTTAATGATGAATGAAAAAAAAGTATTGACTTTTTTACATTCAGATATAAAAGAACGCGTTCCATTTCGTTTTCTAAATTTGATGAATTGCGAATCAAATAGATATAATCTATTTCAAATTATTCCAGTAGAAAAGTTCGAAGATGATTCAATTAGAATAAAAAATGGATTTGATGTTCATATTTTGAATTTTAAAGAAACGCAAAATGAGGCTGAATTGAATTTATTTTATCCAATTGAAGGTGGCGGAATAGATTGTAAATTTGAAAAGCATGAAGGAAAATATTTTATTTCTAAAATGAGTTTCTACGAAATTTAGCTACGTCTTGTAACACTTGCTAAGCGCCATTGCTTGATTTTGTTGGCATTGCGCTTGTTTTTCACGTAAAAACTTTATCTTAGCGGAGCGTACTCGGCTCGCTTTTCTGCAACGTGCGCCTAGCAAGAGAACGTTGTGCGCAATTGCTCAGCAAAAACGTTGATAAATATTGGCCGCTTTTTTTGCTTTGCGGTGGAAAAGATTGTTTGATTTTCCAGCTCAAGCTTTTGGCTATGAGATAG
>NZ_JAHCDK010000032.1 GCF_018413465.1 Flavobacterium sp. CYK-55
TCTGGTCTCCAAGTTGAACCGAATCTCAACAATACATCGATAGTATAAGTAGTACCGAATGAAATGTTTTGGATTCCAAGGTTAGTCAAGCTAAATCTGTTTACAGATGAATCATAAGTACCTACCACAGTAGACCCGTTGCTTACTCTGAATCTGTATCCTGTAGCTCCTGCAACTTGGTTACAGAAGATTGAGTTAGAGATATTAGCCAAAGTAGAACCACAAGCAGGCAAAGTAACAAATGATGAATTAGGAATTGCAGGAGTTGTTACAGTACAAGCTGAACCGTACTCTCTCCAGAAACCTAAGATTTTAACAGAAACTCTAACAGTGTATGTAGTTGCATAAGCAGCACCACCTGGCAAGTTCAACAAATTGAAGTTGTTCAAGTTAGACTCGTAAGTTCTAACAGTAGCACCGTTAGTAACTTCGAAACGATATCTTTGAACTTGATTACCTGACAAACCAACATAAGTAGCTAAGTTATAAGCAAACAAAGTGTTAGAAATATCAGTTAATGTTACACCACAGTTATTAGCATTCAAGTAAGAAGTTGGGTAAACTTCATCGATGTTACCATCACAGTTGTCATCAATGCTGTTTCCAGGAATCTCAGATGCGTTAGGGTTAACTGATGCAGACTCATCGTTGCAATCAGTACCATTGTTTACTAAAGTGTAACCTGCTGGTGTAGCAGCACCGTAGCATACTGAAGTTGGAGGGAAACCATTGTTGTATCCGTCACCATCAGCATCAGT
>NZ_JAHCDK010000033.1 GCF_018413465.1 Flavobacterium sp. CYK-55
AGCGTACGCGGCTCGCTTTTCCGCCACAAGACATGGCCGCAAAACGTTATCTGCAAGCGCATTTTCGAGCCGCAAAAAAACAACTTCCGTAATTGCAAATCTGAATTTCTAAATCGCGCTGTTGAAAATCTTGATCAACTTTGTCGTGAATTTCTGAAGCTTTTTTCAAAACGGAGATTTCGCTGCTTTCTGAAATCATTTGTAAAACTTTGCGTGAAAATCGAAACGAAAACGAAACGCAAACTTTGTGTGTCAACAGCGCTTAAAAAAATTTGCTTCGCCACAAGTTTTTATTTTTTTCCTAGCTTTACGTTGAAGCAATTCCGGTGAAACAAAACTGTGCGTGAAAACTGGTCGCAAACTTTGAGCATAAAAGCGCCAGCCAGATAACAGCGGTCATAACTTATGGCTGGATTTTCTTTGCTTTATGTTCAGCTTTCACGTTTTTTATTTAGCTTAGCGGAGCGTACGCGGCTCGCTTTTTCGCCACAAGATATGGCCGCAAAACGTTGTGCGCAATTGCTCAGCAAAAACGTTGATAAATATTGGCCGCTTTTTTTGCTTTGCGGTAGAAAAGATTGTTTGATTTTCCAGCTCAAGCTTTTGGCTATGAGATAGCTGAAAATTGCATTT
>NZ_JAHCDK010000034.1 GCF_018413465.1 Flavobacterium sp. CYK-55
TATAAGTACCAGACTCAGAATAAGTCAAACCAGTCACACCCCAAGTAAAGCTACCGCAGGCAGATTCAGTTGTTGTGTTGGTTAAAGCTGATGCAGGACCAGAAATAGTAACCGGTACATTTACAACAGCACAAGAACCGTTAGACACGGCAATCGTGTGCTCACCAGCAGTTAAACCAGATACGTTGAATGCACCTGATTCCAAAGTAGCAGCAGTTGAAGCACCACCATCAACAGTATAAGTAATAGAACTGTTAGACGGAACCGGTGACATAGTAACAGTAGCAGAACCATTGTTACCACCAAAACAAGTAACAGCGCCCAAGTTGCTTACAGCACCTGAGGTAGCACAAGTTACACCTGAAGCGGTATAAGGGCCACCCAACACTAAGTTACCGTTAGCAAATGAGATTGCAGCAGAGTTAGTATTAGCTTGACAATATACAACACAGATATTTAAAGTAATACCTGCACCCCCTGTTGGGAAGGTAAGTTGCATAGTGTTGTTGGTAAAACCAAGTGAACTAGTAAGTCTAAAACGACAAAACTTTTTGTCAACACCT
>NZ_JAHCDK010000035.1 GCF_018413465.1 Flavobacterium sp. CYK-55
ACTCGCCGAATGTGTTTACCGTAGGAAGTTCGATTGTGAATTTAGTTCCGAGTTTCTCAGGAAATGTGACTTCGTTTAGCATCGCGCCGGCTTTACCTTCGGGATTATCTTTTGATACAACTTCAGGGGTGATTTCAGGAGCGCCAACTGAGGTTTCTGCAACTTCGATTTATACCGTAACGGCCTTCAATTCCGGCGGATCAACTTCATTTGGAGTTTCGATTACGGTAAATGATGTCGCGCCTTCAGCTTTGAGTTATAATTCACCAAATGTGTTTACTGTAGGAAGCCCAATTGTGAATTTAGTTCCGAGTTTTACTGGAAATGTGACTTCGTTTAGCATTACGCCAAGTTTACCTTTGGGATTGTCTTTTGATACTGCAACTGGTGTGATTTCAGGAGCGCCAACTGAGGTTTCTGCAACTTCGATTTATACCGTAACGGCCTTCAATTCCGGCGGATCAACTTCATTTGGAATTTCGATTACCGTGAACGATGTGGCGCCTTCAACTT
>NZ_JAHCDK010000036.1 GCF_018413465.1 Flavobacterium sp. CYK-55
TGGTAGGTACTTATGATTCATCTGTAAACAGATTTAGCTTGACTAACCTTGGAATCCAAAACATTTCATTCGGTACTACTTATACTATCGATGTATTGTTGAGATTCGGTTCAACTTGGAGACCAGACACAGAGTACGGATCAGTTTGCACCATTACAACTCCGGCTAATCCGGCTACTTCAAGAGTGGTTAACCCTGCTTGTGGAACTACTATTACTCGTCTTTGGACTTCAATCTTTGCTCAGCAAGTAATCGGAGCTCAAGGATATAAATTCGTAGTTACTTCAACTTCACCTGCTACTTCAAGAGAGTACACTACGCCAAACAGTGTATTCAGCTTAATGAACTTGCCAGGTGGTGCTCAACCGGGTGTTACTTATACCATCCGTGTTGATGTATTGTACAACTCAAGCTACGTTCAAGGTACACAAACTTGTGACATCACTGTTTCACCAGCTGCTACAAGACAAACTGCTACTGCGATTAACGTATATGATGTAAAAGCTTATC
>NZ_JAHCDK010000037.1 GCF_018413465.1 Flavobacterium sp. CYK-55
TGTTATCTCCATAAGCTTGTGATGCTGATGTAGTAAAATCATAAGTCAATGGTGTTGTACCAATGGTTTGCGGCATAGCAGACCATGTTTGTGTAATATTTGCACCTTTTACTGCAATATAGTAATCTCCGGCTGCTGCTGTATTAAATGTAGCAGTCAAAGTACCATCAGTATGCAATGTAGCCACTGCGGTATCCACCAAAGCATAAGTAGTAGCATCGTGTAACTCAATAGTCATATCCTCAACATCAGTTGTTGGTGATACGAAATCTTGGTTGAATTTAACCGAGTTCATTGTGCTTCCACCCATGTAATATCCTTGGATAAACATGGTCAAATTAACTACTGAACCTCCGCCACAGTTGTCTGTCAACAATGGGTTGGTGTCGTCGCAATCTGTTCCGCTTGTAGTAGCTGAGTATCCAGCTGGAGCTGAAGTTCCTGAACAAACTGAAGCCGTTCCGTTGTCCCATCCGTCACCATCAGCATCTACATAATA
>NZ_JAHCDK010000038.1 GCF_018413465.1 Flavobacterium sp. CYK-55
GATTCAGTAACTTTTTCATCAACAATTTCAGGCGGAACTTGGACTTCATCAAATCCTGCGGTCGCTACGATTAATGCTGCTACCGGAGCGATTGTTGGAGTTGCTGCCGGAAGCTCAACCATGACGTATACCGTTTTGGGTTCTGGCGGATGCCCGAATGCTACAGCGACTAGAACTGTGACCGTGACTGCGCCGGTCGTAGCCGGAACTTTATCAGGAACACAAAACATTTGCATCGGTGATTCTGTCACTTTTGCCTCAACAGTTTCAGGTGGAACTTGGACTTCATCTAATCCAGCTGTAGCAACGATCAATAGCTCAACCGGAGCGATTGTCGGAGTTGCTGCTGGAAGTTCAACCATGACTTATACCGTGCTTGGTTCGGGTGGATGTCCGAATGCGACTGCGACGAGAACAATAACAGTAACTGCGCCCGTTTCTGCCGGAACTTTATCCGGAGCACAAAACATTTGCATCGGCGATTC
>NZ_JAHCDK010000039.1 GCF_018413465.1 Flavobacterium sp. CYK-55
TTTCTGCAACTTCGATTTATACCGTGACAGCCTTCAATTCTGGTGGATCAACTTCGTTTGGCGTTTCGATAACGGTGAATGATATCGCACCTTCAGCTTTGAGTTATAACTCGCCGAATGTGTTTACTGTGGGAAGTTCAATTGTGAATTTAGTTCCGAGTTTCTCAGGAAATATTACTTCGTTTAGCATCGCGCCGGCTTTACCATCGGGATTATCGTTTGATACAACTTCGGGTGTGATTTCAGGAGCGCCAACTGAGGTTTCTGCAACTTCGATTTATACCGTGACAGCCTTCAATTCTGGTGGATCAACTTCGTTTGGCGTTTCGATAACGGTGAATGATATCGCACCTTCAGCTTTGAGTTATAACTCGCCGAATGTGTTTACCGTAGGAAGTTCGATTG
>NZ_JAHCDK010000040.1 GCF_018413465.1 Flavobacterium sp. CYK-55
CGGAAGGACAAAAGGGTTGAAAAAAACAGAGTGATGGTAATTAATTAAAAAGAACAAAACTATTTGCTACCCATTCTTATAAACTCAACTCTGTGACAAATTTGAAAACAATTTTTATTTTGTCACAACTTTTGTGACAAATTTCAAACTTACTTTTATTTTGTCACAGAATTTGTGACAAATTTTGAGTTTTGTTTTACTTTGTCACAACTCTTAAACTCATCAAATACTTATTGGTATGAGCGAAGCTAAAGGCGACATTTGATATTAAGAGGAGGACTGCCAGTGGCAGTCAGGTACACGAGCTTTAGCTCGCCTATAAATAAAAAAAAAAACCAGCTTTTACAAGCTAGGGTTCTCTAAAAGAAAGGCGACGAACCGAGCCCGCAGGGCGAACAC
>NZ_JAHCDK010000041.1 GCF_018413465.1 Flavobacterium sp. CYK-55
GCTCCTTCGCTAAAAATGTCTACTAGACATTTTCCTAACGCTTCGGCCCTGTGGAGAATAACGGAGTCGAACCGTTGACCTCCTGCGTGCAAGGCAGGCGCTCTAGCCAGCTGAGCTAATCCCCCAATTTTTAATTAAAAATTACGAATTATGAATTACGAATCTTATAATTCCTAATCTCTCAACTTCTAAAATTTCCCTAAGTAAATCAATTCCATTTTTAATTCGTAATTCGTAATTCCCAAATTCCTAATCAAAAAAAGTAGTCCCGGGCAGACTCGAACTGCCGACCCCTACATTATCAGTGTAGTACTCTAACCAGCTGAGCTACGAGACTCTGTTTGTATTTGATTCCTTATTATATTTTGAATTAACAG
>NZ_JAHCDK010000042.1 GCF_018413465.1 Flavobacterium sp. CYK-55
TTCCAGTTCCAGAGATGTTCCCCGGATTAATGGTCCAAGTTCCTGTTGGTAAACCGGTCAATTCTACTGAACCTGTTGCTACTGCGCACGTTGGTTGTGTTACAGTACCGGCAACTGGAGCCGATGGTGTTTGTGGCTGCGCATCAATCGTTACCGAAGCAGAAGTTGCCGAAGTACATCCGTTGCTAGCAGTTGCCGTCAAGGTATAAGTACCCGCCGGAGCCGTTACCACACCTGTGTTTGACATGCTCACACCTACATTAGGCGTAATGGTATAAGTCATTGCAGCATCGTAGTTCGATACAGAGAATGAACCAGTTGCTACGGCACAAGTAGGTTGTGTTACTTGAGCAGATATAGCAGGCGTAG
>NZ_JAHCDK010000043.1 GCF_018413465.1 Flavobacterium sp. CYK-55
CGAGACGAAAACGAAACGCAAACTTTGTGTGTCAACAGCGCTTAAATTAATTTGCTTCGCAACAAGTTTTTATTTTTTTAAGCTTTGCGTTGAAGCAATTCCGGCGAAACAAATCTGTGCGTGAATAATGTGCGCAAACTTTGAACTTAAAAGCGCCAGCCAGATAACACTTGCTAAGCGCCATTGCTTGATTTTGTTGGCTTTGCGCTTGTTTTTCACGAGAAAATTTTATCTTAGCGGAGCGTACTCGGCTCGCTGTTCCGCAACGCGCGCCTAGCAAGAGAACGTTGTGCGCAATTGCTCAGCAAAAACGTTGATAAATATTGGCCGCTTTTTTTGCTTTGCGGTGGAAAAGATTGT
>NZ_JAHCDK010000044.1 GCF_018413465.1 Flavobacterium sp. CYK-55
GACATGCTCACACCTACATTAGGCGTAATGGTATAAGTCATTGCAGCATCGTAGTTCGATACAGAGAATGAACCAGTTGCTACGGCACAAGTAGGTTGTGTTACTTGAGCAGATATAGCAGGCGTAGCCGGAGTCTCAGGTTGTGCATCGATGGTTACCGAAGCAGAAGTTGCCGAAGTACATCCGTTGCTAGCAGTTGCCGTCAAGGTATAAGTACCAGCCGGAGCTGTTACCACACCCGTGTTAGACATGCTCACACCTACATTAGGCGTAATGGTATAAGTCATTGCAGCATCGTAGTTCGATACAGAGAATGAACCAGTTGCTACGGCACAAGTAGGTTGTGTTACTTGAGCAG
>NZ_JAHCDK010000045.1 GCF_018413465.1 Flavobacterium sp. CYK-55
GCTCCTTCGCTAAAAATGTCTACTAGACATTTTCCTAACGCTTCGGCCCTGTGGAGAATAACGGAGTCGAACCGTTGACCTCCTGCGTGCAAGGCAGGCGCTCTAGCCAGCTGAGCTAATCCCCCAAAGTGTGTTCTGATGCCAGAATCCAGATTTTAGATTGCTGATTTCTAATCTCTTTGGTGAATTCCAACTTCCAGAATTTCCTTCCAAGTAATCAAAAAAAGTAGTCCCGGGCAGACTCGAACTGCCGACCCCTACATTATCAGTGTAGTACTCTAACCAGCTGAGCTACGAGACTCTGTTTGTATTTGATTCCTTATTATATTTTGAATTAACAG
>NZ_JAHCDK010000046.1 GCF_018413465.1 Flavobacterium sp. CYK-55
ATGCTAAACGAAGTCACATTTCCAGTAAAAGTCGGAATCAAATCTATAATCGGACTTCCGACGGTGAATACATTCGGCGAGTTATAACTCAAAGTTGAAGGCGCCACATCGTTCACGGTAATCGAAACGCCAAACGAAGTCGATCCACCAGAATTGAAGGCTGTCACAGTATAAATCGAAGTTGACGAAACTACATTCGGCGTTCCTTCAATTTCACCATTTGCGGTATTAAAAGTCAATCCGCTTGGTAAACTAGGCGAAATACTGTAGTTGACTACTGCTCCGCCTGAAATCGATGGATGAAGATGAGTAATCGGAACTCCTA
>NZ_JAHCDK010000047.1 GCF_018413465.1 Flavobacterium sp. CYK-55
TAGGTTGTGTTACTTGAGCAGATATAGCAGGCGTAGCCGGAGTCTCAGGTTGTGCATCGATGGTTACCGAAGCAGAAGCTGCCGAAGTACATCCGTTGCTAGCAGTTGCCGTCAAGGTATAAGTACCAGCCGGAGCAGTAACCACACCAGTATTAGACATGCTCACACCTACATTAGGCGTAATGGTATAAGTCATTGCAGCATCGTAGTTCGATACAGAGAATGAACCAGTTGCTACGGCACAAGTAGGTTGTGTTACTTGAGCAGATATAGCAGGCG
>NZ_JAHCDK010000048.1 GCF_018413465.1 Flavobacterium sp. CYK-55
TAGTCGAGTAGTACTAATAACCCGTAAGCTTATGTACGTCGCATCTCCCGTCGCAAGACGGGAGTGCAATCTTTCCAAATGTATTTCTTTATCTCAGTATGTTAAGATATTAGCAACCGATGTTGCAGTTGTGTTTAAATCACAACTAAAAACTTAAGGTGATTATTGCGGCGGGGCTCACCTCTTCCCATTCCGAACAGAGAAGTTAAGCCCGCCTGCGCAGATGGTACTGCATTTTGTGGGAGAGTATGTCATTGCCTTTTTTAGTGAAGC
>NZ_JAHCDK010000049.1 GCF_018413465.1 Flavobacterium sp. CYK-55
GTTTGATACAACTTCAGGGGTGATTTCAGGAACACCGAATGCAGTTTCATCTACAGCAATTTATACCGTAACGGCTTTGAATTCCGGCGGTTCAACTTCGTTTGGAATTTCGATTACCGTGAATGATGTCGCGCCGTCAGCTTTAAGTTATAATTCACCAAATATTTATACTGTAGGAGTTCCGATTACTCATCTTCATCCATCGATTTCAGGCGGAGCAGTAGTCAACTACAGTATTTCGCCTAGTTTACCAAGCGGATTGACTTTTAATA
>NZ_JAHCDK010000050.1 GCF_018413465.1 Flavobacterium sp. CYK-55
AAGTTGAAGGCGCCACATCGTTCACGGTAATCGAAATTCCAAATGAAGTTGATCCGCCGGAATTGAAGGCCGTTACGGTATAAATCGAAGTTGCAGAAACCTCAGTTGGCGCTCCTGAAATCACACCTGAAGTTGTATCAAAAGATAATCCCGAAGGTAAAGCCGGCGCGATGCTAAACGAAGTCACATTTCCTGAGAAACTCGGAACTAAATTCACAATCGAACTTCCTACGGTAAACACATTCGGCGAGT
>NZ_JAHCDK010000051.1 GCF_018413465.1 Flavobacterium sp. CYK-55
ACGTCATGGTTGAGCTTCCGGCAGCAACTCCAACAATCGCTCCGGTAGCAGCATTAATCGTAGCGACCGCAGGATTTGATGAAGTCCAAGTTCCGCCTGAAATTGTTGATGAAAAAGTTACTGAATCGCCGATGCAAATGTTTTGTGCTCCGGATAAAGTTCCGGCAGAAACGGGCGCAGTTACTGTTATTGTTCTCGTCGCAGTCGCATTCGGACATCCACCCGAACCAAGCACGGTATAAGTCATGG
>NZ_JAHCDK010000052.1 GCF_018413465.1 Flavobacterium sp. CYK-55
GCACAACAGCAGGTTTGCACAATAACTGCATCAGTGTTCAAGAAAGATATATTTTCCATATGTTTGTTTCATCTAACGGATTATACTCTGTTCCAAATTACCGTGACTGAGCAAACCCGCAACCGTTGTGCGCAATTGCTCAGCAAAAACGTTGATAAATATTGGCCGCTTTTTTTGCTTTGCGGTGGAAAAGATTGTTTGATTTTCCAGCTCAAGCTTTTGGCTATGAGATAGCTGAAAATTGCAT
>NZ_JAHCDK010000053.1 GCF_018413465.1 Flavobacterium sp. CYK-55
ACCACACCCGTGTTAGACATGCTCACACCTACATTAGGCGTAATGGTATAAGTCATTGCAGCATCGTAGTTCGATACAGAGAATGAACCAGTTGCTACCGCACAAGTAGGTTGTGTTACTTGAGCAGATATAGCAGGCGTAGCCGGAGTCTCAGGTTGTGCATCGATGGTTACCGAAGCAGAAGTTGCCGAAGTACATCCGTTGCTAGCAGTTGCCGTCAAGGTAT
>NZ_JAHCDK010000054.1 GCF_018413465.1 Flavobacterium sp. CYK-55
CGATGCTGCAATGACTTATACCATTACGCCTAATGTAGGTGTGAGCATGTCAAACACAGGTGTGGTAACGGCTCCGGCGGGTACTTATACCTTGACGGCAACTGCTAGCAACGGATGTACTTCGGCAGCTTCTGCTTCGGTAACCATCGATGCACAACCTGAGACTCCGGCTACGCCTGCTATATCTGCTCAAGTAACACAACCTA